>JAVXJA010000001.1:0-194049 GCA_036648085.1 Terrisporobacter sp.
CCATTAGACATATTGACCAAGAAGCCGACAAGTCTTTAGCTTGTTGGTAGTTCACCTAATATAAGTTGGAATTTAAAAATGCATCAGAATGTTACTTTTATTGTAGGTGAAAATGGTAGTGGAAAATCTACATTACTAGAAGCAGCGCCTTCTCCTTCAAGACAAATGGCTATGATTAGTAGAATAAATGAATTAGTAAAGTTAAAATGCCAGTTCATTATTTCTACACATTCACCAATATTAATGTCTTATCCTAACTCTACAATATATGAAATAAAAAATGGTGAATTACAAGAAGTTAATTTAGAAGAAACTGATCACTATCAAATTACTAAGTCATTTTTAAATAATAAAGAAAAGTTTTTAGGAATACTAATGGATTGATAAGTATAAATAGAGCTATTAATTACAACTCTATATAAATTAATGACTCTAAAGAAAATTTCATATTAAATAATCTTAAATTATTAGATTTACACTTTTTGTAATTTAAAAAAATCTCCTCACAATGTTTTTCATTGTGATAAGCTTTCCAACATCCAGATAACTTATAGTTTTTTCATTTGTTAAAAATAAAATCTTTAACATCTTCAAATCGATATCCCAAGAATAATCCAACTTCTATGCAAATCTTCATATAGAAAATCTAATCTGTATATGTAAATTAAGGCATAACTAGTAGTTTTATAGACCTTATATAAATATACTTTAAATAAATTCCCAGTCTTAATCCCAGCAAGAGTAGGAGAAGTATGTTTTATTAATAATTCATCTAATATAGCTACCTCAATTATTTGTATAATGTTTGAGTTATTATTAAATTAGTTTATGTTGATTTTTTATAAATATAGTGGTTAAAAATATTTAATTTTATTGACAGATAAAATTAAGAGTGTTAGATTTCGCATATATGAAAATGATAGTTATTATCAATAGGATAAAAGGAGGTTTTATATGACTTTATTAGTAGTAGGTGGAAATGAAAAAATGAAGAGAGATTATATTGATTTAGGAAAAGAAAAAGGATTTAAAACAAAGGTAATATTAAAAATGTCATCAAAAGCATTAAAAGACTTTGGTAGTCCAAATGCAGTTGTAATGTTTAGATAAAGTAAAGGAATGTAGCGGAAAATGTTCTACATGTAAATATAGTTTCAAAAAATCTGAAAAATCTATATAGATATGATGTTGTAAAAGAATTTATAATTTATTTGATTAGACTAATAATAAGACTAGTATTAAATATATAATTTAATATTTATGATATAATTAAAAAGAAGTAGGAAATCAAAGAGGGAGGCGTTTTAGATGAAAGAGATATATGATGTTTCAGATGAGCATTTAAACAGTCAATTAAAATATTTGAAATTACTATCAAAGCAATATTCAAGCATATCTAAGTCTAGTGCTGAAATTATAAATTTAAAAGCAATATTAAATCTTCCAAAAGGTACAGAACATTTTTTATCAGATATACATGGTGAATATGAACCTTTTGTTCATGTATTAAAAAATGCATCAGGAGTAATAAAAAGAAAAATTGAAGAGGTATTTGGAAATACAATGATAGAAAGCGAAAGAAAGAGATTAGCTACTTTAGTTTACTATCCAGAGCAAAAGTTAGATTTAATTATAAAGGAAGAGAGTAGTAAAGAAATAGAAGATTTTTATAGAATAACAATTTATAGGCTTATAGATCTTTTGAGATATGCATCAAGTAAGTACACTAGATCAAAAGTAAGAAAGTTTCTTCCTAAAGATTTCAAATACATAATAGAAGAATTACTTCATCCAGATTCAAGTAGTCCACATAAGGATGAATATTATAAAAGTATTGTAGATAATATTATAGAAATTGATAGAGCCAAAATATTTATTGTTGAGGTATGCAAGGCCATACAAAAACTTGTAATAGATAGATTACATATTGTAGGAGATATTTATGATAGAGGACCTAGACCAGATATAATTATGGATACTCTAATGAATTACCATAATGTAGATATTCAGTGGGGAAACCATGATATCCTATGGATGGGTGCAGCATCAGGACAAAAGGTTTGTATTGCTAATGCCATAAGAATATCATCTAGATATGCAAATTTAGATATAGTGGAAGATATTTACGGAATTAATATTTTACCTTTAGCAACTTTTGCACTAGAAGCCTATAAAGACGATCCTTGTACAGAATTTATGCCAAAATATAATGATAGCGAAGTATCTATAACGGAAAAATCTTTAATAGCAAAAATGCATAAGGCTATAAGTGTAATACAATTTAAATTAGAAGCTGAAGTTATTAATAGAAGACCTGAATTTGAAATGGATCATAGACTACTACTACATAAAGTAAACTATGAAAATGGTACTATAGAATTAAATGGTAGTGAGTATAAATTAAAAGATGCTAATTTCACAACAATAGATCCAAAGGATCCATATAAACTTACTTCAAGGGAAGAAATAGTAATTGAAAAACTTGCTGTATCTTTTATGAATAGTGAAAAACTACAAAAACATATTTCTTTCTTATTTTCAAAAGGAAGTATATATTTAATTACTAATGGAAATTTATTAGTTCATGGATGTGTACCATTAAATGAAGATGGTAGCTTTATGTCTATGAAAATAAACCGTAAGGAATACAAAGGTAAGGCTTTGATGGATATTATGGAATCTTATATTAGAAAAGGATATTTCTTAGACAACAATCCTGTAGAAAAGGAATATGGCCTAGATATGATGTGGTACCTATGGACTGGGAAATGTTCATCTTTATTTGGGAAAGACGATATGACTACTTATGAAAGATATTTTATAGGTGAAAAGGAAAGTCACAAGGAAAATAAAAATCCATATTATCTTTTAAGAGAAGACGAAAATGTTCTTAGGAATATATTTGAAGGATTTGATTTAGATTTTGAAAGTGGACATATTATTAATGGTCATGTGCCGGTTAAAAGTAAAAATGGTGAAAGTCCAGTAAAAGCTGGAGGGAAGGTACTTGCCATAGATGGTGGATTTTCAAGGGCATATCAAGGTAAAACAGGTATTGCTGGATATACATTAATTTATAACTCGCAAATGATGCAATTAGTTTCTCATGAACCTTTTTCATCAGCAGAAGAATCAATTAATAATGAAAGAGATATATTATCAACATCAATTATAGTTGAAAATAGAGCACAGAGAATGTTTGTAAGAGATACATATGATGGGATGAAAATTCAACAAGAAATAAACGATTTAAAAATGCTTATAATAGCATACAAAAAAGGTTTAATAAAAGAAGATAAATAAAATATAAAAAGAGTAAATTTTATGTGGGAAATAAAATTTACTCTTTTTATATTGGGATTATTAGTAATAGGTATTTGAAAAATGAAAATACTAATAATGAATAAGTAAACCGTATCCCAAATAAAGTATTATAAACTAAGAAATTTAATGAAAAATAGTAATGTTTTTTATTGTTAACAAGAAAATAATTATAGAGTATACTTGAAATTTCAATCTTTACGTTAGTTTTTTTATGCAGTGATTTTTTGACATATTACGTAAAATGAAGTATAATAACCAATGTATTTATTAAGAATAAGAGGTGGATTAAGTGGAGAACATTAAAATTCAACCAGTATTGGTTGGTGGAGATATAAACTGTTACTCTGTTGCGAGGGCATATCATGAAGCTTATGGAGTAAAATCAATAGCTTTTGGAAAGATGTTACTTGGAGCAACTAAAGATAGTAATATAATAGATTTTAGAGTAGATCCTCGTATGAATGATAAAGAGGAATTTGTAAAGGTTTTATTAGAAACAGCAGACCAATTAGCAGAGCCTAATAAAAAGCTTATTATACATGGGTGTACTGATGAGTATGCTGAGTTAATCATAGATTATAGAGATGTATTATCAACAAAATACATAGTACCTTATATAGGTGCTGAATTAAAAGACAAATTAATAGAAAAAGAATCATTCTATCAAATGTGTGAAGAACACGGACTTGATTATCCTAAAACGCACATATTTAACAAAGGTGATGAAGTATGTGAATTTGGATTCAATTATCCAGTTATACTAAAAGCATCTGATAGTATATCATTCTTCCAACATGCTTTTGAAGGAATGAACAAAGCTTATCTTATAGAAAATGCGGAGGAATTCAAAAAAGCAACTGATGAAATATATTCTCATGGTTATGAAAAATCTATGATTGTTCAAGATTTTATACCTGGAGATGATTCACATATGAGAGTTTTAACTTGTTATTCAGATAAAAATGGAAAAGTTAAAATGATGTGTTTAGGACATGTTTTATTAGAAGAGCATACTCCAAAAGGAATAGGAAATCATGCAGCTATAATAACTGAATATGATGAAGAAGTTATGAATAAATTCAAAACTTTCTTAGAAAACATCAATTACACAGGATACTCAAACTTTGACATAAAATATGATGCTAGAGAAAAAAAATATAAAGTATTTGAAATAAACTTAAGACAAGGTAGAAGTAACTACTATGTAACAAGTTCAGGAAACAACATAGCGGAATTTGTTGTGGAAGATAGAGTTTATAATAAAGAATTAGATATGAAAATTCAAAAAGAATCTTTCTTCTGGAGAGTAATACCAAAGAAAGTTGTTTATAAATATGTTAAAAATGAAGAACTAATTAAGAAATGTAAAGAATTAGATGCAGCAGGAAAATCTGCTTCGTCGTTTGAATATGAAGCCGACTTAAAAGGAAACTTAAAAAGAAGATGGTATATATTCTTATACAGCATAAATCAATTTAGAAAATACAATAAATATTGCAAGTAGATTGGTGATAATATGAAAAATAAAACTGTTGGTGTACTAGGGGGCTTAGGCCCTATGGCTTCTGTTTATTTTTATGAAATGGTAGTAAAAATGACAGACGCAAAGACTGATCAAGAACATGTTGATATGATAATAACTAATAGAGCCACAACACCAGATAGAACTGCCTTTATAGTTGGTGAGTCTGATGAAAATCCAGCTTTTGCTTTAGTGAATGATTCAAAAAAATTAGAAAATTACGGTGTGGATTTTCTTGTTATGACTTGTAATACAGCTCATTATTTTTATGATAAAATAGAGTCTAATGTTAATATTCCTGTAGTGAATATTGTAGAAGAAACTATTAAACATTGTAAAGAAACAGGACATAAGAAATTAGGCATATTAGCTACAAGTGGAAATATAAAAACTAAGTTATATCAAGATATGTGTGATAGATTTAATATGGAGTACTTAGTTTTAGATAAAGAAAGACAAAATCAAATTATGGAAATAATTTATGATGATATAAAAAGCGGTAAGTCAGCTGATATGGATAAATTTAACTCTATAGTGGATTATCTTAAAGACAATAATTGTGATGGAGTAATATTAGGCTGTACAGAATTGTCAATATTAAAAAACGATAATAACTTAGATGGAAACTTTTATATAGACTCACTAGAAGTATTAGCAAGAGAGACTATTATAAGAAGTGGACGAAAATTAAAATAGAGTAGCTAAAACTACTCTATTTTTAAATAGGATGATTTTTACAAACAAGAAAGAGAGGCTATTATGAAATTACTTAAATTAATAGAAAATGTAAGTTTTACATCCAATCAACCTTTAGATAAAATTAAAGAAATAGAAGTAAAAGATATAGCTTACAATTCTAGAAATTGTGAAGATGGATTTATGTTTGTTGCTTTAGTGGGAGAAACCGTTGATGGACATAAATTTGTAAAAAATGCTTATGATAAAGGTGCAAGAGTTTTCTTATTACAAAAAAATTCTAAGTTTAGTAAATATGCTATGGATTTAAATGAAGATGCAATAAAGATATTTGTTGATGATACAAGACTTGCTTTATCAAAAATATCTCATAACTTTTTCTCACAACCATCTAAATCACTAAAAATTATAGGTGTAACCGGAACAAAGGGAAAAACAACCATAACAAATTATATTAGTACTGTGTTAAATGAATCTGGAGTAAATACAGGTGTTATAGGAACTAACGGAACTTTCTATAACGGTATATATGAAACTACTTCTAACACAACTCCTGAAAGTTATGAACTTCATAGAATTTTTAAAAAGATGCTAGACAATGGTGTTAGATGTGTTGCTATGGAAGTATCCTCTGGTGGAATAATGCAAAATAGAGTAGAAGATGTAGACTTTGATTTAGCTGTATTCTCAAATTTATCACCAGATCATATAGGACCTAAAGAACACCCCACATTTGAGCATTATTTACAATGTAAAGCTAAATTATTTAAATTGGCTAAGCACGGAATAATCAATGTGGATGATGAATATGCAGAAGAAATTATAAAAGCTGCAACATGTGATATAGAAACTTTTGCTATAGAAAATAATGCAAATTTAAGTGCTGAAAACATAAAATATTCAAAGGAAATAGACTCTCTTGGTGTAAGTTTTGATTGTAAAACGGCTGAAGATACTTTCCCTTGTTATATATGTTCACCAGGTACATTTAGTATATATAATGCATTAGCTGTAATAGCAGTATGTAAATACTTAGGTGTTAAAAAAGAAGTTATGATTGAATCGCTTAAAACTGCCAAGGTAGATGGTAGAGTGCAAGTTTTACCAGTTATTCCATATGCTACTTTTATAATAGATTATGCTCACAATGGAGTAAGCTTAGAGTGTATACTACAAACACTTAAAAACTATGAACATAATAGAGTAATATGCTTATTTGGCTCAGTAGGCGGAAGAACAGAAATAAGAAGAAAAGAATTAGGTGATGTGGCAGCTAAAGAATGTGATTTAGCAATATTAACTTCTGATAATCCTGATTTTGAAGATCCAATGAATGTAATCAATGATATAGCACAATCTTTTGAAGGTTCTTCATGTGAAATATTAAAAATTCCAGATAGATCAGAGGCAGTAAAAACAGCTATAAGAATTGCAAAAGATGGAGATATGATTGTATTTGCTGGAAAAGGACATGAAAAATATCAATTAATTAATGGAGAAAAAGTATACTTTGATGAAGCTGAAATAGCTAAAAGTGAAGCTAAAAAAGTAATGGAAGAAAGAGAACTTCTTGCTTAAATTCTAATATAAATCAAGGTAAACTTAATCTTAAAAGGACAAAATTATAGTTTGTCCTTTTTTTGTACGCTCAGCATGTTTATTTAGCCCACAGATTGAAAGAAACCTTAGGTGAATGTGGAATAACGAAAGTAATTACAAATGTCTATAGACCAGGAGATACAACTATTACAGGTCAAATGCAGAAGGACTCTTATTAGTAGATATGAAGGATAGATTAAGACCATTATGAAGAAGTTAATTATAACAAAGAAGAAAGCATATATTGTATATATGGAGGACTTACTTGTTTTTCTAACACGGAATTGAAGGAAAACATCGTTTAATCAAGAATTAATGAAAGTAAGCTAAATTATTTAACTTATTGTATTAACTGTGGAAATAGCTTTCTATCATAAAATAAAAAATCAAAGCATATTTTACAGTTAATATGCAATTACGATGGGAAAAATATTACGTTTTGGGTTGAGTACACCATCTAAGGAGATAAATGTTTAGTTCATAATGCATACAGCCATAGAATGAAAATAGAGGTGAATTAAATGAAAGATAATTATGATGATTTTTATGACTACTCAAGTGAATCAATATTGTGTGTTAAATGTGATTTACCCCTTGAAAAAAGTAAAGTAACTCTAGCATATAGGGGGAGTAGTTTTCCTGTTGAACTACCTAACCCCAAAATATGTAATAGCATATTTATAGACGAAAGCTTAGTCTATTCAAAAATGCTGAGAGTAGAAAAGGCACTAGAAGATAAATGATTAATAAGAGAGATGTATTTAGTTTGGGCGGTCTTCATCTTGTAAGTGAAATAATAGATATGTACAAGTTAAATGAAAATATTAAAGTACTAGATGTAGGTTGTGGAAGTGGATACTCAGTTAATTATTTAACTGAGAAGGGATTCGATGTAACGGGAATCGATTTCTCAGAAGATGCCATAAAAAAAGCTAAAGAAACATATGGAGATATAAATATTAAAGTAATGGATTCACATAATATGGAGTTTGATAATGATTTTTTTGACTTAATTCTTCTAGAATGTAGTCTATCAATAATGAAAGATCCAAAATTAATCTTAACTAATTGTAAAGATCTTTTAAAAAAGGATGGATTAATTTTATTAAGTGACTTTTTCTTTAAAAAAACATCTATAAGGGATGACACTTATACATTGAATTATTGGAATAAATTATTTGGTGATTTGGATTACCAAGTGATTAACTTCCAAGACAAGTCTAGAGAGTGGAGAAATTATCTTGGAATGGTTTTATGGGAGTATGGAGAGCTTTCAGGACTTCTTAGAGGTTGTGAAAATAATAATTTAAATCAAGATATACTAAATAAAGAAAGTGGATATTTTTTAGTTGTATTAAGAAAGAGGGAGTAATGTTATGGAGATTGGCATTTAGATGCTATAGTAGGAAGAGATAAAATATATATTACTAAGAATCATAATGAAATAAGAGATAAAATTAACTATAAAAATAAGGTTGGATAAGTTATTTATCCAACCTTATTTTTATATGAAACAATTTTTAGCTGTAAGATTATTGCATTTGATTTTTATTAAGTTAATATTATTAATAGATTCATGTTTGATTTTACTATTATTGTGAGAAGCTTGATGTTCAATAATCTTATTTAACCCATGGATTTTATCATATATAAGATCTACAAATTCAGCTTTTCCACTAGATAGAATACTGAAATACTCACTTTTATATGACGCATCCTTTTGAATTAAATTATTTTCCCTATCAATTTCAATAAAAACATTAGGATTTTCTCTAAGGATGTCGAGTTTTTTTCCTTCACTAGTGCAATAGCAATATAAAATAAGCTGTTCGTTACTTATTTCATATCCATAGTTTAAAGGTACTATATAAGGTTTATTTTTTGTACACATGCCAACTCGAACTACTTGGCATTGAGATATAATATCTCTTAATACATTTACATCGGTTACATCCATATTTTCAATTCTCAAAATCCACATCCCCTTAACTAATAAAAATATTATCAATACAATAATTATAGCACTATAATATGGTAATTTTTCACAACTGCAAATTTACAGAATATTAAAATATAAACAATAAAAAAAGCTAATGAAAGGAAATCTATCATTAGCTCTAATTTATATATATTAAACGTTGAATCTCCAGTTGACTACGTCTCCATCTTGCATTGCGTATTCTTTACCTTCAAGTCTAACTTTACCTTTTTCTCTAGCATTGGCTATAGAACCACATTCAACTAAATCTTTGAAGTTTACTATTTCACCTCTTATGAATCCTTTTTCCATATCAGAGTGGATTTTACCAGCTGCTTGTGGAGCTTTAGTTCCTATTGTTATAGTCCAAGCTCTAACTTCTTGAACACCAGCAGTTAAGTAAGACATAAGTCCAAGTAAAGAGTAAGAAGATTTTATTAATTTATCAAGTCCTGATTGATCAAGTCCTAATGATTCTAAGAATTCTTGTTTTTCTTCATCTGATTCTAATTCTGCTATTTCAGCTTCTATTTGAGCACAAACAACAACTACCTCAGCATTTTCCATAGCAGCGAACTCTTTTACTTTATTTACATATTCATTGTTTATAGCTTCATCAGCTAAATCATCTTCACAAACATTTGTAGCGTATATTACTGGTTTAGAAGTTAATAGATTTAAAGTTTCAACGAATAATTCTTGATCAGCAGTTAAATCCATAGATCTAACAGATTTATTATCTTCTAAAACTGCTAATATTTCTTTTAAGAATTCAACTTCAGCAGCTATAGTTTTATCAGTTTTAGCAGCCTTTCCGTTTTTTAATATTCTTCTTTCTAATATTTCTATATCAGAGAATATTAACTCTAAGTTTATAGTTTCTATATCTCTAAGTGGATCAACACTTCCGTCAACGTGAATAACATTTGTATCATCAAAACATCTAACAACGTGAACTATAGCATCGACTTCTCTTATATGAGATAAGAATTTATTTCCTAAACCTTCACCTTTTGAAGCTCCTCTAACAAGACCTGCTATATCACAGAATTCTATAGCTGTTGGAATAACTTTTTTACAGTTATACATTTCTCTTAATACTTCTAATCTTTCATCTGGAACAGAAACAACACCTACGTTTGGTTCTATTGTGCAGAAAGGGTAGTTTGCAGATTCTGCACCTGCTTGAGTTATAGCATTAAATAGTGTACTTTTACCAACATTTGGTAACCCTACTATACCTAATTTCATATTATTATCTTCCTTTCGTCATATGAGTTTACATATTATATAATTTAATTATTATTTATTAATATAATAAAATTTCTAAAGTCTTTGTAGACATACACATTGATTATACATCATAATCTTAAGATATGTAAACTAATTTGAATTAAGTTATTTTATGTAAAAACCATTAAAGCTGTAAGATTTTATATAATATAGAGGTTTTTAAGTGGAGAATATGCATATCCTAATAAAAAATGTTTAATAAAATAAAATTTACTATTTTAGAAAATAATAAAATAGATATAATTAATATTGAAGGAAAATTTATGAATATATAAATTATTTATTTATTGTATACGCATCATAATGTTCATTATAGGAGGTAAAAATGGAAAATATTAAAACAATAAATTTGGGAAAAGGAATTAATTTAACTTTAATACCAGAAAAAAAGTTTAAATCAAACTTAGTAAGTATTTATATTCAAAGGTTACTAGATAGAGATGAGGTAACAAAAAATGCACTACTCCCTGCAATAATAAAAAGTGGTAGTGAAAAATATCAAAGTGCAAAAGAGCTGGCTGCTCATCAAGATGATTTATATGGAGTATCCATAGGGGCTGATGCTAGTAAAAGAGGAGAAACTCAAGTTGTTACTTTTAAAATTATTAGTACTGACGAAGAATATTTAGATGAAAAAATATTTAAGTCTGTTGTAGAGTTCTTAGATGAAGTAGTTAATCATCCTTTAGTAATAGATGGTGGGTTTAAAGAAGAGTATGTTGAAATAGAAAAACAAAGTTTAAGAAATAGAATAGAATCAATTATTAATGATAAAGGAAGATATGCTATAGAACGTGCAAGAGAAGAGATGTTCAAAGATGAAAGATATGGTATAAGCGATTTAGGTTACTTAGAGGATATAGATAAAATTAATGGGAAAAATTTATATGATCACTACAAGAATATAATGAAAACATCGCCGATAGATATAGTTGTAGAAGGAAGTTTTAATGAAGAAGAAATTGTGAATATTATAAAAAATAGCTTTAATTTAGAGAGAGAAAATATTTTAGATATTCCTAGAGCTGACTTTAGTAAAAAAGTAGAAGAAATAAAAGTAATTGATGAAGAAATGGACATAACTCAAGGAAAATTAGTTATGGGATATAGATGTAATTTAGATTACAAAGATGAACATAAATATTACTCTTTATTTGTTGCATCCAATGTATTAGGTGGAGGTCCACATTCTAAATTATTTGTAAATGTTAGAGAAAAAGAAAGTTTATGTTATTATATTTACTCTTCTTTAGAAAAATATAAAACATCTATATTTATAGCTTCAGGAATAGAAGCAGATAAGTACGATAAAACAGTTTCATTAATCAAAGAACAGTTAGATATATTAAAGTCAGGAAGTATTTCTGAAGAAGAATTATTAAATAGTAAAAGTGCTATAATAAGCTCCCTAAAATCAATAAAAGATTCAATCGGTGGAGCATCTGATTTTTACTTCTCACAATCAATGGGTCAAACTAACTCAACTGTAGAAGAAATAATTGAAATTGTAGATAAAGTTAATGTAGAGGATATAGTAGATGTTGTGAAAAATATGGAATTAGATACTGTATATTTCTTAAGCAATAAAAAGGAGGCATAATAATGGAAAAGATAGTTAATGAATTATTAAAAGAAGAATTATATTATGAAAAATTAGAAAATGGCTTAGAAGTATATTTTATGCCTAAAAAAGGATTTACAAAGAAATACGCAGTACTAGCTACTAACTATGGCTCAAATGATTTAGAATTTATACCTATTAATGAAAGTGAAAAAATGGTAGTAAATGCAGGGATTGCTCACTTTTTAGAACACAAAATGTTTGAACAACCTGATGGTGGAAATGCCTTTGATAAGTTCTCTAAATGGGGAGCAAATGCAAATGCCTTTACTAATTTTACTATGACTGCATATTTATTTTCTGCAACAGAATATTTCTATGAGTGTTTAGAGCATCTAATAGATTATGTTCAAACCCCTTATTTCACAGATGAAAATGTGGAAAAAGAAAAAGGAATAATAGAGCAAGAAATTAAAATGTATAATGATGATCCTGAGTGGAATGTATTTTTCAACTCTTTAAAAGCTATGTATTTAAATCATCCAACAAGAATAGATATAGCAGGTACAGTAGAAAGTATATATAAGATAACAAAGGAAGAACTTTATAAATGTTATAATACATTCTATAATCCTGCAAATATGATTTTATTTGTAGTGGGAGATTTAGATAGTGAAGAAGTATTTGAAAATGTTAAGAAAGCAAATCATAAGGAAATAAAAAAATTAGATAAAGAAATAATAAGATTTTATCCAGAGGAACCAAAGGAAGTAAAGGAAAAAGAAATAGTTGAAAAGTTTCCAATATCAATGCCTATGTTTTCTATTTGCTTTAAAGATGACAAGGTGAATTTAGAGGGAAAAGAGCTTTTAAGATACGAGGGAATGACAGATATACTTACAGATATGTTATTTAAAAAAGGTAGTGATATATACGAAGCTTTATATATGCAGGGTCTAATAACACCTAGTTTTGGTGCAGGTTTCTCTTCACAGATTGATTATGCATATACATCAATTGGTGGAGAATCAAATGATCCTCATAAAGTAAAAGAAATTATTATGACATACTTAGATAAATTTAAAGAAGAAGGATTAGATAAAGAAGCTTTTGAGAGAACTAAAAAGAAACACATAGGTAACTTTATTAAATACTTTGATTCTGTAACATTTATAGCCAATAACTTTATAACTTATAAATTCAAAGGTATAAACTTATTAGATTATGTAGAGGTAATAAAAGATATTACATTTGAAGAAGTGACTGGAAGATTACAAGATCATTTCAAAGAAGAAAACTGCGTAATCTCTATAGCAGAGCCTAGATAATTAAATAGAAAAATAAAGGATAATGGTAGAATATTTAATTAAAAAAGTAATTTTAATTAAAATACACTTAAATTATCCTTTTTTCGTTGTAAAAGTGCTAATAATTAATTATAATTAATGCATTCTATTTTTTTATTATTGGGAAACTGGTATAATTAAATGGGAATAAATAAATTTATAGGGTAAGGAGGTTATGTTTTATGATTGATATACATTGCCATATTTTACCTGAGGTTGATGATGGCTCTAGAAGTCTAAATGAGTCTATAGAAATGGCTATGATTGCAAAGGAACAAGGAATAAAAAAAATAGTCAATACTTCTCATTTTCATCCAGACTTCAGATACAAAAAAGGTGAAGAATTACTTAAAGAATTAAATGATTTTAATAATGTATTAAAAGAAAACATGATTGACATAGAAGTACTAATAGGAAATGAAATTTACTATACTAAAGATTTAATAAAACAAATTGATAGCTTAGATTTTTATACTCTAAATAATAGTAGATATATATTAATAGAGTTACCACCAACTAATTTTCCGAATGATTTATGTACAATAGTACATGAGTTAAAAGAAAAAAATTACATACCTGTATTTGCTCATGTTGAAAGATATATAGAAGTTCAGGAAAGTCCAAATTTAATTTATGAGGCTATAAAAGCTGGTGCAGTAATACAAATTAACTCACAAAGTGTTTTGGGGAAAAGTGGTAAGGAATTACAAAAAATCTGTAATACACTAATAAGCCGTAATATGGTACATATTATTGGAACAGATGCTCATCGTAGCAAAAGAAGAGCACCTATTTTTTCTGATGCCCATGAGTATGTAAGTGATAAATATTCTAAGGAAGTGGCAGATGATTTATTTATTAAAAATAATACATTAATTATAAATGATGAAGATTTAAACTTGACTCAACCTTATGAAGTTGAGGTAAAGAAAAAAGGATTTTTTAGTAAATTATTTAAACTTTAAGAGGTGGGAATATGGATAGAGTTGCATTTACAGTCTTTGGAATTGATATAATGTGGTATGGAATACTAATGGCAACAGGTATGATACTTGGTGTATTATTAGCCATTAGAGAAGCAAAAAGAGTTAACATTAGTGAAGATGATATATTAAATCTGGCAATAATAGCAATACCTTCTGGTTTATTAGGTGCTAGATTATATTATGTTATTTTTAACTGGTCTTATTACTCTCAAAATGTATCGGAAATTCTAAACTTTAGAGGTGGTGGAATGGCAATTCACGGTGCATTAATAGGTGGAATATTAGCAGGATTAATTTACACTAAGATAAAAAATATTAATTTCTTCAAAATGGCGGATACTGTTATGATAGGTATACCTTTAGCACAAGCTATAGGTAGATGGGGAAATTATATAAATGGAGAAGCTCATGGTGGTGTAACAGACTTACCTTGGGGAATAATGGTGGATGGTATGAAAGTTCATCCAACATTCCTATACGAATCTATATGGGATTTAGGAATATTTATATTCTTATGGATGTTTAGGAAAAAGAAGCAGTATGAAGGGCAGCTGGCTATTTATTATTTAGGATTATATTCTTTAGGAAGATTTTTCATAGAAGGACTTAGAACAGACAGTCTTATGATTGGTCCACTAAGAATGGCACAGGTTATAAGTTTAGTAACTATTATACTTTGCATAATTTTACATAAAATATTATCAAAAAAAGCAAAATAGAGAGTATAAAATATCTCTCAAGGAGAAGAAAAAATGGAATTTAATCACGTATCAGTACTATTAGATGAATGTATTGAAAATTTAAACATAAAAGCAGATGGAGTATATGTGGACTGTACCATGGGTGGTGCAGGACATTCAAAAGAAATAGTAAAAAGATTATCAGATAAAGGTCTTTTTATAGGATTTGATCAAGATAAAAATGCCATAGCAACTGCTAAGGATAGGTTAAGTGAATACTCTGATAGAGTAAGATTTGTTCATAGTAATTTTGAAAATATAAAAGAAGAATTAGCTAAAATAGGTGTTGATAAAATTGATGGAGTATTAGCGGACTTAGGAGTTTCTTCTCATCAGCTTGATGAAGCAGATAGAGGTTTTTCTTATATGCATGATGCTCCTCTAGACATGAGAATGGACATAAGACAAGAATTATCTGCTTATGATGTAGTAAATACTTATAGTGAAGATGAATTAGCTAAAATTATAAGAGATTACGGTGAAGACAATTGGGCAAAAAGAATTGCTAAGTTTATAGTAGAAGAAAGAGAAGCAAATGGTCCAATCGAAAAAACAGGAGAGCTTGTTGATATAATAAAAAAAGCTATACCTAAGAAAGCTAGAATAGATGGACCACATCCAGCTAAGAGAACTTTCCAAGCCATAAGAATAGAAGTAAATAATGAACTTGGTGTAATAAATAAAATGATAGAAGACGCTGTATCTATTATGAATAAAGGCGGAAGAGTTTGTATAATAACTTTCCATTCATTAGAAGATAGAATAGTTAAAAATGAATTCAAGGATTTAGCAGTAAGTTGTGTATGTCCACCAGCACTTCCTATGTGTCAATGTGATAAGGTATCGGAAGTTAAGATAATAACTAGAAAACCAATAATTCCAAGTGGCAAAGAAGTGGAAGAAAACCCAAGATCAAGAAGTGCTAAATTAAGAGTAGCACAAAAAAAATAAATATATGAAATGAAATTAAATTTCATTGTTGCAGTGTTTATTTAACATGTATACAATTAAGTTATTAAATTAATAGTAAAAATCTTATCAAGAGTGATGGAGGGATTAGGCCCTGTGAAGTCCAGCAACCTATATATTAGATAGGTGCTAAATCCTACTTATGGAAACATGAGAAAGATAAGAGGCTAATATTAGATTATTAAGACTCTTTTATCTTTAAGGTAAAGGAGTCTATTTTAATTGTAAAGATTTTATAAACAGGGGGTATAAGAAAATGTCAGAAAGAAAACTAGGTTTTAGTACATTACAAATTCATGGTGGGCAAGAAGTAGATAAAGTTACAGGTTCCAGAGCAGTTCCCATTTATCAAACCACATCATATTGTTTTGAAAGTGTTAAGTATGGGGCAGATTTATTTGCACTTAAAACAAATGGATATATATATTCAAGAATATCAAATCCAACTGTTGCGGTATTTGAAGAGAGAATGACATTGCTTGAAGGTGGAGTTGGAGCTGTAGCCTTTGCATCTGGTATGGGTGCCATAAATGCAGCAATACTTAATATACTTCAAGCTGGAGATGAAATTGTAGCAGCTCCAACTATATATGGTGGAACGTTTAATTTGCTATCAAATATGTTACCAAAGCTAGGAATAAAAACACATTTTGTTAATCCTGATGATCCAGAAAGTTTTAGAGCAGCAATAACTGATAAAACAAGGCTAGTTTATGCAGAGACCATAGGAAATCCAGGTATAAATTTAATAGACATAGAAAAAATAGCAAATATTGCACATGAAGCTAAAATACCATTTATGTTAGATAATACATTTGGAACTCCTTATTTAATAAAAGTATTTGATTATGGTGTAGATATAGCGGTTCACTCAGCAACTAAATTTATTGGTGGTCATGGTACTACTTTAGGTGGCGTAGTTGTAGACAGTGGTAATTTTGACTGGATAAAAAGTGGAAAGTTCCCTTGTTTAACAGAGCCAGACTTATCTTATAATGGATTGAATTATGCCAAGGATGTGGTGGGAGCAGCAGCTTATTGTACAAAGTTACTAGCACAATATTTGAGAGACAGTGGAGCTTGTTTAAGCGCTCAAAGTGCATTTCAATTATTAATAGGCCTTGAAACGTTATCTTTAAGGGTAGAAAGGCATGTGGAAAATACTAAAAAAATAACTGAATTCTTAAATGATCATCCTCAAGTTGCATGGGTGAATTATCCTGGGTTAAGAGAAAATAAATATTATGATTTAGGTCAAAAATATTTACCTAAAGGACCAGGCTCTATATTTACTTTCGGTATAAAAGGCGGATTAAATGCTGGAATTAAATTTATAGAATCATTACAAATATTCTCTCACCTTGCAAATGTGGCAGATGCTAAATCACTTGTAATACATCCGGCAAGTACTACACATGCTCAGCTTAATGAAGAAGAGCAAAAGCTTGCAGGAGTTACGCAAGATATGATAAGGGTATCTGTTGGTATAGAAGATATAGATGATTTACTTTGGGACTTAAATCAAGCATTAGAAAAATCATATTTATAAAAATATAATATATATAGAAATGCTCAGAATCAATTTAAAGATTCTGAGCATTGTTTATTTTGTAGTATGTGATTTTAGTTATTAATAAAAGAACTATTAAAACTAGATTCTTTGTTATTTATGATTAAAGTTATATTTTGGTAAAATTGAGACCTTTCATTTGAAGAAGTAGTGTTCTTCTCTTGTATAAGATATAATTTTTTATTATCATCTACGTTACTTTTTGTAGTGGCATTAATAATAAGTGTCTCATTATCTAAAGAACAATAGATGTCAATATAACTATTCTTTTTTCCATTAAAGAAGATATACTTGTTAGATTTAGTTTGAATTAAATAAACCCCTTCATCTAAAGAATCATCATTGACTATTGATAATAAATCTTTGTTACTAAGAACATCTATATCAACTATATTTAAGGTGACAGGACTAGAATCATCAGTTTTTTTACATGAAATTATAAATAAAGGTATTACTAGAATTAAACATATTAATAAAATTTTCTTTCTCATAAAAACCCTCCTTGTTATTTTTTTATAAACGGTAATTACTTAAAGTATAGATTATTTGACTACAAATTTAAATAGTATGATGAACTTTATAATCCTTAAATTTTTCAAAATAATAAAGCAAAATAGAAATTTTTCAAAAAAAAGTAAAATAATTAAGCTTTTATATTATTTTATGTATAAATTTTTGTCTAAGTCATTAAAGGAAGGTTGTAAGAAAAAAACAAATATCTTATATAGCTATCATAATTTAAGGAGTGATATTTTGGATAAAAAACAAAAGGTTAAAGATATGAATGAATATAAGAAAAGAAAAAAGAATAGAAATAAAAAGAGAAAAAATAAAAAAAAAATAAAATTCATTTTAGCTATGTTTTCTATATTAGCAATAACTATAACTAATTTATGCGGTAATGCAGTAGTATCCAATTTGAAATATGAGATAAATAATTTAAAACAAGATTTAAGAAAAGAAGAAATTGCTTTAGATGAATTAAAAATGGAAAAGTTAAAAAATGGAAGTATAACGAATGTTGAAGATAAAGCTAAGGAAAAACTTAATATGGATTACCCTAAAAATTATCAAATTCGCTATATTGACATGGAAAATTAAGGGGGGATAAATCAAATGAAGATAAAAATAAAAAGTAAGAAACGATTAGTTATAGTGATGGTTTTAGCTTGTGGTTTATTTTTAGCACTTATTGGAAGGATTGGATATATTCAATTAATAAAAGGGGAATGGTTAAGTACAAAGGCATCGGAACAACAAACAAGGGAAATACCAATAGAGGCCAAAAGAGGAACCATATACGATACTAATATGAAAGAACTGGCTGTCAGTGTTACTAAATACACTGTATGGTGCAAGCCAGTGGAAATAAAAGATGCCAAAATAGCTTCAGAAAAAATATCGAAAATACTAGATGAAGATTACGATAAAATATATAAGAAAGTTAATAAGAAAAACATGGCTCTGGTAAAAATAAAAAGATGGATAGATGATGACACGGCAGATGAAATTAAAAAGTTAGGATTGTCAGGTATATGGGTAGCAGAAGACAATCAAAGATATTATCCTTATGAAAATTTTGCATCCTACGTATTAGGTCATACTTCTGCTGATTCTGCAGGTGTATCAGGCATAGAACTAAAGTATGATAGTGTATTAAAAGGAACATCTGGAAAGGTAATAGTTAGCACAGATGCTGCAGGTAAAGAAATACCACAAGGGTCGGAACAATATTATGAACCAACAACGGGAAATGGTTTGGTACTTACTATTGATGAAGTAATACAGCATTATTGTGAAAAGGCTGCACAAAAGGCGTATGAAAAAAATAATGCAAATAAGGTAACTGTTATTGCCATGGATCCCAAAACAGGAGAAATTAAAGCTATGGTTAAGAAACCAGATTACAATCCTAATAAGCCAACAGAGGCAATTTATCCATATTATAAAGAACTATTAGAAGAGTATGAAAATGACGATAGTAAAAATATAACAAATGCATATTCTTTAATGTGGAGAAATACGGCAGTTAGTGATACATATGAACCAGGATCAACATTTAAACTTGTAACTTCTGCTGCTGGTCTGGAAGAAGGAGTAGTTAAATCAAGTGATAAATTTACTTGTACAGGAGGCACTATTGTAGGAGGTAAGAGATTAAAATGTTGGAGATCTTATAGACCTCATGGAGATGAAACATTTAAACAAGGAGTACAAAACTCTTGTAACCCTGTATTTATAGAGGTTGGTCAAAGGTTAGGTGTAAATAAATTATATAATTACATAAAAGGTTTTGGTTTAAATCAAAAAACAGGGATAGATTTACCAGGAGAGGCTTCTGGTATAATGTATAAGGAGAAAGATGTTGGCCCAGTAGAACTTGCAACAATTTCATTTGGTCAATCCATATCAATAACTCCTATTCAACTTATAACGGCAGTCTCAGCAATTGCAAATGATGGTGAATTAATGCAACCTAAACTTGTTAAGGCCTATACTGATAACAAAGGTAATATAACAGAAAAAGTAGAATCTACTAAAGTTAGACAAGTAATATCAAAAGAAACTTCAAAAGAGATGTTAGATATAATGAATTCCGTTGTAACTGAAGGTGGAGGTAAAATTGCATATTTACCAGGATATAGACTTGGAGGAAAGACTGGAACAGCTCAAAAGGTTATAGATGGGAATTATGCAGATGGTCATTATGTATGTTCCTTTGTAGGTGTAGCACCTACTGATGACCCTAAAATAGTGGTTCTTGCAATAGTTGATGAACCAATGGGAGATACTAGATTTGGTAGTACAACAGGAGGACCTATAATTAAAGAAGTTATGAGTAATACATTAAAATACTTAGGTGTTGAACCAGAATATACAGAGGAAGAAAAGAAAGACAATCTTAAGAATAAAGTGGAAGTGCCAGATGTTACTGGATTAACAATAGAAGATGCAACAAAAGTTTTAGAAGAAGCAAAATTAGAAGCAAATTTAGATGCTGATGTTGAGATAAAAAAAGGTACTAAAATAACTGATATGTTCCCTAAATCCGGGGTTAGCGTAAATGAAGGTTCATTAATATCCTTATACTTCGATAATTAATATTACATAAACTTATAAATATCTTCAAAAAAAAGTTAATATGGTATATAATTATTAAGACAAAAATATTAAAGGCAATGTATATAATGCATTGCCTTTTCCAAAGATAAGTACAAAAAATTTAATACTAATAAGGAGGTTAATGTGGAATATTTAACTATAAAAGAGTTAATACTTGCAAGTAAAGGTGAGTTAGTTTGTGAAGCAAAAGAAGAATTTACTATAACTGATATAGTTATAGACAGTAGGAAAGCAAATGCAAACAATGCTTTTGTTGCTATAGTTGGTGAGAACTTAGATGGACATAATTTTATAAATTTAGCTATAAATCAAGGCTGTAAAACTATTATGAAGAATAAGTATAACAACGTTGACATAGAGAATAAAGAAATTAATGTAATAGAAGTAAATGATACAGAAATAGCTTTAGGCGACATAGCTAGATTCTACAAAGAAAAGTTTGAAATTCCTTTTATTGCTGTAACAGGAAGTGTAGGAAAAACAACAACAAGGGATATGGTATTTGCTACAATTAGTGCAAAATATAATTCACTAAAAAATGTAGGAAACTTAAATAATCAATTTGGAGTACCTCTTACTTTATTCAACTTAAATAAAGAACATGAATGTGCAGTAATAGAAATGGGTATGAGTGGATTTAATGAAATTGAATACTTAGCAAATATAGTTCACCCACAAATTGGAATAATCTCGAATATAGGTTATTCTCATGTGGAACATCTTGGAAGTAGAGAAGGTATTTTCCAAGCTAAGATGGAAGTAACTACAAATTTCGATTCAGATTCATTATTAATTGTAAATGGCGATGATGACTGTTTAAAAACATTAAAAAAACGAGACTTAGTTTATAATTTAAAAACTTTTGGATTTGAAAAAGATAATGATATTTACTGTGAAGCTTATAAAATGAGTGATGATGATATAAACTTTACAGCTGTAATTGATGGGAAAAAAGAAGAGTTTTTCATTCCAACAGTAGGAAAACATAACATTTATAATGCTATGGCAGCCATATTAGTAGGAATTAATCTTAATATGTCATTAGAGGAAATAAAAGGCGGTTTAAAAAATTTCCAATGTACAAAAAATAGATTAGATATAATAAAAAAAGATAATTTAACGATAATCGATTCAGTTTATAATGCTTCTATAGATTCAATGAGTGCAGCTTTAAATATATTAGGTAGATATGATAAAAGAAGAATAGCAATACTTGGAGATATGTTTGAAATGGGTGATTATTCTGAATTTGGTCATAGACAAGTAGGAAAATCTGCTCTTAACAATGTAGATATATTAATAGCAATTGGAAAAGATTCAGAGTATATAGTTAAAGAGTTACAAGAAAATAATATGAACTCAGCAGATCTTTATCATTTTAAAACTAAAGAAGAAGCTATATCAAAATTAGATAACATAATAAAAGATGATGACATTATACTAGTTAAAGCATCAAGAGGAATGCATCTAGAAAAAATAGTGGAATATCTTTGCAAATAATACAAAGACAAAAAATAATTAGCGAACTAGGGAGAGGAGTTTTAATATTATGTTTGGAATAACACAACTTACGTATACAGCAATAATTGCGTTTTTAATAGTAATTATTTTAGGACCAATATTTATACCAATGTTAGGGAAATTTAAATTTGGTCAAACAGTTAGGGATGATGGCCCTCAAAGTCATTTATTAAAAAATGGAACACCAACTATGGGTGGAGTAATAATGATAATAGCAATTCTTATTACTGGACTTACAAGAGCAAAAGTAGACAAAGATTTATTAGTAGGATTAATTTGTATTACAGGATTTGGTTTTGTAGGATTTTTAGATGATTTTATAAAAATAAAAATGAAAAGATCATTAGGCCTTAAAGCCTATCAAAAGATTATATTACAATTTGCTTTAGCATTATTTGTATCATACTATCAATATAGTGCATCACCAAGTGCAACACAAATAATGGTACCTTTTACTGATTATGTGATTAACTTAGGACCATTATATGTACCTATAATGATGTTTATAATAATAGGAACAGTTAATGCAGTTAATTTAACTGATGGATTAGATGGATTAGCATCTGGTGTAACATTAGTTGTATCAATGTTCTTTATGATGCTTGCAATGTCAGTTGGAAATAGTGATGTGGCAATACTTGCAGCAGCTACTGGTGGAGCTTGTTTAGGATTCCTAGGATTCAACTCATACCCAGCAAAAGTATTTATGGGAGACACTGGTTCTATGGCTTTAGGTGGTGCAGTAGTATCATTTGCAGTTTTAACAAACTCAGTGCTTTTAATACCAATTGTTGGAGGTATATATTTTGCAGAAGCTTTATCAGTAATAATACAAGTTGTATCATTTAAATTTACTGGTAAAAGAGTATTTAAAATGGCTCCAATACATCATCATTTTGAAGAATGTGGATGGCCAGAAACTAGAGTTGTATTCATATTCTGGATAACTACTGTAGTATTAGCTTGGATCAGTATAATTGCCGTATTCTAATTAATCGGGGGTATAAATATGAACTTAAAAAACAAAAATATATTATTAGTAGGTCTTGCTAAAACAGGAGTATCAACAATTAAACTACTTGATAAATTAGGAGCTAATATTATAGTAAATGACATTAAGGATGAAGAAAAATTAAAAGATATATTAACAGAGTTAAAAGATATAAAAAATGCTGAATATATTCTTGGATATCACCCCAAAAATGTAAATCATATAGATTTAGCCGTAGTATCTCCAGGGGTTCCCTTACATTTACCATTTATTCTAAAGTTAAAAGAAGAAAAAATTGAAATAATAGGAGAAGTTGAATTGGCTTATAGATTATCAAAAAATCCTCTTTTCATAGGCATTACAGGAACAAATGGAAAAACTACAACAACATCTTTAGTAGGTGAAATATTTAAAGAAGCAAAAAGAGATACTTATATAGTTGGAAATATAGGAAATCCAGTTATTGAAACTGTAGAACACACAGATGAAAATTCAGTTCTTGTAACGGAGCTTAGTTCTTTCCAATTAGAAAGTATAGTTGATTTTAAACCTAAGGTTTCAGCTGTTTTAAATCTTTCTCCAGATCACTTAAATAGACACCATACTATGGAAAACTATATAGAAGCTAAGGGTAATATATTTAAAAATCAAGATAAATATGATTTTACTGTATTAAATTATGATGATGAACAAGTTAGAGTGTTACAATCAAAATGTAAGGGTAAAGTTATTTTCTTCTCAAGAAAAGAAAAACTTGATGAAGGTGTATATTTAGATGCAGATAACAATATAGTTATAGATATAGATGAAAAAATAGTTTTATTAAACAAAAAAGAGTTAAGTCTACCAGGAGGACATAACCTAGAAAACTGCATGGCAGCTATTGCTATGAGTTATGTATGTAATGTTGACTTAAACACATTAAAACATGTTCTAAAAACATTTAAAGCAGTAGAACATAGATTAGAATATGTAAAAACTTTAAATGATATTATGTTTGTAAATGATTCAAAGGGAACAAATCCAGACTCAACTATTAAAGCAGTTCAGTCTTATGAGAGCCCAGTTATTTTAATTGCTGGTGGGTATAATAAAGATAGTGACTATAACGAATTATTAGAAATATCAAAAGATAATGTAAAAGCTTTAGTTTTAATGGGTGAAACAGCAGATACAATAGAAGAATGTGCTAAAACAAAAGGTTATAAAACTATAATAAGAGTAAGCAACATGAAAGAAGCTGTTGAAGCTTCCTATGACTTAGCTAAAAAAGGTGATGTAGTACTTTTATCACCTGCTTGTGCAAGTTGGGATATGTATAAAAGTTTTGAAGTGAGAGGAAATGACTTCAAAGAAAATGTAAACAACTTAAAATAACTCCTTCAAAGCAATAATTGCGAAATGGAGGGTAGTCTATCAGATGCCTAGTAAAATTTTAAAAAAGAAAATTGATAAGGGAATGAAGACTGATTTTGATTCAGTGATATTTTATACTACTATGATTTTAGTATTTTTTGGGATTATTATGGTGTTTAGTGCGAGTTATATTCAATCTTCATTTAAACATAATGATCCCTATTTTTTTTTAAAGAAGGATTTAATTTTTGCAACATTAGGATTTGTAGGAATGATGGTGCTTTCTAACATTGACTATAGGATATGGAAAAAATACGCTACACATATATGTATATTAGCTACAATATTTCTAGTTTTGGTATTAACACCTCTAGGAATAGAAGCTAATGGAGCACAAAGATGGCTTGGTATTGGATCGGCAAGCTTTCAACCATCAGACGTGGCTAAATTTTCATGTGTAGTAATTACAGCAAAATTAATAGAAATGAGATATGACAAAATCAAATCTTTGACAAAGGGAATTTTACCACTTCTAATTATACCTATGTTATTCTTTGTACTTATAATGCTTGAACCAAATATGTCTACAGCAGGTACAGTTATATTAGTAGTATTTGTCATGTTATTTGTAGCAGGCATGGATATGAAATTTGTAGGTGCAATGATACTTTCAGGTGTGGGACTATTTGCAGCATTAGTTATGGCAGAACCATATAGATTAAAGCGATTAGTATCATTTATAGATCCTTTTCAGGATCCGCTAGGTAAAGGATACCAGGTAATTCAGAGCCTATATGCACTAGGTTCTGGGGGATTATTTGGTTTAGGATTAGGTAAAAGTAAACAAAAGTACTTTTACATACCAGAACCACAAAATGATTTTATATTTGCCATAATAGGTGAAGAATTAGGATTAATAGGATGTATACTAGTTATTATGCTTTATATTGTACTAGTTTATAGATGTGTTAGAATAGCTTTAAAATGTGAAGATTTATTTGCCTGTATGTTAGTTATAGGTATTGGATCATTAATAGGTATTCAAGCAGCATTAAATATTGCTGTTGCTACATCATCAATGCCCAATACAGGAGTAGCCCTGCCATTTATAAGTTATGGAGGAACCTCACTGACCATGCTTATGGGAGAAATAGGTATAGTGTTAAATGTCTCAAAACATGTCAAGATTAATTAACAGGAGATGATACAATGAAGGTATTACTATCAGGTGGAGGAACTGGAGGACACGTTTATCCAGCCATAGCAATCGCAAACAAAATAAAAGAAGAAAATCCTGATTGTGAGATATTATTTGTAGGAACAGAAAAAGGTATAGAATCAGAAATTGTTCCAAAATACGGATATGAATTAAAAACAGTTACAGTACAAGGATTTAGAAGAAAAATAGATTTAGAAAATATGAAAAGAGTTTTCAAATTATGTAAGGGACTAGAACAGTCTAGAAGAATAGTGAAAAAATTTAAACCAGATATAGTTATAGGAACTGGAGGATATGTAAGTGGACCTGTACTCTTTAATGCAGCTATGAATAAAAATATAGCAATAGTTCACGAACAAAACTCTTTCCCTGGAGTAACGAACAAAATATTATCTAAAGTAGTAACTAAAGTTCTTACTAGTTTTGAAGATTCTCATACAAGATTTCCAGAAGCAAGTAGAGAAAAGTTAGTTTTAACAGGTAACCCAGTTAGAAAAGAAATTTTACAAGCTAGAAAGTCAATATCAAGAAGAAAACTTGGTATAGCTGAAGATAAAAAAATGGTACTTTGCTACGGTGGTAGTGGAGGATCAGAAGAAATAAATGATGCTATGAGACTTGTAATAGAAAATATGGTTAAAGAAGATGTAGCTTTTATATTCGCTACTGGAAAAGTATATTATGATGAATTTATTGAATCTATTAAAGATATATTATTAAAACCATATCAAAGAGTAATGCCTTATTTAGATAATATGGCAGACGGTTTAGCAGCTAGTGATATAGTAATAGGTAGTGCAGGTGCAATATCTTTAGCAGAAATAACAGCACTTGGAAAACCATCAATAATAATTCCAAAAGCATATACAGCAGAAAATCATCAAGAATACAATGCTAAAAGTATAGAAGCTCAAGGTGCAGGTATAGCTATATTAGAAAAAGATTTAACTCCACAAAGTTTAAATCAAGCTGTATTTAAATTATTAGGAGATAGAGAACTTTTGATAGACATGTCTAATGCAAGTAAGTCTATAGGTAAGCCACATGCAATTGATTTAATATATGCTGAAATAATGAAAGTCTATAATGAAAAGCAGGGAAATAAAGAAGATAAGATTAAAAAATCAAAATCTCAAGATGAAAACTCTGATAATATTGCCGTAAATAATACTAAAATAGAAGAGTCTAACGAAGTAAAATCAATAGGAATAAAGAAAAAGTAACACATACCCCCCCTAGTTCATAAATTAAAGGATAAGACATTTAATATTATGATTAGGGGGGGTAATTTTGTCTAAATATCTAATAACAGGTGGAAATAAAATTCATGGAACCCTAAGTATAAAAGGGGCGAAAAACTCCATTCTACCGTTAATGGCAGCATCGATACTAAATGAAAATATAAGTACTATTCATAATGTACCACTAATCGCAGACGTATATACTATGATAGATATATTAGAAAGTATAGGTTGCAAAATGGATTTGCAAGATCATACATTAGTAATTGACAGTTCAAACTTGACTTCTAATGAAATAGATGAAGATTATGTGAAAAAAATGAGATCATCAATTATAGTTTTAGGAGCTATGATAGGTAGATTAGAACAGGTTACAATATATGAGCCTGGTGGGTGCGCAATAGGCAAAAGACCTATAGACCTACATTTAAATTCACTTAGAAAATTAGGAATTAAAATAGATGATAGAGAAATAATTCAATGTGAAAGAAAAGAAATAATAGGAACAGAAATAGTACTAGAAAGCCCTAGTGTTGGAGCTACAGAAAATATAATGCTAGCAGCTGTAAAGGCTAAAGGTACTACTAAAATTTATAATGCGGCTAGAGAGCCAGAAATAGAAGATTTACAAGCCTTCTTAAATAAAATGGGTGCAAAAATAGGGGGAGCAGGAAGTAACTATATAGAAATAGAAGGTGTAGAGAAATTAAATAGTGTTGAACATGATGTAATACCAGATAGAATAGCCATAGGAACATATATGGCAGCAAGTGCTATTACAGGAGGCTATTTAGAAGTAGATAAAATTATAAGACCTCATATGGAACCTATTAATGATATGTTAATAAAAGCTGGATGCGATATTGAATATACTAAGGAAGGTCTTATTTTAAGAGCGCCAAAAACTATTAATGCTATAAATTTCATTAAAACTGATGTCCATCCTAGTTTTCCAACGGATATGCAGGCTCAAATAATGGCTTTGATGACATTGAGTAACGGACAAAATATTATTTATGAAACTATATTTGAGAATAGATTTATGCATTGTAAAGAGTTAAATAAAATGGGGGCTAAAACGGAAGTTATTAGTACTCATCTATGTCGCGTCGATGGTGTTAAAAAAATATATGGAGCAGAAACTGTTTCTCCAGATTTAAGAGGAGGAGCAGCTCTAATTATATCAGCTCTTGCTGCAGAAGGTGAAAGCCTGGTTAATAATATCTATCATGTGGAAAGAGGATATGAAGGTATAGAAAGAAAATTAAATGAATTAGGAGCTAATATAATCAGAAAATAAAAGACTCTAGCGGGTCTTTTATTTTTTTGTAAAAAAAAATTGTAAATTGCGAAGAAAAAAATAAATGTTTTGTAGGGATTTCACCTTCGGAAATAGTATTTTATATATAAAAGTTTCTTTTTTCAAAGGGGGGAAGTATTTGAGGAGAAGAAAAATGAATACTAATAAGTTAATGGGTATATTATTTTTTTCGTTATTAATTGTCTTTGGCATATGTTTCTTTTTAAAAAGTGACTATTTTAATCTTAAAGAAATTGTAATAAGGAATAATGACCATTTAAGCAAAGGAGAAGTTGAAAAACTTGTATCAATAAATTTAAATAGAAATATTTTTACTTATGATTTGAAAGAAGCCAAGGAAAAAGTAAAAAGCAGTTCTTACATTAAGGATTGTAATATTAAGAGAGAAATTCCTAATAAGATAATTGTAACTCTTGAAGAAAAAAAAATTATTGGACCTATTTTTAATGGTAAAAACTATTGCTTAATTGATGATAAAGGAAACTTTATAGACGAAATAAAAAATGGAGATGAAGAAAATCTTATTATTAATTTAGAGTATACATTGAAGAAAAATAAAATTAATTTTAATAATAAAGAAGATAAAGAGATTTTATTAGAATTAGTAAAAAGACTAGAAGAAGAGAACATATTGACACGAATAAGTCAGATTGATATGAATGAAAAAAAGACAGTTAATATGAAAACAGCAAAAGATTTAGAAATATGTATAGGAAAAAATGAAGAATTGGATAAAAATATTAATAATTTAAGAGAAGTTTTAGTAGATTTACAAAATAGAAAACAATATACCGGTAAAATTGATATGACTTATAATGATTATGTATTATATAAACCTTAGCAAACTAATATTTTTTATAAAATATAAAAAATCACTTGAATATTGTCACCTTTTCACAGTAATATTTATAATAGGATATTTATACGATTTATTTACTGAAAAATATTATATTAAATCAATTGTCTCATGTTTTTCAAAAAAATGATAAAATTAGAAAATATCTATTTTCAAATCATTATCATTGAGAGTATAATAGTATATGTAGAATAAAAAAGCATTTATATTGTTTTATCAAAAAAGATATTTATCGATATTATTTGACAATAAATATGGAAAACAATTGTACATAGATAGGTGTATAAAAAGTAAAATGAGAGTTTTTGTGAAATAAGTTAGTTATGTTAACAAAAACTGTAAGTAAAATGATATAATCATAATACATAATAATATAATTCAGAAGATAGGGAGGTTAAAATAATGAATAATAATAGAATTGACATAGAGACTGACAATAATGATGCTGTTATAAAAGTTATAGGCGTTGGTGGCGGTGGAAACAATGCTGTTAACAGAATGATAAGAGAAGAATTAAAAGGAATTGAATTTATTTCTATAAACACAGATAAGCAGGCCTTATTATCATCTATGGCAGAAAATCAAATTCAAATCGGAGAAAAACTTACAAGAGGATTAGGGGCTGGAGCTAAGCCAGAAGTAGGGAAAAAAGCTGCTGAAGAAAGTAGAGAACAAATTGTAAGCTTACTTGAAGGAACAGATATGGTATTTGTAACTGCAGGAATGGGTGGTGGTACTGGAACTGGTGCTGCACCAATAGTTGCAAAGTTAGCCAAAGAAATGGGGATACTTACAGTAGGTGTTGTTACTAAACCTTTTGGATTTGAAGGTAAAATAAGAATGAAAAATGCTGAAGATGGAATAAAAGATCTTAAAGCAAGTGTAGATACACTAATAACTATACCAAACGATAGATTATTACAAATAGTACAGAAAAATACTTCTATGGTGGATGCCTTCTCTATAGCTGATAATGTATTAAAGCAAGGTATACAATCAATATCAGATTTAATAAAAATGCCAGGACTTATAAACTTAGACTTTGCCGATGTTACTTCTATAATGAAGGATAAAGGTTTAGCACATATGGGTATAGGAACGGCTAATGGCGATAATAGAGCTATTGAAGCAGCTAAAGAAGCTATACAATCACCACTACTTGAAACTTCTATAAAAGGAGCTAAGGGAGTATTACTTAATGTCGCTGGTGGAGGAAACTTAACATTATTCGAAGCTAATGCAGCATCTAGTTTAGTTACAGAGTCATGTGATGCAGAAGCTAATATTATATTTGGAACTTCTATAAGAGAAGATTTAGGAGAAGATATAGTAATAACTGTTATAGCTACAGGATTTGAAAAAAATCCAACGCAAGGATTTGAAGATACTTTTGCTAATATTGGAACAAAAAAACCTTCAGAAACTGCTCAAAAGAAAACTGAAGAAGTAGCTATAAGTAAAGAAGAAAAAATTGAAGAACCAAAAGCGGAGGTAAGAAAATCTCATACACATGATATGGAAGATGATTTACCACCAATACCGGTTTTCTTAAGAAGAAACAGAAAATAAATTAATTAAAAAAAGAGAAGCCTAAGCTTCTCTTTTTTTGCATAAATATAATAAAAAAAGCATATGTTAAACTATAAAGAAGTCAATTAATTATGTCAAATTACTCACAATACTTATTTTTTTATACTAATTAAAAAGATAAAAAATACTCTTATAGAAAGGAAAAGAAAGAATCTTTTCTTTTTTTGTGTTTTTTTATAATAAAGTAATTCAAATTCGACCATTAAAATTGACATAATATTTTTTTGTGGTGACTTATAATATATACATAAAAAGGGAGGAGTATTTAATGTATTTAGATATTTACATTATTGAAAACCTGTTAATAAATTATATTATTATAAGTGCTACTTCTATGCTAAAAAAGAATCCTAGTTCATGTGGAAGGAAAATGGTAGGAGCAATAACAGGGGCTATATACTCAGTATTATATTTATTTCCAAAGTATCACGTACTATATACATTACCCTCTAAAGCTATTTTTATAATAATTATAGGAATAATATCATTTACCTATGTAAGTAGAAGAGACTTTATAAATGTATTAATTGCTTTTGTTATAGTAAATATTTTCATCTGTGGTAGTACATATTTTATAATATATTTTACAGGTATGAGTGATTTGACCGTAGCATTTCTCGTCCTATGTGCATACATAAGTTGTCAAATTTTAAAAAAAGTATATTCAGACATCTCTTTAATCAATCATATTAAAGAGTTTACAAAGGAAATTAAAATAGTATTGTTGGGAGAAGATTTTAATTGTACAGCCTTGTTAGATAGTGGAAATTTATTAAAAGATCCAATTAGTAAAAGTGATGTTGTAATGGTAAACTCAAATCTTTTAAAAAAATATTTACCTGAAAATTATAATTATGAAAATATTAATGTTATTTCTGCTGAGGAAATAATTAATGACTTAAGTGATGATATATCATCTAGAGTAAGGTTAATTCCTTATAATCATGCAGCTAGTAGTGATATGAGTATGATTTTAGGACTTAAAGCTGACTATTTACAAATTGATAATAAAAAGATAGGAAATATTGTAATTGGAGTATCTAGTTTTAGTGATGAAAATTATGACGCTATTTTAAATCCAAGTATAATTTCCTAGGTCTAAAAATGAGGAGGGTTATAATTGAAATTAACATTAATGAAAATAAAGTGGAAAATCAACTCATCAATAGTGAATATAGGCATAAAATTAGGTATAATTAAACCTAATAACATTTTCTATATGGGTGGTGTAAATATACTGCCTCCGCCATTAAAGCCAGATGAGGAAAGATTATTAATAGATAGATTGGAGAAAGACGAAAGCGTAAAAACAATTTTAATAGAAAGAAATCTAAGACTCGTAGTCTATATTTCAAGAAAATTCGAAAATACGGGTATAGATGTGGAAGACTTAATTTCCATAGGGACCATAGGCCTTATAAAAGCAGTGAATACATTTAAGTCCAACAAGAATATCAAGTTAGCAACCTATGCATCTAGATGTATTGAAAATGAAATATTAATGTATCTTAGAAAAAATAATAAGAAAAAGGCTGAGGTATCCTTTGATGAGCCTTTAAATACAGATTTAGATGGAAATGAGCTTTTATTATCTGATGTATTAGGAACAGAAAACGATGAAATATATAAAATTATTGAAGAAGAAATAGATAAGAATTTATTATTCATGGCTTTAGATAAGTTATCAGAGAGAGAAAAGCAAATTATGGAATTAAGATTTGGATTAACTACAAGAGGAAATGAAAAAACACAGAAAGAAGTGGCTAAGATCCTTGGTATATCTCAATCTTATATATCTAGGTTAGAAAAGAAAATTATTAGCAGGTTAAAAAAGGAAATGAAAAAATTTGTATAAGATAAATAAATGCTCTCTTAAAGTATAAAAATATATGATATGTAAATAATTTCATATAAAGAATCTTTTAAGAGAGGACTGAAACTTATGCAAATTAATAAGGTTGAAATCTGTGGTGTTAATACATCGGAATTGCCAGTTCTTAAGAATGCCCAAATGATGGATCTTCTAGTTAAGATAAAGGCAGGTGACTTGGAGGCAAGACAGCAGTTTGTTAGAGGAAATTTAAGACTAGTTTTAAGTATTATTCAAAAGTTTAACAACAGGGGAGAAAATATTGATGACTTATTTCAAATTGGTTGTATCGGACTAATAAAAGCTATTGATAATTTTGATTTAAGTCAAAACGTAAGGTTTTCAACTTATGCAGTTCCCATGATAATAGGTGAAATAAGACGATATTTAAGAGATAATAATCCTATTAGAGTTAGTAGATCTCTAAAAGATATTGCTTATAAAGCTCTACAAGTTAGAGAAAAATTAATTAGAAGCAATTCAAAAGAACCAACGGTTTCTGAAATAGCAAAAGAACTAGAGTTAGATGTAGAATCTGTTGTTATGGCACTAGATGCTATACAAGATCCTATATCATTGTTTGACCCAGTATATCAAGATAATGGAGATGCCATATTTGTAATGGATCAAGTTCAAGATAAAAAAGATACTGATGAACATTGGCTTCAAGAAATAGCTTTAAAAGAAGCAATTAAAAAATTAAACAATAGAGAAAAACTAGTTTTAGATTTAAGATTTTATAAAGGAAGAACACAAATAGAAGTTGCTGACGAAATTGGCATTTCTCAAGCACAAGTCTCAAGAATTGAGAAAAATGCACTAAAGAATATGAGAAAGTATATATAAATAAAAATTAGCATTTATAAAAAATCCTTAGTACAAGAATACTAAGGATTTTTTTGCATAAAAATAATAAAGAAGCTATATTTTTATGGAGGAGGTTAGATTATGATAAGAGTATCTGATATAATGGATAAAGAAATAATCAATGTGAAAAATGGAAAGAAGATGGGATTTATAACAGACATAGATATAGACGCAAATATTGGGAAGGTAAATTCTCTTTCTACTACTGGGGAAACAGGAGGATTTTTTTCTAGGGGTGGAGATATGGACGTTATATTTTGGCATGATATAATAAAAATAGGTTGTGATACAATTATAGTAAATATAGGTTCAGATATTAATTTAGGCATTGATGAGTTAAAAATATAAGTAATAAACTAAGGAGGAAAGTTATGCAATGTCCTTATTGTAATTATAAGGAGTCTAAAGTAGTTGACTCAAGACATACAGATAGTAATTCAATTAGAAGAAGAAGAGAGTGTGAAGCTTGTAAAAAGCGATTTACTACTTATGAAACAATAGAAACAACACCGATAATGGTAGTTAAAAAAGATAATACAAGACAATATTTTGATAGAGAGAAAATAAAATATGGGTTAATAAAATCTTGTGAAAAAAGACCTGTATCAATGGATCAAATTGAAGAGGTTGTATCCTACATAGAAAATGAAATAAATAAAAACTATATGAGTGAAGTTGAAACTAACTTAATTGGTGAAATGATTATGGATAAATTAAAGGATATTGATGAAGTATCCTACGTGAGATTCGCTTCAGTTTATAGACAATTTAAAGATATTAATACTTTTGTAAACGAACTAAAAACAATACTAATGGAGAAAGATAAATAAAATGGAAGATTATATAAAGATTGATAGAATAGATAAAGAACTAGACTTTGTTAATTTAGTAATAACAACTACTAATATAGACGCAAAAAACGAAGAAGATTTAGTTAACACATTTAATGAGGATGAGTTTACTTTAACAAATTTAACAAAAAATACTCAAATTCATTCTAGTATTGTTAATAAAATTGATGAAAGTAATATAGGACAAAGAATTGATGGAGATGCATTAATTACAAATGTTAAAAAAGTGCCATTATTAATTTTAACAGCGGATTGTGTGCCTGTTGTAATTATTGACCCTAAGAATAAAGCAATAGGTGTGGCTCATGCTGGATGGAGAGGGACTTTTGAGCAAATAGCAAGAAAAACCATAGAAGCAATGGAAAAAAATTATAATAGTAATCCGCAGGATTTAATATGTGCTATAGGTCCATCTATAGGACCTTGTTGTTATGAAGTATCAAAAGACCTTGTTGAAAAATTTAACACAAATTTAGCAAAATATGCGGGGAAATTCGATATAATGAAAGATGACAAAAATTACTTAGACTTATGGAAGATTAATGAACTTACATTAAAAGATTGTAAAGTTAAGGAAGAAAATATTATTAATCTTGAAATTTGCACTAATTGTAATGCAGACAAGTTCTATTCTTATAGAAAGCATGAGAAAACACCTAAAAGAATAGGGACTATTATACAGATTAGGTAGGAGGAATATTAATGAAGACAAAGATTCTTGTTATTGATGATGAAGAGAATATAGTAGAGTTACTACAATTTAATTTAGAAACATACGATTATATAGTAGATTATTCTTATGATGGGTTTGATGGATTCTTAAAGGCGAAGGAAATAAAACCTAATTTAATACTACTAGATTGGATGTTACCTAATATAAGTGGCATAGATGTGTTAAAAAAAATAAGAGAAGATAAAGAATTAAAAAGCACACCTGTAATCATGCTAACAGCAAAAAATATGGAAAGTGATAAAGTTGAAGGTTTAGTTGTAGGGGCAGATGATTATATTACTAAACCTTTTAGTGTAAAAGAATTATTAGCAAGAATCAGTTCTGTATTAAGAAGATATAGTATTAATACATCAAGGGAAGAAGAAGTATTAATAGTTAAAGATATTAAAGTTGATTTGATTAAACATGAAGTAACAAAAAATGGAGAAAAAATTGATTTAACGCTTAAAGAATTTGACTTATTAAAAATATTACTTCAAAACAAGGGAAAAGTTCTGTCAAGAAATTTCCTATTAGATAAAATCTGGGGATACGAATTTTACGGAGAAACTAGGACAGTGGATGTTCATATTAGATATTTAAGAAAAAAAATAGAAGAGCCTAATAGTAATGAAAAATATATTGAAACTATTAGGGGAATAGGATATAAAATAGACTAATGTATGGAGAATATTTAAAAGAGCCAATAGGCAGCATATATTTCTTCATTATGTTTGCAACTTTAAGTTCTGCTATCTTAATGTTTAGGTATGCTGTAACACTAAGACGATTTTTAAAAAGTTTTATGAAAATTTCTCAAAAAGTTAGTGATGGAGAGTTACATAGCAGAATTCAGACTTCAGCTAGTGGAGAACTTGGACAGCTTGCTAGAAATTTCAATTATATGATGGAAACTATGGAAAATACAATAGAAGAAGTTGAATATAAACATTTGCAACTTACTTCAGTATTAAAAAGTATAAGTCATGGGATCTTAGTCATTGATATAGATGGGAATATTATTTTAATAAATGATGAAGCACGTAAAATGATAAAAAGTAGTTGTCCAGGTGAAGAAGAAGGAAAAAATATAAAGCAAATAATAAATGAAATGCAAATTTTGACTGGAATAAAAAAATATATAGGAACTAGAGGGAGTAATAGTAATGATCTTTATCTTGAAGATGAAACTGTTTATAAACTGAAGATAGATCCTGTGTATTTACAAAATTCAAAAAATGCTATAATTGGTTCTATAATCAATATAGAAGATATTACAGAAATTATTAAATTGGAAAATATGCGTAAAGATTTTGTGGCTAATGTTAGTCATGAATTAAAAACTCCGTTAACATCTATTAATGGATTTGTAGAAACTTTAATAATGAACGAAAATATTGAAGTGGATAAAAGAAATAGATTTTTAGCTATAATACAAAAAGAAGCAGATAGATTAAAAAGACTTATAGAAGATATTTTATTATTATCTTCTATTGAAAGTAAATCGTCCATTATAGCAGAAAAAATTAGAGTATTTGATGTATTCAAAGAAGTTTATGAAATGGTAAGCTATATTACTATAGATAAACAGATAGATATTTTATATAATTTTGAAAATGAAGATATTTTTATAGAGGGAAATAGCGATTATCTTAAACAACTATTTTTAAACTTAGTAGATAATGCAATTAAATACACAGCACCAGAAGGTACTGTGGAAATTAATCAATATACTACCAATGATAATGTAGTTATTGAAGTAATTGATAATGGTGTTGGAATACCAAAAGAAGATATAAGTAAAATATTCCAAAGGTTTTACAGGGTTGATAAGGCGAGAAGTAGAGCTGTTGGAGGCACGGGTCTAGGTCTTGCTATTACAAAGCATATAGTAAACTCTTTAAAGGGCACTATTCGTGTAGAAAGTGAACTTAATAAAGGGAGTAAATTCATAGTTGTATTACCTAAAAAAATTTCCTAGATTAATAGGGAATTTTTTTTTGTTTTTGCACAAACTAAATTTATGAAATGTTATAAAGTTTGAACTTGATTTATTGTTGAGAACTTAATATTTAGGAGGATTTAGTTATATGAAAGAAAGCTTAGTAAATGATATTCTGTTTAGACGTGCTTTTTTTACGGCTATGATAATTGGTACTCTATGCAGATTTTTTGTATTAAGAGTAAAAGACAAGCAATACCCTTCAAGACCACAAGATTACTTAGAACAACTTATTATGGCAGGTCTTGCAGCATCACTAGGAGCAATTGCATTTCCTGCTTTAATAGATAAAGAGTTCTCGGCCTTAACTTTTTTAGCAGTGGGAATTCAACAGTTTCAAGGACTATCTAAACAGGAAAAAATCACTCTAGAAAATATTGATTATGATGATATGGTGATTAAAGGATCTCCTTTGATTGATAATATATCATCTACTTATGAAGTGAGAAGTTATGTAAGCTTATTATCAGCATTACTAGCATCTATAATATACATATATGCATCTAGAAAATATAATGCATCCATGCTTGTATGTACTATATTAGCAGCATTAGGTGGATGTTTTGTAGGATTAATTTTTGTTAGGCTCCTTAGACGAGACAATATTAGTGATGTATCTGATGTTTATTTAGCCCAAATAGAATTTGATGGACCTGTATTGAATGTCAATGGTGTGTACATGGATAATATAGGGTTAAAAGATACAAGAAAAAGGTTTTTAGAAAAAGCTATAGCAATAGAATTGATACCAAAAGATATGAGTGGATTTGGAACGCTTTGTGATGTTGGACAACAGCAAGCCATTATGCATAATATTTATATACATTTAGGTGTAGATAATGATGCAGATGAAAAAGATATATGGTCTATTGCAAGAATTGACTTAAATAAAAAATCACTAGTTATTATAATGATGCCATTATATAAAGACGAAGTTACTTTCATGCAAGCGGCAGGAAGTACTCCAGTTATAGATACTGCTAAGCGAAAATTAAGTGCATATAAGAAAAAAGGTTTTGATTTTTAGAAAAAGTGATTAAAAGAGGTGGTTAAATGGATAAAATATTTTTTATAGGTGTAACTATAGGAGTATTATCAAGGGTGATAATGTTAAATTTAGATGAGAGACAGTACCCAACTCAACCTAATGTATTAATATCACAAATAGTACTTTCTTTTGTAGCATCCTCATTAGGAGCTTTACTAATACCAGCTTTATTAGCTAGATCATATAGTTCTATAACATTTCTATCTTTAGCTGCAGAACAGTTTAGACAAGTTAGGAATAATAGAAGAGATACTTTACAAAGATTAGAGAGTAGTCAGTTAGTTTCTAGAGGGCCTTCATTTATAGAAGAAATAGCAAGAACTTTTGAAATAAGAAATTATATGTGTATAGTAACATCTTTTCTTACAGTTGCAATTTATTATACTCTTTCTATTGAATTTAAAATAGGAGACCCTATGGATTTGATTATTAGTTCAATATCAGGTTTAATGATAGCTTATCTTTTAAGAAGAAGTATATCAAGAGACTCTTTAGGGAGTATAGCAGAAGTAAACATAGTTGATGTTAGCTTTGTAGATAAAACTATATTAAAAGTAGGAGACTTTCAAGGGTTAACTAATGTGGCATTAAAAGAAGATAGAGATAAATATTTAAAACATGCTATTGGAATACAAATTAGACCTAAAAATAATAGCTATAAAAATGCATCTATTATTTCTTATATAGGGCAGAGACAAGTAATATGTTATAACTTATATTCAAGACTGGGAATTTTAAAACAATTTACTGAGCCCTCATTTACTCCTTTACCTAGGAAAAATCCTAAAAATCAATGTTTATATTTAGCATTTTTCCCTATGGAAAAAGACGAGAAGAAAGTAATTGAAGCTATAAAATCATGCCCAATACTTTCTAGTGCAAGAGGAAAGAATATAGCATTAAGTAATATGATAATTGCTGGAAAGGAGAATACTTAAAATGAGTCAAAATATTGAAATTAATTCAGCTACCATGGCCGTTATAACAACAGATAAAAGTATGAATACAATAGGAGGGTGTCCTATTTTTTATGCTAAAAACGATGAAGAATTACAAAAGAGAGCGATGTTATTTGCTAAATGCGTAAATGGCATGGTTCATGAAATTACTGATGAAGTTCTTATAGTTGTAAAACACTAAGGTACCTAAGCGGGTACCTTTTGTGTATTAAAGTAGTTTAACATAGATACAAGTTGACTATTTTTTTTAAATCATGTATGATTAGATGATGTATTTACATCTAAAATTAGAGAATACATTTATGTAGAAAAGTGGTGATATTTAAAATGGAAGTTAATGTAAAAAATATAAATAATTTAATAAGTAAAGTTTATAAAGATAGTATAGCAGATGAGATAGGTATAGAAGTTGGAGACATACTTTTGTCTGTTAATAAGGAAAAAGTTGAAGATATAATTCAATATAAATTTCTAATTAGTGATGAGGATATTGAACTAGAAATTCAAAAAAAAGATAATAAAATATATTTATACGAAATAGAAAAAGATTATGATGAAGAACTAGGAATAGAGTTTACTAATCCTATAATTGATAAAGCTAAAAGTTGCAGAAATAAATGTGTATTTTGTTTTATAGATCAACTTCCTGAAGGAATGAGGGAAACTCTATATTTTAAAGATGATGATTCTAGATTATCATTTTTACAAGGTAACTTTGTGACTTTAACTAATATGAGTGAAGATGATATTAATAATATTATAAAATATAGAATTAGTCCTATAAATATTTCAGTGCATACAACAAACCCTGAGTTAAGAGTTAAAATGATAAAAAATAAATTTGCAGGCAGAGTATTAGATATAATGAAAAGACTAGCACAAGCTGGAATAGAAATGAATGCTCAAATTGTACTGTGTCCAGGATATAATGATAAGAAAGAATTAGAAAGAACATTACTAGACTTATCTAGATTACATCCTTATGTAAACAGTGCAGCAATAGTACCAGTTGGAATAACTAAGTACAGAGATAAACTTGCAAAACTTGAAATATTTGATGAAAAAAATGCAGATGAAACTATTGACCAAATAAGCAAATTACAAGCAAAATTCTTAAAAGAATTAAATACAAGATTTGCATTTTTATCTGATGAGTTTTATATTACGGCAAAGAGGCCATTATTAAAATACGATGAATACGAAGGATTCGTACAGTTTGAAGATGGTGTAGGTATGATTACTAAGATGGGTAGCGAAGTTATTAAATACTTAGATACTATATCTGATGATAGATTAAATAAAAAGAAAAAAGTTTCTATTGCAACAGGTAATTCAGCATATGAATTTATGTGTGAAATGGCTAAAAGAATAATGGACAAGTTTGAAAACATTGAAATAAATGTTTATAAAATTAAAAATGATTATTTTGGTGAAACAATAACTGTTACTGGACTTTTAACAGCAACAGATTTAATTGCACAGCTTAAAGATAAAGACTTGGGAGAAACATTATATATAACTAGGTCAATGATGAAATCTGATGAAGAAATTTTCTTAGATAATATTACATTAAAAGAATTAGAAAAAGAATTAAATATTGAAGTTATGCCATGTGAAAATGCAGGAATGCACTTGGTAGACAAAATAACTAAATAGGAAGGAGAATTAATATGGATAATAGACCCATAGTTGCAGTAGTAGGTAGACCAAATGTTGGAAAATCTACTCTATTTAATAAATTAGCAGGAAGAAGAATATCGATAGTAGAAGATACTCCAGGAGTTACTAGAGATAGAATATTTACAGAGGTAGAATGGTTAAACAAATACTTTACGTTAATAGATACAGGAGGTATTGAGAGAGAAAATGACGATATAATATTAACTCAAATGAGAAACCAAGCAATGCTTGCTATGGATATGGCTCATGTAATTATATTTGTTGTTGATGGTAAAAGCGGATTAACTTCTGCAGATAGAGAAGTAGCATTACTGCTAAGAAAAACTCATAAGCCAGTAATATTAGCAGTAAATAAAATTGATAATATTAACTTAGAAGATAATATATATGACTTCTATGAATTAGGTTTAGGTGTTCCACATCCAATATCAAGTGCTAATAGTATGGGACTTGGAGATTTATTAGATGAAGTAGTAGAAAACTTCCCAAAAGGATTAAATACAGAATATAACGAAGATATAATAAGAGTTGCTATAACAGGTAAACCAAATGCAGGTAAAAGTTCAATCCTTAATAAAATATTAGGAGAAGAAAGAGTTATAGTAAGTCCAATAGCAGGAACAACTAGAGATGCTGTAGATACATTTTTTGAAAAAGGTGATCAACAATATCTTTTAATAGATACAGCAGGTATAAGAAGAAAAAGTAAAGTATATGAAAGAGTTGAAAAATTCTCAGTACTAAGAGCTATGAGTGCAGTTTCTAGAGCAGATGTAGTTTTAATAGTTATAGATGCTACAGAAGGTGTTACTGAGCAAGATACAAAGGTTGCAGGTATTGCTCATGATGAAGGTAAAGGATGTATATTTATAGTAAATAAATGGGATTTAGTGGAAAAAGACAACAAAACTTTAGGTAATTATACTAGAGAAGTTAGAGATATGTTCCCATTCATGAACTATGCTCCAATAATATTCGTATCAGCATTAACTAACCAAAGAATGAATAAAATATTGGATACGGTTGATAAGGTTGCAACAGAACATGCTAAACGTGTAAGTACATCTCAGTTAAATGATGTAATAGGTGAAGCTGTTATGCTTAATCAACCACCTTCAGATAAAGGTAAGAGACTTAAGATATACTACGGTGCCCAAACAGGAACTAAGCCACCAAAAGTTACTTTATATATAAACAATAAAGATTTAACTCACTTCTCTTATCAAAGATATTTAGAAAATAAAATAAGAGAAAACTTCGGATTCGAAGGAACATCTATGCAATTTGAATATAGAGAAAAAGATAGAAAAAGATAGTATTTTTAGGGGGTTAATATGTTAATTTATTTAATTATAATTATAATTGCTTACCTTCTTGGAAATATATCAACTTCATATATAGTTGCAAAAAAATTAGCTGGAGTTGATATCAGAACACAAGGTTCAGGTAATGCTGGTTCTACGAATGTACTTAGAACCTTAGGAAAAAAAGCAGGAGCTTTAACTTTCGTAGGAGACGTATTGAAAGGCCTAAGTGCAGTTTTAATTGCAAAACTAATGGCTTATGGACTGCATGTGGATCAAAGTACATGTGCTTATTTAGCTGTAGTAGCTGTAGTTTTAGGTCATAACTACCCTGTTTTTCTTGGATTCAAAGGAGGAAAAGGGGTTGCTACTTCTTTAGGTTCTATGTTAGCAATGAATCCAATGATTGCATTAGTATGTTTAGTATTTTTCATTATAATTGTAGCTATAACAAAATACGTATCTTTAGGATCTATACTTGGAATAGGATTATCTCCAATTATAATGATGATAAATCATAATACTAAAGGAGTGCTAGTTACACTATTTTTAACTATTTTAGTTGCTTATACTCATAAAGAGAATATAAAAAGATTATTTAATGGAACCGAAAGAAAAATCGGACAGAAAAAATAAATTACTATATTAGGTGGTGTTTACAATGGATAAAATGTGTGTTATTGGTGCAGGAAGCTGGGGAAGTGCCCTTGCCCTAAGTTTACATAAAAATGGACATAAAGTTTATGTATGGACTAGAGAGGTTGAACAAGCTGAAGAAATAAAAAATACTAGAGAAAATAGTAGATTTTTACCAGGAATAATATTCCCGGAAGATTTAGTCGTTTCAAATGATTTAAAAGAAGTATTAAAAGACAGTAAAATAATAGTTCTTGGAGTACCTTCGCAAGCAATAAGAAGTGTATGTAAACAAATAAAACCATTTATTGATGATAGTCAAATCCTAGTTGATGTGGCAAAGGGTCTTGAAAAAGGAACTGGTCTTAGGTTATCACAGGTGGCAAGAGAAGAGTTACCGAATAACCCTTATGTAACATTATCAGGACCATCTCATGCAGAAGAAGTTTCTAGATTTTTACCTACGACACTTGTGGCAGCATGTGAAGATATTAAATCTGCAGAGATAGTACAAGATGCCTTTATGAGTCCTACTCTTAGAGTTTATACTAACCCAGATAAGGTTGGCGTAGAACTTGGAGGAGCTTTAAAAAATATAATTGCTTTCGGAGCAGGTATGTGTGATGGCTTAGGTTATGGTGATAATACTAAAGCAGCACTTATGACTAGAGGAATAGCTGAAATAGGAAGACTTGGAGTTGCGATGGGTGCAAAAGTTAATACTTTTACAGGTCTTTCAGGTATAGGTGATTTAATAGTTACTTGTACAAGTATGCATAGTAGAAATAGAAGAGCTGGTATATTAATGGGACAAGGAAAATCCCTACAAGAAACACTAGATGAAGTAAAAATGGTTGTAGAAGGAATAACTGCAACAGAAGTTGCATATAAAGTATCTAGAGAATTAAACATAGATATGCCTATAACTAAAGCTATATATTCAGTTTTATATGAAGGAGCTAATCCTGAAGTTGCAGTATCAGAATTAATGACAAGAAACAAAAAACATGAAATGGAAGAAACTGTAACAAATGGCTTATTCCATAATTAGTAATAGAATTAAATAAGTAATAAATATAAATGTAATAAATGAATCCCTCCTTCAATATAATTAACTAAGAAATTATATGCAGGAGGGAATTTTTATGAACAATATATATGAGGACATAGCTAAAAGAACTCAAGGGGACATATATATAGGGGTAGTGGGTCCTGTTAGAACAGGGAAATCAACATTCATAAGACGATTTATGGAAACCCTTGTGTTGCCTAATATAGAGAATGACTTCAAAAGAGAAAGAACTAAAGATGAAATACCTCAAAGTGGTTCAGGTAGAACTATAATGACAGTAGAACCTAAATTTATTCCAGCTGATGGCGTTGAAATAAAGCTAAAAGATAACGTATCGCTAAAAGTCAGAATGGTAGACTGCGTAGGATACATAGTTGATGGAGCTTTGGGTCATGAAGAAGACGGAAAGCAGAGACTAGTATCTACACCGTGGTCTAAGGAAGCTATGACTTTTGAGAAGGCTGCTGAAATAGGAACTAAAAAAGTTATAAAAGATCATTCCACTATAGGAATAGTGGTTATAACTGATGGATCTGTTACAGGTATTGATAGAAGTAATTATGTTATAGCAGAAGAAAGGGTAATAAAAGAATTACAATCTTTAAACAAACCATTTGCAGTTGTATTAAATACAAAATATCCTAACAGTGATGATACAAAGTTTTTAAAAAGAGATTTAGAAGAAAAATACCAAGTACCAGTTGTACCTGTTAATGTGGAAAAAATGGAGGAACCTGAAGTTGAAGAAGTAATGGAAACTGTTTTGAATGATTTTCCTTTAGCAGAAATAAGAATTAATTTGCCTGATTGGGTAGAAGGATTATCAAATACGCATTGGATCAAAGCTAACATAATAAATACACTTAAGCAAAGCTTAGCAACTATTAATAGAATAAGAGATATATCTGATGTTGTTCAAGGATTTAACGCATTAGAATTTTTAGAAGAGGCACAAGTTGACGATGTAAGTTTAGGTGAAGGTGTAGTAACTATTGACTTATGTACAAAACATGAATTATTCTATGAAATATTAGAAGAGCAAAGTGGATTTAAAATTGAAGGAGATTGTCAATTACTTAATTTAATCACCAAACTTTCTAGAGTTAAGACTGAATATGATAAGATAGAAAGTGCCCTTTGTGATGCTAAAAATTTAGGTTATGGAGTTGTAGCACCATCATTGGATGAACTTACTTTAGAGCAGCCCGAAAAATTTAAACAAGGAAAACAATATGGTATTAAGTTAAAAGCTAATGCACCATCACTTCATATAATAAAAGCTGATATTTCAACAGAAGTATTTCCAATAATGGGTAATCAAAATCAAGGTGATGAAATGATACAATCTCTTCTTGAGGAATTTGAAAATGACCCTAATGGACTTATGGAACAGAATATGTTTGGTAAATCATTAAATGATTTAGTTAAAGAACAATTACAAAGCAAATTATATACTATGCCAGAAGAAATAAGATGTAAAATCCAAAAAACTCTACAAAAAATTATTAATGAAGGTAGTACAAATATAATTACTATAATATTATAGAAAAAATAGGATGTTTACTTTTATTTTAAATTATTACTATAAAAATTAAATATATTCTAAGAAAAAGACTAAATTTATTATTTATATATAATCAATTTAGTCTTTTTTCTTATTAGGTGGAATTTTCTAAATATTTCAATATTTTTGAAAAAAATGAAAAAAAATAGAGGAAAACTGAATTTAACATAGAATTTTATTAATAAGAGTTAGGATATATAGTATATTTACAATTGTTTTTAGTTATAAAATCAATTGTTAGAAATATAATTTAATATATATCTTTTACTCGCAGGTATATTAATTTTTTAGGGAAAATTATTTTAATTTATTAGGAGGGGTTTTATGGAAAACATAGTTAATGCGGTCAATAGTGTTGTATGGAGTAACTGGCTAGTTTATTTATGTCTATTTTCTGGAATTTATTTTTCTTTCAGAACTAGATTCTCTCAAATCAGAAATATTAAAGAAATGGTACATCTATTATTTGCAGGTGAAAAATCTGACGAAGGTATTTCATCTTTCCAAGGTTTCTGTACTGCACTAGCAGGGCGTATAGGAACAGGAAATATAGCAGGTGTTGCTACAGCTATCGCTTGGGGTGGTCCAGGAGCCTTATTCTGGATGTGGGCAATAGCATTTTTAGGAGCAGGTTCAGCATTTGCAGAATCTACACTAGGTCAAGTATATAAAGAAAAACATGAAGGTCAATATTGTGGTGGTCCAGCTTACTACATAGAAAAAGGATTTGGTGGAAAACCTTGGGCTAAAGTATATGGTATGATATTTGCTATAGTTACCGTTATAGCTATAGGTATGTTATTACCAGGTGTTCAATCTAATTCAATAGCTTCAGCTGTACAAAATGCATTTGGAATTAATCCAACTGTAACAGGTATAGCACTAGTTATATTAGTTGCAGTAGTAATATTTGGTGGTATAAAGAGAATAGGTTCTGCTGCAGAATTCATAGTTCCATTTATGGGTGGAGCATATATCTTAATGGCAGTAATAATAATAATAGTTAATATACAAGCTTTACCAGATGTTTTAGCTACAATATTTAAATCAGCATTTGGTGCTGAGCAAACATTTGCAGGTATAGTTGGTTCTACAGTAGCTTGGGGTGTGAAACGTGGAGTTTACTCTAATGAAGCTGGTCAAGGTACAGGACCACAAGCATCATCAGCTGCTGAAGTTACTCATCCAGCAAAACAAGGTTTCGTTCAAGCATTCTCAGTTTATGTTGATACATTATTTGTATGTTCAGCAACTGGATTCATGATATTAATAACTGATAATTATACTACTTTTAATGCAGATGGAAGTGTTTTATATAATGCAGGTCCTCAATATACAGTTGAACAAATAGGACCAGCGTATACTCAAGGAGCAGTTAATACTCTAATAAATGGATTTGGAGCAGCATTTGTTGCTATAGCATTATTCTTCTTTGCATTTACTACATTGATGGCTTACTACTACATAGCTGAAGTTAATGTTAACTATATAGTTAAGAGATTAACAGGAAAAGGTAACAAATGGGCTCTTCATGGATTAAAAGTAGTATTGTTAGGAATGACATTCTTCGGTGCTATTAAGAGTGCAGGTCTTGCTTGGACGATGGGTGATATTGGAGTAGGAATGATGGCTTGGTTAAATATAGTAGCCATACTATTATTATCCAATATAGTTATGAAGTGTTTCAAAGATTATGAAGGTCAGATGAGGGCAGGTAAGAAGAGTGAAGATATTACATTTGATCCAGTAGCTCTTGGAATAAAAGGTGCTGATTTCTGGGAAAATCGTAATAAACAAAAAGCTTAATAGAAAAATATAAACTTAGCAATAAAAGATGGTTCTTGATTAATCAAGAACCATCTTTTATACTTTATTGAACGACGTGAATTTTTTATATAAGGAATTTAGTTTATTGTTAAAATAAGAAGAGAAATTGAAGAATTATTAGAAAGAGTATATATTAGAATTAAACAAAAGCTTATGGTATTATTTATATTTTTTATAAAATTTTACAATAATATGTGAAATTTTTCATAATATTGGTTATAATCTTATATATAGTAAAGCAAGTATAAGTGAATTTATAAGATAAGGGCTAAATCATTTGACATTGTTATGTGTAATGCTTAAAATATAGTTAAAATGGATTCATTTTATTATATGATTTATATTTCTCAGGGGATATACATAATTTAATTAGTAGATAAAAAGTAGGAGGAAAAAATATGTTAGATATCAAAAGGATAAGAGAAAATCTAGAAGATATAAAAAAGGCTATGGACAGAAGAGGTGAAAAAGAATTTGACCTTGATGCTGTTGTAGAACTAGATGATCAGAGAAGAGAATTATTAAAAGAAGTAGAGGTAATGAAGAGTGAAATGAACATTGAACAAAAGAAAATACCTCAACTAATGAAAGAAGGAAAAAAAGAAGAAGCTGAAGCTGAAAAAGTAAAGCTTAGAGAATTATCTGAAAACATAAAAGTATTAGATGAAAAAGTTAAAAAAGTTCAAGATGAACTACAATATAGATTAATCAGAATACCAAACGTTCCAAATGCAAACGTTCCACAAGGTGAGACTGATGAAGATAACGTAGAAGTAAGAACATGGGGAGAACCAAGAAAGTTTGAGTTTGACTTCAAGGCTCATTGGGATATAGGAACTGATTTAGGAATATTAGATTTTGAAACAGGAGCTAAAATAACTGGTTCAAGATTTACACTATATAGAGATAAGGGTGCTAGACTGGAAAGATCTGTAGCTAACTTCTTCTTAAATACAAACACAGAAGAACAAGGATACACTGAGTTTATACCACCTTTTATGGCTAATACAAACTCATTCTTAGGAACTGGACAACTTCCAAAATTCGGAGAAGATATGTTCAAAATAGAGAACACTGATTATTACTTAATACCAACTTCAGAAGTTCCTTTAACAAACATAGTTGCAAATGAAATATTACCATTTGAAGAATTACCTTTAAACTACACTGCATATACTCCTTGTTTTAGATCAGAAGCAGGTTCATCAGGTAGAGATACTAGAGGATTAGTAAGACAACATCAATTTAATAAAGTCGAAATGGTTAAAATAGTTGCTCCTGAAGAATCTTACAATGAGCTTGAAAAATTAACTGCAAATGCAGAATACCTATTACAAAAATTAAATATACCATACAGAGTTGTTAGAATATGTACAGGAGACTTAGGATTTACTGCTGCATTTAAATATGACTTAGAGGTATGGATGCCTTCTTACAATAGATATGTTGAAATATCTTCTTGTTCAAACTGTGAAGACTTCCAAGCTAGAAGAGCTGGTATAAGATTTAGAAGAGATAAAAATTCTAAAGCTGAATACTGTCATACTTTAAATGGTTCAGGTCTTGCAGTGGGTAGAACAGTAGCTGCGATACTTGAAAACTACCAACAAGCAGATGGATCTGTAGAAGTTCCAGAAGTATTAAGACCTTACATGGGTGTAGATGTTATAAAATAATATTATTTTACATAAATAAAAGGGGCTGTCGCATGAACAATAAAAAATTGTTCTGTGATGGCTCCTTCTGCTTGTATACTTCTGTTCATTCTAAGTTGGCAACCTTATTGACTACTTATTCTTTATAAATTATCTTTTATGAAATAACTTGAAAACTTGCACATTTTTAGTCCTTTCCCCAATGGGTATTTTACTATTATTACGCTTGATACAACTAGACTTGTATTGGCAGTTGTTGTATCAGCAGGTTGAGGACCTGAACTTGCCCAAAGTATATACTCAGAATCTACTCCAAATTGAATATTATATGCAGGCTTAAGTTGACCATTTTTCATAGCATCCTCTTTCATTCTCATAAAAGTTGCATCATTATCTGTTTTAGAGTAACTATTTCTAGCTCCCATTATATGAAGATCTTTTGTATATCTTTTTAACCTATCAATATATTCAGTTAACTGCTCTATAGATTTTCTTTTTCCATGCACAAACATAATCCCTTCTTCTTTTACAATTTTTTTAAATTTTATTTTTATAGATTATTTTAATACCAAAATCAGTTTAACATTTTAATATAAACGCTGGTATTTGTTTAAGTATTTTCTCCTCTATAATTTGACTTAGTAATCTCACAGAATCATCTTTTGGAATTATATAATCAATATTTAGTGGTAGTTTTAATTGATAATTATCTCCTAAAACGGTATAATCAATTTGTACAGTATTTTGTTTTTTCATACATCTATTGTACAATATCCCAAGTTATTTTTAGCTTGGGATTTATTCTTTTGTATAAAAAAAGGCATCGCACTATTTTTAGTGCGACAACCCATTTTTGTTTTATATTGAGGTAATAGATAATTAAATCGTTGAGATTAAGTATAGATTTTGTATTGATTTTTATATCTATTATGATATTTGAAACTAAATTTGGATTTCTTGAAAAAAGACAAAAAGAATTAATTAAAATATATTATACTCTATTTGAAGAACATAGAAGGATTTAGATTATATTTAAAGAAATTATATAAATAATTAAAATAATACTGAGGTGAACTATTTGAGGAAAATAAGATATTCTAGACTTTTTATTTTAGGTGTAGTAATTTATATTTTATTTCAAGGGATAGTATTATTAATAGGAGCTAAAACTTCTACTCTTGAGATGAAAGATGGAAATTATGAAGTTAAAACAAAAGTAAAAGCTTTAGTGGTTAGAGACGAGTATTTAGTCAAATCTGATATTGATGGAACATTATCTATGTTAGTAAATGAAAATGATAAAGTTCAAAAATCAAGTGAAGTTGCTATTATATTTAATAATAACGTAGATAAAAATCTTAATAAAAAGTTAGAAGAATTAAATAAAGAAATAAAGAAATTAAAAGAAGAAAATAATGTGTTTAGTACAGGTATTATATCTTCAAAGGAAGATGAATTAAGAATATTAAAAAAACAGATGAAATCTAATACGTCTACTTTTTATGCGACTACACCGGGTGTTGTATCTTTTAAATATGATGGCAACGAAGAAGAGTATAATGTGGATAATTTAGAGAATATAAGTAAAGAGGATATAGACAATGCTAGTAATAATTATATAAATACAGTTAAGAATAATAAAGGTATTAAATCAGAATCAGTTATATTTAGAATGATAAATAATAATGAAATATATCTTGCATTTGTAAGTGAAGATAATCAGTTGTCTAATGAAGGGGATAATGTTAAAATTAAAATTGGAAAAGAAGAAATAAATGGAGAAATATACAAAAACTATAAAAAGCCTAATTCTGTTATTACAATAATTAAATTTACTCAACAAAATACTGGAATTTATGATACAAGAGTGGAAGAATTTGATATAATATATAAACAAATAGAATGTTTAAGAATACCTAAAAAATCCATAATTACAAGGGATAAAAAATTAGGTACTTTTGTTATAAATGAAGAAACAAAAAAATCAGATTTTGTAGAAATAAAGGGTATTTCTTATGAAGATGATGACTATGTATATGTGGATTTTAGAAGTAATCAAAATAAAGGAATAGATACTGTGGATTTACATGATAGAATTATTTTAAAACCTAATTTTATTAATAAAAATATTAAAATAATTAATTAGTTCAATTATATTAAGAAGGTGTTAATTTATGTCGATAAAAGAAAATATAATCTATGTTAAAAGTAATATTAGTGATATTGAAAAAAAATGTAATAGAGAAAATGAAGTAAACTTAATGGCAGTTACTAAAACTGTAGATGTAGATAAGGTTTTAGAGGCTATAGACGCAGGTATAACAGATATAGGCGAAAATAAACCTCAAGAATTAGCCAGGAAATATGAAGAAATAGGTGACAAGGTAAGATATCACCTGATAGGTTCATTGCAAACAAATAAAGTTAAGTACATAATTGATAAGGTATATATGATACATTCATTAGATAGAATAGCTTTATGTGAAGAAATACAAAAAAGAGCAGAAAAAATAGACAGGATAATAAATTGTTTAGTACAAGTTAATATTTCTGAAGAAGAAAGTAAACATGGTTTAAGAAGAGAAGAAGTAATAGAATTTGTGAAAGAAATATCTAATAAGCATAGAAATATACATATAAAGGGTTTAATGACTATGGCACCATTTATAGAAGATGAAGCAGGAATTAGGCAAGTATTTAAAGGTCTTAAGGATTTATCTTTAGAAATTAAGGGTTTAAATTTAGAAAGTGTTGAAATGGATACTTTATCAATGGGGATGAGTCATGATTATAAAATAGCTATAGAAGAAGGAGCTACCATTATACGAGTAGGTACTTTTATTTTTGGAGAAAGAAATTATAATTAATAAAGATATTGGGAGGATTATAAAATGAGTGAAGGAATCATAAAAAGAATTAAAGACTGGATATCTGTAGAAGAAGGATACGAAGAAGATTATGAAGATGAAATAGATACAATAGAAGAAGAACAAGCAACAGTAGAGCAAGTAATAGGTAATACAGTTACAAAAGGAAGTAAAGTAGTAAATATACATACAGCAACTCAAATGAAAGTAGTTATAGTAGATCCTAAAAAGTACGATGATGTTACTATAATAGCTGATCATTTAAAGCAAAGAAGAGCAGTTATAGTTAACTTAGAAAGTTTAGAAGAAGACCCAGAAACTAAAAAATCTATATACTACTTTATGAGTGGTGCGGTGTATATATTAGAAGGAAGCATGCAAAAAGTTTCAAAATCTATATTTATTTTAGCACCTAACAATGTGGACATAGATGCAAACATAAAAAAAGAATTAGAAAGTAAAGCTTTCTTTCCGTGGCAAAAATAATAAAATAAAAGGAGATTAAATATGCAAATTATTGCAGTATTTCTTATTAAGCTTTTAAATATACTAACATGGCTAATTGTAATTCAATGTCTAATGTCTTGGTTTCCAGGAGCAAGAATGTCAAAGGTATACGAGGTTATAAACATGTTCACAGAACCTTTAGTGGGTCCTATAAGAGATTTACTATTCAAATATATAAATATACCAATAGACTTTTCACCAATAGTAGCATTTTTTATAATATCTATATTAAAAAATCTGATTATAAGTATAGCTTGGTAAGTTTAGAAAAATAAAATGGACAAGAAAAAATTAACATCACATATTAAAGACATTGATCTAAAAAATAAGCTGTTTAAAATTATTGATAAGGCAAATGGATGTTTGAAAAATTACGATGTGAAAAGTAGTGATTTTTTAAATCCTTTCGAAATAAAAAATGCAGAGGATATTTTAAATTCAACTGATGACTTGAAATACACCATAGATGGCGGATATGAACAAAGCGAAAGGCAAGTTGTATTTATATATCCTTTTTATATGGAATACGAAGATATTGAAAATGGATTAAGATTTATTCAAATAGAAGGAAACTTTAAATTCAAATCTATAAGCCATAAAGACTGTTTAGGCTCTATTCTAAGTTTAGGTATAAAAAGAGAAAAAGTTGGAGATATAATTATACATGAAGACTTTTGCCAAGTAATAGTAAGTAATGACATTTGTGATTTTATTTTAATGAATTTAGAAAAAGTGGCTAGGAATAATGTTAAGTTAAAAGAGATATGTAGAGAAGAAATTATATATCTTCAACCTAAGTTTAAGGATATTACATTTACTGTTTCCTCAAGTAGGTTAGATTGTGTAATAAGTGGATTATACAATATTTCTAGAGTAGATAGTGCCAAATTAATAAATTCAGAAAAAGTTAATGTTAATTATGAAAAAATATCATCGTGCTCTAAAGAAGTAAAATCAGGATATTTAATTTCTGTTAGAGGTAAAGGTAGATCGCAGATACTTAGTATTGGCGATATAACAAAAAAAGGTAAAATTAAAGTACTTGGAAAATTATTAGTGTAGAAGGGGGCAAAATATGATAACTCCAATGGATATAGAAAATAAAGAGTTTAAAAAGGGATTTAGAGGATATAATGAAGATGAGGTAGATGAATTCCTAGATACAGTTAAAGAAGATTTTGAGAATTTATATAAAGAAAATATTGATTTAAAAGAAAAATTAAAATTATATCAAGAACAAGTTAGTAGATATAAAAGTATAGAAGAAACATTAAATGCAACGTTAATAACTGCACAAACGGCAGCGGAAGATACATGTACTGCTGCTAACAAAAAAGCAAGAATTATAGTTGAAGAAGCAGAATTAAAATCAAAACAAATTATTGAAGATTGTAACGAAAGAATTATAGAACTTAGAAAAGAATATGATTCTTTAGTTAAAGAGTTTAAAATATTTAGAAACAGATTTAAATCACTTATAGAAGATGAAATAAGAAATATAGATGAAATATTCTATAATGTGGATGAAAACTGCAAAGAATCATTTGTACAAACAGATATGAATACTATTGCAAGTATAAATTCATACGTGGATGATGAAGTAGCTTCTGCTTTAGAATAATAAAATAATTGTTTTAAAAATAATTGTATTGACTGAGAAAAGAACATAATGTATAATTTAAGAATAAAAATATATATTTAAAAGCAATGATAGAGACAGTATGCTTTAGGAAGTTTTACAGAGAGTTGGAGTAGCTGAGAACCAATGAACTGAAAAAAGTTGAATATCACTCTTGAGCTGCAGGCTGAACGATTATCAATTAAGCTGAGCCGGTTAGTGTCGTTAAACTATAGAGTGTTATATACATTATAGGTGTATATAGAATTAGGGTGGTATCGCGATTTCAACTCGTCCCTTTTGTTTTAGGGACGAGTTTTTTTATACCCAAAAACAGCTACAATAGTCATATAATAAATTTCAGAAGCTTTTAAATAGGATTGGAATCTAAGTCAATAAATATGGGAATAATTAAATTTTATATTAATAAATAATCAGGAAAGGGTGATCTTAATGGCAAAATTTAAGCCGCTAGTAGATAGTTCAGTTAAAGATGCTGAAAGCCAAGTATCAGCATATTGGAAAAACATAGACATGCTAGAAAGAACATTAGAAAAAGGACAAAATGATCCAAGCTTCGTATTTTACGAAGGACCTCCAACAGCAAATGGTAATCCAGGAATACACCACGTTGTTGCTAGAACTTTAAAAGACTGGGTTTGTAGATATAAAACAATGAGTGGATATCAAGTAAAAAGAAAAGCTGGATGGGATACTCATGGTTTACCAGTTGAGCTTCAAGTTGAAAAACAATTAGGTTTAACTAATAAACAACAAATTGAAGAATATGGTATAGCTGAGTTCAATGAAAAATGTAGAGAATCAGTTTTCACTTATGAAAGTAAATGGAGAAACATGACTGAAAGAATGGCATATGAAGTTGATTTAGATAATCCATACATAACATTAGATAATAATTATATAGAATCAGTTTGGTGGATATTAGATAAATTCAATAAAGAAGGATATATGTACGAAGGACATAAAATACTTCCATACTGTCCAAGATGTGGAACTGGTCTTGCATCTCATGAGGTTGCTCAAGGATATAAAGAAGTTAAAACTAATACAGTTATAGCTAAATTCAAGAAAAAAGATGCTGAAAATGAATATTTCTTAGCATGGACAACTACTCCTTGGACGCTACCGTCAAACGTTGCTTTAACAGTTAATGGAGAAGTAGATTACTTAAAAGTTAAAAAAGACGAGGAAGTATACTATGTTTCTAAGCCTCTAGCAAATAAAGTTCTAGGTGGAGAAACGTATGAAATAATAGAAGAAATGAAGGGTGCTGATTTAGAAGGTGTTGAATATGAACAATTAATGCCTTTCGTAGAAACTGATGAAAAAGCATTCTTTATAACACTAGGTGATTATGTTACAACTGAAGATGGTACAGGTATAGTTCATACTGCTCCAGCTTTCGGTGAAGATGACTACAACCTAGGAAGAAAATATAACTTACCAGTATTACAACCTGTAGATGAAAGTGGTAAATTCACGGCTACTCCATGGGAAGGTAGATTTGTTATGGAAGACGGATTAGATGTTGACATAATAAAATGGTTAGCAAAAGAAAATAAATTATTCTCAAAAGAAAAGGTTGAGCATAATTACCCACATTGTTGGAGATGTCAAACTCCACTTGTATACTATGCAAAACCAAGCTGGTATATAGAAATGACTAAATTAAAAGATAAGTTAATAGAAAATAATAATACTGTTAACTGGTACCCTAAGTTTGTTGGTGAAGGCAGATTTGGTAACTGGCTAGAAAACTTAAATGACTGGGCAGTATCAAGAACAAGATACTGGGGTACTCCACTTAACGTATGGAGATGTGAATGTGGACATAAAGACTCAGTAGGTTCTAGAGCAGAATTAGCAGAAAAGGCTATAGAAAGTGTAGATCCAAAAACTGTTGAACTTCACAGACCTTATGTTGATGATATACATTTAAAATGTGAATGTTGTGGGGAACCAATGACAAGAGTGACAGAGGTCATAGACTGTTGGTTTGATAGTGGTGCAATGCCATTTGCTCAACATCACTACCCATTTGAAAATAAAGAAAACTTTGATCAATTATTCCCAGCAGATTATATCTGTGAAGGTATAGATCAAACTAGAGGATGGTTCTATTCATTACTTGCAATATCTACATTTGTAACAGGAAAAGCTCCTTATAAAAATGTACTTGTTAATGACTTAGTTCTCGACAAAGATGGTAAGAAAATGAGTAAATCTAGAGGAAATACTGTAGATCCATTTGAATTATTTGATAAATATGGAGCAGATGCTTTAAGATGGTATCTATTATACGTATCTCCCCCTTGGACTCCAATAAGATTTGATGAATCAGGTCTTAGAGAAGTACAAAGTAAGTTTATAGGAACAATCAAAAACGTATATAACTTCTTTGCATTATATGCAAATACTGATAATGTAAATCCAACGGACTTCTTTGTTGAATACAAAGATAGACCAGAACTTGATAGATGGATATTATCAAGATTTAACCACTTAAAGAAAGAAACAGAAGAAAATCTTGAAATATTCGAAGTTAATAAAACTATAAGAAGTATACAAGCATTTATAAATGATGATTTATCTAACTGGTATATAAGACGTTCTAGAAGAAGATTCTGGGCTACTGAATTAACAGAAGATAAAAAAGCAGTATACAATACTACTTACGAATTATTAACAGAACTTTGTAGAATGATAGCTCCGTTTGCACCTTATCTTTCTGAAGAAATATACAGAGACTTAACTAATGAAGAATCAGTTCACTTAGCATCTTATCCAAAAGCTAATGAAGAATTAATAGATTTAGAATTAGAAGAAAAAATGGAGATAACTCAAGCGTTAGTTACTTTAGGTAGAGCATCTAGAGAAGAAAGCAAAATAAAAGTTCGTCAACCAGTTCAAAAAGTTTTAGTTGATGGAAAATATGAAGCTATGGTAAGTGATGTTGTAGATTTAATAAAAGAAGAATTAAATGTTAAAGAAGTTATATTTGCTGAGGATTTAAGTGAATATATGAACTACAGCTTAAAACCTAACTTCAAAGTTTTAGGTAAAGTTCTAGGAGGAAAAATGAAATTCTTCGCTGGAGCTTTAGGAAAATTAAATGCTAATGAAGTAGTACCTAAATTAGAAACTGGTGAAAAAATATCTGTAGATTTAGATGGCGAAAGCTTTGAATTTGGCAAAGAAGATGTATTAATAAACATATCTTCTAAAGAAGGTTTTGATGTATGCATGGAAAACAATATATTTGTAATACTAGATACTCATTTAACTGAAGAATTAATTCAAGAAGGATATGCAAGAGAATTTATTTCTAAAGTACAACAATTAAGAAAATCTAGCAACTTTGAAGTACTAGATAATATAGATATAAAATACTGTGGTGATGAAGAAATAGCTAATGCATTGAATGTATTTGATGAATATATCAAGAATGAAACATTAGCATTAAGCATAGAAAAAATTGAAGATAATACTTTAGAAGTATTTGATTTAAATGGACACGACACAGGAATAAAAGTTATAAGAAAATAGTTATAAAAAACTACCTCTTAAGTAATTAAATTACTTTGAAGAGGTAGTTTTTACTTTATTAGAATAATCTATTAAAAATCTAGCAATATCACTATAAGGTATTTTTTCGGCCTTTAATAAAGCTTGCACTACTAAGCCATCAACTACAGACATTAATAAAAATGAAGCAGCTTTAGCATGGGATTGATTATTAATAATATCTGTCATTTGATTTTCTAGAGCTGTTCTCCATTCAACATACTTAACACCGATTCTTTCTCTCAAGGCTTCGTTTCCTATTATAGCTTCACATATTAAATACATATGAATTCTGCCAGTTCCCTCAATGTCATGAATATTTTTCAATACAACTAGAACGAATTCTTCAGTTGTAGAATTAGAGTTGATTCTACTAAGGCAATCTAATAATGCTTTAGAAATTATATTTAAATGATCATCAGCTATATCAAATATAATATCATCCTTAGACGAATAATGATAATATAAAGTACCTTTACTTATGTTAACTTCTCTTGATATATCTGCCAAGGAAGTATTATTAATACCATTTTTAGTCATCAAATTAATAGAAGCTAATAAAATATCTTCCTTCATATTACGGTTTTGTCTTGTTCTTCTATTTAAATTCATATTTTAGTCCTTCCTAATTATACTTATCTAAGCTTATTATAATGTGCATGAAATTTATTGTCAAATTAGAAAAAACATTTTCATTTGATTCATATTGACAAAGTATTGTATAAAAGATAAAATAGAATTAATATATCGGTCAACTGACCGACTGAGAATGAAATTAATTAGGGAGAGGTATTGTTAAATGAAAAATATTAAATTAATAACAGATGGTAGTTGCGATCTTTCACAACAAATAATTGAGGAAAGTCAAGTTGAAATAGTAGATGTAATGGTTTCTTTTGGTGACAAAAGTTATTCAACAAGAACAGATATAACCATATCACAATTTTATGATATGATGAAAGATTTTAATGAATTACCAAAAACATCATGTCCATCTCCTAATCAATTTATAGAAGCATTTAATTGTCAGGAAGATAACATTATAGTTTTATGTTTAACAAGTAAATTATCAGGAATTTATAATAGTGCAGTACTTGCAAAAAAAATGTATGAAGAAGAATTTGGTAACAAAAAAAGAGTTGAAATTATAGATTCAACTACAGGTTGTATAGGTCAAGGTTTATTAGTATCTCAAGTAGGTAGAATGATAAATGATAATAAAGATATGGATGAAATTTTAAAGAAAATTGATGAATTAAAAAATGAACTAGTATTTTATGGTGCTCTTCATACCTTAGAAAACGCAATAAAAGGTGGAAGAATAAATCCAATAGCAGGTAGGATAGCAAATGTTTTAAATTTAAAAGGTATAGTTCATGTAACTGATGGACTAGTTAAACCAATAGATAAAGCTAGAGGTGAAAAAAACTCTATTAATAAAGTTGTTGATTATATTAAAAACAATATAGATAAATGTAGTGGAAAAATATTAGCAGTAGGTCATGCTAACTGTCCAGAAAAAGCATTAAAAGTTAAGGAAATACTAGAACAGACTTATAATTTTGAAGAAATTCATATTATGGAAGTAGGACCTTCAATGGGAGTTTATACTGCTGAAGGTGCAATTTTGGCGGCTGTTTTATAGATTTAACTTCTTGACAAAATTTTATACAAAACATATTATTAAATATATTAAAGAAAATATCCGTTCTAAGGTTTTAGAACGGTTTTTTATTGTACAGTAGGAGGCATTATGAATAAAATAGGAATAATTGGTGCAATGCACGAAGAAGTTATAACATTAAAAAGTTTAATGGAGATAGAAAAAACTGTTGAAAAAGCAAGTTTAACATTCTATGAAGGAAAATTAGAAGGAAAAGATATAGTATTAGTACAATGTGGAATCGGGAAAGTTAACTCTGCTTTATGTGCTCAAATACTAATAAGTGAGTTTAAAGTAGAGGCAATAGTTAATACAGGTGTGGCTGGAGCTATACATTCTTCATTAGGAGTAAATGATATAGTTGTATCAACAGAAGCTATACAATATGATGTGGATGCTAGAGCTTTTGGATATGAAAAAGGTCAAATACCACAAATGGATAACTCCATATTTTTAGCAGATGAAAGACTTGTAAATGCTGCTTATGAATCTAGTTTAGAACAAGTAAAAGGTAAAGGATTCAATATAGTAAAAGGTAGAGTAGCTACTGGAGATATATTTATAAGTTCTAAAGAATTAAAAGAGGAGTTAGAAAATGACTTTAAGGCTTATTGTGGTGAAATGGAAGGTGCAGCTATTGCTCACGCATGTTACTTAAACAATGTTCCATTTGTAATAATAAGAGCAATGTCAGATAAAGCTGATGGAAGTGCAAATGTTACTTATGATGAATTTGTAGTTGAAGCTGCAGAGAACTCAAAAGATATAGTATTAAAAATGTTAAGAGCGTTATAATTTATTGAGGAAGCTACGAGGCTTCCTTTTTTAATTATAAGGATTTTATATTGTATATGTTTTATGGATAAAATATAAAATCCAACTTCTTAAGGTCGTTGGCGACATGATGTTCGCGAATTTTTGAAAGTTAAATACTTTTTAAATTATCAATATTATGTATATAATATATATAACATTTAGTATTACTGGATATTAACTTACCTATATTTGATGGGTATTACATATGTAGAGAATAAGGAAGAGAATATGCAAAATCTACAGGTATAGGACTTTATTTATGCAAAAAGCTATGTAACAAGCTAGGTTTATCCATATCAACTACCTGCAGGGGAAAAACAAAGGGTAGCATCTGCAAGAGCCATAGTAACTAATTCATTATTAATATTAGCAGATGAACCTACAGGAATCTTAGATTCTAAGTCAGCTAGAATATTACTAGAAAGTATTGAAACATTAAATAAAGAAATGAATGCAACTATATTTATGGTTACCTATGATGCATTTACAGCAAGTTATTGTGACAGAATATTATTTATTAAAGACGGTAAAATATTTAATGAAATAATAAAATGAGAAGATACTCGTAAATCTTTCTTCAATAGAATTATAGAAGTTGTAATATTGCTTGGAGGTTACAATAATAATGTACTCTAAGTTATATACTCATAAAATACTAAAAAGCAAAGATGAAAATGCATGGTCCTATTTTCATCTTTGCTTTTTAGTATTTTTATAGTTTTTTTTCACATACTAAATTTAATGTTAAAGTTTCACAAAAGGATGTGAAGTGATGAAATATAAAGTCAACATTTCTAATAGAAACTTAAAGGACTTATTAAGAGATAAGAAAAATTTTAATGTAGATATGGAGGAGTATACTAACTTAGAACATGCAATAGAAGAATCTTATATAGACAAGTGTAAAAAAGAAAATCAAGAATATGTAAGTATAGAAGATATTGATAGATTAATAAATGGTATGTATTTATCTGATAACTCTTTAAAAGAATTAGGTATCATAAAAAGATATTTAGAAAAACTAATAATAATAATTGAAAGAAGTAGAATTAGAGATTATATGTATTTAACAGATAGCAAAAGACGATTATTTATTATTAACTTTATAGCAGGCTTAGGTAAAGGATTTGGTCAAGCTATTGGATTTACAATACTGGCAGCACTTGTAATTGGATTGCTATTTAGTTGGGTAGATTTACCTATTATAGGTAGATACATAGCAAAATTATTAAATTATGTACAAGAATATAGCAGATAGGAGAACAAACACTATGGATTACAGAAAAAAATTAGAAAAAGATAAAAAGCAAATTACTAAATTAATTTCGGAAATGGAAGATAATACTTTGTTTGGTGATACAACAAAACATACTAGTGAGAAGTATAGTAGTGGTGAATTATCTAGTGTTGACAATCATATAGGTGATTTAGGTACAGATGTATATATGCATGACATGGAAAATAGTTTAATTGATCATGAAAAATATGTATTAAATGGAATTAATGAAGCTTTGAACAAAGTCAATGATGGAACCTATGGTATTTGTACCAATTGTCATAATAAAATTGAACTAGATAGATTAGAAATAATTCCAGAAACTACACTTTGTTCTAATTGTGCTAAGGAAATAATAATACCTCCAGATGAAAGTGAGAGTATGGATAAAAATAGATTAAACTCATGTAATGATATGTATTACAGTGAATACTTAAAGGACTTAACAGATTTAAATAAAAATAGTTTAGATGATGAAAATAAATAGCAATATATTTGTATTCTAGGGAGTGGTTTTAAATGAGAAAAACTGTGTATGTTGTAATTTTTTCGATGATGATATTAATGGGAATTAGTATATATAATCATATTAATAGAAGTTCAGAAACAAGTATTTTTAACAATTACAATATAGATGACTATGAAGATTTAATTATCAAAAATGGAAATGGAAATGAGAAAATATTAGCTTTAACTTTTGACGATGGGCCAGATGAAGTATTTACACCACAAATATTAGATATATTAAAGAAGTATAATGTAAAAGCTACATTCTTTGTAATGGGTGAAAAAGTTCAATATAATAAAAAAATAATAAAAAGAGAATTTGATGAAGGTCATGAAATAGGAAATCATACTTATACCCATATTAATGTGTCTAAACAAAGTTACAATACAATTTTAAAAGAAATAACAAATACACAAGAAGCAATTAAATCAGTAACTGGGACACAACCAAAGGTATTTAGACCCCCTTATAGATCTGTAAGCAGAGATATGTGTAAAATTATAAAAGATAAAGACATGAACATAGTATTATGGTCATATGTTGATGCTAAAGACTGGCAAAGTCCAGGAGCATATTCCATAGTGAAATCAATAGAAGATGGAGTACAAAATGGATGTATAATATTACTTCATGATTACAATAAAATTAGAAATTCTAAATCAGAAACAGTAGAAGCTTTAGAAATTATGATACCAGACCTTTTGAAAAAAGGATATAAATTTGTTACAGTGTCAGAATTAATTGAGCATTTGGAAAAAGATACTCCTGCTCAAGAAAGTACTAATTAAAAGCCAGATTTATTAACTGAAAAGCATCTTTTTAGAAACATGTTTCTTTAAAGTTGCTTTTTTTGTATAATAAATAAGATGATACTTATTGAGGAGGAAATTTAAATGTATGAAATCATTATAGCTCTGCTTATTGGATTGGATCAATTAATCAAAGTTTGGGCATTAAACTCTCTAAAGGAGATAGGAAGTATACCGGTAATTGAGAATTTTTTCAACTTAACATATGTGGAAAATAGAGGTGCTGCTTTTGGAATGTTACAAAACAATCAAAGTATATTTATTATAGTGGCAGCAGTAGCATCATGTTATGGACTTTACTACCTACATACTAAAAAAGTGAATAATATTGGTAAAATAGGTATATTATTAGTAATAGCAGGCGCTATAGGGAATTTAATAGATAGAATAAGACTAGGGTTTGTAGTTGACTATTTAGATTTTCATATAATATGGAGTTATGTATTTAATTTAGCAGACTGTTTTGTAGTTATTGGAACAGTGTTTTTATGTATATATATAATTTTTTTAGAACAAGAAGACAAGAAGCAGGTGAAATAATGGATGAAATAAAAGAATTCTTAGTCCTTGAGGAAGAAGAAGGAGATAGATTAGATATATACTTATCAGGTCAACTTGGAGATATGTCTAGAAGTTACATACAGAAGATAATAAAAGATAATAAAGTAAAGGTTAATGATAAAATAGAAAAGGCTAAATATTTAGTAAAAGAAGAAGATAATATAGTGATAGAAATACCAGCACCTAAGTTATTGGAAATTAAGGCACAAGATATTCCTATAAACATAGTGTATGAAGATAATGATTTACTTATAATAAATAAATCTCAAAATATGGTGGTTCACCCAGCACCGGGTAATTATGAAAACACCTTAGTAAATGCTATTATATATCATTGTAAAGATAACTTATCATCTATAAATGGTATAATAAGACCAGGTATAGTTCATAGAATTGATAAAGATACTTCAGGGCTTTTAATGATTGCAAAAAATAATAATGCGCATAATTCTTTAGCAGAGCAATTAAAGGAGCATTCTATAACTAGAGAGTACCAATTTATTTGTCATGGAGTATTCAAAGAAGATAAAATAACAGTGGATAGGCCTATAGGCAGAAATCCTAAAGATAGATTGAAAATGGCTATAGTTAAAGATGGAAAAAGAGCTGTAACACATTTTGAAGTTATTGAACGTTTTGAAAACTATACATTAGTAAAAGCTAACTTAGAAACAGGAAGAACTCATCAGATAAGAGTTCATGCTGCCAGTTTAAATCATCCTTTACTAGGAGATACAGTATATGGACCGAGTAATAATAAACTTAAAGTAGTTGGTCAGACTTTACATGCAAAAAAATTAGGGTTTATACATCCTAGAAAAAATGAGTACGTTGAATTTGATTCAGAATTACCAGCATATTTTAAGAAAATAATTAATAAAATCAAGTAATAATTTAAATATGATTAAGAACTCAAATATATATTGAAATAAGCCTTGAAAAAAACTTATTACTTTTATATAATAGGTCATAGAAATTAAATACCTTTAAAATGATACAGAGAGATCATAAGGCATGCAACAATAGAATTTTTGTGAAAAAATACTAACTTCTTGTCTTGAATAAGAAGTTTTTTTTATGTACAAATATTTCCTTGTAACTTACATGGTATTTAATAAAATACAAATAGATTAAGGAGGTATAATATGCAAAAGGCTAAAATAATGGATGAAAAAGCAATAGCAAGAGCTATCACGAGAATAGGACACGAGATAATTGAAAGAAATAAGGGAATAGATAATGTAGTTTTAATCGGAATTAAAACAAGAGGAATTCCAGTAGCACAAAGAATTTCTGAAAAAGTAGAAGCAATAGAAGGACAAAAAATACAAACAGGACAAATGGATATTACCCTATATAGAGATGATTTAAGTGAGAAACAAATAGACCCTGTAGTAAATGGAACAAAAATAGGTTTTGATATTACAGATAAAACTGTAGTATTAGTAGATGATGTTTTATATACAGGAAGAACTGTTAGATCAGCTTTAAATGCACTTATGGATATTGGTAGGCCTAAATCTATACAACTTGCTGTACTAGTAGATAGAGGCCACAGAGAGCTACCGATTAGAGCAGACTATGTTGGTAAAAATGTACCAACTTCAAAAAACGAAATTATTTCAGTTAAATTAAATGAATGTGATTGTGAAGACTCAGTATCAATTGAGGAATAAAACATTAGTTAATTTAATATTTTAGGGGGATTTATAAGAATGAAGAAAGCAATTTTATCCATACAACACTTACTAGCAATGTTTGGAGCTACAGTACTAGTTCCATTGCTTACTGGATTTGACCCATCAGTAGCAATATTTTGTGCAGGAGTAGGAACTTTATTATTCCACAAATGTACAGATTATAAAGTACCGGTATTTTTAGGTTCAAGTTTTGCATTTATATCAGTTATAAATCAAGTGGCTGAAACATTTAACGGAGATTTATCTTATGCACAAGGTGGTATAATAGTTGCAGGTCTTATATATGTAGCTATGTCTATCTTAGTTAGAATAGTAGGTCCAGAAAAAGTTAAAACATATTTTCCACCACAAGTTACAGGTGCAATGATAATTGTAATAGGATTGAATTTAATCCCAACAGCAATAGATATGTCTATGAATCATATAGGTGTTGCTTTGTTAACTTTATCAGTTGCAGTAGGAATCAATAAATTTGCAAAGGGAAGTGTAAGACAATTTGCTGTTATAATAGCAATATTCACAGGTATATTAGCTAGTATGATAGTAGGGATTGCAGATTTTAGTGCAGTTTCACAAGCTAGTTATTTTAAACTACCTAATTTTACAGCACCAAAGTTTAGCTTAGAAGCAGTAATAATTATAGCACCAGTAGTTTTAGCGGTGTTTATGGAACACGTTGGAGATATAACAACAAATGGAGCTGTAGTAGGTAAGAACTTTTTGGAAGATCCAGGTCTTCATAAAACATTACTTGGAGATGGTATAGCAACTTTATTTGCTGGATTCATGGGTGGACCTGCAAATACAACTTACGGTGAAAACACAGCATTACTTGCAATAACAAATAACTATGATCCTAAATTATTAAGATTAACAGCAGTATTTGCTATAGTAATTTCTTGTGTAGGTAAATTTGGAGGATTTTTACAAAGTATTCCACAAGCTGTTATGGGTGGAATTAGCATTTATTTATTCTCTATGATAACTTTTATAGGAGTTAAAACTATAAGAGATAGTAAATGCTATAAAGGAACTAATAATATATCTGTTATAGCTATAATATTAGTTGTTGGTCTTACAACATGCTATGTAAAACATTTTGCTGGTATTGAAATAGGAATACCAATAGCTAGTAATGCAAAACTTACAGGTTTAAGTTTAGCAGCTATAAGTGGAATAATAGTAAATAGAATAATAAATCATCATAATTTTAAAAAAGTTAAAGTTATGGAAGAAATTATTAGAAATGAAGCCACAATATAATTAATAATAAATCGCAAATTATAAATCTAATTAATTTATAGTTTGTGATTTTTTTTTACAACTATATTAACTATAATTAATACTATATAGTATAGATGATTAATAATGGGGTGTTTTCATGAGAATAGCAAGCGTGGTTATAAATAATTATAAATCAATAGGGATTGAGAAAAATAGTTTAATACTTGAAGATGATGTAACGTCACTCATTGGAAAAAATGACTGTGGAAAAAGTAATGTTTTAGAAATATTAGGAGCGATTTCTTTTAGTCATTATATATTAGAAGATTTTTATAAATTTAGCAATGGACTAACAGGTACAGAAGTTTTCTTAGTTGCTGAATTGAAGTTTACTAATAAGGAAATTTTGAGTCTTAAAAATTATAAGAATTTAGATGAATCTAATACATTATTTTATTTCTCACGAAAACGTGAAATAGAATTTCATGGTGGTTTTTCAAAATTATTCGAAGAAGATGTGGAATTGAATAAATCAATTTTATATTTGAAAAGAGAACTATCGTCTTATTTAGAAGTTAATTTTGCAGAAGAGATGGACAATGATTTAAAAAGTGAAGTAATAAGCACTATGAATTCTTTATCAAATATTAATAATACTATTTGGATTAAATATAAAAAGGCTTTAAACAGATTATTATATATTTTAAATTCTTATGGAGATGATGATTATTTTTGTGTAACTGAAAATGAGCAGAATAGTAATAAAATATTAAATAAAGATGATGACAGAGTGGAAGTGTATGAAGAAGATGAACTTAATGAATATGATATAAAAAGATATACTATAATAAGACATTTAGAGATAGTTAAAAGCAAAATAAGAAAAAAATACTCTTTGTTACCTGTTTTATATTACAGAAAAAATGAAGATGAATTACAAAGTGTTTATCAATTAGAAGAAGTAAAAAAAGAAATTAAGGATAGAAAGGGTATATTATATAAATTTATGATTGCATCTCAAGTAGATCCTTATGAATTTTTACTAGCAATGGAAGATGAAGGCGATTGTGAAGTAATAAAAGCAAGAAATAAAATTAAGGAAAAAGTTAAATATAATATTCAAAAGAAATTTAATGATTTTTATACAGAAGAAAATGTACAGATAAAGGTATTATTTGAAAAAGATATAATGAAAGTACTTGTAAAGACTCAAGATAATACTACTAATATTACTGAAAGAAGTAATGGTCTTAGATGGTACTTAAATTTATTTATAGATATATTAGCAAATGATCTTAAAGATAAGAATGTTATATTTTTACTTGATGAGCCAGGGGTATATTTACATGTAAATGCTCAAAGAGAGCTTCTTAGATTATTTTATGAATTATGTAAAAATGATAATCAAGTAGTGTATACAACTCATTCTCCTTATATGATAGATTCTAATAATATCATTAATATAAGGGCAGTGGAAAAAGATAGTAAGGGAATTACTAATATATATAATACTGCTTATGATAATAAATTAAATAACATATCAAAAAGAGAAACATTAACCCCTATGGTAAAAGCAATAGGTGCTGATTTAAGATTTAATATTGGACCTCAAGGAGAAAAACTAAATATAGTTACAGAAGGCATTACAGATTATATGTATTTTACTGCCATGTTACATTATTTAGATGTTTCAGAATATAAAATGCCTTATATAATTCCAGCCGTAGGAGCTGGGAATGTAAATGTAGTAGTTTCTGTGTTAATAGGGTGGGGTTGTGATTTTAAAGTTATTCTAGATTACGATAAGGCTGGATTTGTAGAGTGTGATAAATTAATAGAATATTTAAATCTTAAAGTTGGAGAAGATATATTTTTCGTTAATTGTAAAGAAAGTTATGAATATAAGGATAAAGATTTGTATAGATATCCTGAATTTGTAGAATGTCTAATTGATCAAGAAGATAGAATGAAATTTAGTATTAGTTATTTAGACAATAAAACTATGGCAGCTAAGGAATTTTATGATAAGGTTAAAAATAAAGAAGTGATTTTAAGTAATTATACAGTAAATAGATTTGTCATGTTATTTAATAAAATGGGTATTATATAAAGATTAAAAGGCTTTTGCATTAATGCAAAAGCCTTTCAATCTTTATGAATAGTTGTAAGCATTTATAAGATAAAATATACTAAATTTACTTACAGACTATAGATTTTATACTACTATAAGAACCGTATATATTTGATCCATTTACAGTTCTATAAGCTGGAACCTTAAAGTAATAAGTTTTACCTTTTATAGAAGGCGTTATTTTACTTCAAAATATTTATCTATACCATTGGCAATACCAGTAACTATTTTATCTTGATATGATTCTGTAGCCATTAACTCATCTTCTTTAGGATTAGACATAAAGCCCATCTCCACAATGGATACAGGAGTTTTACACCAGTTAATTCCGCTCATTGTGTCAGTCTCCCAAATATTACGGCTATTAGCTCCTGTAGATTGTAGTGTATTATTTAAAATAGAATCAGATAACAGTCTGCTATCTTTATACAAATTGCTTGTATAAGGATTATTTGGAGTAGGGCATAGAGTCATTATACCGTTAATTTCAGTATTATTATCGCTATTTGCATGTATTCTAACAAAGATATCAGCATTAGAGTTGTTAGCTATTTTAGCTCTTTCTACATTACTAATATTAACATCATTACTTTCACGAATCATAACAATATCATAGCCTCGATTTTTAAGTTCCTTCTTTAATTTAGTAGAAACTGTTAAAGTTAATTCGTATTCATTTAAACCGCTAGTTTTACCAGCAGTACCATAAGAAACTTTATACTTTGTTTCTGATGAGCCAGGACCTACCGGTTCTTGGGATAGATCACCTTTGCTTTGGTGACCAGCATCAATGGCAACTACTTTTTTTGTATCATTTTTATTTGACTCCACTTTTACATCTTTTTCGTTTTTTGATTCTTCGGTTTTATTACTACAACCAAAAGAAAAAAGAGACAGTGATAAAAGTGTTATCAATAGTATTTTCTTTTTCATAAATACTCCCTTCACATATAATCTGAATTTACGTATAAATAATTATATAATAAAAGAAACTATTATTGTGCATATATTTGGTAATTTATATATAAAAAAAGGTAATAAACCCTTTTATGGTTATTACCTTTAAATAGATGAACTATTTTTTTAATTTTACAATTAATTCTTCAGTAGGTGTTACATAAATAGTACTATTAGTTTCATAAATAACCATACCTGGCTTTGAACCACTTGGTTTTTTAACGTGTTTTTTCATAGTATAGTCAACAGGAACTTGTGAAGACATTCTACCTTTGCTATAAAAGGCAGCAAGCATAGCAGCCTCAAGCAAAGTTTCATCAGGAACATTTTGACCTGCAGACTTTATAATAACGTGAGAACCGGGAATATTTTTAGTATGCATCCAAATATCTTCTGGATCAGCGATTCTTAAAGTTAAGTAATCATTTTGTTTATTATTTTTACCAACTAAGATTGTAAAGCCATCAGAAGATGTAAATTGATTAGGCTTTGTAGTAAGGTCTATATCTTTTTTTATCTTATATCTATATGGAGCTTTAGCATATCCAAGTCTTATTAATTCATCCTTAATATCTGTTAGTTCTTCTAAGTTTTCACAGTTTTCAATACCTAACATAATATTTTCTAAGTATTCAATTTCTTCATTGCAAATAGTAATCTGAGAAGTTAATTCCTTCTTAGCAGTTTTTAATTTACTGTATTTCTTAAAGTACTTTTGAGCATTTTCAGAAGGTGTTAGGTTTTTGTTTAAAGGTATAGTAACGTTTGAGTAGTTTTCATCATAGAAGTTAGCAACTTCTATATTTTCCATACCTTTTTCTATCATATATATATAAGCTGTAAGTAGTTCGCCTTTGGTTTTAAATTCATTAGCATTGTCAGCTTCAATTAATTCTTTTTGAATTTTCTTTTGTTTATGATAAAGCCTGTCTAATTTTATAGAAATACTTTTTCTTAAATCGGATGTTCTTTGATGAACTCTATCTTTAAAATCCTTTGTTTTATAGTAGTCTTCAATAATTTTAGATATACTGTCATTTCTAATAAATTCATTACCATCTAAATAAGTTAAATCAATACAACTAAAATCAATAACTTTATCAATTTTGTCATCAATAACAATACAAGGAGAGTACTCATCATTTTTTATTTTAGTAAATAAGTCTGAGAAAACTCTATATAGTAAAGATAGCTCATCTCTAGACATGTCCTCAGCTTTGCTATTTGAATCTAAATTTGATCTATGACAAATTTCTCGAGCAACGGATGGACTTATACCTAAAAACTTTGAATAAATTCCTTTGAAAAGTGGACCATCAAATTCTCTTAAGGTATTGATAAAACTTTTTATAGAAGTTCCTTTAATAGGATTAATTTTATCCTGTGCTGGAGGTAGTTCATAAGTCATATTAGGTAAAAGTTGACGAACTCTACTTATACTAGGTGGAATTCTTTTTATTGAATCAACTATTCTTTCTTCGTTTCTTTGGGTTAAAATTATGTTACTGTGTCTACCCATTATTTCAATATAAATATCTTTTGTAGTTTTTTCTTTTAATTCATCAAAAGATTCTACACTGATTTTTATTATTCTCTCAAAATTAACTTGAGAAATTTCTGTTATAACACCACCTTGTATGTATTTTCTAAGTAACATACAAAACATAGGTGCTTTAATTGGGTTTTCTTTTTTATAATTATTTGCTATATAAACTCTAGGATTTGATGCGCTAGAACTTAATACTAATTTAAAATTTTCTTTATTATTTCTTATAAATAAAACAATCTCATCGTTTTCAGGTTGATGAACTTTATCTACTTTACCACCCCTAAGCTTAGTATGAAGCTCATGAGCTATGGAATGTATAACTAAACCATCTAATGCCATAATAATCTCCTTTCAGACATAAGTAATAAACCTATTATTACATATTATAACCAAGTTGTGAATACTAGGTATAGAATCTTTTATAGAAATATAAAATGAAAATAGAAAAAAAGTAGAAAATAAGGTATAATACTAAGTTAGAACTGATTGTAAAAGGGGAGATAACAATGAAGTTTTGGAAATTACAGGGGATAGGAAATGATTTTATAGCAATTGATGGAAGGTATGACAAAATAAATTGTGATAACTATACTGAATTAGCTAAAAAAGTTTGTCATAGAAGATTCTCAGTTGGAGCTGATGGTCTTTTAGTTGTGAAAAATAGTGAAATATCAGACATTGAAATGGTATATTATAATGCTGATGGAAGCAGAGCATCAATGTGCGGAAATGGACTTAGATGTTTTGCTAAGTTTGTTTATGACAATAATATAGTTAATAAAGATGAATTTAAAGTGGACACTTTAGATGGAATAAAACATGTTAAATTAAAATTAAAAAACAATGAAATAGAAACTATTAAAGTTAATATGGGAAAAGGCAATTTTAAATGCTCACAGATACCAGTAAAAAGTGAAAATGATATATTTATAAATGAAAAAATAAAAATATGTGATAAAGAATTTCTAGTAAGTTCTATATTAATGGGAGTACCCCATACTATAGTTTTTCTAGATGAATTTGATATAAAAGAAATACATAAATATGGACCAATAATAGAAAAACATGAAAAATTCCCCAAAAAAACTAATGTAAATTTTGTGAAAGTAATAGATAAAGAAAACATATTAGTTCGTACATGGGAAAGAGGATGTGGATATACTTTAGGATGTGGTACAGGAATGACAGCATCAGTAATTATTAGTAATTATTTAAATAAAGTAAATAAACATGTAAGTGTTACATCAGAAGGCGGAAGTATAATTATAGATTTAGATAATGAATTTGCTTATATGATTGGAAGTGCAGTTAAAATATGCGAAGGAAATTTGGAGGTATAAAATATGGCTATAAGTATGACAGGTTTTGGTAGAGGTGAATTTAAAAATGATAATTACCATTTTTTAATAGAATGTAGGACTATTAATCACAAATATTGTGATATAAATGTACGTTTACCAAGAAAAATATCTTTTTTAGAGGATAAGATAAGAAACTACGTTAAAAACTTTGTTAAAAGAGGAAGAGTAGATTTATATATAAAGCTTGACTTAATTGGCTCTGAGGATGTAAACTTAAAGTTCGATAATAAGCTAGCTAATCAATATGTAAACATATTGAAGTCAATAAGAGAACAATTCGACTTACAAGACGACATAAGTGTTATGAATGTTGCTAGATTTCCTGACATAGTTAAATGTGAGGAAAAAGAAGAGAATGAAGATTTATATTGGTTAATGTTAAAAGAAGCTTTAGATGTTACATTGGAAAAACTAGGTCAAATGAGAAAAGAAGAAGGTAAAAAACTTGCTCAGGATACATTAGAAAGATGTGATGTTCTAAAAAATACTGTTGATGAAATTGAAAAATATTCAGACACTATAGTTGCTGAATATAAAGAAAAATTAAACAACAGAATTAAAGAAATTTTAGAAGATCCAAATGTAATAGATGAAACTAGATTAGCTCAAGAAGTTGCAATCTTTGCAGATAAAAGCAATATAACAGAAGAAATTGTAAGATTCAGAAGTCATATTGAACAGCTTAAAAATACTGTTGTTAAAAGCGATTCAATAGGTAGAAAAATAGACTTCTTAATTCAAGAGATGAATAGAGAAGTAAATACTATGGGGTCAAAATCATCAAACATTAATATTACTAATTTAGTAGTAGAAATTAAAAGTGAATTAGAAAAAATAAGAGAACAAATACAAAACATTGAATAGTATTAAGGTTTAATACTAGAAAAATGTATAATACTAATAGATAAGTTGAAAGGATGAAATATTAATGGTTATAGACAAAAAAGGTCTTTTATTAGTTGTATCGGGACCATCTGGTGCAGGTAAAGGTACTATATGTAAAGTATTAATGGACAGAAATAAGGACTTAAAGCTTTCTGTTTCAGCAACAACTAGACAGCCAAGAAATGGTGAAGTTGAAGGTGAAAACTATTATTTCTTAACTCATGATAAATTTAACGATATGATAAGTAAAAGTGAGTTTTTAGAATATGCAAAGACATACAGTAACTTCTACGGAACTCCAAAGGGACCTGTTATGGAGAGTTTAGAAAATGGTCAAGATGTTGTTCTTGAAATCGAAATGCAAGGTGCTAGACAAGTAAAACAAATATACCCAGAGGCCATATTAGTTTTTGTTTTACCACCTACTCTAAACGAATTACAATGTAGATTATCTTCTAGAGGAACAGAAACTAAAGAGCAAATGCAGGAGAGATTAAGCTGTGCCTATGAAGAAATTAAACAAATTAAAGATTATAACTATTTTATTTTCAATGAAACTAATCAAGAAGTTGAAGCTGCAATAGAAATAGAAAATATAATAAGTGCAGAAAAAAATAAATCTGCTAGATATGAAGAAGAAATTATCAGAAAATTTAAGGAGGAATTATAAAACATGAAACCATCTATAAATGAAGTATTAGAAAAGATAGACAACAGATATTACTTAGTAGGAACAGTAGCTAAAAGGGCTAGAGAGATCGTTGATGGAGACGACTCTTATGTTGATAGTAAGAATAACCAAGGAAAGCCTGTGATGTTAGCAACTGAAGAAATTACAGAAGGAAAAATTACTTATAGATTATTAACTGAAGAAGAAATAGTAATAGAAGAAGCTAGACATGCAGAAGAACAAAGTAAATTAATCGAGGAGTAGGAAATGTTAAAGAATAGAACTGTAGTAATTGGTGTAAGCGGAGGTATAGCAGCATATAAAGCTTGCGATGTTGTTAGTAGATTGAAAAAATTAAATGCTAATGTTCATGTAATTATGACTAAGGGAGCTACAGAATTTGTAACGCCATTAACTTTTCAATCCCTGAGCCAAAATTATGTAGTATCTGATATGTTTGAAGAACCAAAGACTTGGGATGTAGAGCATATATCTTTAGCAAAAAAAGCAGATGTGTTTTTAATAGCACCAGCAACAGCAAATATAATTGGCAAGATAGTTAATGGTATTTGTGATGATATGCTAACAACTACAGTTATGGCAACTACTGGAAAAGTACTTATAGCTCCAGCTATGAATACTAATATGTATAAAAACCCTATTCTTCAAAGAAACATAAATACACTAAAAGAATTAGGTTATAACTTTGTAAAACCTGAAAGTGGAAGACTTGCTTGTGGTGATATAGGAGAAGGGAAACTTGCCTCTGCAGAAGTAATAGTAGATGCAGTTGTAGAACTCTTAAGTGAAAAAAATAAAGATTTACAAGGCAAAAGTATTATGATTACAGCAGGTCCCACAGTTGAAAGTATAGATCCAGTAAGATATTTAACTAATAGATCAACTGGAAAGATGGGGTATGCTATAGCTAAAATGGCTGCTGACAGAGGTGCAGATGTAACTCTAGTTAGTGGACCTACAAATATAGAAGTACCATCAAATATAAAAAAACTAGTTAAAATAGAATCTGCTAAAGACATGTATGATGCCATTATAGACAATTTTGATGAAAATCAAGTGATTATAAAAAGTGCAGCAGTTGCAGATTACAAGCCAAAGTCTTATAGTGATAAAAAAATTAAAAAAAGCAATGATAATTTAGCTATTGAATTAGATAGAAATAAGGATATAGCCTATGAAATAGGCAAAATTAAAAAAGATAAAATTTTAGTAGGGTTTGCTGCTGAAACTAATGACCTTATTGAAAATGCCAAAGGTAAAGTTCAAAAGAAAAACTTAGACTTTATAGTGGCTAATGATTTAACTGAGGAAGGTGCAGGTTTTGGTACTGACACTAATATTGTTAAAATAATAGACAAAGAAGGTAACATAAGTAAATATCCTCAGATGAAAAAAGAGGAAGTTGCTGATGTTGTATTAGATAAAGTGAAATTATTATTAGAAAAGTAAGCATCTATTTATAGATGCTTATATTTTTAGATTGAAATTATTTATAATTTTAAGGAGCAATCTATGTATAGTGAAAAATACGCAAAAGTTATAGTAAAAAACAATAGTATATACACAGACAACTTATTTACTTATAAAATACCGGAGTTTCTTATAGAAGAAATACAAGTAGGACATAGAGTTATGGTGCCCTTTGGTAGAGGAAATAAACCCATAGAAGCTTATATATTTTTGATTAGTGATAATGTTGAAAAAAACATAGAATTTAAGGAATTATTTGATATTTTAGATGAGAAACCTATGTTTAAAGAAGAAGATTTACAACTTATACAGTGGATGAAAAATAGATATTTATGCACATATATGGATTGTATAAGTTTGCTTTTACCTAAGGGATATAAGGTTGATAGTTTTAAAGAAATAAGTTTACATGAAAGCTTATTAAAGCTAGATGATGAGGATCTTTATCTTAAAATAGATAGCTTAAGTTACAATAAAAAATTTATTGTAAATAAAATAATTGAAAATAAAAACATAATAAAGGCTGAAAAGTTAATAAAAGAAAAAGCAATGGAAGAAAATATAAGTTCTAAGGATTTAAAACTTTCTTCATCGATTAACAAGCTTTTATTAAAAATGCAAGAAGAAGAACTTATAAGTATACGTTGGAATTATAAAAGTAAAAAAAATGAAAAAAAAGTATGTTATGTATCATTAACTTTAAATAAAGATTATGTGGAAGATTATATAGCAAAAAGTAAAATACGCCTTGGAGAAAAACAAAGAGAAATAATTGACTTTTTGAAACATAATGATGATATAGAAATAAATGATTTGATGACTTTATTAAAAGTTTCAAAATCAAGTGTAACTTCATTACATAGTAAAAATTTAATTACATTTGAGATAAAAGATTATTATAGAAGTCCTAAAAATAACTATAACGAAAATAAAAAAGATATAATTCTTAATGAAGAACAAAGATATGCAATTAATAAAATAACTTTAGAAATGTTTAATGAAGATAAAAAACCTTATATGATACATGGAGTAACTGGAAGTGGAAAAACTGAAGTATATATGGAAATAATAGATTATGCTTTAAAACAAGGTTTAGATAGTGTTTTTTTAGTTCCAGAAATATCCCTAACTCCACAAACTATATCTAGATTAAAAAATAGGTTTGGAGATATTGTAGGTGTATTTCATAGTAAACTTTCTGAAGGTGAAAAACATGATGTGTTTAAAGCTATAAAAAGTGGGAAAATAAGAATACTAATAGGAGCTAGATCTGCTTTATTTGCACCTTTTAATAGTTTAGGTGTTGTTATAATAGATGAGTTCCATGAAGGTGCTTATAAATCAGAAAAAAATCCTAAGTTTTCTGCCATAGAAGTAGGACGATATATGGCATTGAAACGAAATATTACTTTAGTTTTAGGCTCTGCCACACCATCAGTGGAAGAATATTATAGAGCTGAAAATAATGAATACAATCTTATTACTATAAAAGAAAGAGCAAATAAAAAGCCTCTTCCTAAAATAGAAACTGTTGATATGAAGCAGGAATTAACCATGGGTAATAAGAGTATATTTTCATATAAACTTCAAGCAGAGATAAAAAATGAACTAGATAATAATAATCAAGTAATTTTATTTTTAAATAGAAGAGGATATGGAAATTTCGTATCTTGTAGAAAATGTGGATATGTTTTTTCTTGTAAAAACTGCGATATTTCCCTTACTTATCATAAAAACCATAATAGTGGAAGATGTCACTACTGTGGATATGAAGAAAGTATACCAAAAACATGTCCGGAATGTGGTAGTGAATATGTAAAGCCTTTCGGCATAGGTACAGAAAGAGTAGAAGAAGAAATAAAAAGTTTATTTAAAGATGCAAAAGTTCTTAGAATGGATAAAGATACCACATCTAAAAAAGGAGAACTTGATAGTATTTTAAATAAGTTTAAAAATAAAGAGGCTGATATACTAATAGGTACCCAAATGTTAAGTAAAGGCTTGGATTTTGAAGATGTTACTTTAGTTGGGGTGTTGTCAGCAGATATGATGTTAAATTTTCCAGACTTTAAAAGTTTTGAAAATACCTTTCAATTAATTACTCAAGTATCTGGTAGAGCCGGTAGAAGTTATAAAGAAGGTAAAGTAATATTACAAACTTATGATACGGATCATTACGTAATAAGAAGAGCATTAAATTATGACTTTGAAGGGTTTTATGAAGATGAAATAAAAATAAGAAAAATATTTGCCTATGCTCCTTTTAATAACATGATAAGTGTAGTTGTAAGTGGAAAAAATGAAAAAATAGTTGAGAAGAACATAAAAAATATGTACAATTCTCTTATCTATTTATTAAAAAATAGGGGCATTGAAGAATTTGATTTTATTTTAGGGCCAAGTCCTTGTGCAATTTCAAAAATAAATCAAAACTATAGATATCAATTATTATTTAAAGATGATAATATTGAAATTAATCTATTAAAAGGTATAATAAAATATATATGTATAACGAAAAAGGAAGTTGTTTTTGATAAGGATATCAATATATCTGTAGATGTAAATCCAAACAATATTCTTTAATCTAGGAGGTAATAATAATGGCAATAAGAAAGATAGCTCAAATTGGAGAGCCAGTATTAAGAAAAAAAGCAAAAGTTGTAGAAAAATTTGATAAAAAATTAATAGATTTATTAGATGATATGGCAGATACTATGTACGAAGCAGATGGTGTAGGTCTTGCTGCACCACAAGTAAGTATATTAAAAAGAGTAGTTGTAATAGATATTGGAGATGGTTTAATTGAACTTATAAATCCTGAAATAATAGGAACTAGTGGAGAACAAATAGATTCAGAAGGATGTTTAAGTGTTGTAGGTGAAAGTGGAGATGTTAAGAGACCTTATGTAGTAAGAGTAAGAGCTCAAGATAGAAATGGAAATACTTTTGAAATAGAAGGTGAAGAACTTTTAGCAAGAGCTTTTTGTCATGAAATAGATCACTTAGATGGAATATTATTTGTAGATAAAGTAGAAAGATAGTAGGAGTGATATAGATGAAAATATTATTTATGGGAACACCAGACATTTCTAAAGGATGTCTTGAAAAGTTAATAAATGAAAAACGTGAAGTAATAGGAGTAGTTACTCAGGCAGATAAACCTATAGGAAGAGGAAAAAAAATGGGTATGCCTCCTGTTAAAGAACTTGCTTTAAAACATGATATACCTGTATACCAACCTATTAAAGCAAGGGATGAAGAATTTATAAATACTTTAAAAGAAATAAATCCAGATGTAATTGTGGTTGTTGCATATGGACAAATTCTACCAAAAGCATTATTAGATATACCTAAACTGGGATGTATAAATGTCCATGTATCTTTACTTCCAAAATACAGAGGAGCAGCTCCAATTAACTGGGTAATAATAAATGGTGAGAAAAAAACTGGAGTTACAACTATGTATATGAATGAAGGATTAGATACAGGCGATATAATACTTCAAAGTGAATTCTCATTAGATGACGAAATAACTGCTGGTGAACTTCATGATATAATGATGGAAGAAGGCGGAAATATTTTAATAGAAACATTATCTCAAATGGAAAGTGGATGTGCACCAAGAATACCTCAAAATCATGATGAGTTTTCTTATGCACCTATGATGAATAAAGCCTTAGGAAATCTTGATTTTACTAAAACTGCAAAGGAAATACATGATTTAGTAAGAGGGGTAAATCCTTGGCCAAGTGCGTATACTACTTATGAGGAAAAAACTATGAAGATTTGGAAAACTAAAGTTTTAAATGAAAACAGCACTAAAGAATGTGGAACAATACTTAAAGTAGATAAAGACGGAATAAGAGTAGCTACAAAAGAAAAAGTTTTACTAATAGAAGAAATACAAATGCCGAACAAAAAAAGAGTGGCAGTTGGTGAATATATTAAAGGTAATAAAATAGAAGAAAATACTATCTTAGGCTAGGTGGCAAATGACTGACATAAAAAAGTACATTACCACTATAAATGTTTTTGTGTTTAGTTTAATTGGGGTAGTATTAATTATTAATTTATTTCTGTCTAAATATATAAATATATTTAGTTTAATTTTGAACACTATTGTTTTTATGATAATATTAACTATAATTTTTTCAACTGTAGTAACTTATCTTGTTAATAAAAATAAAAAAGTTGATAATAAATTGATGAAAATGAATTTTAATATAGTTAGCTTATTATATCCTACAATATGTAAAATAGCTAAATTTATAGGAATATCTAAGGATGAAATAAGAAAAATATATATTAAGCTTAATAATGATTATATTTACAGTAATAAATATGATTTTAAAAGTGAAGACTTGATAATATTGATACCTCACTGTATTCAAAATCAAGTTTGCAAGTTAAAAGTAACTAGTGATATTGAAAACTGTAATAAATGTGGTAAATGCAAAGTAAAAGATTTATTAGAGATTAAGAGAAAATACAATACTGAAGTATTTGTAGCTACAGGAGGCACTTTAGCAAGGAAGATTATAATTGATAATAAGCCAAAAGCTGTAATAGCTGTAGCTTGTGAAAGAGATTTAACTTCAGGGGTTAGGGATGTGGACAAAATACCTGTACTAGGGGTGTTTAATAGCAGACCTAATGGTCCTTGTATAGATACAAATATTAATATTAAGGAAGTAGAGGAAGCTATAAATTTCTTTACGGATAAATAAGGAGAGTGTTTTTGATGTATTATGGTGTGGGCTATGATAGAACGATGCTTTTATTAATACCGGCAATATTATTAACTCTATATGCTCAATATAAAGTAAGTTCTACTACAAATAGATTTTTTAGAGTAAGAAGTAGTAGAGGATATACTGGTGAACAAACAGCTAGACAAATATTAGATCAAAATGGACTATTTAATGTGAGAATAGAAATGGTTAGAGGTAGACTTAGTGATCACTATGATCCAAGATCTAAGGTGCTTAGATTATCTCAAGATGTTTTAGTGGAACGTCTATTACGTCTGTGGCAGTAGCAGCGCATGAATGTGGTCATGCTATTCAACACGCTCATGGATATGTACCTCTTAATTTAAGAAGTAGTTTAGTACCAGTAGTTAATTTTGCGTCTAATATGTCTTGGGTATTTATTATGTTAGGATTTTTTACTAGAGGTATTTTTTTACAAATAGGTATAATACTATTTGCAGCATCAGTATTATTTCAAATAGTAACTTTACCAGTAGAGTTTAATGCATCAAGTAGAGCTTTGGCTCAGTTAACATCTCTAGGCATAGTTGAGGGCCGCGAAGCTAGAGATAGTAGAAAAGTACTTCAAGCAGCAGCTTTAACTTATGTGGCAGCTGCAGTAACAGCAATACTTCAACTACTAAGATTAGTAATGATTGCACAAAATCGTGATGATTAATATTTAGGTCCTAGTTTTCTAGGACCTTTTTTAAAATAAAATAATTAAGAATTGATTAATTTTTAAACATACAAGGAGAAAAATATGAACGCAAGAGAAATAGCTTACAAGGTACTTTTAGATATAGAAAAGAATGATAACTATTCTAATATGGCAATAAACAAACATTTTAAGGATGTTAAATTATCAAATCAAGATAGGGGTCTTGCTACAGAAATAATTTATGGTGTAGTAGAAAATAAATATTACATAGATTATATTATTGATAAGTTATCAAAAGTAAAAAGTGATAAGATGGAGATTTATGTTAAAACTCTTCTTAGAATGGGAATATATCAAATAATGTTCCTAAATAGTATTTCAGATTATGCAGCAGTAAATGAAACAGTAAATTTAGCTAAAAAGAATAATGCTAAGGTTTCAGGATTTATTAACGGTATACTTAGAAATGTTATAAGAAATAAAGAAACTATAGGAAACATAACTGTTAAAGATGATATAGATTATTTGTCAATTAAATACTCTTATGACAAGTGGATAATAAGAAACTGGATGATTCATTTTGGAGATGAATTCACAAGAGAATTATTAGAAGCTAATAGCGAAAAACCAAGTATTTATGTAAGAACTAATACTTTAAAAATTACTAGGGATGAATTAATAGAAAGATTACAAGAACAAGGTGTAAAAGCAAGTAAAGTAAGTCAGGTGGAAGAGGCAATAAAAGTGGAAAACTTAAAAAATATAGAAAATAACTCCTTATATAAAGACGGGTTATTTACTGTACAAGATATAAGTTCTATGCTAGTTGGAAAAGTAATGAGTCCTAAGGAAAATTCATTAGTTTTAGATGTATGTAGTGCTCCAGGAGGAAAAACTACTCATATAGCAACATTAATGAAAAATACAGGTAAGGTAGTAGCTAGAGATATATATGACCATAAACTAAAATTAATAAATGCAAGTTGTAAAAGACTAGACTTAAATAATGTGGATGTTGAAAGTTTTGATGCTTTAAAATTAGATAAAGAAAGTGTAGCTAAATTTGATTATGTTTTAGCAGATGTGCCTTGCTCAGGTCTTGGAATAATAAAAAGAAAACCAGAAATAAAATATAAAGAAAAAGAAGATTTTAGAGATTTACCACCAATACAAAAACGTATATTAGAAAATGCAGCAAAGTGTGTTAAAAGAGGTGGTACTTTAATCTACAGTACATGTACAATCCAAGATACAGAAAATATAGAAGTTATAAATGAATTCCTACAAAAACATAGGAACTTTGAGTTAGCTCCTATAAATGAAGTTAATATTGATTTAGATAATCAAGAAAAGGGATATATGAAAATTTACCCAAATGTTCATGGGATTGATGGCTTCTTTATAGCAAAATTAATTAGAGTAAGGTAGTGATGAAATGACAGAAAATAAAGTAGCATTAAAGAATTTTACAGAAGATGAATTAAAAGATTTTCTTAAAAGTATAGGAGAAAAAACTTTTAGAGGAAGTCAAATTTTTACTTGGCTATATAAAGGTGCCAAAACTTTTGACGATATGAATAATATACCTAAAAGTTTAAGAGAAAAACTAGAAAAAGTTTCTTATATCGGAAACTTAAAAACTGAATTAGTGTTAAAATCAAAAGTAGATAAAACTAAAAAATATTTATTTTTATTAGATGATGATAATATAATCGAAACTGTAATGATGGAATATGAAGATAGAGTTACAGTTTGTATTTCTAATCAAGTAGGATGTAGAATGGGATGTAAATTCTGTGCGTCTACTATAGATGGTTTAATTAGACACTTAGAACCGTGGGAAATCTTAGATCAAATATTAAAAATTCAAGAAGATACAAATAAAAGAGTATCTAATCTAGTATTAATGGGAAGTGGAGAACCACTTGATAATTTTGAAAATACGAAAAAATTCTTAAAACTTGTTAATGATAAGAATGGACTAAATATAGGTTATAGACATATAACTTTATCAACTTGTGGAGTAGTACCAAAGATGTATGAATTAGCTGATTTACAAATACCAATTAATTTAGCATTATCACTTCATTCACCATTTGATGAAGAAAGAGTAAAAATTATGCCTGTAGCTAAAGCGTACAAAGTTAATGATATAATAGATGCATGTAAGTATTATATAAAAAAAACAAATAGAAGAGTTACATTTGAATATTCTTTAATTAAAGGTGTAAATGATTCTCCAAAAGAAGCTGAGGAGATTGTAAGGCTTTTAAAAGGAATGATTTGTCATGTTAATTTAATTCCTATTAACAAAGTTGAAGAAAGAGACTTTGAAAGACCAGATAAAACTTTTATTTATAAATTTAGAGATATACTAGAAAAAAATAAAATACCAGCAACTGTCAGAATATCAATGGGATCTGATATAGGAGGAGCTTGTGGTCAGCTGAGAAGAAAGCACAAGTAAATAAGGAGGGTAATTGCTATGATTTATAATTGTGACTCTCATGTGGGAAAGGTTAGAAAAAATAACGAAGACTACTGTATGGGGGAAATTGTACAAACTGAAGAAGATTGTATAGGAATATTTGCTTTAGCTGATGGTATGGGAGGCCATAAAAAAGGAGAGGTAGCAAGTAAAATAGCAGTAGAAAGCATTATAGAATTCTTAAGAGAAAATATACTACAAAAATGTGGTGTAAAAATGGATTACTTAGATGATGTAATTAAACAAGGATATAATTATGCAAATAAAAAAATATACGCAAAATCTTTAGAAGATGAATCTTTTGAAGGTATGGGTACGACCCTTGTTGTTGTTGTAGTTTATAAGAATCAAGCTATTATTGCAAATGTAGGAGACAGTAGATGTTACTTATTGCATGAAGATAACTTTAGAAAAATAACAAAGGATCACTCTGTAGTAGAAGAGTTAATAAGTGCAAATCTTATTACAGAAGAAGAAGCAAGAAGTCATCCTCGAAGAAATCAAATTACTAGAGCTATGGGAGCAGAAGAAATAATCATTGTTGATATATTTAGAGAAAAAATAGAAATAAATGATATATTACTTTTAGCAACAGATGGACTTACTGGTTGCATTGAAGATAAAAGAATAAAAGAAATAATAGTGCAAGATACAGATATAAGGATATTAAGCCAACAATTGATTAATGAGGCTAATGACAACTCAGGGAAAGATAATATATCTGTGATTTTGTGCAAGATAGATTAGGATGGTGATATTGTGGGAGAAACTATTTTAGGAAATAGATATGAGATTATTAGAAAAATTGGTGACGGAGGAATGGCCTTTGTTTATGAAGCAAAGGATAGGTTATTAAATAGAATTGTTGCAGTTAAGGTGCTAAGACCTGAATTTGTCGACGATGAAGAATTTTTAGCTAAATTTAAAAGGGAAGCTGAAGCTGTAGCAAACATTACTCATCACAATATAGTTAATGTATATGATGTAGGTGCTGATGGAAAAGTTCATTATATAGTTATGGAATATGTAGATGGACAAAATCTAAAAGAAATAATAAAAGATGAGGGGACATTAGATGAATATACAGCTTTAGATATAACTAAACAAATAGCTAAAGCCTTAGGAGCTGCTCATAAAAAAGGTGTTATTCATAGAGATATAAAGCCTCATAATATTCTTATTGCTAGAGAAGGTAGACAAGTTAAAGTGGCGGATTTTGGTATTGCAAAGGCGGCTACAAATTCAACTATGACAAATATAGGAAGTATAATAGGTTCAGTTCATTATTTTTCACCAGAGCAAGCTAAAGGTAAGCCTGTAAAAAATAATGCAGATCTTTATTCTTTAGGTATTGTTTTATATGAAATGATTCTTGGAAAAGTTCCTTTTAAAGGAGATAGCCCTATATCTATTGCTTTACAACATATAAACGAAGAAATCGAATTTACTTCTGAGGAGAAAACGACTGTTCCTCAAAGTATTAGAACTTTAATAAAAAAATTAACAGAAAAATCACCAGAAGATAGATATCAAAGTACGGAAGAAGTAATTGAAGATATTGAGTATATAGAACAAAATATTGATTTAGATTTTATTAAACAATATGATGATTTTGCAACTAAAAAAATAAATCCAATAGATATTGTTAATCAGTCTAGCGAGAATAAAGAGGATTCTTTAGATGATGAGGATGGGTTTGATGAAGATGAATATAACGATAAAAAACTTAAGAAACGTAAGAAAAAAGGAAAAGGTATTAAAGGCATATTAGTTGCTTTACTTGTTCTTATGATTTTAGGATTTGTAGGAGTTATGACTAATGGGTTTGGTCTTTTAAATAATAACCAAGTCAGTGAAGATGGCGATATTTATGCGCCAGGATTGGTTAATATGAGTTTAGAAAATGCTAACAAACTGATAACTAATTTAGGTCTTAGAATGTCTGTGTCTGAAGAATATAGTGATACAGTTGAAAAAAACTATGTAATATCTCAAGCACCTGTAAAAGATACTCCTCTTGAAAAAGGAGATAAAATTAGTATAGTAATTAGTAGAGGTCCTAAGGCTTTATCAGTACCTACTTTAATAGGATATTCATTAGAAGATGCTAAGAAAATACTAAAACAAAATGGTTTGACTTTAGGAACTGTAAGTTATGAATATAGTGATGTAAGAAGTAAAGGAACTGTAATTAATCAAAGCCCAACATCTAACACAGGAGATATAAAAGAAGGAGATAGTGTTAGTGTTGTTGTAAGTAAAGGACCAAAAACAGAACCAAAACCAGAGCCGGAACCAGAGCCAGAACCAAAACCAGAGCCAGAGCCGGAACCAAAACCAGAGCCAGAGCCGGAACCAAAACCAGAGCCAGAGCCGGAACCAAAACCAGAGCCAGAACCGAATCCAGAGCAACCAACAAATACTGATAAAATCACAACTTGATTTTCACATAATCATGTAGAATAAAATTAAATTATATAAACAAAATATAAGTAAGCATTATGCTTACTTATATTTTATTTTAAGTTAAAAAATTTAACAAAATTTTTAATATATAGTAATAAAATCTAAAATAATAAAATTATTATGGTAATATATAATAAAGTGTTAATTAAAAATAAGGAGGCAATTAATGATAGATGGAAGGATAATGAAAGGAATAGGGGGATTTTACTACGTAGATACAGAAGATGGATTGTATGAATGTAGAGCTAGAGGGATTTTTAGAAAAAATAAGCAAACTCCTTTAGTAGGTGACAGAGTGCAAATTAGTGTGGTAGATGAGGAAAATAAAATAGGTGTAGTAGAAACTCTTTATAAGAGAGATAGTGAACTTATAAGACCTCCAATTGCCAATATAGAAAAAGCACTAATAGTATTTTCTGTTAAAAACCCTACACCTCATTTATCTTTATTAGATAGATTTATAGTTCTTGCAGAAAGAGAAAACTTAGAAATAGTAATTATACTTACAAAGGTAGATTTAGATGATGAAAATTTAACAGAAAAAATCAAAGGAATCTATGAATTAACAGGGTATAAAGTTATTCCTGTAAGCAGTAAAACTAAAGAAAATATTGATAAAGTGAAAGAAGAGTTAAAAAATAGTGTAGTAGTATTTGCAGGTCCTTCTGGAGTTGGAAAATCTAGTTTATTAAATGAAATAGATTCAGAGTTCAAATTACAAACTGGAGAAGTTAGTGAGAAGATAAAAAGAGGAAAACATACTACAAGACATGCAGAACTTTTAAAACTACAATGTGGTGGAATTGTTGCAGATACTCCAGGTTTTTCTTCTTTAACATTAGATGATATAGATGAAAATGAATTGAAAGATTACTTTATAGAATTTGATGAAGTAGATAGCTGTAGATTTGGAAATAAATGTAGACATGAAAATGAGCCAAGTTGTGGTGTAAAAGAAGCAGCTGAAACAGGCGAAATATCTAAAATAAGATATGATAGTTATATACAATTACTAAATGAAATAAGACAAGGGAAAAGGAGATATTAGGGAATGATTAAATTAGCACCGTCAATATTATCAGCAGATTTTGCAAGGTTATTAGAAGATGTAAAAAAAGTAGAGAAGGCAGGGTGTGAATATTTGCACATTGACGTTATGGACGGACATTTTGTACCGAATATAACTTTAGGGCCAGCAATAGTTAAATCTTTAAGAAAAGATGTAAATATGGTATTTGATACACATCTTATGATAGAAAATCCTGATAATTATATTAAAGATTTTGTTGATGCAGGAAGTGATTTAATAGTTGTTCATGTAGAAGCATGTAGACATTTACATAGAACTATACAGAATATCAAATCACACAATGTAAAGGCAGGAGTGGCATTAAACCCTGCAACATCTATAGAAACTATTAAACATGTACTAGAGGACGTAGATATGGTTCTTATAATGACAGTTAACCCTGGATTTGGAGGACAGTCTTTCATTGAAAGTATGGTAGAAAAAATAGAAGAATTGAAAAAAATAATAGACCATAAAAAATTAAATGTTGATATACAAGTTGATGGTGGAATTAAACCGAGCAACATAGATAAAGTAGTTAAAGCAGGAGCTAATATAATAGTAGCTGGTTCTGCAATATTTAATAGCGATGATATTCCTCAAACCGTAAAATTAATGAGAGAAAATGCTAAGTTTTAGGAGTTAGTAATGAAAATTTGTATTGCATTAAATGGTGAAGTAAAAGACTATACAAAAATGAAAAAGATAATACTTGAGGAAGATTATGATTACATTATAGGTGCTGATGGTGGCTGTAACCATTTATACAAAATGGATATAGTACCAGATTATATTATAGGGGATTTAGACTCTATAAATGAAAAATTAATATCATATTATGAAGATAAAAAATCAATTTTTAAAAAATATCCTTCTCATAAGGATGAAACAGATTCAGAAATATGTGTGTATTTAGCGAAGGAATTAAAAGCAGATAGTATTGATTTTATAGGAACCTTAGGTGGAAGAATTGATCATACTCTGGCTAATATAGGCCTTATGCACTATGTTAGAAATATGGATATAGGACCAAGAATACTAACTAGTGAAGAAGAAATATTAATTATGAAAAATGAGGAGATTATTTTAAAAGGCGAAAAAGGAAATACTATATCCATAATACCTATTCAAAAAGAAGCTAAAGGAGTTACACTTAAAAACTTAGAATACCCTTTAAATAATGATACAGTTGGTTATTTATCTTCATTGGGAATCTCTAATGTAATGCTTGGAGATGAATGTAGTATAAAAATTGAAGATGGATATGCGCTTGTTATAAGAAATTATAATGTTTAATAATGTAATGCTAAAGTGCTTTTGTGATTTATATATTGCAAAGGTACTTTTTGTATGTTTTTTTATTGGATGAATTATAAATTGATTTATAGAGAAGGTTTTATTAAATTTTGATAATGGTAATAATTACTATAACTTTTTATATATAAAGGTCTATATATTTTAAATATTGCATAAAAATTAATAAATGTTATGATAAAAAACTTATATATTTTATTGGGAATATTGTGAATTTACTTAATCTGGGAGGGATAAATATGAAGATGATAACTATAAAATTTCCGAAATGGCTTTCTACTATAGTTTTGAAATTTATGAAAAGCAACAAATAATAGTTTAATTTTAAGATAAACTTTTAGATAAACTTTTAGATAAAAAAATGAGAGCCTACAATATGTAGGCTCTTTAGTAATAAATATAATTTATTATTAAGCTCTATCAACTTTATTTGAACGTAAGCATCTTGTACAAACTTTTACTCTTTTTGGAGTTCCATTTTCTATAACTTTAACGTTTCTTAAGTTAGCAGCCCATGTTCTTTTGCTGTGTTTATTTGAGTGTGATACTTGGTTTCCTGAAACTTTACCTTTACCACATACGCAACATATTCTTGACATTATATACACCTCCTTAAAATGATAACTATTTTAAGACTAAAAACATATTTATATTAACATAAAATTTAAATTTGTGCAATAAAAACATATTATTGTCTTTTTCTATTGAAGATTTTCTCATTATCATATAAAATTATATATATAAATTTTGCTAATGTAAATATCAAATGATAAAATAATGATAAAAGTTTATTATCATTCTCTTATTATGCAGTAAATTACCACATAAAAAATATTTTGATTTTTGAAAAATTATTATAAGAATGATTAAGTAAGTAGTTTTTTAGGTAATAATTTAAATAACTTTTAATTATTAATTACTTATAGTATTATATATATTGTCTAAAATATAAATATAAACTATAATTTATTAAAATAAAGGAAAAATGTTGGATATAAATGAAATATTTATTCAATTTTGTACAAAATATAAAGATAAAAAAGAAAATGAGGGGGTAAAACCATGACTACTAAAGTAAACAATAAATATGGATGTATAGAAATAGATAAACATGTTATAGCTCAAATTGCATATAGAGCTGCAATGGAGAGTTACGGATTAGTAGGTTTCTCACAAAAGATAAAAGGTATAGTTGAATTACTAAAAGGTGACAATGCTACGAAAGGTGTTAAAATAAAAGAAACAGAAGATAACACTATAGAAATAGAATTATTTGTTATAATGCAATATGGAATTAATATATCAACTGTTGCAAACAACATAATAGATACAGTTAAATACTCTGTAGAAAACACTACATCTATTAAAGTTAGTAAAATAGATGTTAATGTACAAGGTATTAGGGTTAAGTAATATAGGAGGAAGAATATGATTCAATATATAGACGGAAAAAAATTCAGAGATATGTTTGTATCTGGGGCTAATAATCTTCAAAATCATAAGGATTTAGTTGATAAGCTAAATGTATTCCCAGTTCCAGACGGAGATACAGGAACAAATATGTCCTTAACTATATCTTATGCAATAAAAGAGTTATCAAAAGTTGAAAATGATAATATAACAGATATAGGAAAAGCTCTATCTAAAGGTTCACTTATGGGAGCTAGAGGAAACTCAGGTGTTATATTATCGCAAATAATAAGAGGAATAGCAAAATCTATAGAAGGTAAAGATACATTAAATGTAGTGGATTTAGCCTTAGCTTTAAAAAATGGTTCGGATACAGCTTATAAAGCAGTTATAAAACCAGTAGAAGGAACTATCCTTACAGTAGTTAGAGAAAGTGGAGATTATGCTGTGAAAGTAGCTAAAGAAGGAATGGGTATGATTGAATTCCTTGAACTTATAGTTGCAAAAGCAAATGAGTCATTAAATAAAACGCCAGAATTATTAAAAGCATTAAAAGAAGCTGGTGTTGTAGATTCAGGAGGTAAAGGTTTAGTACTTATGTACGAAGGAATGTTATCATCTGTAAAAGGAAATGATATACAATCAATAGAAGGTGGAATATCTAGCAACGTGGAAGTTAAAATAGAACAAAATGTTTCTACAGAAGATATAAAATTCCAATACTGTACTGAATTTATTTTAGAAAGTAACAAGATAGATGATATTGCAATAAGAGATAAATTTATGAAATATGGAGATAGCTTAGCTGTTGTTGGTGACGAAGGTGTAATAAAAGTTCATGTTCATACTAATGACCCGGGTCTTGCTATACAAGAAGCATTAAGTTATGGTCACTTATTAACAATAAAAATTGAAAATATGAAGCAACAACATGAAAATATAGTTTTAAATGAAAGTGCACAAACTTCAGAAATACCAGTAGAAGAGAAAGAATATGGATTTATAGCAACTTCTATGGGTGAAGGTTTAGCTCAAATATTTAGAGATTTCGGTGTGGATCACATAATAGAAGGTGGTCAAACTATGAATCCAAGTACAGAAGACTTTATGAAGGCTATAGAAAGCTTACATGCTAAAAATATTATAATATTACCAAACAATAGTAATATTATAATGGCAGCTAACCAAGCTAAAGAATTAAGTGAGAAAAACATAATAGTTATACCAACTAAAAATGTTGCTCAAGCATTTGCTACGTTAGTATGTTTTGATGGTGATGTAGATGCATCTGAAAATGAAGCAAACATGATAGATGCTTTATCTACAGTAAAATCAGGCCAAGTAACGTATGCGGTAAGAGATACAGTAATAAACGAAATAGAAGTTAAAGAAGGTAACATAATAGGATTAGCTGAAGGTAAATTATTATGTGCTGGAGATAAAGTAGCAGAGATGACTACAGAGCTTATAGACAAGCTAGTAGATGAAGATAGTGCAATAATAACTTTATTCTACGGAGAAGATACATCTGAAGAAGATGCAGAAGCTCTAGGAAATGAATTAGAAGAAAAATTCGAAGATATAGATGTAGAATTACACTATGGAGGACAACCTCTTTATTACTACTTGGTTTCAGTTGAATAATGATTAATTAGTCCTGTATAATGATACTATTTTAGTATGTTATACAGGATTTTTATATTGAAGGAATTTATAATTTATCTGCTTTGTTGATAAATTATAAATTTCAGACACTTAACTTGAGCAACGGACGTAGCCGTTGGCGACATGAAGTGGAGCTGCCACGCAGTGGCTTAAGTCAAGCGAATTTTTTATTTGTTAAGAATTTAAAAAATAATAGGTGATTATTATGAATAATTTAGCTAAGGAAATACAATATGTAAAAGGAATTGGTCCTAAAAGAGCAGAAAAGTTGAACAAGCTTGGTATTTTTACTTTGAAAGATTTAATTTATTATTTTCCAAGACAATATGAAGATAGAAGTAATGTTAAAAAGATAAGTCAGCTAGAAAATGAAGAAAAGGCATCTATTAAAGGTGTTATAACTAGAGTTGATACATATAGTCCTAGAAAAGGTATGAAAATTACTAGAATGGATGTAAGAGATGAAAGTGGTTATATAAGATTAGTTTTCTTTAATCAAGAATATTTAACTAGAGTATTTAAAAGTGGAGATAGTATTTTGGTTTTTGGTAAAGTTAAAATAGAGAATAGCTATAAAGAATTATCTTCCTGTGAATTGGAACACTACACAAATGCTCCACAATCAACTTGTAAAATACAACCAGCATATCCTTTAACTTATGGACTAACCAATAAAGAGTTAAGTAATGTGATAAAATTAGTTCTTTCAAAAGAAGAATTTAAAGTTAAAGAATATTTACCTAAATATATAATAGATAAATATAAATTATGTGGTATTGATTATGCTATAAGAAATATTCATTCTCCAAATAGTAAAGATGCGTTGAAAATTGCTTTATATAGGTTGGTATTTGAAGAGTTTTTAATTTTACAGCTAGGTTTATTTTATTTTAAGAGCGGAATAAAAGAAGCTAGTGGTATAGAATTTAAAGAAAATGAAAAATTAAAAGATATAATAAAATCTTTACCTTTTAATCTTACAAAAGCGCAAAGTAGAGCTTTAGATGAGATTTTATGTGATATGAAGTCTAATAAAGTAATGAATCGATTAGTTCAAGGTGATGTTGGAAGTGGTAAAACTGTAGTTGCATTGCTTGCTTTAGCAAGTGCAACCTTAAATGATTACCAAGGGGCTTTAATGGCTCCTACAGAGATTTTAGCATCACAGCACTATGATTCTTTTAAAGAAACATTAGGAACCTTTGGAATTAAATCTGAGCTCTTAGTAGGTAGTTTAACTAAAAGGCAAAAAGAAAAAGTATTAGAAAGAGTTAAGAATAAAGAAGTTGATATTTTAATAGGTACTCATGCTCTTATTGAAGATAAGGTTGAGTTTAACAACTTAGGAATCGTTATAACAGATGAACAACATAGATTTGGTGTTAGACAAAGAGGAAGATTGTCGAATAAGGGTGATAGTCCAGACATACTTGTAATGACAGCTACACCAATTCCAAGAACTTTAGCTCTTATTTTATATGGTGATTTGGATATTTCTATAATTGATGAATTACCACCAGGTAGACAACCTGTTGAAACAATAGCTGTAGAATATAAAAGGCGAAAAGAAGCTTATGAAAATTTAGTAAGAGACGAAGTAGAAAAAGGAAGACAGGTATATGTAGTGTGTCCTTTAGTTGATGAAAGTGAAAAAATAGAAGCTACAGCAGCTGTAGAACTTGTGGAAGAACTAAAAAAAGATTTTTTTAGTGATTTAAGAGTTGGTCTTCTGCATGGTAAGATGAAGCCTAGTGAAAAAGATTCAATTATGAATAATTTTAAGAATAAAAAATTAGATATTTTAGTATCTACTACAGTTATAGAGGTAGGAGTTAATGTTCCAAATGCTACTTTGATGATAATAGAAAATGCAGAAAGATTTGGTCTAGCGCAACTCCATCAGCTAAGAGGTCGTGTAGGTAGAGGTAAGCATAAATCTTATTGTATTTTAATTTACAATTCGAAGACAGAGGTTTGCAAAGAGAGAATGAATATAATGGAAGATAGTACAGATGGTTTTAAAATATCTCAAAAGGATTTAGAAATAAGAGGTCCCGGAGAATTTTTTGGGACAAGGCAACATGGTTTACCAGAATTGAAAGTTGCTAATATATTTAAGCATATAAAAATATTGAAAAGCGCTCAAATTGAAGCTAGATATATAATTGGAAATGATACTAAATTACAATTAAAAGAGAATAAACAGTTAAAAGAAGAGATTTTGTATAAATTTAGTGAACGTGAAGAAATCTCATTAAATTAAATTAAGAAATATGATAAAATATAGGGAGGAGATATAATTTTGAGAGTTATTTCAGGAAAAGTAAGAGGACTAAAATTAAATGCTCCTAAAAATGATGATGTAAGACCAACAACAGATAGAGTGAAAGAATCATTATTTAATATGATTAATTCATATATGATAGAAAGTGACATACTTGATTTATTTGCAGGAACAGGTTCCTTAGGTATAGAGTGTTTATCTAGAGGAGCCAGTAGATGTATTTTTGTTGACAGTAGTAAAGAAAGTATTGGAATAGTAAAATCTAATATCAAAAAAGCAAGGATGGAAAATGAAAGTGTGGTACTTAATACGGATTTTAAAAGTGCTATAAAATCCTTAGCTTCAAGAAATGCAGAATTTGATGTTATATTTATGGATCCTCCATACTATAAAAATATGTTTAGTGATGCCTTAAGTGCTGTGGATAATAATAATCTTTTAAAAGAAGATGGAATTATTCTTGTTGAACATGATACTAAAGATAAGTTTCCAGATAGTATAGGAAGATTATATAAGAGTAAAGATAAAAAGTATGGTGGTACCACTATAACTTTTTACAAAATGGAGGAATAAAATGGACAAACCAATACGTAAAGCTATATTTGCAGGTAGTTTTGATCCTATAACAAATGGACATCTAGATATAATATATAGAGCGGCAAAATTGTTTGATGAATTACAAATTGGAGTACTTGTTAATCATAATAAAAAAGGACTTTTCACATTAGATGAAAGAGTAGACTTAATTAAATCTTGTACAAAAGAGTTAAACAATATTAAAGTAATTGAATTTCAAGGATTGTTAGTGAACTATTGTGAAGCTAATAATATAGGAACTTTAGTTAGAGGTGTGAGAAGTGAAGCTGATGTAAATTATGAATTACAAATGGCTCATATGAATAAGGAATTGAATTCTAACATAGAAACAATATTTTTACCAACAAATAAAAAATATTCTTTTGTAAGTTCGTCATTAATAAAGGAAGTATTAGCTTTTGGGGCGGATGTGGAAAATTTCGTACCTAAACAAGTGTTAGATGCATTAGAAATAAAGACAAAATAGTTAAACCGAATGAGGGGGATTTATTTAGATGAAGATAGATTTAGAAATAATGGATTTGTTCCAAGAATTAGAAGAACTAGTTGAGAAGGCACCGGTAAAAGGTTTGACTAGAAAATCTATAAGCGTAGAAAAAGAACAAATACTTGGAATTTTAGATGATATTAAATCTCTATTACCAGAAGAAGTAAATCAAGCTATATGGATAAATAGAGAAAGACAAAGAATAATAACAGAAGCTAAAGCTGAAGCAGAAAAAATTATAGTTCAAGCAAATCAAGAAGCTGATTTAAAAGCGCAAGAAGGGGAGAAGTTTGAAGAAAATCTTAAACAACAATTTGATGATATAGTAGAATCAAATGAAGTTGTTTTAAGAGCAAAAGAAAGAGGAGAAGAAATTATAAATAGAGCAGAAGCATATGCAGTTGAAATAAGAGAAGGTTCAATAGAATATGCAGAAGATGTTATTTCTTCAGTAGAACAAAGTTTAATAGACACTTTAGAAACTGTCAAACTTAATAAAATGGAACTAAGACAAAGCTAATTAAAAAACTCCTAGATATTTCTAGGAGTTTTTATTCATTGTAATTATATTTAATCTTTTATTTTATAGATAAAATAAAGGTTGAATATAATATATAGAATTACAGTTATGATTAGAAATATTTTGAAGTTGTTAAAATAACAATCAAAGGCCTTGTTATTATATACGGAGTTGTATATGAATGAAAAATTAGAGGTTGGTAAGTAAGTTTGGAAAAGTGGATAAAATAAAAATGTATATATTCCAGCGAAAGTACCGTGTAAAAACTTACTGAATATGTATAAGTTAGTATTTATGTCAGTTTTACCTATAAAGCTACAACATTGAGCTAATATAGATAATCCACTAAAACCAATTATAAAACTGCACAAAGTGGCTTTAATTGGTTCAGAAATGGCATTTATATTTGAAATATTGTTGCAACCTATAGTTATTTCAAATAAACCACTTAAAAATGCGCTGCAAACCTCTTTAGTTATTCCTAAGACAGAAAAAGGGATACAAAGCATAGAAGAGATAAAATTAATTATATTAAACGATGTTAATATATTAAATACTACTGAAAATACTATTACAAATCCACCTACAGCTATTAAAGTGTTAACTCCGTTTATTACAGAATTTCCAAAGGAAACAAAAAAACCTTCTTCAGCAGGAGTATTAATTATAGATTTTATATTATTTAGCATACTAGATTCTGTTTTATATCTTTTCTCATGACCATATCTTCTAAAAATTAATCCCACGGTTATGGCTCCTAAATAGTGACATATGAGCATTAAATAACCTAAATTATCATTTTTTAGCATTCCTATGCCAACAGCGCCTATAATAAACAAAGGACCTGATGTGGAACAAAACGAAACTAGTCTTTGGGATTCTTTAGAAGTTATATCTTTTTTTAGTCTTAAGTCTGATGCAAGTTTTGCTCCTACTGGATATCCTGAAACAGCAGAAATAGCAAAAACTAAAGCACTTTTGCCAGATACATTAAAAATAAATTTTGTTATAGGGTTAATAATATATCCTAGAATATCTACAACTTTTAAAGAAACAATTAGATTAGCTCCTATAATAAAAGGTAATAGAGATGGGATTAATATATCAACCCAAATATGTATACCATTCTTTGCTGCATCTATAGATGTTTCTGGAAATATTACTATTCCAATGATTAAGAAAAACACGATGAATTTTGGGAAAAAATATTTTGTCAATTTTAAAATTTTCATATAATCACCTATGTATAAATTACTTTAAAGTATTATATTAAAATCAAGTAAAGATTATGAAAGTTTTAAAAATATAAAATTCTAAGAATTTAAAAAAGCTATAAGATTTATAGCTTTAATATTAACGTATATATGTTGGTGATAAATAATAATCCATAGGTCCTTTAAGTAATGAACTGTTATTTTTATAATAAATCATGTTATAAATATTACTTGATTTAATATCGTATTTAATTAAAATATTAAATACAGCGTCATCTATATGAGAAATTTTTGAAAACTTAGTAATTATTTCAATATCAGAAGAATTTTTAATTTCTCTAATAATTTCTCTTCCTTTATTATTAAAGGCTAAAACTCTTATATATGGAAGAGTAGAAATATCTTTTGTTTTAAGGATGTCATCTTTATTTATTCCCAGTAAGATATTATTTAAAGTTCTTTTGATTTTAGTCATAGTATAACGTTTTGATTTAGTAGAATGAATTAATTCTTCCAAGGTATTACAAGTGAAAATATTTGAATAAATTTTATTTTCAATTCCTTCATTTACTTCAAAATATTTATGTAAAAATTCTTGATCTCTAATTACTATACCTCTCAATAAATCATAAAACATAGAATCAAAGACAGGCCTAAAATTATTTTTTATTTTATCTTCTATACTATGGAGAGTAGTTGTAGGTACTACTTTTTCAATTTGTTCTAAAGATAGATCATCTCTAAGACTATTTCTAATGGCAGTTGCAGAGCAAATATCACTATGACTTATCTCTGTAGAATTATATTCGGATACAATTCTACTTATGGTATAAGGTTTAATATTGCTATTTAGCCTAAGCAAAGATTTTATATACTCGATACCTAAAATATTATTAGAAGAATTTAATGTATTTTGTAATATTTCTTCTGTAATACTAACTAAATTATTTTCGCTTATGTAATCATATAATGCTTTACTTCTTGCAGTAGGAAATACTAGGCCTTGATCAAGATAATTTCTTAATGCAATTTTAAATTCAACAGGCTCTTCTACTAAAATTTTTGAAATGATATACAAAATATCAGTATTGCCTTCTTCGCTGCCAAAACAAATTGAGTTTACACAATTTAATGAATTTAATGTAGCTATGGCGCCATGAGAAAAAATCTCAGCGCTTTGACAAGCATAAAGTGTAGGAAGTTCGATAACTAAGTCTACGCCGTTTTTAACAGCTATTTCAGCTCTAGTATATTTGTCTAATAAAGCAGGCTCTCCCCTTTGTAAAAAAGATCCGCTCATAATTGCTATTGTATGAGTAGCTTTTGTAATTTCTTTTGACTTTTTTAAATGGTATAAGTGACCGTTGTGAAAAGGGTTGTATTCAACGATAAGTCCAAGTAAGTTCATATATATCTCCTTTTGGTAATTTTTACTACATATTAATATATTATATTTTTCTGGTTGACAAAAATAGAGGGAATACTTAATAATAATAGAATATAATAAAAGTGTTAATATTGCACATAAATATGTTTTGTTATATAAATAATAAGTAAGACATCTACTTTTGATAATGTGACATATTAAATATTTATTATACCAAAAAACACAAAATATCTTACGTAATATTTAAATATTATGTAATGAAATATTTATAAATAGTGTGTACTTTTAAGAAAAAAGATGTTATATTTATTATGATTGACTATATAAAGCAAATTAATCATTTTGAATAATTAATTTAAAGTAAAAAAATTAAATTTTTTTAAGGAGGATTGCTAATAATGAAAGTATTAGTATTAAACTGTGGTAGTTCTTCATTAAAATATCAATTAATAGATATGGAAAATGAAGCAGTATTATGTATAGGATTAGTTGAAAGAATAGGTATAGAGGGTTCTATACTTAAGCAAGAAAAAGACGGTGTTGAAGGTAAATACATAGTTGAACAACCAATGAAAAACCATGAAGAAGCTATTAAATTAGTTTTAGATGCTGTTGTTGACCCAACTTACGGTGGTGTAAAAGACATTAAAGAAGTTGAAGCAGTAGGACATAGAGTTGTTCATGCTGGTGAAAAATTCGCTACTTCAGTTGTTATAACTGATGAAGTTGAAGCAGCTTTAAAAGAATGTATAGAGTTAGCGCCACTTCACAACCCAGCTAACATAATGGGAATAGATGCTTGTAAATCTATACTTCCAGGTGTACCAATGGTAGGAGTATTCGATACTGCTTTCCATCAAACAATGCCTAAAAAATCTTACTTATATGGTTTACCACATGAGTTATACACTAAATACGGTGTAAGAAGATACGGATTCCACGGAACTTCTCATAAGTATGTATCTCAAAGAGCTGCAGCTATGTTAGGTAAAAATATAGAAGACGTTAAAATAATAACTTGTCACTTAGGAAATGGTGCTTCAATAGCAGCTGTAGATGGTGGACAATGTGTAGATACTTCTATGGGATTCACTCCATTAGAAGGATTAATAATGGGAACTAGATGTGGAGATATCGATGCAGCTATATTACCATTCTTAATGAGAAAAGAAAACTTAAATGCTGATCAAATAGATGCAATGATGAACAAGCAATCAGGTGTTTACGGAATGACTGGAATATCTTCTGACTTCAGAGATATAGAAGATGCAGCTCATAACGGAGATGAAAAAGCTCAAGTAGCTCTTGATGCATATGCTCAAAGAGTTAAGAAGTATATAGGATCTTATGCTGCTGAAATGAACGGTGTAGATGCTGTTGTATTCACTGCTGGTGTAGGTGAAAACGGAATAGATATGAGAGAAATGATAGCTTCGAACATGGAATTCTTAGGAATGAAATTAGATAAAGAAGCTAACAAAGTTAGAGGAAAAGAAAGAGTAATATCTACTGAAGACTCTAAAGTTAAAATATTATTAATACCTACTAATGAAGAATTAATGATAGCTAGAGATACAGTTACTTTAGTTAAATAATTATAAAAAGATTAATAATATATGTAAAGTTTTAAGGTAGGCTTTGACCTACCTTAAAATAGTTTAAAGGCATGTTTTGTCAAAAATGTTAAGAAAAGTATTGCAATCTTGTTATTACTATCAAGTAAAAATACTTGACAAACATTGACTAGATTTGTATAATAAATTTGGTAATATAACGAGGTGAAAGTATGATAATTAGTCTAGATAAGTTAAACAGAAAAGAAACTGACAAAATAGACTTGAATTTTTCTCAAAAAATTGATAGTATTAATTATTGTGAGAACACATATAAATTAGCTTCACCCATAAGCCTACAAGGTAAAATATCTAGAACTAATAAAGGCTATTATTTAGAAGTTACTGTAAGTTTCCAAATATTAGATAAATGTGCTAGGTGTTTAGATGAAGTTAAAGTACCAATAGAATATGCTATAGAAGGTTTCTTAGTGAAAACTGATTTTAATGAAGATGAATTTGAAGACTATGATGCTTTTATTATAGATGGTGAAGATGTAAATCTAACTGATATAATAGAGCAAACCTTAATTTTTAATTTCCCGCCACAAGTATTCTGTAAAGAAGGTTGTGAAGGACTTTGTCAAGATTGTGGAGCTAACCTAAATAGGGAAACCTGTGCATGTAGCCAAATTGCCAATGACGAGGAAGATATAGATCCCCGTTTTGCTAAATTAAAAGATTTGTTTAAAAATGACTAAGGAGGTGGCGTAAATGGCAGTACCTAAGCGTAAAACATCGAAATCAAAAACTAAAATGAGAAGAGCGTCTAACTCAAAAATGACAGCAACTGGATTCGTAGAGTGTCCACAATGTCATGAACCAAAATTACCACATAGAGTTTGTCCAGATTGTGGACATTACAAAGGTAAAGAAGTTATATCTGAATAATGATATATTAAAAAACATGTAGAGCAATCTACATGTTTTTTTATTAAAATGTAAAAACAAATTATAGTTGATTAATAAAAGTAATTACTGTAAAATACTAGTAATAATTGTAGATTAACATGGATTTATATATAAATGATGATATAAGGAGGGTAAATATGAGAATTGTTGTTGATGGTATGGGTGGAGATAATGCACCTAAGGCTGTTGTAGGTGGAGTTGTAGAAGCAATAAAAGAATACAACGTTGAAATAATAATAACTGGAGATAAAGATTTACTTGAAAAAGAGTTTTCTAATTATGAATTCGACAAAAGTAAATTGGAAATAGTACATACAACAGAAGTAATTGAAAATGAAGATAAACCTGTAAATGCTATAAGAAGAAAAAAAGATTCTTCTATGGTAGTAGGTCTTAATATAGTTAAAGAAAAAAAAGCAGATGCTATAGTTTCAGCAGGAAGTACAGGAGCACTTCTTACAGGAGCAACTTTAGTAGTAGGTAGAATAAAGGGAATAGACAGACCTTGTCTTTGTCCTTGTATGCCTAATATAAAAGGTAGTATGACTATAATTGCAGATGGTGGTGCCAATGCAGATTGTAAGCCAAAAAACTTAAGTGAATTTGCTATGATGAGTAATATTTATCTTAAAAAAGTTTTAGATATAGAAAATCCAAGAATAGGTCTTGCTAATATAGGTTCTGAAGAAGGAAAAGGAAATGAATTAGTTAAAGCAGCTTATGAAGAGCTGAAAACTATGGATTTAAATTTTATAGGAAATATAGAAGGAAGAGATGTAATTGAATCTAAGGCTGATGTAATAGTTTGTGATGGATTTACAGGTAATATTATGTTAAAAACCTGTGAAGGTGTAGCAATTGGTATGATGAAGCTCATGAAGGAAACTTTAATGGGCAGTACTAAAGGAAAATTTGGAGCCTTATTAATTAAAGATGATATGAGAAAATTAAAAGCATTTCTTGATTACTCTGAATATGGTGGAGCACCATTCTTAGGAGTAAAAGGTGGGGTCATAAAAGCTCATGGAAGTTCTAATGATAAAGCTATAAAAAATGCTATAAATCAAGCGATACATTTTGTAGAAGGAAATGTAGTAGAAGATATAGAAACATATTTACACGCTAAAAAAGAAGAAAATTAATAAAAAAACCTTCCACAGTTAATAGTGGAAGGTTTTTTTAATCTTGTTTTACAAAAACATATTTTTGTTTATTTGATAAAGTATTATCAAATTTATAGCCGTTATAAGTAAAGTATTTTAAATCTTCATGATTATCTATTTTATTTTCTACTATATATTTAATCATTTGGCCACGTGCCATTTTTGCCCATGTAGCCATAGTTTTTAATTTTCCGTCTCTATGGATTTTAAAATCAATATCGATAAAAATATCGCCGTCACTTAAAAAACTTCTTACAGTCTTAGCATATTCTTCAGAAGCTAAATTAACAATAATATTATCTTCGTTATATAATTTTTTATAAAGTTTATTATCCCAAAACTTATATAAATTTTTATCTTCGATTTTTATGGGATATTGCATTTCTAACCTATAAGGTAAAACTTCATCCAATGGATTTACAATACCATAAAAAGCATCTAATATTTTTATATGCTTATTTGCAAACTCAAAATCGTCTTTAGAAAATTCATCGGCCTTTATATTTTTAAATACAAGTCCATCATAGGCTAATAGACCACAAACACCTTTATCTTCAAAATTAAAATCTTGATAATAAGTATAAGATTGAAGAGCTAACTTTTCGTTTATTTTCATTAAAGAGCTTAAATCCCATGGAGATAGCTTTTTTAAAACTTGTAAAATCGATTTTGTTTCCTGAGAAAAATATCTTTGTTCACCGTGATTTTTAGGATTTATATTATCCATTTTTATATTTCTCATATTTTTTGCTGGGGAAATAATTGAAATCAAATGCACACCTCCTATTAAGTTAATTTATTATGAATTAATACCCTAAATAAGCCATAATTATAGCATATAAATTAAAAAAACATTTTCTATTACTTATTATTTTTTTAATTTATAAATAAAATAGGATATTAAAAGAGATATAAGTGAAAAAAATAAACCAACACTTAAAAAAACAATTAAGTAAATACCGTAATTTATTAAGCTCATTAAAAGAATATCTAGATTCTGGTTAAATAGCAGATACAAGAAGCAGATTATAAAATAAATTATAAATAATGAAAAAACACCAGCACTACTATTTTGAAAATCTTTTTTACTTAAAGAAATATGAGTAGTAACACAAAACATTAAATAGATGAAAATATAAAAATTTATATTTGATAAATTTTCAATTTTAAATAAAACTAAAAATAATGATTTGCATAATTCTAATAACAATAAAATAATATTACTTACATTAATATCCTTAAGATAAGCTGTATAGTTTTGAATATCTATTAGTGAATATAAGCTAGGTAATAAGAATCTAAAAGAAAAAATAATAAATAAAGTCCCAAATATTATGGGAGCTATACCTATAAAAAAATTACCTGATTTCTCATATAGATTTTTATTATTATACTTATGAGATACATAGCCTAATACCTCATCATATTTATATCCTTTAAAGTTAAATAGTTGAAAATCAATAACCTTATGATTAAATATTAAACACATAATTAAATGACTTATCTCATGTATTGTAGTTCCTACTACTCCCGTAAATAAAATACCTTTACTTCCTAAGGCAGATAAAACATATCGAGTATTTCTTTTTTCAATAAAACTATAAACACATCCAAACAAAAGAAAAATTCCTGTAGTAAACAGAGTTAATAAAATACTTAATTTAAAAACTAAAATCATTATATTTTTATCCTTTCTATCTAATTATTATTAAATACTATCATAGGAAACAAGAATGTCAACATATGAAACATTATAAAAGTTGTTCTAAAAGTAATATTTCACTCATTTGATAAATATAAATATTATATACAAGAGAGGAGGACAAGGTTATGAAACTTTCAGATGAAATAATTAACTCCCTATCTCTTAATTTAAGGGAAAAAATTAAAACTATTAAGGGAGAAAATATTGAGGAAATAAGACTTCGAGTAAACAAACCATTGATTATTAATGGAAACTTAAAAGACTATTTTTACAATAACAAAACAAAGACCTTAGATACAAATAAAGATGATGCTTATATAGTAACTAAAGAAGATGTAGAGCAGACTTTTCAAATTATATGTAAATATTCTATACATTCCTTTATGGATGATATTAAAAAGGGATTTATAACTTTAAGAGGTGGCCATAGAGTAGGCATAGTTGGAAAAGCCATAGTTGAAAATGGAAGGGTAGAAAATATAAAACATATATCTTCTTTAAATATAAGGATTTCCAAGGAAGTGAGAAATTGTTCTCATAAAGTAATGGATCAAATTATAAAAAATTCTACACAAATAAATAACACAATAATAATATCTCCACCACAATGTGGTAAAACAACTCTTCTAAGAGATATTGTAAGAAACTTAAGTAATGGTAATGAAAAGTATAACTTTAAAGGTGTAAATGTTGCTTTGATTGATGAAAGAAATGAAATAGCAGGTTCTTATCTGGGAATAAGCCAAATGGATGTGGGGATTAGGACAGACATAATAGAAACATGTCCAAAGGATGTGGGAATTATGATGGTTTTAAGGTCTATGTCACCAAATGTGATTGTTACAGATGAAATAGGCACAGAAAAGGATATAAAGGCTTTATACACGGCTTTAAATGGAGGAGTTGGACTTATAACAACAGTACATGGTGATTCCATCGAGGATATTAGAAATAGAAAAGAATTAAGAAATTTATTAGATGAAGAATTATTTAAAAAGGTTATTTTACTTTCGGCAAAAAGGGGACCAGGGACTATAGAAAATATCTATGATTTACAAGAAAAGAGATGGTATTTTGCAAATTAAAATATTTTTAATCGGACTTTTAATAGGGTCCAGTTATTTAATAGGAGATATTATATATAGAGCCTATATTAAAAGACATAAAGAATTAAATGATGTCATAAGAATATTAGAGATAATTAGAATGGACTTAGCCTTTGGACTATATACATTGGAAGAAATTTTTTATAGAGCATCATTAAAAAATGAATATTGTCTAAGTAGTTTTTTTGGAAATATGCATGATGATTTGTTCAAAGAGGATGGAAGACCTTTAGAAGAAATATTAAATCATAATATAGTTGATTTAAAAAATAAGACAAACTTGCAAGATAAAGAAATTGATGAAATAAAAAAATTAATTTTAACTCTTGGACAAAGTAATGTGGACTCACAAGAAAGGCTAATAGATCTTACTTGTGACAATTTAAAACAATTAACTAATGACAGTAAAGATGAAATATTAAAAAAAGGTGCATTGTATAAAAAATTAATAACAGCTATAGGGATATGCATAGGAATAATTTTAATTTAGGAGGTTAATATGGAAATAGCATTGATATTAAAGGTAGCAGGCATAGGTATACTAATAGCAATAATAAATATGATTTTAGAAAAAGTTGACAGAAAAGATTGGGCAACTCTTACAACCTTAGTAGGAGTAGTAATAGTTTTAGGACTAGTTATTACAGAGATTAGTGATTTATTTAATACAGTTAGAACTATGTTTCAACTTTACTAAAGAGGAGGAGATACTTTGGAAGTAATGCAATTAGTTGGGATTGCAATGGTTTCTACCATACTCTGTTTAGTTATTAAAAAAGATGCACCAGAAATGGCAAATTTTGTAGCCATAACTGCAGGTATAATAATTTTATTATCTGTTATTATGAAACTAAATTTTATTGTGGAAGGAATACAGACTTTATCACAAAAGGTAAATATACCTTCTATGTACATAACGCTGATAATAAAGCTAATAGGAATATGCTACATAATAGAATTTGCTGTTTCTCTTTGTAACGATTGTGGTGAAAAAAACATTGCGACAAAGTTAGAGTTTGGGGGGAAAATAATCATAATGACAATGTCATTCCCTATACTTTTATCCATTGTAGATACCATAATTAATTTAATTTAAAATAAATTTAATTAAAGGTAGGAGAATGATTTATTATGAAGAAGAAAATAATAGGTCTAGTTTTTATTATATTCTTCTCTGTATTTTCTGTTGTCACCTATGCAGAAGATAATACTAAAGACTATGATGACACAAAAAATAGTATTGATCAATATATAGATACTCAGTTAAATAAAATAAATACAGATGATATAGAAAAATATATAAAAGAAGACAATGTAATTAAAGATATAGATTTAAAAACATACATAAAAGATTTAATTAGTGGAGATGTAAACATATTAGACTTATTCGATAAAAACAAAATAAAGACAGTTGTATTTGGGGAAGTAAAAAGTAGTTTGAAAATTGCAGCTAGTATTTTGGTATTAGCATTGTTATCTTCGATTATTAAAAGTCTAGAAAATTCTTTCTCATCATCAGCGATAAGCAAAGTGACAAACTATGTAGTGTTTATTACAGTAGTTACATTGACATTAGTTAGTTTTAAAGATGTTCTTGGGATTTGTTACACAACAATAGAAAGTGTAATTGGACTGGTTAATGTAATTATTCCAATAATAATAGCTTTATTAGTATTTATGGGACTTCCAATTACATCAACAGCTCTAAACCCTATATTCATTGGTGGAATTGCAGCGATAAACATAGTTTTTAAAAACTTTATATTTGTGACCATATCTATGGCATTTGCGATATTGGTCGTAAATAACTTATCCGATAATATTAAACTTAACAGATTATCATCATTTATTAAACAAATAAATGTGGTGGCATTAGGGGCGGTATTTACAGTATATTTGGGAATAGTATCCATACAAGGTTTATATGTTACTTCATTTGATAAATTTACTGTTAAGACAGCTAAATATGCTATAGGTAACTTTATACCAGTAGTTGGAGGCTTTGTTTCTGACTCTGTTGATATATTATTATCATCATCACAGCTTATAAAAAATGTATTTGGTGGAATAGGATTGGTAGTATTAGTTGGAATATGTGTAATACCAATAATAAAAATAATAGGTGTAATTTTAGTATATAAAGTATGTGCAATAGCTATTGAACCTATAGGAGAAGGAAATATTGCAAACTTTTTAAATGAAGTAGCTAATTTAATGATGATAATACTGGCAACTATAATAGCTGTAACAATGATGTTTTTCGTAACAATAGCAATATTAACTTCCATAAGTGCAGTGGCATCTTAAATTAATTAATAGGGGAGGGGAGGGATATACTATTGCTAGTTTAAAAGCATGGATTATAAGTATTATTGTAGGAGCTTTTATTATAAATATTGTTGATATGATTTTACCGGATTCAAAGACGAAACCATATGTAAGTTTAGTTAGTAATTTCATATTTGTTTTTATAATAATAAGCCCTATTGTAAGTGTATTTTCCAATAATGTTTCATTGGAAGATGTAATATTAAAAAAATTAAGTGATTATTCAAAGGTTTATGTGGATAGTTATAATGATTTAGCGAATAAGACTAATAATGAAAATCTAAGTAAGGGATATGAAGATGGATTAAAAAGTGTGTTGCAACTAAAACTTGATGAATACGGATATGAAGTAGAAGATTTAAAATTAGATGGTTCAGATATAGAAACTATAAAAATAAAAGAAAAAAACAGTAATAATGACAATAAGAAGGACATACAATCTAATGACACTGAAGTAGAAGAAGAAGTGTTTAAAAACAACCAGGAGTTAAACCTTAAAGAAAATGAACTTAAAGAGGATCTAATAAAAATACTTGATGTATCCATCGGGGATATAGAAATTGATTAGGAGGAGTTGGGAGTTAGTGAAAAAAATTACAGGAATTTTCAGTTCGGATGAAATAAAAAAAATGAAACCATTAATGTTTTTGGCAGCAGTATGTATTATAGCTCTAATAGCAATTTCAATAATACCAACAGGTAAGGAGAGTAAAGAAGAAAGTAAAGTTGTAAGTAATAATAAAACAAGTGAAGAACCTACTGAAAAAGAGAAAAAGGATTTGGAAGCTAAGTTAACAGAGATTTTAAGTAAAATAAGTGGTGCAGGAGATGTGGATGTATTAATTACATTTGACTCTAGTGAAGAAATAGTACCTGCGTATAATTCTAATACAACTACAGAAACTACAAAAGAACAAGATTCTTCTGGTGGAGAAAGAACAACAACAAGTTCTACTGAAAATAAAACAATGATTACTTCAGATGATAAGGACCCTGTAGTGCTTAAAACCTCAGAAGCCAAAGTGAAGGGTGTTATTGTTGTTGCAAGTGGAGCAGAAGATTCTACTGTAAAACAATTATTATATGATGCTGTTCAAACATCATTACAAGTATCAGGTCACCAAGTGGAAATATATCCTAAATAATAAGTATTAACTGGAGGGGAAAAAATGAAAATAAACTTTAAAAGTAGAGGATTTCTGGTAGTATGTTTATCTGCTATGTTAATAGTACTAGGAGTCGTTAACTATGAGTTAAGTAAGCAATCAGCTCTAACTGTATCAGAAGAATTCGAGGCTTATGAAAAAGCTCAATCAGATAAAAACTCAGAGAAGACAGATGAAAAAAGCAAAGAAAAAGAAACTGCAGAAATCACAGTGGTAGATAGTAAGGATAGTGAAAATAGCAAAGTAGATGAAAAAGTTACAGAAACAAGCAAGGAAATAGAAGAACAACTATCTTCTAAAGAGAACATGAGTAAGTCTACATATATTATTGATATGAAAATGACAAGGGAAAAACAAAGAAATAATCTTTCTGAAGAATTAAATGAGATAATTAACAACCCATCATCATCAGATTCTTCAAGGGAAGAAGCATCTAATATGAAGGTTAAATTAGTTAAATATCAAGAAACAGAATTAAAAATAGAAAACCTATTAAGTGCAAAAGGATTTGAAGATGCTCTAGTATATATAGGCGAAGATAGTGTGAATGTAGTTGTAAATAAAGGATTAACTAAAGTTGATGCAGCAAAGATATTTGATTTAGTATCAGATCAAGCAGGAGTATCTCATGACAAAATTAAACTTATGGATACTAAAAAATAAAAATAATAAGACGACGTTAAAATGCTATCTTTTGGATATAATAATAATAAAGAATTAAAACCTCAGAAATAACTGAGGTATTTTCTTGCAAAAGTGACTGTAATTTGCTATCATAGTAAATAATTATAAAAACCTTAGTACAGGGGGTAATAATCTCATGGAAAACAATAACAATTTAGGGCAAGTTAAAATTTCGAATGATGTTATAGTTACAATAGCTGGACTTGCAGCTTTAGAAGTAGAAGGTGTGGAAACAATAACTTCATTAACAGATAAACTACTTAAAAACAATGGTGTTAAAATACAAATCGAAGATGATAAAGTAACTTTAGATGTTGCGATAACTGTAGAATATGGTATGTCAATTCCAGATGTATCAATGAAAGTACAAGAAAATGTTAAAAACACAGTTGAAACAATGACAGGTTTAGAAGTTTCTCAAGTGAATATTCAAGTTCAAGAAATTAGCTTCAAAAAAGAAAAGCAAGAACTAGAATTAGCTAAACAAGCTAAGAAAGAAGAAGCTAAATTAGCTAAGCAAGCTAAAAAAGAAGAAACTAAAAAAACATCGAATTAATTAAATAAAGCCCTCTGAAAATCAGAGGGTTTTTTACTGCCTAATGGTAAATAATAAGATTGAAGGAGGTTCATGAAAATGACAAAAGAAAATATAAGTAAAATTAGTTATATAGAAAAGGCTAGAAAAATAACAAGTAGAGAATATTTAATGAAATTAATTTATCAAATAAATATACTAGAAGGTGATTTACAGGATATTAATAGTTATTTTAATGATTTTTTAAATGATCATGAAGAATACATAATAAATAGATATGAAGAATTAGTATTACAATATTCTAATGAAGGTAATGTGAAATTAGATTATGTAACTATTGATGATGCGATAGATGAAGAATACATGAAAAGAGTATGTAAATCTTTAAGTGAAAACTGCTATGAAATAGAAGATTTCATAACTAAACATGCTCGTAACTGGTCTTTAGATAGAATAGCAAAAGTTGATTTAGCAATACTTAAATTAGCTATTTGTGAAGTTGTTTACATGCAAAATGAGATACCTGTTAAGGTTTCGATAAACGAAGCAATTGACCTAGCAAAATTATACTGTGACGATAAATCTCCTAAGTTTATAAATGGAATACTTGGAAGTGTTGCAAATGACGTTTCAGAGAAATAATATAATATTAGGATTTGATACTAGCTGCTATACCACTTCTATAGCAGCTATATCTTTAGATAAAAAAGTTATTCTTAACGAAAAAAGAATACTAGAAGTAAAAAAAGACTGCAAAGGGCTTAGACAAAGTGAAGCAGTTTTTCAGCATGTTAATAATTTGGGAGAAATGAGTAAGGCTATTAAACATAAACTTGAAAATTATAATATAGTAGGCGTATGTGCATCTAGTAAACCAAGGCCAATAGATGATTCGTATATGCCAGTTTTTACTGTGGGATTAAATTTCGGTAAATTAATAAGTAGTATAAATAATTGTCCATTTTTTGAAACTTCTCATCAAGAAAATCACATAGAAGCAAGTCTTTTAAATAATCAATTAAAAAATGAAAATGAATTTTTAACAGTTCATATGTCTGGTGGAACTACTGAAATTCTTTTGGTAAATAAAAAAACAGATGGGTATAATATATATATTGTAGGTGGAAGTTTAGATGTTAGCTTTGGACAACTAATAGATCGTTTAGGGGTTAAAATAGGATGTAGCTTTCCTTGTGGAAAGTATATTGATGAAAAGGCACTAAATTGTAACAAAGAAATTAGACAAGGATTAAAAACATCTGTTAAAAATGGATATATGAATTTATCTGGTATAGAAAATCAGATTAATAAATTATTAGATGGTTATGAAAAGGATTATATCTGCAAACTTCTTTTAGATACTTTAACTAGATGTATGTATAAATCATTGTTATATATATGTAAAGAGTATAAAATTAATGAAATTTTATTTGCTGGAGGCGTATCGGCAAGTAAATATATTTCTGGAAATTTAAGTGATAAGTTGGAAAAAGAAAAAATGAATTGCTATTTTACAGAAAATCAATATGCAACGGATAATGGTTTAGGATGTGCTATAATAGGTTTAAATCAAATAAATAATTATGTGGAGTGTCTGTATGAAACTTAGAGCTTTAGATATAAGTGAAGTAAATTCATATATAAAAAGAATATTAAGTAACGATCCTATTTTATATAATCTTAGAGCAAAAGGTGAAATATCTAACTTTAAGGTTCATAGTAGTGGAAATGTTTATTTATCTTTAAAAGATAAAAAATCAAAGTTGAATTGTATAATATTTAGAAGTAATTACGATGAAAATTTAAAACTTGATAATGGTGTGAAAATAATTGCAAGTGGTCATATTTCTGTATATGAAAGAGATGGATCTTATCAGTTTTATATTAACCAAGTGGAAGTAGAAGGTATAGGCAATTTGTATATTGAGTTTAATAAACTAAAAGAAAAACTAAAAAAAGAAGGTCTGTTTGATTCAATATATAAAAAATCCATACCTAAAATGCCTAGAGCAATAGGTGTTGTAACTTCACCAACAGGAGCAGTTATAAGGGATATTATAAATGTTGTAAAAAGAAGATATCCAAAAGTAGATATAAAATTATATCCAGTAAATGTTCAAGGAGATAAATCTGCAGAAGATATTTGTAATGGGATTGAATTTTTTAATAATATGGAAAATATAGATACCATAATAGTTGGCAGAGGTGGAGGCTCTTTAGAAGAGTTGTGGTCCTTTAATGAAGAGATTGTGGCAAGAGAAATATTTAAATCCAAGATACCTATAATATCAGCAGTAGGTCATGAAACAGACTTTACTATTTGTGACTTTGTTTCTGATATGAGGGCACCAACACCATCTGCAGCGGCGGAGATTGCTACACCAGATTTATCTGATATATATTTTAAACTTAGCAACATAAAAAACAGAATGAACAGATCTCTAAATAATACAGTTATTTTAGATAATGAAAAGTTAAATAATACCTTTGATAAAATAAATAATTATATGAAAAGTTACATAATAAGAGATAAAAACATACTGATAGATCAAATTTATGATAAAATCAACTCAAGGTTAGAGCAAAATTTAGAAAGTACTAAAGAAAAATTATCTAAAAAAGGAGCAATACTTCATAATTTAAGTCCGTTAGCAACACTATCAAGAGGATACTCTATAGTTGAAAAAGAAGGAGAAGTTATTAATTCTATAAAAGATGTTAATCTTAAAGAAGATATAAATGTAACTTTAAAAGATGGAGTGCTAGAGTGTAATATATATAAAATTAATAATAAAGAGGTATAATCATGAAACTTACTTACGAAGAAGCTTATGAAAAGTTAGAAGAGATTTTAAGAAAATTAGAATCAAAAAATACTAGCTTAGATGAATCTTTAAGTTTATATGAAGAAGGAATTAAGTTATTTAAACATTGTAATAAATTATTAGAAGATGCGGAGTTTAAAATAAGCAAATTTAATAAAATGGGTATAGAAGAAGATTTTAATATGGTGGAGGAATAAAAGTGGAATTTAAACAGCAATTAAAAGAGAATATTAATTATATAGAAACATTATTAAATGATTATATGCCAAAAGAAGAAGGTTATCAAAACACTATAATGGAAGCTATGAATTATAGTTTAAAAGCTGGAGGAAAAAGACTTAGACCTATATTAACTTTAGAAAGTTGTAAAATAGTAGGTGGAAAAGAGGAAGATGCAATTCCTTTTGCTGTGGCAATAGAAATGATTCATACCTACTCATTAATACATGATGATTTACCAGCACTTGATAATGATGATTTAAGAAGAGGAAAGCCTACTAATCACAAAGTATTTGGAGATGCTATGGCAACTCTTGCTGGAGATGCATTATTAAATTATGCATTTGAAGTTATGTTGTATTCATCTATAAATAAAGAAGATTCTAATAAGTATCTAAAAGCAATAAATGAAATTGCAAAACATGCAGGTATATATGGCATGATAGGTGGACAAGTTGTAGACGTTGAAAGTGAAAATAAGATAATAAGTAAAGATAAACTAGACTTTATACATTTAAACAAAACAGCTGCTATGATTATTGGATGTATGAGAGCGGGAGCGATAATCGGTGGAGCAAATGATGAAGAATTACAAAAAATTACGATATATGCAAAAAATATAGGGTTATCTTTCCAAATTATAGATGACATTTTAGATATAGTTGGAGATGAAGATAAATTAGGGAAACCTATTGGAAGTGATTTAGAAAATCATAAATCTACATACCCTTCATTATTAGGTTTACAAGAGTCTAGAGTAATAGCAAAAGAATTAATTGATGATGCTAAAATCAGTATAAAAGATTTATCTACTCAAGGAGAGTTTTTAACTAAATTAGCTGATTATATAGTAAGTAGAGACCGTTAAGGAGGCAAAATGGATTTTTTTTCACAATTATTTAGCAACAATATTTTATGGACAAGTATATTTGCTTGTTTTTTAGCACAATTTATAAAGGTATTTACAGGAAAAGGAAAAATAATAGAATTATCTAGAATGTTTATGTCTGGAGGAATGCCTAGTTCACATAGTTCTTTTGTAACAAGTTTATCTACTTTAGTAGGTATAGAAAGAGGATTTGACTCCATTGAGTTTGCAATGTGTGTAGTATTTGCAATGATAGTAATGTATGATGCATCTGGAGTAAGACGATCAGTAGGAAAACAAGCAGCCATATTAAATAGAATTGTTGGAGACTTACAACATAAAAAACATATTGAACATGAAACTTTAAAGGAATTAGTAGGACATACACCAAAGGAAGTTATTTTAGGAGCTATATTGGGAATTATGGTTGGAGTTTTCATGGCTTAAAATTGAAAAAAAATGTATTATATGATATAATTTTTTTGATTTACGAAAAATTATGAAAAATGGATATATTATAAATATGATACAAATCTATATTCATTTTAAAAATACATGGAAACTAAAAAAGTAAAGTCTTCTATGGGAAGGCTTTTTTCATTATGTAATATAAAATTAGAATTTACAATAAATTAGACAATGACAAAGGTGAGGAAGAATATGCGTAACTATATAAACGAAGTGAATTCTCCAAAAGATATAAAGAAATTAGATATAGATGAATTGGAAGAATTAGCAGACGAAATAAGAGAGTTTTTAATAGATTCTGTTTCACAAACAGGAGGACATTTAGCTTCAAACCTAGGTATTGTGGAGTTGACTTTAGCTTTACATAAAGTTTTTGATAGTCCCAAAGATAAGCTAATATGGGATGTGGGACACCAATCTTATGTTCATAAGATTATTACTGGGCGAAAAGATAAATTCCCTACTCTTAGACAGCTTAATGGACTAAGTGGATTTCCAAAGGAAAATGAGAGTGAACATGATATATTTGATACGGGACATAGTTCTACATCCATTTCTGTAGGATTGGGTCTTGCTTGTGCTAGAGATATAAAAAGAGAAGATTTTGAAGTAGTTTCAGTTATAGGAGATGGATCTATAACTGGTGGAATGGCATTGGAGGCAATTAATCATTTAGGGTACTTAGATAAAAAAATGATAATTATTCTAAATGATAATGAAATGTCCATAGATGAAAATGTAGGTGGTATGTCTAGGTATTTATCAAGTATTATTAGAAATGCAAAGGCAAATCAAGTAAAGGATTCAATTGAAAAAATATTAAACTTAACTAAAGCAGGTAACTTTATCTATAAGACGGCAGATAAAGTAAAGGATGGTATAATTAGTAAATTTGTACCACAGGACTGTGATTTATTTGAATCATTTGGTGTTAAATATTACGGACCAGTAGATGGACATAATATAAAAGAACTAGTAGATATGCTAAACAAAGCAAAAAAGAAAAAGGGACCAGTTTTACTACATGTTATAACTGAAAAAGGCAAAGGTTATAAATTTGCAGAAGATGCACCAAATAAATACCACGGTGTATCAAAGTTTAATATTGATGAAGGTATAAAATCATCATCTAAAGAAAGTATATCATCTTTAGTAGGCAAGAAACTTGTAAGTATGGCAGATGATGATGATAAAATAGTAGCTATAACAGCAGCAATGCCTTCTGGAACAGGATTAAATCATTTTGCAGTATCTTATCCACATAGATATTTTGATGTAGGTATAGCTGAGCAGCATGCGACGACTTTTGCGGCAGGTTTAGCTAAAGATGGAATGAAACCATATTTTGCAGTATACTCATCTTTCTTACAAAGAGCATATGATCAAGTTATACATGATGTTTCTATAACGAAAAAGAATGTTACATTCTTAATAGATAGAGCTGGACTTGTAGGTAATGATGGAGAGACTCATCATGGTATGTTTGATTTAAGTTATTTAAATATAGTGCCTAATATGATAGTAATGGCTCCAAAGGATGCTAAAGAACTTGAACTTATGATGGACTTATCATCGGAAATAGAAGGCCCATGTGCTATAAGATATCCAAGAGGAAATACTTATTATGTAAATAAAGGCTCATATGACCCTATTAAATTAGGAACTTATGAAGTACTAGAAGAAGGTAATGAAATTTTAGTGCTTGCTATAGGTAATATGGTTGAAAAAGCTTTAGAAGTAAGGGAAATCCTTGCTGAAGATAATATAAACTTAACTGTTGTAAATGCAAGATTTTTAAAACCTATGGATGAAAAATTACTACATGATTTAATTCCAAAGCATGACAAGGTAGTTACTATGGAAGATAATGTTGTAAGTGGTGGATTTGGCAGTAGAATAAATAAATTAATAGTAGATAATAATTATAATGTAAAAATAGAAAATATAGGGATTCCTGACAAATACGTTGAACATGGAAATGTTGAACAATTATTTGAAACAGTAGGAATGTCTAATGAACAAATTGTTAATAGAATAAAAAAATTATAACTAGAAGGATTGTACAATGAAAAAAAGAATAGATATTTTACTTGTAGACAAAGGACATTTTGAAAGTAGAGAAAGAGCTAAAAAAGCTATTATGGCAGGTGTTGTTTTTGTTGATAATCAAAGATGTGATAAAGCAGGAACGGAAGTTAAAGAAGATGCAAATATTCTAGTAAAAGGTAATCCAATTCCTTACGTAAGTAGAGGTGGGTTAAAACTTGAAAAAGCCATGAAAAACTTTGGTGTAACATTAAAAGATAAAGTTTGCATGGATATAGGATCATCTACAGGAGGATTTACTGACTGTATGCTTCAAAATGGAGCTGTAAAGGTGTTTTCTATAGACGTGGGGTATGGACAGCTTGCTTGGAAGCTTAGACAAGACGAGAGGGTAGTCTGTATGGAGAGAACTAACATAAGACATGTAACTATTGAACATACAAAAGAATTTGCTGATTTTGCATCAATAGATGTATCATTTATATCTTTAAGATTAGTTTTACCTAAAGCAAAGGAATTACTTAATTCAAATGGAGAAGTAGTAGCATTAATTAAACCTCAGTTTGAAGCAGGAAAAGAAAAAGTTGGTAAAAAAGGTGTAGTAAGAGATAAAAATGTTCATATTGAAGTTATAGAGAGAATATCGCAGTTTGCTGTAGATAATGGATTTGCTATACTTCATTTGGATTACTCTCCTATAAAAGGACCAGAGGGTAATATAGAGTATTTAATACATTTGAGAAATAATAATGACGGATTTACTTTTAATAAAGAAAATTTCGATAAAAAAATAATGGAAGTTGTTGAGGAGTCTCACAACTTAAACAAATAATTAGTAATGATAAAGGGGGCATAAAATGATCCTTGAATTATATATGAAAAATTGTGCTTTAATTGAAGAAAATAGAATTAACATTGGTCAAAACTTAAATATACTTACAGGGGAAACAGGTTCTGGAAAATCTATAATTATTGAAGCACTTGGATTATGTCTAGGTAACAAATATGATAAATCCTTCCTAAGAAAAGGAAGCGAAAAAGGTATTGTAGAAATGAGGATATCTTCTAGAAGTGAAAAATTAAAAAGTATACTTAGAGAATATGATTTAGACAGCGAAGATGAAGAGATAATAATTACTAGAATTATATATGATGATGGAAAAAGTGTTGCTAGAATAAATGGAAGAACTATAAAAATGTCAATTTTAAAGGAAATAGCACTTACATTTATAGATTTACATGGACAACACCAAAATCAAGCTTTATTTAATAAGGATACACATTTGGAATTCTTGGATTTATTTGGAGGTAAAGGATTAGATCTACCTAAGAAGGAATATAAAGAAACTTATGCAGAATATAATAAAATAAAAAAATCTCTAAATACATTAAATGAAAATAAAGATGAAAAAGAAATCCAAAGAGAAATAGATTTATTAAAGTTTCAAATTAATGAAATAGAAGCTTCAGCCTTAAGTAAAGATGAATATGAAGATTTATTAAAACAAAGAGAAATCTATAGAAATAGTGAAAAAATCTATAATAATCTTAATTTAAGTTATGAAAAGTTACATGAAGGTAATACAAATGCTCTAGATTTAATAGGCATGGCATATAAGGAATTGAGTGAAATAGGAAAATATGATAAAACATTAAATGAATATAGTGAAAATATCGAAAGAATAATGTATGAATTACAGGATATATGCAGAGATGTGAGAAACTATAAAGAAAATATTGATTTTGAACCTTATGAATTAGAGCAAATAGAAATACGTATAGATGAAATTAATAACTTGAGAAGAAAATATGGAGATACTATTGAAGATATATTAAAGTATCAAGATAAAATAACTGCCAGATTAGAAGAAATAGTAAATAGAGATGAAATGGCAGAAGAGTTAAAAAAACAATTAAATATATTAGAAGAAAAATTAAATGTAAAGGCGAATAAGCTAACTGAAAGTAGAAAAAAAGTTGCTTTAGAACTTGAAAAAAGCCTTCTTGAAGAGTTACGTTCTTTAGATATGAAAGGAGTAACTTTTGAAGTAGATTTCAAAGAAGGAAATTATACTCTAAGTGGCAATCAAGATGTGGAGTTTATGATTTCATTTAACTTAGGTGAAGATATGAAGCCTATTTATAAGGTTGCCTCAGGTGGAGAAATGTCTAGATTTATGCTTGCATTTAAAACCATACTTGCTGATATAGATGAGATAGGTACTATAGTATTTGATGAAATAGATGCAGGTATAAGTGGTATAGCAGCTCAAGTTGTTGGAGAAAAATTACATAATATTGCAAAGAAAAAACAAATATTATGTATTACTCATTTACCACAAATAGCAGCTAATGCAGATACACATTTTTGTATAGAAAAAAATAGTGATGGAAATAGAACATATACAACTATTACAAGACTTGAAGAAAAAGAACGTATAAATGAAATAGCTAGATTAATTGCAGGAAGTAATATTACTGATACAACTATTGAACATGCTAGAGAAATAGTTAATTTAACAAAAGAAAATTATTAAAATTTATATTAAATAAATTTACTTAAAAGAATAGGATATGAGTCCTATTCTTTTTTGCATAATTTTACAAATAATTGGGATTATAATAAAGTAATTTAAATTTGATAAGGAAATGAAATTATTATGAAAATTAATAATAGGAAAAAAATAATTAGTATATTTTTCTTTATAACTGTATTTTTATGCGTTATTTTAACTTTTAATAATCATAGAAATAATACAATAGAAGCATTTAAAAGAGAAAGTAATAGCAGTAAACAATTTCTTTATCCATTAGGGAATATAGTGGGCATTAAAGCGGATACTAATGGAGCCTTAGTTATTGGATTTGAAGAAAGTAATGTGGAATATATTGGCGGATTAAAAATAGGTGATAATATTGTATCAATAGAAAATAAAAAAATTAGTAATAGTCAAGACATTACAAATATACTAAATAATATTTGTTTAGATGAAGTGAAAATTGTTTATGAGAGAAATAATAAGTTAGGAAAAGCAATAATAAAAACTAAATATGAAAATAATAAATATAAATTAGGGTTATGGGTAAGGGATAAAATATCTGGAATAGGAACCCTTACATGTTACAATCCCATAACAAATGAGTTTTATGCCATAGGTCATGGAATATGCGATATGGACACAGATAGATTGTTAACAATTAAAAAGGGAAATATCTATAAAGCTACAAATATCAAAATTTTAAAACAAAATAAAAATACTATAGGACAATTAAAGGGAATAATAGACTATAATAATTCTGTAGGGGATTTTAATTTAAATACAAACAACGGAATAAAGGGGAGTTTTTCTGATTACAGTAATGAATTAAGCTTACCTCTAGTAGAAGTAGCAAGTAGAGACGAAATAAAACTTGGAGATGCTTATATACTTTTTCAATCTAAAGAGGGAAGTATAAAATCCTACAAAATAAAAATAGAAAAAATTCTAAAAGAAGAAAGTAATATGTTAATAAGTGTAGTAGATGAGGAGTTAATTGACTATACAGGGGGAATTGTAAAAGGTATGAGTGGTGCACCAATAATACAAAATAACAAACTTATTGGCAGTTTAACCTATGTATTCAAGCATAATCCTAAAAAAGGATATGGTATTTTCATTGATGAAATGTTAAAATTGTAAAATAAGAATAAAATATTTTAACACTTTGAAGGAATATAATTTTACAATGTCGAATAAACCTTAAAGAGATAGGATAGAAGATTGATGAAAATGAGAATAACTTATTATTGGGGGGAATTTTAGTGAACGAAAAGATTAAAATAGTATTAGCGGATGATAATAAAGATTTTTGCCAACTATTAAAAGAATATTTATCTAATGAAGATGATATTGAAATACTTGGGATAGCTAAAGACGGAATAGAAGCGCTTGATTTAGTACAAAGAACACAACCAGATTTATTAGTTTTAGATGTAATTATGCCGCATTTAGATGGACTTGGTGTAATTGAAAAATTAAATTCAATGAATCTTCAAAAAGAGCCAAAGATAATTATATTATCTGCTGTAGGACAGGATAAAATAACACAAACAGCAATAAATTTAGGTGCGGACTATTATATTGTAAAACCATTTGATTTTGTTATATTTATAAATAGAATTAGAGAATTAGTTACAAATAAAGTTGTTGGAGCTGAACCTAGATTTAGAATGAATCAAGAAGTACAAATGACTAGAAGTGATTTTGTTAAAAACTCAGGAAATATAGAAACTGAAATAACAAATATAATTCATGAGATTGGTGTACCTGCTCATATTAAAGGATATTTATACTTAAGAGAAGCTATAAAAATGGTTATCGAGAACGTAGAACTTCTAGGGGCTGTAACTAAAGAGCTATATCCAAATATTGCCAAGAAATACAATACTACTCCAAGTAGAGTTGAAAGAGCAATTAGACATGCTATAGAAGTAGCATGGAGTAGAGGTAAAGTTGATACAATAAATCAATTATTTGGTTACACAGTACACAATACAAAGGGAAAACCTACAAATTCTGAATTTATTGCAATGATAGCTGATAAATTAAGATTAGAACACAGTATGGTTAAATAAATTATAAATTGATTAAACGAAGCCTTCTATTTATTTAGGAGGCTTTATTTTTTAATAAATAATTTCAAAATTATAACAATAAAAACATTAAGGAGACACATAACATGAAAATATTTTTACCTACAAAAGTGAAATATATAATAGACCAAATATATAATCATGGATATGAAGCTTATATTGTAGGAGGATGCGTAAGAGATAGTATTATAGGGACACAACCACATGACTATGATATTACATCTAGTGCCACACCAGAAAAAATAATGGAAATATTTGCAGATCATAAATGTATAGAAACTGGTATTGAACATGGAACAGTAAGTATATTAATAAATGAAGAAATATTTGAAATAACTACTTATAGAGTAGAAGGAGAATATAAAGATCATAGAAGACCAGAAAAAGTAGAGTATACAAGAAGTTTAGAAGAAGATTTGAAAAGAAGGGATTTTACTATTAACTCCATGGCTTATAATGAAAAAAATGGTTTGGTAGATATATTTGGAGGTATTTCAGATATTAATAATAAAATTATTAAAACTGTAGGAAATCCTGACGAGCGATTTGAAGAAGATGGTCTAAGAATGATAAGAGCTATAAGATTTAGTAGTAAATTAGATTTTAAAATAGAAAAAAATACTATTAATGCCATATACAAAAATGCACCAATTATAAAAAACATAAGTTTAGAAAGAATAAGTGATGAACTTAGTGAAATAATTTTAAGTGATAATCCACAAAATTTAATCTTTATTTTTGATACAAAGCTATTAAATTATCTTAATATATCCAATGAAATAGATAAGAGTAAATTAAGTATATTAAAAGAAAAATTAAGAACATTAAATAATATAGATAAAGATCTGATTAAAAGATTAGCTGCTTTAGATTTTATTATAAAGGATTTGGATATAAACTGTAAAAGTATATGTAACTCATTAATATTTTCAAAGAAAATTAATAAAACTGTAAACATACTTTTAAATTATATGGTATCTCTTGATATATGTAATTTAGATAAAATACAAATAAAAAAAGTTTTAAAAGATATAAATATGGATATATTTAAAACTTATTTAGAGATATGTAAAGGAATTTTGTATAATAACAAGAATAATGAAATAATAGACAATATTATTAATATACTTAAGAAAATTGAAGAAAATAATGAGTGTTATACTATAAAAAATCTAGACATTAATGGTACAGATATAATGAACTTAGGTTATAAAAATGAAAAAATAGGATTGATTTTAAATTATCTATTGGATGAAGTTATTAAAAATCCTAATATAAATAAAAAAAATATTTTAATCGAAAAAGTTAATTTTATGCAATAAACTGTTTTTTTGAAAATAAAAAAACATATAATAATTTATAAAACTATAAAATATTTCCTTTGTTCTTAAATAATGTTATAATGTTATAGGATTTTAATAAAATATCGGAGGTTTTAAATATGAGAGTCGAAGCCCCTATTAAAGTAGATAGAAAAACTAAAAGGCTTGCGAAGAGACTTACTGGCGGAGAAATAGCAGTTATTAATCATATGGATATAGATGAAGTAGCAGCCAATTCTTTAGTTGAAGGTAAGATTAAATTAGTAATAAATGCAGCGCCCTCAATTAGTGGTAAATACCCTAATAAAGGACCTGGAATATTAACTGATAAAAACATTTTTATTATAGATAATGTTGGACAAGAATTATTTGATGAATTAAAAGAAGGTCAAATTATTGAAGTGAACAATGGACAGATCTATAGAGATGGACAACTTGTAGGAGAAGGTAAAGTACTAGATAAAGAAAGAGTATCGGTATTAATCAAAGAGGCATATGACAATATGTCTGTAGAGTTAGATAGATTTATAGATAACACTATAGAATATGCAAAGAAGGAAAAAGGTTTTATTTTAGGAGAAGTGGAAATTCCAAAAGTAAAAACAAAGTATAAAAATAAACATGTTCTAGTTGTAGTAAGAGGTCAAGACTACAAAGAAGATTTAAGTACAATTATTTCTTACATAGAAGAAGTTAAGCCAATATTAGTTGGTGTGGATGGTGGTGCAGATGCTTTAGTTGAATTTGGCTATGTACCAGACGTAATTGTGGGAGATATGGATAGTGTTAGCGATGAAACACTAAAAAAAGCAAGTGAAATAGTAGTACATGCTTATGTAGATGGAAGAGCACCAGGTCTTAAGAGAATTCAAGATTTAGGGTTAGATGCAATAGTATTCCCAGCGCCAGGAACAAGCGAGGATATAGCTATGTTAACTGCTTATGAATATGGAGCAGAGCTTATAGTAGCAGTTGGATCTCACTCAAATATGATAGACTTCTTAGAAAAAGGAAGAAACGGTATGGCCAGTACTTTCCTTGTAAGACTTAAAATAGGGTCTAAATTAATAGATGCAAAGGGTGTAAACTTACTTTATAAAAGCAAGTTAAAAATAAAATATGTTTGGGCATTAATTATTGCAGCTTTATTCCCAGTAATAATATTAGCTTGTTTTTCACCAACGACTCAGCAATTTATTAGAATAATACAATTAAAATTAAAATTACTATTAAATATGTAATATTTAAACTAGGAGGATTAACATGAATATAAATATGAAGTACTATATAGTTACTATTTGTGCGATATTTATAGCTTTAGGAGTAGGTATCTTAGTTGGATTTAACTTAAACTATGATCAAGCCTTAAGTAAACAACAAAGTGAAGTACTTGAAAGCTTCAATACTGAATTTGAAGATTTAAAGGATAAAAATAAAATATTAAAAACAGAATTTGATGATTTAAATAAAGATTTACAAGAAACTAAAAGTTATATAAATAGAAACGTAAAAGTATTAACACAAGATGTATTAACAGACGTGAATACAGGAATAATAATAACTAATGAAAATCATGACTATAGTGAAGATGTGGAAACAGTTATTAGTAATGCCAATGGAAATGTAGTATTCAATATAGTAGTTAAAGATAATATAAGTGATGAAGCAAAATTAGCTGAAATATCTAAATCATTAGAAAAAACTTTTAAATCATCTAAGGATGTAATTGATTATATAGGTAATTCTTTAAGTAATCCAAATGGATATGAAGGATTAAACGTATTACAAGACTTAGGTGTTATAAAAATAAACAATATGGATGAAAAAACATATCAAGATTTTGATTCAGTAGTTCTACTTGGAGATATTGATAAAGAAGAAGGAAAAGATAAATTTGAGCTAAAAGACAAATTATTAATAAATAATTTAAAAGATCAAAATAAGTATTTAGTAGCTGCAGCACAAAGTGATTCAGATATAACATATTTAGAATTATGTTCAAAAAATGATATATCAACTATAGATAATATTAATGAAGGAATTGGTAAAGTTTCTTTAACAACTTTATTAAAAAATAAAAATATAGTTGGAAGTTATGGTGGGTCAGAAATATCAAAAGAATTTATGGCTTATAAAAACAATTAATAAAAAAGGAGATAAAAGTATGAATCCTTATTTAAGTATAATAATACCAGCATACAATGAAGAAAATAAAATCAAATATACCTTAGAAAATATTAAGGATATTAATGAAATAAGTGAAATAATAGTTGTAGATGATGGTTCTAGTGATAATACTTCAAAGGTAGCAAAAGAAGTAAAAAGTGATAAAATAACAGTTATAACTCAAGATAAAAATAGAGGTAAGGGTTATGCTTTAAATAACGGTTTAAAAGTTGCCATGGAAAAAGCAGATATAATAGGATTTTTAGATGCAGACCTTGGTAGTTCATCAAAAGAGTTAAAAAATTTAATAGCTCCTATTTTTAATGATGAAGCAGATGTTATAATAGCTAAATTCCCACCAGCTAAGAAAAAAGGTGGATTAGGATTTGTAAAAGGACTTGCTAAAAATTCTGTTTTAGAAATGACAGGTGTGGAATTAGACGCTACATTATCTGGTCAAAGATTATTTAAAAAAGAAGTTTTAGAAAAGTTTACTGAAATGCCCTATGGATATGGAGTCGAAGTAGGGATGACTATAGATATTTTAAAACATGGATATAGAATAAAAGAAGTACTTGCAAATATGACTCATAGTGAAACAGGAAGAGATTTAAAAGGATTTATTCATAGAGGAAAGCAATACTATCATATTAAAAAAGTGCTTAGACAAAAGAAAAAAGAGTGGAGGTAACTTTATTGAGTAGTTATATATTTAGAGGAGTAATATTTGCTCTTGGATTAATAGGAACTTATTTAATGATACCTCTATTCAAAAACATGTTAGTTGACAACAATGTAATTAGACCTAACTACAAAGGAGAAAATATACCTGTAAGTATGGGAATTGTATTTCTCCCAATGATAATAATTAACGGTATTATATTAGCATTCTTTACAGTAGATGCCATAAGTATGTTATGCTTATTTTTATTTATCTTTGGTATGATATGCATGTTTTTTGCCGGTATACTTGATGACATAATAGGAAATAGAGATGTAAGTGGACTAAAAGGACATTTTAAAAGTTTATTTAAAGGAAGACTTACAACAGGAGGATTCAAAGCATTATTCGGTGGATTTGTTGGTTTAATAATTTCTGTTTCTATATCTAAAAATATAGTAGACATAATAGTAAATACATTAATTATAGCTTTATCAACAAACTTAATGAATTTATTTGATTTAAGACCAGGTAGAGCAATAAAAGTATATTTGGTAATAATGATTACAATATTTATAACATTGACTGGATATATTAAAATATTACCTATGCTTATTCTTCCAAATGTACTTGCATATTTTAATTTTGACTTAAAAGCAAAAGCTATGATGGGAGATACAGGATCAAATGTACTAGGTATATCAATAGGTATACTAATGGCATTTGGATATACTTTAAATGTAAGAATAGGATGGTTAGTATTTTTAGTACTAATTCATATCTTTACTGAAAAATTCTCATTAACTAAAATAATAGAAAAAAACAAAGTATTAAATTTTATTGATAGATTAGGAAGGTAATCTTATGATTAGTAAAAAAATAGGAATAGTTGAATCTATAGCAGATAGCAGCGAAGTATTAGATGATATAAGAGTAAATATTAATGGAGAAATACAAAGGGCATATAATTATCCTAAAATAACTGGACAAATTAACATAGGTGATGAAGTAATATTAAATACTACAGCCGTAGAATTAAGTCTTGGGACAGGTGGATATCACTTTGTTATATCTAATTTAAATAACAAAGAATCTGATTTATCTAAGGGCGGACATATTATGAAACTTAGATATACACCATATCAAGTTAAAGTTAATGCTGTTGAAGACCACGAAAGTGAATATCATGATATAATTAATGATTTTACTTCATTAGATGGGATGCCAGCAGTAGTAGGGACGTTGCATAGCATGTTAACACCTTTTGTAGCATCATATAAAAGACATAATCCAAATAAAAAATTAGTATATATAATGACAGATGGAGCAGCGTTACCAATATATTTAAGTAAAAACGTAGAAACATTAAAAGAAAAGGGTTTAATAGATAAAACTATAACTATAGGAAATGCTTTTGGAGGAGATTTTGAGTGTATAAATATATATACAGCTTTAATTACAGCAAAAGAAATTTTAAAAGCAGATGCAGTATTTGTTAGTATGGGACCAGGAATTTCCGGTACAGGAACAAAATATGGCTTTACAGGTATAGAACAAGGACCTATTTTAGATGCTGTTAAAAAACTTGGCGGTAATGCTATTGCGATACCAAGAATGAGTTTTGCTGATGCAAGAGATAGACATAAAGGAATATCTCATCATGCTTTAACTATATTTAAAGAAATAGTGAATGTAAGTGTTAATATTCCTGTTACAATATATAGTAATGAAAATTTTGATTACATAAAGAAGCAAGTAAAAGACAATGAGTTGTTTGATAAGCACAATATTATATATGTTGATAATAAAAAGTGCAAAGAAGACTTAGATTATTTTAACCTTAAAGTAAGAAGTATGGGCAGAAATTACGAACAAGATAAGGAATTTTTTGATGCGGCTAGTACGGCTGCATATTACTTAATGGAGGTTTGTGATGATAACGAAGGAGACTACTGTAAGTAGTGATTTGATCTATACAGGTAAAACTATTCAGTTAAGAGTAGATACTGTGGAAGTGCCCAATAAAGGATATCAAAAAAGAGAAATAATTGAACATAAAGGTGCTGTAGGTATTCTAGCTATAACAGAAGATAAGAAGGTAGTGCTAGTTAAGCAGTATAGAAAAGCTGTAGAACAAGTATTATATGAATTGCCAGCAGGTAAAATAGAAATAGGAGAGACTCCTTTAGATTGTGCTAAAAGGGAGTTAAAAGAAGAAACCGGATATACTGTGGATAGTTTAAAATTAATTCATAAGTATTACGCTACACCTGGATTTTCAAATCAACAAGTATTCATATATCTGGCTAAAGGATTAACACCAGGTGAAAGTCATTTAGAGGAAGATGAATTTTTAGAAGTTTATGAAATAGATTTAGCGGAAGCTTATAAAATGGTCTATGAAAATGAAATATGTGATTCTAAAACAGTAATAGGTTTATTATTGTCAAAGGAATTAATATAAAGCATAACCTCCTCTTTTTTAACATAAATATATGTTAGGATAAGAGGGGGTTATAAATTTGAGAAGAACAATTAGAAGAAAAGAAAATTATAAGATAACTAGAGAAATGATTTTTTTAGGAATAATATTAATAATATTTACAGCTATAGGGACTTACTTAAACAGAGCTTTTCCTAGTGGAGAAAAAGCAGTTTTAGAGAGCATTAATAGCATAAATAATTACTATAGCCAAGGATATGATATTAGTGTAAAGGCTGTAGTTTTTTCTAATTTAAGACAAGATATCTTATTTTTAGCATCTATAGTAATATTTTCATTATTTGTTTTTACTTTTCCTTTGGCAATAATAAGTTTTTTATTAAAAGGAATGTCTGTAGGCTATACTATTAATAGCTGTATATTATTAATGAAATATAAAAGTATAAAAATGATATTGCTAATGATGATAAAAAATTTTATTATTATACCAGGGGCAATACTACTTATTTTAGTAAGTTGGTATTATATTAAAAATATTTACGAGGAATATAAAAAAGGAAGAAAAGAAGGAATAATATTTTTAAGCAAAAGATTCCTACTAAATAGTATATTAATAATAGTAATTAGTGTATCAGCACAGCTTTTATTAAATGCAGTATATATAGGTATTTTGCAATTCCTAGTAAGATAAAGGAGCTAGTTATGGAAGTTTTAAAGGAATATATGGATTACATCAAATGTAAAAGGAAATTATCAGAAAATACCATATCTTCTTATTATACGGATATTAAAAAGTATATTGAGTATTTAAGTGATGAAAAAATAAAAGTAGAAGACGTAGTTGAATATGATATAATAAATTATTTAGTAACTTTAGAAAAACAAAATATTTCAGTTGCTACAATTTCTAGAATGACTTCATCAATAAAATCTTTTCATGATTATTTATTTTTAAATCATATTAGCAATGATAATCCAGCTAATAATATTAAAAAACCTAAAATAAAAAGAGGAAATGTAGAAATACTTACAGAGGATGAAGTTGAAGCTCTTTTAAAATTTGAGGACTTAAGCACACCTAAGAAAATTAGGGACAAGGCTATTTTTGAAACTTTATATGGGACAGGTATAAAAGTATCTGAGTTAGTTGAGTTAAATATAAGTGATATTGATTTAGAAATTGATTACTTGTACTGTAATACGGGTAAAAATCAAAGAGTAATACCTCTTTGTGAGATTAATAAAATATATTTAGAAAAGTATATAAAAGAAGGTAGAGTTAACATTGTAAAAGAAGGAGAAGATGCTTTATTTGTAAATTCTCAAGGACAAAGATTTACAAGGCAGGGACTTTGGAAGATAATAAAAAAATATGCAGGACAAGCAAATATAAGTAAGAATATTAACCCTAGCATACTTAGACACTCTTTTGCTATTCATTTATTAAATGGAGGAGCAAATGTGGCAGTTGTAAGTAGAATATTAGGGAATTCTAATTTATCTAGTTTACAACAATATTTAAATCAAATAGATGAAAATATTAGAAAAGAAATGAATGAGAAGCATCCAAGGAAAAGATAAGACATATAAGGAGGAAATTTTAATGAGTAGAGTTATTTGGATAGTAATAGACAGTGTAGGTATAGGAGCTTTAAATGATTCAGAAAAGTTTGGAGATGTGGGCGTCAATACCTTAGGTAATATAGTTAAAAATCATCAAGATATAAAAATACCAAATATGGTTAAATTAGGTCTTGGAAATATAGATGGTGTGGATTATCTACCAAAGTATTTTAATCCAATAGGAGCATTTGGAAAATGTGATGAACTTTCTTGCGGAAAAGATACAACTACAGGTCACTGGGAAATGACTGGTGTTTTAGTTGAAAAGCCTTTTAAAACATTCCCAGAAGGATTTACAAAAGATATAATAGATGAGTTTGAAGAAAGAACTGGAAGAAAAGTTGTTGGTAATAAACCAGCTTCTGGAACTGACATACTTGATGAGTATGGTGAACATCAAATAGAAACAGGTGATGTAATAGTTTACACATCTGCCGATAGCGTATTCCAAATTGCAGCTAATGAAGAGATAATACCTTTAGAAGAATTATATAAGATGTGTGATATAGCAAGAGAAATAATGATGGGCGATAACGCAGTAGCTAGAATAATAGCTAGACCATATATAGGTAAAAAAGCTGGAGAGTTTGAAAGAACATCAAATAGAAGAGATTATTCTCTAAATCCATTTGAACCAACAGTATTAGATATAATTAAAGAATCAAATCTTGATGTAATAGGTGTTGGTAAAATAGAAGATATATTTAATGGACAAGGTATAACTGAGGCTATTCATACTAAAGATAATATGGATGGAGTAGACCAAACTATTAACTATATTAAAGAAGATAATAAAGGTTTAATATTTACTAATTTAGTAGACTTTGACTCAAAATATGGTCATAGAAGAAATACTTTAGGATATAAAGAAGCTTTAGAAGAATTTGATTCTAGAGTACCAGAAATAATAAATGCTATGAAAGACGACGATATATTAATAATAAATGCTGATCATGGTAACGATCCAACATACAAAGGAACGGATCATACAAGAGAATACATACCTCTACTTGTATACGGAAAAGACATTAAATCTGGTATTAATTTAGGAACAAGAAAAAGTTTTGCTGATATAGGAGCAACTGTAGCAGATATATTAGATGTTAAATCTACTAAAAATGGGGAAAGTTTCAAAAAAGAAATAATGAAATAAACTTTTAAAATTTAAGTATAAATATAAACAGTTAAAGAAAAATATTAATAAATAAGCTTAATATTAAATAATATTAAGCTTATTTGTATATTATGGAAATTATATTTTATCTCATTTTTGGATAAAATATAGTTTCCAACTGAACGTCGCTCAGGCGAAGTGAATTTTTACATATAGATTTATAGGAGGCAATAACAATGAGAATATATGATATTATTAGAAAAAAAAGAGATAAGGAAGAGTTAAGCAAAGCAGAAATAGATTTCTTCGTAGAAAAGTATTCTAAGGATGAAATACCTGATTATCAAGCATCAGCTTTATTAATGGCTATATATTTAAATAAAATGAATAAACAAGAGACAGCTTATCTTACAGAGGCAATGATGAATTCTGGAGAAGTAATAGATTTATCTGCTATAAATGGTGTTAAAGTTGATAAGCATAGTACAGGAGGAGTAGGAGATAAAACTACAATAGCATTAGCTCCACTTGTGGCGGCTTGCGGTGTGCCTATAGCTAAAATGTCTGGGAGAGGTTTAGGGCATACTGGAGGGACTTTAGATAAATTAGAGGCTATACCAGGATTTTCTATAGAAATGAGTGCAGAGAAGTTTATAGACTCTGTAAATGATATAAAAATTGCTGTTTGTGGACAAACTGCATCAATAGCAGTGGCAGACAAAAAAATGTATGCTCTTAGAGACGTTACAGCTACAGTAGACAATATATCTTTAATAGCTGCAAGTATAATGTGTAAAAAATTAGCTTCTGGAGCAGATGCCATAGTACTAGATATTAAAACTGGTGATGGAGCATTTATGAAAACTCTAGATCAATCCTTTGAACTAGCAAAAGAAATGGTTGAAATAGGCAGTAGTATGAAGAGAGAAACGATAGGTATAGTAAGTGATATGGATGAGCCTTTAGGAAGTGCAGTAGGAAATTCTTTAGAAGTCATAGAAGCTATAGAAGCATTAAAAGGAAATGGACCAAAAGATTTTATTCAACTATGTGAAACTTTAGGTGCATATATGCTTGTATCATCACAAATAGCAACAGACTATGAAGATGGTATAAAAAGAATTAAAACATCTTTAGAATCGGGAGCAGCTTTAGATAAATTCAAAGAATTTGTTACAAATCAAGGAGGAAATCCAAAAGTTGCTGATGATTATTCATTGTTCCCTCAGGCTAATCATATTGTTGAAATAAAATCAGAAAAAACTGGTTATATAAACAAAATAGAAGCAGAGTCAGTGGGAATAAGTGCTATGGTTTTAGGTGCTGGTAGAGAGACTAAAGAGGATGAACTAGATTTAAGTGCGGGACTACTTATTAAGAAAAAAGTTGGAGATTATGTAAAAGAAGGAGATACTCTTGCAATAATGCATTTCAATAAAGAAGAAAAATTTGAAGATGCAAAAAGAAGATTTATAAATGCTTATAAAATAAGTGAAGAAAAAGCACAACCTAAAAAGTTAATATATGGTGTAGTTACAAAAGATGGAATAAGTAAATTCTAATGAAATGATTAAAAAAGCTTAACTTGTAAACAATAAAGTTAAGCTATTTTTAATTGAATAAAAATGATTCAAATGGCTTTATTTAAGGTATATATATAGAAACTGTATATATTATCAGAGACATAAGTCAAGATAATTTTGTAAATATCGACATTTTTATTGAAATATTTTATCCTTAGATTTATAATAAAGAGGATATTAAAAGGATAAGGAGTATAATAATTTATGAATCTGAAAGATGACAAAAGTAAAAAAATCATAGTTGCAGTTTTATTAATTATCACAATAATTATGACTATTGTAATTGTTCAAGCAGGTCCATACAATAACAATAATAAAAGTGATATAGTTGTAGATATACCAACAGGCTCTACAGTAAATAATGTTGCAGATATTTTAAAAGAAAATAAATTAATAAAGAATGAATTGATATTTAAAATATATGTAAAAGTAAGTAATAATTCATCAAAACTTAAATCTGGAAAGTACCTATTTAATCAAACTTATTCAAACAATGAAATAATAAAAGATTTAGCAAAAGGTAAAATTTACAATGAAGGTATTAAAATAACTGTACCTGAAGGTTCTACCTCTAAAGAAATTATTGATTTACTTGTGAAAAATAAGTTAGGTAGTGATAAAAAATACGAAGAGTTAATTAATAATCCTAAAGAGTTTTATGGTGAGTTTGATTTTCTAAAAGAAGATAAAATTATATCTTTAGAAGGATTTTTATATCCAAGTACTTATTACTTTGAAGAAGATGAAAGTGAAAAAGATATACTAAATGACATGTTATCAGCATTTAAATCTCAATACAATGAGAAATTACAAAAGAAACAAAAGGACTTAAAAATGTCACTTTGGGAAGTTGTAAACCTAGCTTCAATAGTAGAAAAAGAAGCTGTTTTAGATGAAGATAGAGCTATAATTGCTTCTGTTTTCTATAATAGAATAGATATAGGCATGCCATTACAGTCAGATGCTACTATTCAATATGCATTTAAGGAAAGAAAAAAGAGCATAACATATAATGACTTAAAAATTGATTCTCCATATAATAGTTATGTTAAAAAAGGTTTACCACCTACTCCTATAGCTAATCCAGGTATAAAATCTGTAGAAGCAGTATTATACCCTGATAAAACAGATTATTTATATTTTGTAGCTAAAATAGATGGAGGAAATACTTATAGTAAGACATATGAAGAACATGTAAAAAATGTGGAGCAGTATAGAATAGACAGAGAAGAAAGAAATAATGGTGGTACTAAGTAAACCGAGAAAAATAGAGATTATATGAACTATTATTTAATGGATTATGTCTTAAGTATTAAGGTATAATCCTATTAATTTTTAATAAAAAACGTTGAGAAGAAATTAAGGAGTGGTAAAATTGAGCAATATAGTTAATGAAGAAGTAGAAAAATATATAAGAGAAACTTTGCAAGATAAAGAAGGGCTACTAAAAGAGTTAGAAGTATATGCCGCAGAGTACAATGTTCCCATAGTTCATAAAGAAGTATCAGATTTATTAAAGGTATTATTAAAGGTACAAAAACCAAAATCAATTTTAGAAGTCGGATGTGCAATAGGATACTCATCTATTTTATTTTCTACAGCAACACAGGGAAAAGTAAAAATAATAACTGTAGAGCGTAATGAAACAATGATAGAAAGAGCCAAAGAAAACTTTAAAAAATCAGGTTTTGAAGAGAATATTACTCTTCTAGAAGGTGACGCTGAAGAATTATTAAAAAGTGTAGAAGGCTCATTTGATATGATATTCTTAGATGCAGCAAAAGGACAATATCAGTTATTTTATGATTTAGTAATAGACAAGTTAAAAGTAGGTGGTCTGTTAATTTCGGACAATATTCTTTATAAAGGAATGATTGCTGATGACAGCTTAGTTATGAGAAGAAAGAAAACAATAGTTAAAAGAATGAGAAACTATTTAGATTATATATGCAATTGTGATTACTTAAGTACATCTTTAATACCAATAGGTGATGGTGTAGCTTTAAGTTATAAGGAAAAAGAAAGGACTGAAAAATAATGTTAAATATAGAACTTTCATCTTTCGCCAAAGATTTAGAAGGATTAAAAAATATAATAAATAGTGGAGCTGATTCGGCATTTATAGGCGGTCAAAGTTTTGGAATGGATACTATTAGTAAAAACTTTACACTGGAAGATTTGAAAGAAGCAGTTTCTTTTGTTCACGAAAGAAATAAAAAGTTATATGTGACTATATCTTTATTACCACATAATAATGATTTTGATAAATTAGAAGAATATTTAATAGAGTTAGACCAGGTTGGTGTTGATGCACTTATAGTTAGTGAGCCAGGAACTTTAGAAATAGTAAAAAAAGTAATACCTAAGATGATAGTTCATATGGGAAGCCAAGCTAATGTTTATAATTATGAAACAGCTAAATTTTTACATGAATTAGGTGTAAAAAGGGTGGTTACTGCAAAAGAATTGGGACTAAAAGACCTTTTAGATATGAGAAAAAATACACCTATTGATTTAGAAATAGAAGCTTTTGTACATGGTGGAATGTGTATGTCTTATTCAGGAAGAAGATTACTGTCTAGCTATATGTCAAGTAAAGAAGATGTGTCATATGAAGAAAATAAGAATTATAATCTTGTAGAAGAAAAAAGACCAGGACAATTTTGTCCTATATATGAAGATGAAGGTGGAACATTATTCTATTCTTCAAAAGATTTATGTATGATAGAATTCATACCAGAACTAATTAAATCTGGAGTAACTACTTTAAGTATAGAAGGTAACATGAAATCTAATGAGTACATGGCAGCTGTAGTAAAAGTATATAGAAAAGCTATAGATGAATTTATAGCAAATCCAGATGGATGGTCATTTAAAGAAGAGTGGTTAGAAGAATTAAAAAAAGCTAGCCCTAGAATTTTAACTACAGGTTTTTATTTAGAAGAAAATAAAGATTATGATGATATAGAAATGTAATATATTTAGATAAAGAATCCCAAACTTATATTTTATAAGTTTGGGATTCTTTAATTTCAAAAGATAAATAATAAAAATAAAATATTTGAATATCAAAATATTTTATTTACAAAACAAAAAACTTGTAATAAAATGTATATTAACAAAAAACTAGGAGGAAAAACATTGAATAATAGAAAAATAAGCGCAATAATTTTAAGTATAGTTATTATAATTTCATCAGTTATTGGATATATGTCACTATATCCATCAAAAGAAAATAAAGATGATAAAAACAGATTAAACGTGGAAAATCAAATGAATTATATTAAGAATATAGCTAAGGAACCACATTCAATATTTGATTACGAAGAGCATGAAAATGTGAAAAATTATTTGATAGAAGAACTTAAAAATTTAGGTGTAGATTCTAGCATATATTCATATGATGATGTATATGTAGAGAGAAGTAAGACAAAAGAAGATTTAGAAAATATATATGCAGAAATAAAAGGTAAATCAGACTCATATATAATGCTAGTTACGCATTATGATACATCTAGGGCTAAAAGATATGCAGAACGTGATGGATCAACAGGTGCAGCAGATGCAGGTTATGGTCTTTCGACTATATTGGAAACAATAAAAACAATTAAAGAGAATAATATAGAGCTTAATAATGGTATAAAAATACTTATAACAGATGGAGAAGAGTATGGATTATTAGGAGCTAAAGAAGCTGTTAAAGAAAAAGAAATATTTGAAAATGTAAATTATTTAATTAATTTAGAAGCAAGAGGAACTAAGGGTCCTGCTGTTATGTTTGAAACAAGTACAAATAACTCTAAGGTTATAGATTTATATGATAGTAGTTACAAACCATTTTCTTATTCAATAACACCTGAAATATATAGATTGCTTCCAAATGGAACTGATTTTACAGAGTTTTTAGCAAAAGATATTACAGGAATAAATATAAGTGTGTTAGATGGAATGGAGAATTATCATACTCCTAATGATAGTGTAAATAGCGTTAATAAAAGTTCTCTTCAGCATTATGGAGATCAAGTTTATCCAATAGTTAAGGAATTTGTAAGTAATGAAAAATATGCGGACCCTGTAGCCTTAGAAGGTAGTGAGGATTCTATATTCTTTATATTAGGTAACATATTTATTAAATATTCTAAAATTATTAATTACATGCTTCTAGGAGTAATTGTAGTATCAATGATATTCTTAAATAAAAAATTAAAAAATAAGAGTAAAGTAAAAACTTTAAAATTTACTTTTATTAATTTATTATATATAGTTTCAATTATGGCTATTAGTTATGGCGTATCTAAAGTATCAGCATATTTAAATGGTAGAGATTTTAGCCTTACATATTTACCCCTTATAAAATATGAAAAGGGAATATTTATAATGTGCCTAATTTTAGCTACAATTGGATATGTATATATGATTAAAAAAATAACTAATAATTTCAAGGAAAAAAATGAATACATAGTAGGTTCTATTTTACTGTTATTTATATTAGGCATAGTATTTACAATAGTTCTACCTGGAGGAAGCTATTTATTTGTTTTCCCAGCATTATTGATGAGTATGTCTATGGTTATAAGTAAGTTATTAGAAAGGTATAATACATCAGCTTATATTATGTTAATACCAATATCACTAATATTAATACTTTATGTTCCAACAGTATATTTATTTAACTGTGCTCTTACATTTGGAGCGTTATGTGTAAGTATGATGTTTGCAATGATAGCTATAATATCAGTAGTATGTTGCATCATAGCTATGTATAAAACAATAAAATAAAGAAAAACTATTAGAATTATAGACTAGATAAGAAAATTATTATCTAGTCCTTTTTAATCCCCAGGATATTATAATTTATCTAGTTTATGGATGAATTATTAAGAAAATTTTATATAAAATTAAAAAAAATTATTAAAAAGGAGTTGACTTTTTCTTTTGAATATAATATATTTTGATTATCAAATGATTTGCTTTTGCCTTATTAAAATAAGTATAAGAAGTGAATTTTTATAATATGGTTTGAATGTCAAAATATATTAACTTCAAAATAAAGGAGAAACATATGAAAGAGGTAATCATAGGAGGTGTTGGAAAGTACACTCCTTCTAAAAAAATCACTAATGATGACCTTAGTCACATAGTAGATACTAATGATGAGTGGATATCTTCCAGGACAGGAATAAAAAGTCGTTATATGTCTAGTGGAGAAGATACATCATATATGGCTGCAATGGCTTCTAAAAAAGCAATTGAAGAAGCTGGCATATCTGTACTAGATATAGACTTAATAGTACTTGCCACTTGCACTCCAGACATGTTTACTCCATCTACAGCTTGTATAGTACAAAGTATTATAGGTGCTAAAAATGCAGTAGCTTTTGATATAAGTGCAGCTTGTTCTGGATTTATATATGGACTAGATATAGCTAAGTCACTTATGAATTCTAATAAGTATAATAATACACTAGTAATAGGAGCTGAAAATTTATCAAAATTCATGGATTGGAAAGATAGATCCACATGTATATTGTTTGGAGATGGAGCAGGAGCAGCAGTATTATGTAAAAGTAAAGAAGCAGGTATTGGAAGTTCATTATGTAAATCAGAAGGCGAAAAATGGGATTGTATAACAATTGAAGGTAGTGATGTTGATAGTCCTTTTGTAGAAAAGAAGACCTTACGAGATTCAAAACTAAAAATGAATGGAAATGAAGTATTTAAGTTTGCTACTTCAATAATAGTAAAATCTATAAATGAAATATTGGAAGACAATAATTTAACTCTTGATGATATTGATTATATAGTGCCTCATCAAGCTAATATTAGAATTATTGAATATGCTGCCAGAAAATTAAAAGTTCCTATGAGCAAGTTTTATATGAACATTGAAGAATATGGAAATACTTCAGCAGCATCAATACCAATAGCATTAAGTGAAATGTACGAAAAAGATTTATTAAAAAAAGGTAATAAAATTATATTAGTCGGTTTTGGAGCAGGTCTAACATATGGAGCTACTTTTATAAATTGGACTATATAAATGAAATAAATAATTAAAAATAAGAAAAATTAAAGCGTAGATTTAACTAAAATTAACTAAGATAATAACAAAGAATATTGAAAACTAAGATAAGTAAGTTAAAAGAAAAATTATAAACATAAATTTATTAAAAATAACGGAGGAAAATAAAATGATATTTGAAAAATTAAAGGAAATAATGGAAGAAAATTTATCTGTGGAGAAAGAAGAAATAACTTTAGAAAGTACATTCCAATCTTTAGGAATAGATTCATTAGATACATTCCAATTAGTTATAGAAATAGAAGAACAATTTGAAATAGAAGTAGAAGAACCAGAAAACATGAAGAGTATAAAAGATGTTGTAAATTATATAGAAGAAAAAACGAAAGCGAAAGTAAACTAATAATAAAAATTAGTTACAGGAGGAATTATGGAAAGTTCAAGGATAACAGAATTACTTAATATAAAATATCCAATTATTCAAGGTGGTATGGCATGGATATCAGATGCAAATTTAGCAGCAGCTGTTAGTGAAGCAGGTGGTCTTGGTATTATAAGTGGAGTAGGTAATACAGAAGATGTAAGAGCTGAAATACAAAAAACTAAGTCACTTACTAATAAACCTTTTGGAATTAACATGATGCTTATGAGAGACAATGTTGATGAAATAGCTAAATTAATATGTGAGGAAAAAGTAGCTGTAGTTACTACTGGAGCAGGAAGTCCAGGAAAGTATATTGAGGGTTGGAAGAAACATAATATTAAAGTGATACCTGTTGTCCCTTCTGTAGCAATTGCAAAAAGAATGGAAAAATTCGGAGCAGATGCAGTCATTGTAGAAGGGATGGAAGCAGGGGGACATATAGGACAATTAACAACCATGAGTTTAGTGCCACAAGTAGTAGATTCAGTTAATATACCTGTAATAGCAGCAGGTGGTATAGGTGATGGAAGAGGTATTGCAGCATCACTAATGCTTGGAGCTTGTGGAGTTCAGATGGGTACTAGATTCTTAGTATCAAATGAATGTAAGGTTCATGAGAATTATAAAAATAGAGTTTTAGGTGCAAAAGATATAGATACTGAAGTTACAGGAACATCAACATCTCATCCAGTAAGAGTTTTAAGAAATAAACTTACTAGAGAATATATTAAACTAGAAAAATCTAATGCAGACCCACAAAAGATAGAAGCATTAGGCAAAGGAGCTTTAAGAAAAGCTGTAGTAGATGGTGATATAAATAATGGAAGTGTTATGGCAGGGCAAATAGCAGGACTTGTGAAGGAAAAACAAAGTTGTAAGGAAATAATAAATGAGCTAATATGGGAACTAGAAGAAGTTCTTAGGAGGATTTAATGAGTAAAAAAATAGCTTTTCTTTTCCCAGGTCAAGGATCTCAATATATAAATATGGGAAAAGATTTATATGAAAATATAGATGAATGCAAAATGATTTTTGATAAAGGCGAAGAAATATTAGAGATGCCTATAAAAGAATTGATATTTGAGGGAACTAAAGAAGAATTGACTAGAACAAGAAATAGTCAACCTGCAATACTTCTTACTTCCATAGCTTGCCAAAAGGCATTGGAGTTAGAAGGAATTGAAGCAGATTATACATTGGGACTTTCTTTAGGAGAGTACGGTGCTTTAATATATGGAGGTGGATTATCTTTTGAAGATGGTATGCATCTAATAAAAAGAAGAGCAGAAATAATGGACGGTGCAGTAAGCCCAGAAGAAGGTACTATGGCAGCGGTATTGAAGTTAAGTGAAGAAAAAGTAGAAGAACTTATAAAAAGAGCTAGTGAGTTTGGATTAATAGAAGGTGCAAATTATAATTGTCCAGGTCAAGTTGTAATAAGTGGAGAACATAAAGCCATTAAAGAAAGTGCTAAAATAGCAAAAGAACTAAAAGGTATGGTTATGCCACTTAAAGTAAGTGGACCTTTCCATAGTTCTATGTACAAAGAGGCAAGTCACAAATTTTATGAAGAATTGAAAGAAGTTAATATAAACAAATTTAATAAAGTTGTTTATTCAAATGTAAAAGGAAAACCATATGAAGAAAGTGATGATATAAAAGAGTTATTAAGATTGCAAATAATGTCGTCTGTACTTTTTGAAAAAAGTATAAGGGATTTAATAGAAAAAGGCGTAGATACATTTATAGAGGTTGGTCCTGGCAAAACTCTTAGTGGATTTGTAAAAAAGATAGATAGAAGTGTAAATGTATATAACGTAGAAGATATAAAATCATTAAAAGAAACTGTAGAAAGCTTAAAGTCTAAAAAATCCAACTGATTAATAAAGTGTTTTAACCACACGTCACTCAAGCAACGAATGTGGTCTGTAGGTCGTTGGCGACATGAGAGCAGTGAGTTTTAGGAGGAAAATTAATGTTACAAGATAAATGTGCAGTAATAACAGGTGCTTCTAGAGGAATTGGTAGAGCAATTGCAGTAAAATATGCAAAAGAAGGAGCTAATATAGTTCTTAATTATAGAAATAGTGAAACAGAAGCACTTGAATTAAAGAAAGAGCTAGATGAATTAGGATCTAATACTTTGATAATCAAAGCAGATGTAAGTAAATTTGAAGAAGCTGAAAAATTAATAAAAGAAGCTAAGAACACTTTTGGAAAAGTTGATATTTTAATTAATAATGCAGGTATTACAAAAGACAATTTAATTATGAGAATGAAAGAAGAAGACTTTGACAGTGTAATAGAAGTAAATCTAAAAGGAGCTTTTAATTGTTTAAAAGCAGTAACACCAATTATGATAAGACAAAAAGAAGGCAAGATTATAAATATGTCTTCTGTTGTAGGTGTAATTGGAAATGCAGGTCAAGTAAATTACTGTGCATCTAAAGCAGGCTTAATTGGAATGACAAAATCTTTAGCTAGAGAGATAGGAAGTAAAAATATAAATGTAAATGCTATAGCTCCAGGATTTATAGATACAGATATGACTAGAGTATTAAATGAAGATCAGAAGAAGAATATTATTTCACAAGTACCTCTAAAAAGATTAGGTCAAGTTGAAGATATAGCAAATTTAGCTTTATTTTTAGGGAGTGAAAAATCTAATTATATAACAGGCCAAGTTATCCATGTGGATGGCGGAATGGCAATGTAGGAGATGGATATGTGTAGAAGAGTAGTTATAACAGGAATGGGTGCAGTAACACCTATTGGAAACAATGTAAATGACTTTTGGTCAAATGCAAAGGTTGGTAAATTAGGAATAGATTTTATTAAATCTATAGACACGGATAATTTAGATGTAAAGATAGGTGGAGAGATTAAGGATTTAAAGTTGGATGAATATCTAGATAAAAAGGAAATAAGAAGATTAGATAAGTTTACCCAATATGCTCTTATTGCTAGTGAAGAAGCAGTTAGAAACTCTGGACTTGAATTAAATAATATTGATAAAACTAAATTTGGAGTTATGGTAGGCTCGGGTATTGGTGGTTTCCATACTCATGAACAGGAATTTAATACATTATTTAATAAAGGACCAAAGAGGATATCTCCAATGTATATACCTATGACAATAATAAATGCAGCTGCAGCTAATATAGCAATAAAATATGAAGCTAAAGCTACTTGTACTTCAGCGGTAACTGCATGTGCCACAGGTACTAATAATATAGGAGATGCTTTTAGATATATTAAACATGGTTATGCAGATGTAATGTTAAGTGGAGGATGCGAGTCTTCTATTACACCTATAGCTATAGCAGGTTTTAATAATATGAGAGCTTTAAATTCTAATAATATTCCAAATAAAGCATCTATTCCTTTTGATAAAGATAGAAGTGGATTTGTAATGGGCGAAGGTGCAGGAATATTAGTAATGGAAAGTTTAGATCATGCATTAAATAGAAAAGCAAATATTTTATGTGAAATAGTGGGATATGGATCAACTTGCGATGCATACCATATAACTTCTCCAGATCCAAAGGGCGAAAGTGCAGCAAAAGCTATGGAAGATGCAATTAATGAAGGTAATATTAATTATAATGAAGTTTCTTATATAAATGCTCACGGAACATCTACACCATACAATGATTTATTTGAAACTAGAGCAATTAAAAAAATATTTAAAGATAAAGCTAAAAACATACCTATATCATCAACTAAATCTATGACAGGACATTTATTAGGAGCAGCAGGAGCAGTAGAATCAATTGCGTGTATAAAAGCTTTAGAAGAAGGTTTTATACCTCCAACTATTGGATACAGTGAAAGTGAAGATGAACTTGATTTAGATTATGTTCCAAATGTAGGTAGAAAAGCAGATTTAAAATATGCTCTAAATAATTCGCTGGGATTTGGTGGCCATAATGCATGTCTTTTATTTAAGAGATATAAATAATTGGAGGTAAATATGAATTTTAGTGAAATAAAAGAATTAATAGAATTAATAAATAAATCAGATTTATCTTATTTGGAAATACAAAATGAAAAAGATTATATAAAGATGGATAAGTCTATATCTAGAAATTACACAAATAATAATGATAGTTTAGACAAACAAAGTATAAATAAATTATCTCTTGGTGATGAGAATAACAGAGCTCAATTTGAAGAGTTACCTTCATCAATAAAAGGTGAAGTAAATAATTCAAATAAAGATGAGATTACTTTAAGTGAAGAAAATGAAGATGACTTTGATTATATAAAATCACCTATTGTAGGTACTTTTTATAAAAGTGTATCACCAGAATCAGATCCTTTTGTAAATATAGGTGAAAAGATTACTAAAGGTCAAGTAGTATGTATTATAGAAGCGATGAAGCTTATGAATGAAATTACTGCAGAGTATGACTGTGAAATAATAGATGTATTAAGTGGTGACGGAAAAATGGTGGAGTATGGATCTTCATTATTTAAGATAAGGAGAGTATAAATGTTAGAGACTAAGGAAATAAGAAATATTTTACCTCATAGATATCCTTTTCTTATGATAGATAGAGTAGAAGAAGTAGTTGAAGGTAAAAGTGCAAAAGGATATAAAAACGTAACAATAAATGAAAATTTCTTTAATGGACATTTTCCAGAGTATCCTGTAATGCCAGGAGTATTAATACTAGAAGCATTAGCTCAAATGGGAGCTATTTGTATACTTTCAATGGAAGATTTTAAAGGAAATATTGGATTTTTAGCTGGTGCAGATAAAGTAAGATGGAAGAAGCAAGTAATGCCAGGAGACAGGTTAGATTTAGAAATAGAGATAGTAAAACTAAGAGGCAATATAGGTGTTGGAAAAGGAAAGGCAAGTGTAGATAACAAAATAGTTTGCGAAGGTGAGATAATGTTCGCTATTGGGTAGGTGTTATTATGTTAAAGAAAATACTTATAGCAAATAGAGGTGAAATTGCAGTAAGAATTATAAGAGCCTGTAGAGAGCTTAATATAGCTACTGTTGCAATTTACTCAGAAATAGATAAAGATGCCCTTCATGCACAAATGGCAGATGAAGCTGTTTGTGTAGGAGGGCCTCTTAGTAAAGATAGTTATTTAAATATGACTAACATATTAAGTGCTTGTGTTTTAACTGGATGTGAAGGTATACATCCAGGCTTTGGTTTTTTATCTGAAAATCCTAAATTTGCTAAAATGTGTGAAGAATGCAATATAAAATTTATTGGTCCAGATTATCAGACTATTGAACTTATGGGTGACAAAGCAAGGGCTAGAGAAATAATGAAAAAAGCTACTGTACCTGTAGTACCTGGATATGAAGGAAATATAAATTCTTATGATCATGCTTTAGAAATAGCTAGAGAGATTGGATATCCATTAATGATAAAAGCTGCAGCAGGTGGAGGCGGTAAAGGAATTAGGGTAGTAAAATCACAAGGCGAATTTAAGCAAAATTATGAGGCTGCTAAATTAGAGTCTCAGGCTTGTTTTGGAGAAGATAGATTATATATAGAAATATATATAGAATCTCCTCGTCATATAGAATTTCAAATACTAGGTGATGATTATGGAAATATTATTCATTTAGGTGAAAGAGAATGTTCACTACAAAGAAATAATCAAAAAGTATTAGAAGAAGCTCCTTCTTCTTTTTTAGATGAAAAATTAAGAGAAGAAATGGGAGTAGTTGCAATAAAAGCAGCTAAGGCAGTAAACTATAAAAATGCTGGAACTATAGAATTTTTAGTAGATAACCAAGGTAAGTTTTACTTTATGGAAATGAATACAAGAATTCAAGTGGAGCATCCAGTAACAGAAATGGTAACAAATATTGATATTGTAAAAGAACAATTGAAAATAGCATCTAATTTAAAATTAGAATTTAAACAAGAAGATATACAAATAAAAGGTCATGCAATAGAGTGTAGAATAAATGCAGAAGATCCTAAAAATAATTTCAGACCATGTCCAGGTGTAATAAAAGAATTGTATGTTCCTTCAGGACCTGGGGTAAGAGTAGATAGTGCCATATATTGTGGATATGAAATACCACCTTATTATGATTCTATGATAGGAAAGTTAATTACTTATGGTGATGATAGGGAAAATGCTATTATTAAAATGAAAAGAGCATTAGATGAGTTTGCTATAGGCGGAGTAATAACTAATATAGATTTTCAGTATGAAATATTAGAGCACAATGATTTTATCAATGGAAACTATAATACTTCGTTTATAGAAGAAAAGTTGGTGAATAAGAATGCTTAAAAATTTATTTAGAAAAAGAGAGTATATTACAGTTAGTAGTAGGGATTTGAAAAATAATCAGTCTTTTCCCAATATACCAAATAATAAATGGACTAGTTGCGAGAAATGTAAAAATATAATTTATAAAGATGATTTAGAAAAAAATTATAATGTATGTATAAAATGTGGTTATCATTTTAAAATAAGTGCTGAAGATAGAATAAATCAAATATTTGATGAAAATGAATTTACACAACTATTTACAGAGATGGAATCTAAAAATCCATTGGATTTTGAAGGCTATGAAGAAAAATTAAATATTAATAAAAAGAAATCTAGTTTAGAAGAAGCTGTAGTAACTGGAATAGGAAAAATAAATGATAAAGAAGTAGCTACTGCAATAATGGATAGCAACTTTATGATGGGAAGTATGGGTAGCGTTGTTGGAGAAAAAATAACAAGTATTATTGAGTATGCCACACAAAAGAGACTACCGCTTATTATATTTACAGCATCAGGTGGAGCAAGAATGCAAGAAGGTATTTTTTCTTTAATGCAAATGGCAAAAACATCAGCTGCTATAGCAAGACATAATGACGCCGGATTATTATATATTACTGTGATAACTAATCCTACGACAGGTGGTGTAACTGCAAGTTTTGCTATGCAAGGAGATATAATTATTAGTGAGCCTAATTCAGTTATAGGATTTGCAGGAAGGCGTGTAATACAAAACACTATAAATGAAAATCTGCCAGATGATTTTCAAAGTGCAGAATTTGCTTTAGAAAAAGGATTTATAGATTCCATTGTAAAAAGAAAAGACTTAAGAGATTATTTATCTAAAATACTTAGTTTACATGAGGTGGCTGAATATGCTAAATAAAGAAGATTTAATATGGGATAAGGTTAGTATAGCGAGACACAAAGATAGACCAAATGCTAGATTTTATATTGAAAATATATTAGATGAGTTTATTGAACTACATGGAGATAGAGCTTTTAGAGATGATAAAGCAATAGTGGGTGGAATTGGAAAAATAAATGATTATAACGTTACGGTTATTGGTATAAATAAAGGGAAAAATACTAAAGAAAATATAGATTCAAACTTTGGTATGGTTCATCCTGAGGGATATAAAAAAGCTTTAAGATTAATGAAGCAAGCAGAAAAGTTTAAAAGACCAGTTATTTGTTTTGTTGATACTCCTGGTGCATTTTGTGGAATAGGTGCAGAAGAAAGAGGTCAAGGTCATGCTATAGCTCAAAACTTAATGGAAATGAGTAATCTAAAGACACCTATAATGTCTATAATAATAGGTGAAGGTGGTAGTGGTGGTGCTTTAGCTCTTGCTGTTGCAGATAAAGTATACATGATGGAAAATTCTATTTATTCTATTTTATCTCCTGAAGGATTTGCATCCATATTATGGAAGGATGTAACTAAAGCAAAGAAGGCTGCATGTGCAATGAAAATTACATCTAAAGATTTAAAGGAATTTTCTATTATTGATGATATAATAAAGGAGCCAGAAAATGGTGCACATGAAAATCCTGAAGATGCAGCAAAAAATATAAAAGAGTATATTTTAAAGGATTTAGCTGAATTAATAAATGTTGATTGTAATGAATTATTAAATGATAGATATGATAAGTTCAGAAATATGGGTAAATAGTAGATATTATTTGAGGAAAATCAACCATATTTTTAATATAATACATAGTATCAATTGAATTTATTCAAAATATTTATTATAATACATTTAAAATAAGAAATATGGAGAGCGGATGCTATGAAAAATGCAACAGAAGAGGTTTTAAATAAATTATTAGTACAATTATTTAATGATATTTTGCATATTGAAGAAAAAGCTTTGAAAGATACTGGATTTAGCAATTTATCTATTACAGAGATACATACTATAGAAGCCATAGGTACAGAAGGAAATAGAACTATGGGGGAAATTGCTCATGATCTTAGAATAACAGTAGGAACACTAACTACGGCTATAAATAGACTTATAAAAAAAGGTTATGCTGAAAGAAAAAGAATAGAAGAGGATAGAAGAGTCGTTCTTGTAAATTTAACCGAAAAGGGTAGAGAAGTTTTTGATACACATAGTGTATTCCACAAGGAAATGATAGATGGAATATTAGAGAACTTTCAAGGAGAAGACTTAAAAATCTTAACTAAAACTCTTAGCAAGGCAAGTAGATTCTTTGAAAAAAAATACCAAAGTTTATAATTAAAGGGACCGTGAAACTTTTTCTGTAAACAGCTTTCTATAATAATTTAATATTATCATAGAAAGCTGTTAAACTTTATATTTAAAGACTTTTGTTATACACTCTAATTAAAAAAAGAAATGGCATTTCTCGATGCCATTTCTTTTTTCATGCTACATATGTCCGTAAGATACAGATGGTTCCTATACATTTTTAAATTACTTATGTTCATGTTACTGCTTATAAATATAAATGTCTGAATACCGAGAGTGAAACAAAAGTAATTATGGAGACGCTAAATTTTGCTTCTGCCTCTCAAGTAAGAACAACGGAACTAACATCACTTATTTTAGCAGTTTCACTTTTTCTTGATAATGATCACCCATTGAGTGAAGATGGCTCGCCAATTACATATGACAATAAGAAACGTAACCTTGACAGCTAGCGATACAAGAATCAAGCTGAAGGTAGAAAAATAAAGCAACAACTCATTCGTTCTATTCAATCAAGGTGGATTAAAATTGAACCAAAGTCAATTAAATTAATACCTGATGAGTTTAGCGTTGGTGTATTTACCTTTATTAAAATAGGGTTACTTACCCAAAGTTGAGTAAGAACCATTAAATCCCGTACTATTTTTGAATTTTTAAATAAAATTAAATTTCACTAACTAGTTCATTAATTACTTCCTCAACGGATTTTAAAGTATTAATTTTATAAGCATCAGCACCACAGAATAGTAAAGCATCATCTATGTTACCATTTACTGCATTTATTAAAGCAGTTGATATGCAATAAGGTGTGTATTTAGGATTACATGGAGTTAAGCAATTATAACACTTTTCTACTTTTTGTTGTGAAGCAGATATTTTATCTATAAATTTATTTTTAATAGCTCTTCCTGGAAGACCTACTGGACTTTTAACTATTACTATATCTTCTTCTTTTGAATTAATATATGCGTTTTTAAAGTTCTCATGAGCATCACATTCATAAGTTGCTACAAATCTAGTACCAATTTGAACACCACTAGCACCCATATCTATGTATTTTTTTACTTGTGAGCTAGATGAAATTCCACCTGCTGCAATAACAGGTATAGTTTTATTATATTTTTCACCATAAATATTAGCTATTTTAATAATTTCTTTAAACTCATCATCATAATTTATAGAATCAATATTATCTAATTCTTCATTAGTAAATCCTAGATGACCACCTGCTTTTGGTCCTTCCACTATTATCAAGTCTGCACTAGTGCTATATTTTTTATCCCACATTTTAAGTAAAATAGCAGCAGCTTTAGAAGAAGAAACTATAGGTGCTATTTTAGTTGGACTATCCTTTGTGAAACTAGGTAGTTTAATAGGAAGACCAGCACCAGAGATTATAAGATCACATCCTGCATCAATGGCAGTCTTAACATGTATTTCATAATTATTCATAGCAACCATAAGGTTTACACCTATGATACCATTATTAGAATTTTCTTTTGCTAAAGTAATATGTTTTCTTAAGGATCTTAAATTTGCTTCTAAAGTATTGTTTTCAAAATCTTCTTCGTCAAAACCAATGTTAACACCAGATATGATACCTACACCATCACATCTACTAACGGCTGAAGCTAAGTTAGAACGGGATATACCTATTCCCATACCACCTTGAATTATTGGCATTTTTGCTACTAAATTTCCAATTACTAATTGTTTCATAAAAATTCCTCCTGTATGTAAGGAAAATTTAAGTTTTAATTTAACTAATTAACTAAGATAAAACTATTATACTATAAAATGAAGTAATAATCAGTACTTAAAATAATAATTTATAATAAAAATAATAAATTATTATTTTAAGTAATTAAATTATATCCGTATTATTTTTCTTTTAATTGTCAAAAATCAAATACAAAGGGTAAGGGGTGACGATGTGAGAAGGAGAAAAAATACAACAAACAAAATAATAAAAAGAAGAATATTACTTTTCTTTATTATGTCCATGATTGTCTTTGGTGGTCTAATATATAAAATTTATAGTATTACCATCTTAAAAAATGATGAATATAAAAGTAAGATAGCAAGCCAAAGTACGGAAACTATAAAATTAAATAGTGGAAGAGGATTAATATACGATAGAAATAACATACTTCTTACTGATAAAGAAAATAAAAAAGTATTGCTTGTGCCAAAAGATGTGGTAAGTGGTAATTTCAAAACAGTATCTCTTATAAAAGAAGCTACAAATTTAAGTGAAAAAGAGATATATAAAGCTGTGCAAGAGCAAATATCTTCACAAATCATTGAGATTGAAATTGATAAAGTTGATAAAAGTAAGGTTGATGAGCTTAAAAAAAATAATATTTTAGTTAAAGAAAAAACTTTAAGATATAGTGAAAATAATTTATTAACTCATCTTCTTGGATATATAAAAAAGTCAGACAATATAGGTGTAAGTGGAATAGAAAAATCTATGAATGATGAGTTAAAAAATAGTAATTCTGAATATGTATCAGTATTTAAAGCAGGTACTAATAATAGTGGATTGACTTATTTAAAAGGAAGTGTAGAAGAAGTTAATTCTAGTGAAGATGATAAAAATTTAAAATTAACTATAGACTCTAAAATTCAATCAAAAGTTGAAAAAATAATGGATGAAGTAGAAAACCCTAGTGCTGTGGTAATATCAGATGTTAAAAGTGGAGAAATACTTGCAATGTGCTCTAGACCTAATTTCGAACAGAATGATATTTCTTCTTACGCTAAAAGCAATAATGGTGAATTGCAAAATAGGGCTTTAGGAGTTACATATCCGCCAGGCTCTGTATTTAAGCTTGTAGTATTATTTGCAGCTCTAAATAATAATATAATAGATGAAAACTATGTACATACCTGTACAGGAAGTATAGCTGTTAGCTCAAAGGGAGATGTATTAAACTGTAATAATTCTACTGTACATGGAGTAGAAACTCTTAGTGATGCTGTTGCTAATTCATGTAACACAGCCTTTTATGATATTGCCAAAAGAACAGGAGAAGATAAAATATTTGAAGCAATAAAAACTTTACATCTTGATGAGAAAGTAGACATAGGAATAGATGAAGAAAAAAATTCTAAAATACCTAATAATATATCCTTAAGTAATTTAGCAATAGGTCAGGCTAATATGGAGTTTACACCTCTTCAAATTAATCAAATAACTCAAGCTATTGCCAATAATGGTACATATAATCCATTATATATTTATGACAGCTTAGTTGATGATAGTATGAAGAGTATAAAAACTTACAAAACAAATAAAAAATCAGAAATAATTTCCCCATATACAATGACAAGAATAAAAGAAATGATGAAACAAGTTTCAAAGAATGGAACAGCAAAGTTATTGTCAGACTTAAAAGGTGGTTGTGGAGTAAAAACAGGTACTGCACAAAGTAGCTCAAATGGAAATAAAATATCTCATGGATGGATAACAGGATTTTATCCAGAGGATAATCCTAAATATGCCATTACGATTATAATTGAAGGAACAAAAGAAGAGAGTAAGTCAGCTATACCGACCTTTAAAGAAATTTGTGAAAATTTAAAATAAAAATAACCTAGAATAGTCAATTTTTACCGCTTACTTTCATATAATTTACAGTGACACCTATATAAGGGGGTGGCCTGTTGACTATTCTAAAATCATTTGAAAAACCATTAACCCCTGAAGAAGAAGTACATTACCTATTCTTATTTAAAAATGAGAGTGATGAAGAGGCTAAAGAAATGCTAATAGAGAGAAATATGAGACTAGTTGCACATATAGCTAAAAAGTATAATAATTCAAATGAAGATCAAGATGATCTTATATCTATAGGCACTATAGGATTAATTAAGGCCATTGAGACATTTAAAATGGATAAGGGCACTAGGTTGGCCACCTACGCGTCAAAATGTATTGAAAATGAGATATTGATGAATATTAGAACTAATAAAAAAAATAAGGTTCAAGTTTCACTCCAGGATCCTATCGGCGTGGATCGCGAGGGAAATGCCATAAGTTTAATTGATATATTAGGAACAGAACCAGATTATGTAGTAGACCAAGTTGAATTAAAAGTTCAAATCAATAAACTTTATGAAAAGCTGGAGAAGGTTCTTAGTCAGAGGGAAAGAGAAATAATAGAACTTAGATATGGATTGACGCCATATGGATATAAGACACAAAGAGAAATTGCACAAAAATTAGATATTTCTCGCTCTTACGTTTCCAGAATTGAGAAAAAAGCACTTAAAAAGTTGAGAAAAGAATTAAAATCAGAAAAAAGCCTTGAATAAGGCTTTTTTTGTCGTATATTACTTTTTCTTTTTATATTTATAGATTCATGAATTGACAAAAAATTTAATTTAATTATGTTAATATAATTTATATGATAAAAAATACTAAAAATTTTAATGTTAAAACAAATTATTATTACATGAGGTAACTTAATGAGGTTATATGTAATTAATGGCTGTTAAATAAGGGGGAAAAGAATTTGAGATTATACAAGTATAATGATATTTTGCAGTTATTAAATCTTATCTTAGCAATATCAATTCCCATACTATGTTTATGTTTTTATAAAATAATAAGAGAAAAGAAGTTTTTGATTTTGACACTTATTATATTTACAGATCTTATTATATTACTTTTAAATATTAAATACAAACATGATGAGATACCCAATATAGATGATATATTTATGATTTTAATAGGTATTAAACTATTGTTTTTATATTATTTGCAATATGAGTACAACAAAGGAATATTTAAGTTTTTATTGCCCATAGTTTGTACTATTTTACTTTTACTTACATTAAAATATGGATCTATAAGTTTGAACCAAATATATGATATATGTTTAGATATAGTAGTTATGAATAGTATTTGGTTAAAAAGAGTTAGAAAAAAGCATAGAGAAAAAGACGTATATTTAAATAAATTAAGTATAAATAAAAAATATATAACTAAGATTTCTAAAGAAATAGAAGATGAAAATAGATATCAACAATATTTAAAAGATGATATAAAACTGACTAATTACAAGCTTTCTAACATTGTAGAAGTGATAAATACACCTATTATAATGATGAATGCTAAATATAAGTGTATTATGAAAAATAAATATTTTGATGATTTTCTAATGGAAAATAACTATAGTGAAGAAAATGTAAATTTTATAAGTTTTATTAATAAAATTAATGAAAAAAGTTGTAATGATTTAAAAAAAATTATTGAAGAAGATGATATAGAAAAGAATTATATAAATTTAGAGTTATATAATAAAATTTATAAAATTTTTGTAATCAAGGATTTTATAAATGATGAAAAAATAATACTTTGTCAAGTGAAAGATATTACTAATATATATGATAAAGAAAATAAATTAAAACAAAGTGAATTAAGATATAAAACACTTATGGATGTGCTAAGTGATGGTGTAATAATTCATGATGGTAATACAGTTAATTATATAAATAAAATTGCGATGGATATATTTGGACTAGATTCTTCTGTAAATAATGTTTTAGATATAGCAAATTTAGAATGTATGATATGTAAAAAAAGTAAGGATGAATTTTTACATAACTTAGTTTCAGTAGGAAAAGGACTGAAAGATAGTAAAACTAGTAAGTTAGAATTGGAAAATGGTAAAATAATAGATTTTATTTCTTGTAGTTTCAATATGGGAGTAAAAAAAATGATATTAACTATCATAAGTGACTTTACGGAACATCAGATGGTAATAGATAAACTGGAAGAAAACAAAAAGACATATTCAACTCTTATTCAAACTCTTCCAGAAGGTATCGTTCTGATTAATAGATATTCCAAAGAGCAGGTTTACACAAATAAGTTCATGATGAGAATATTAGGAGAAATGGGAGTAGATAAATTTTATAGAATAATAGATGATTATTTACAAAGTGGAGATTATGATAGATTTAGAACTTTTTATATTAAAAACGATGATAAGAAAAGAAAGATATTTATGGCAATTAAAGAAGTACCAAAGCAAGATAATTTACTTATAGTAATAAGAGATTTAGAAATAGAAAATCAAATTGAATCTATATATAATAATCTACAATTTATAAAAGAGAGAAATAAATTTAAAACAGAATTTTTAGGGAGAGCTGCAAGTAATTTAAAAAAACCTATAACAACAATATTTGAAGTAAATAAATTTTTAGAAAACAAGCAAGATATTTATGATTATAACGGTATGAAAAGTTATATTAAAACAGTAAGACAAAATTCTTATAGATTAAAAAGACTTCTAAATAATATTGATGAAATAAGCAAAATAGAAGATGGTATTTATTGTAGAGATTATAAAACTTACGACTTATTTAAATATATAGAACGAATAGTAAGATGTTGTGAAGATTATACACAAAGAAAAGGTTTGAGTATTTATTTTGAAAGCAATAGAAAAGAAGTACTAATATATATGGATAAAGATAAAATTGAAAAAATAATATTAAATATTTTATCTAATGCACTTAAATTTACAGAAAGAGGAGGGGAAATTGCAGTGAATTTAATTGTAAACAATCGTGACGTAATTATTGCAATTGAAGATAATGGTTCGGGAATACCAAGTAATAAATTAGATTTTATTTTTGAAAACTTTGAGCAAGTAAATAGATCACTATCAAGAGAAGCAGAAGGAACAGGAGTGGGCTTATATTTAGTGAAGAAATTGGCTCTGATTCATCATGCTCAAATTAAGGTAAATAGTAAAGTGGGATGTGGTAGTAAATTTGAGATAATACTAAAAGACACATTAATAGATAGTACCCTAGATAATAGAAAAAAAATTGAAGCTGTAATTATTGATAATGAAAGTATAGATTTAGAATTTTCTGATATTTATTTAGAGTAACTGCTTAATGGAGCAACGGACCTGTTTCTCAAGGTTGTTGGCGACATGAGCGAAGCGAATTTTTGAAATAGGGGGGGTGAGGTTATGTATGAAGTTTTTTTTCCCATGAATATATTAAGTATATCCTTGTTTTTTTGTAGTGGATTGGCAGTATATACAGGAATTGAAATAGGTAAGATTAATAAAAAATTAGGACAACTTTTATTAATAATGACTATATTTTCTATGAAATTAATGCATTTTATTAAACAAATGAATACTAGTAAATTAGTTAATCAATATTATGAAGGCTTTTTTATGATGCTTGTATCAGATATGTTAATTTTAATATTAGCTTTTATAGTATGTTCTGATAAGAAAACTAGTACAAAGGACAAAACTATAATTACTATAGATTACATGCTTTGCCTTTTATCTTTTTATTTAAGTTTTAATGGAACTCTTGAAGTTATTAATGACCTTATTTTAATAATACTTTTAGTGTTAAATATTATATACTTTTTTAAAGAATACTCTAAGGTTATCCAAGGTTTATCCCTATTTTATATAATAAACATTATTTTTTTACTAGAAACAGACTCTATTAATGTGTTAATTCTTAGTAATAGCATATTAGATTTATTAGTAAGTATATTTATGTTTGTAAAACTAATAACATTATATATTTATCATCCTTATTCTAAATATCAAAAAATTTGGAGTAATATAAGAAAAAGTAATATAAATATAAAGCTTTATGACGAGAAATTAAATAATTATAGAATAGAAAATAAACTTCTAAAAGAAGATTTATATGTAAAAGAAAACAATTTGCATGTTTTACTGGGACAGTTTAATAAAAGTGCTTTGCTTATAGATAATAATAACTACATTTTAAATCAAGATATAGTATTTCAAAGTATGTTTCCTCAATATAAGGATTATAGTCATGTAATTAAACTGGACATATTTCTTCAAGAAAATATAGTTGAAATAGAAAAGTTTATTAAAAGCATAGAAAAAGTAAAGTATATGAATGAAGTTGTTACTACAGAAATAACGGGTAAAGATGGAAGAATATTTGAAGCAGTATTTTCTAATTATGATGAGCATAATCCACAAAATATTATTTGTATTTTATCGGATATTTCATATGAAAATAGATTAATGGTAAAAACTGAGGAAAGTGATATTAAATATAAGAAAATAGCTAAAAATATTCCTTATTCTATTATACTAGAGAAAAATAAAGAAATTATTTATAATAATAATAATCTGGATGTTAATTTAGATAATGTAAAAAATATTATATTAAATAATGCGACTAAAGGAGAGCTTAATTATACTGATGATAATGGAGATGAAATCACCTTATATGTAGATAGAATAGAGTTTATGGAAGGTGAAGATAAATTAAGCTTAATAGAAACAAAAGACATAACAAATCATAAAAACATTTTAGGTAAACTAGAAATGTTAACAGATGAATATAAAACCTTAATTGATATAATACCAGAAGCTATTTGTGTATTAGATTACGAAAGTAAGGAATTTGAGTATGCAAACAATACTTTTTACAACTTATTTAAAATACAAGATATTGAAAGTATAGATTTTGATGAAATATATAATGATATTGCCATAAGCTCAGGTAATATTAATGAAAGCATTAAGTATATAAGAAAAACATTGAAAGATTCTTACGGCGGAATTATCAATATTGAAAGTTGTATAGTACTTATAGAAATTGATAGATCAACAAAAATGGTTCTAATAATGAGGGATATTACCGAAGAAATTAAAGTAGAATCAATGAAGAAAGAAATAGAAGAAAGTAAGCTAATAAATAAAGATATTGATGATTTTTTCATTAACATGTCTCATGAGTTACTAACACCTGTTAATTTACTAAAAACTAGTAATCAATTTATTGAAAGAATGTGTAAAGGTGTTATTGATAGAGATCCCGAAGGAGAATTTGCTAATTGTATATCTATAGTAGGAAAACATGTGGATATACTTGCCACATTAATAGATAAAATAATGGAACTTTCTAAATTAGAAAATAATTATCACAGGGATAGTAAAGATATATATGATATAGTCTCTATTTGTGAAGATATTGTTACTGAGGTTAATAAATATACAATATATAAAGGTGTAAATATAGTATTTGATACAGAGAAAGAAGAATTATTCTGTGAAATAGATCCTAATAATATTGGAAAAGTAATATTAACTTTATTATCTTATGTCGTTAAATATTCAAGAATTAAAAGCACAATATATTTTAATGTAAAAACTAAAGGTGATAAATCAATAATTACTATAGAAAATATTAAGAGATATGACTATAAAAAACATTTTGATAAATATGAAGAAAAAATACTTCAATTAAGCATGTCTATTGCAAAATTAATTGTGAATTTATATAAGGGAAAGATTATGATTAAAAATAAAGATGAAGATAGTATACTAATTGAAATAGAATTAAATATTGAAAAAAATATTAAAGAATATGTTATAACAGACAAAGGAATTGATGAAGAGTTTATACTAAAAGAGTATAAGAAATTATGTGATTTATAATTATAAATTATAGTATAAATATCATCATATTTGATAATAAACATTATAAAGGAGAAACAATGAATATTAATTCAAGTACTAAATTAATATGTCTTTTAGGACAACCAGTGAAACAAAGCTTTTCACCAAATATACATAATTACTTATCAAAGAAGTATGAAAAAAATAAGGTGTATGTATGCTTTGATGTGGAAAAAAACCATCTTCATAAAGCAGTTGAAGGAATAAAAGTACTCAATATGACAGGTTGTAACGTAACAATCCCTCATAAGGTGGATATAATTAAATACTTAGATGAAGTAGATGAAAATGCAAAACTTATTGGAGCGGTTAATACGGTGAAATATGATGAAAATAAGTTGTATGGTTTCAATACAGATGGTAGGGGCTTTGTAAAGTCTTTAAAAGACAAAGAATATATTTTAGAAGGTAAGAAAATTATGATATTAGGAGCAGGTGGAGCTTGTAGAAGTATTTCCGTGGAAATAGCAGATAATAATGTTAAATCTATTGAAATAAGAAATAGAAGTGACCATAACTTTAAAGAAATAACTAACATAATATGTAATAATTTTAATACCAAATGTACATTTAGTACTAAGACAGTTGAAGAAAATGATTTAAGAGATATAGATATTCTAATAAATACAACTCCTATAGGAATGGGAACGAAAGATTGTCCAATAAACAGAGAAATTAATCCTCCAGAGCATTTATTAGTTTGTGATATAGTTTATAAACCTCATGAAACAAGTCTATTAACTTGGGCAAAAAAACATAATCTAAAAGTAGTATACGGTATAGATATGTTAATTAATCAAGGATTGTTGGCTTATGAAATATGGGAAAACATTAAAACTAATGAAAATGATTTTAAAGAAATAAAAGACATATATTTTAACAGTCTGAAGTAACCATTTCTAAGAAAGGACAAATATTGAAAAGAAAAAGGAATGGATTTACCTCTATAGAATGTGTAGTTAGCTTGTTTATATTGACAACTATTATATTTGTTGTAACAACTAGTCTGCACAATAGTTTTAATTTATTAAATAAAAATAGAGACAACTTACAAATGTTATCTATTGCAAAAGAAGAAATTGAAGATGAACGTATTAATATAAAAAATACTTCATCTACTCAGTCCTACAATAAAAGTAAGAGAATAGAAAATTACATAATTGAGACAAGTGTTAATAGTGCAAGTTATTATAAGTGCTATGTTCTTAATTTAAGGATATCATCTATGCTTAATAATATGGAGTTTAGTACTTATGTTACGAAAAAATAAAGGATCCATATTAATTATGTCTTTAATTGTATTTACTATAGTAACTGTAATTTGTGTTACTTGTTCAGGACTGATATTGAGTAATAATAGAATGTGCAAATTAGATTATGTTAATGAAAAAATAAAATTAGGAAATATAGGACTTATAGAAATTATTCATAGCAATATGTTAAAAGAAGTAAAATATGCAGTTGAAAATACAAAAGAAGAAGCTGAGTTTTATAATTATATTACAAAAAATTCTTCTAGAGATTTTATTAATAAAATTAAAATTGTAGATGGAAGCAATTTAGACAAAAGTGATATAAAAATTGACTATAAGACAACAATTTCTAACAAAGAATTTATGCACTATACAATATCTACTAAATATATAGTAGATAATTATGACAAATATATTGTAGCTAAGGTTAAAATAAAAAATCCATGGTATGGAAAAATTGGCAAAGAAGAAATCATTACAGAAGAAGATAATGTAAGGGATATAATAGGAAAAAATCAAGAAGAAATTACTTCACAAGAATCAAATGAAGTTGATGAAGAAATAAAGGATACATCTAAGATAAATGAAAGTGATTTAGTTATATTTTATAACTATGAGGAAAAATAAAATGAAAAGAGAAGGAATGTGACTGCATTAGAACTTATTATAAGTATAAGTTTAATAGCTTTAATATGTAGTATTTGTTTTGTTAAATTCCAAGGAGATAATTATAAAATTAATTCTTTTGCAAAACAATTATGTTGTGATATAAGATATGTAAGAAGAGAGAATATGCTAGACAATGGAAATGTTTATATTAGTTTTATAAATGAAAATAATAGAAATGGATATGTACTTCGTAGAAATGGTAGTGAGGATAAAAGAGTTTATTTGCCCCAAAACACTAAATTAGAGTATCCTATAGGAACAAATGGAACACACATTAAATTCAATAGAACAGGAACTTTTATACAAGGTGGCGGAACTATAACTATAAATAAAGGAAATGACTATAAGTATATAACCATAGTACCTGTAAGTGGTAGAGTATTGTACAAAGAAGGTATTTATGAAAAATAAAAAAGGATATATACTACTAGAATGTATTATATCTTTAACTGTAATTATGATATTATCCTTAAGTTTATATTCTATATTATTGTTTTCTAATAATTATAAACAAATTGTAGAAGATAAAGTAGAGCTATATGAGCAAGGACAAGAGATGACCCTACAGATTAATAAGCTTATAGAAAACTCAAAAGGAATAATTAATATTAAAGATTTAAGTGGTAAAACAATATTTGGAAATACTAACTCTTATATAAATGTTAAATCTATAAAATGCAAGTATAAAGATGAAGATAATACAGGAGTTAAAGATAAAGAAATAAGTTATAAAAGTAATAAAAAATTATTTATAAATACATTAAATAATGGTGGTAATAGTGAAGCTGGAGGTTATGAAATAGGTGATTATGTAGATAATATATCTATAATGATTACAGATAATAAAATTAGTATAAAGCTATTATTAAGTAAAAATGATGAAAAGTATGAAACAGACTTTAAATCTTATATAAGAGATTTTTAAATAAAAAATTCGCTTTTCTTAAGCAACTACATAAAAAATAGGATGATCGCAAGAACATCCTATTTTTGCCGTTTATATACACACATAAATAAACATTTTTTAACAACACATAACAAAAAACAATTAAGAATATAAATTTTATACCTTATAATTATAAATTACAGTATTACAAAATAAAATACAATAATTTACATTTATTTTTATTTAAAAATTAATTTATTTGGTGTTTTTAAAGATTTGTATCATTTAAAAAATTTAATTTACGTAAAGTGTTTAAGATATTTCTTCCTTCTGTCACACCTTCTATAATACGTCTAGCACGGAAGCTATCTCCTATATTTATTATTTCAGAATTACATGCGAATTTTTCTTGTAATTCATTCATAATTGGATTATTAGCTTTCATACCTAAGCATACAAATCCGTAGTCAAAGTCTAAATCAGTTTCTTCTCCATTTTCTAATTTAACTAAGAATGAATCTGATTTAACTTCTAATAAAGCAGTCTTTGTAAGTTGATTTACATTATGTTTTTTCATAGTATGATTTGTGTCAGATTTAGTAACAGGATCAAGTCCATTACCTATAATGCTCATCATCTCAACTATACTAACATTAGCATTTCTCTTAGCGAAGAATTCCATAACATCAAGTCCAACAGCCCCACCACCTATGATTACAACCTTTTTATTAGTAAAATCTTCTGGATAATTGGGAATATTATTTATCATATTTGTAATAGAACTTACTTTACTTCCAGTTTTATCAACATGATTAGCTAAGCCTTTTATAGGAGGTAATAAAGGATTTGATCCTGTAGCATTTACTATTATATTTGGATTTAAGTTACTTATAAAATCAGTATTTGCTTCAGTACCTTTAAATATAAATAAATTATTTAATTTATTAGCTCTATTTATTAAATAATTTAGGAAGTCAGCTAATCTTTTCTTATCGGGTATTTTTGAGATTTCAGCAGCTAAACCACCAAGAACTTCATTTTTTTCTATTAAGAAAGTAGTACATCCAACTTCACTTGCTGTACATGCAGCTTCCAGACCTGCAGTTCCACCACCTATAACAACTACATTACATGCTTTGTTTATTTTAGTATTTTTATAGTGTTCCCACTCATTTACAGAAGGGTTAACAGTACATCTTATTGGACGGTTTAACATTATTCTGTTACCTGCACATCCTATATTACATGATATACATTTACGTATTTCATCTTCTTTAGAAGAAGCAACTTTATTAACCCATTCAGGATCAGCTATTAATCCACGACCCATTCCTATTATATCTGCACTATTGTTAGATAATATTTCTTCTGCAACTTTAGGGTCTCTTATATTACCCATTGATACACATGGCTTATTGAATTTCTCTTTAACAGCTTTAGCCATATATGAACGCCATCCGTCTGGATGATAGTTAGCATCTATTTGGAATTGGATAGAACCATTTAATGCACATGAAACGTCAAATACATCAACTTCATCATTTAAGTATTCTAAGTATTCAAGTGTATCTTCTAAGTGGTTTCCTCCTTCAACAAGTTCATCAGCACTTATACGAAGGAATATAGGGAAGAAAGGTCCTACATTTTTACGAACTTCATCTATTACCATTCTTGCAAATCTAGTACGGTTTTCTATAGATCCACCAAATTCATCAGTTCTATTATTAGTAGTTAGTGATAAGAATTGGCTTAGTAAATAAGAGTGACCACCATGTATTTCAACACAGTCGAATCCAGCAGCTTGAGCACGTTTTGCAGCCTCACCATATTTTTTAGCTATTAATTCAATTTCTTCTCTTTCTAATGGTCTTGGTATTTCTCCACCATCTTTAGAAGGAATATTTGATGCAGATACTGGTTGCATACCTGTTCTAGAAGATATTGCAGATGCACCAGCATGGTTTATTTGTATACCTACACAAGCACCTTGCTCATGAATTCTTTCACATAATTTAAATAATCTAGGAATGTAACCATCATGGTCTATGCGAAGTTGAGAAGTTCCATTAGATCCTTGTGGCGAGTAAACGCTTGCATTCTCCACCATTAAAAGTCCAGTTCCACCTTTAGCTCTTTGTGTATAGTAATCAATGTGTAAAAAACTCATTTCACCATTTTGTTCCCCGTAGTTTGTACCCATAGGACACATCATTACACGATTTCTAAGTGTCATACGCTTTATTGTCAGTGGAGACAATAAATTTTTATATTTATTATTCATAATAATAAACCTCCCTTTATATAAGTTAAAAAAGTAAATGAATACTTTAATATTTTTGATTGTGAAATTTTTATTTCTTTTATACTCAAATTTTAATTTATAAGTACTGATAAAACAAATTGATATTTTTGAACAAAATAATAGAAAAAAACTATAGGTTATAGTAATATATAATAAAATATAAATGAAAATAATATTAAATAGATATTTTCAAGGGGAGAATCATGAATTTAAATCATTTACATTACTTTGCTACTTTAGCAAAAGAAGAACATTATACAAAAGCAGCACAAAAACTTTCTATAACACAACCTAGTTTAAGCAATGCAATATCTTTAATAGAAAAGGAATTGGGAACATATTTATTTGAGAAAAAAGGAAGAAATGTAGTGTTAACTAAGTATGGAAGAGTGTTTTTAGAGTATGTAGAAAAAACCTTAGAAACTTTAGATCAAGGAGTAAAAAAAACAAAACTTTTAACTAGTGCAACAAGTGGAATTATAGATTTGGGGTACATATATACCTTTGGAGCAAAGGATATGCCATTATTAATTGCTAAATTTTTAGAGGAGAATAAAGAGAATAATTTTAAATTTACTCTTTCTGATGGGAATACTTTAAATATAATTGAGGGATTAAAAAATGAGGATTATGATATAGGATTTTGTTCTAAGATAGAAGATGAAGATGAAATTGATTTTACAAAAATAAAAGAAGAGGAATTAGTATTAATAACTCCTAAAAATCATCCATTATCTAAATATAAAGAGATTGATTTAATAAAAACTATTGATTATGAATATGTAGCTTTTAAAAAAGGTAGTGGATTAAGACCTTTTATAGATAAGATGTTTAAAGACATTAATAAAAAACAAAAAATTGCTTATGAAGTCGAAAAAGATGAATGTTTAGCTGGATTAGTGGAAGGTAATTTTGGGGTAGGTATAATTCCTAATATTTCCATATTGACTCATTTAGATGTAAACATTATAAAAATAAAAAATCCTAAATATAATAGAAATATTTATATGGCCAAGGTGAAAAATAGATGTTTATCACCTGCAGCACAAGAGTTTAGTAAATTTATTTTAAAAAATGCAGATGAAAAAAATAAAAGTGTACAGATGAAATTATAGAAAAAAACTATGAAAAGTATTAATAATATCAATTGGAATATTATTGGTTTTTTAAATATAATTAAATTAAGTGAAATGGATTATTAAAAATTTAACAACATACAATATATATTAGAAAACAAGGGTAAAAGGAGATTAGGGAAATGGAAAAAAGAATAACAGGCCATACAGAATTAATTGGATTAATGGCATATCCAATAAGACATACAAGTTCACCAACAATGCACAACGAAGCATTTAGAACATTAGGTTATGATTATGCTTATTTAGCATTTGAGGTGGATAACGATACTTTAGAAGATGCAGTAAAAGGTTTAAGAGCTTTAAAATTAAAAGGTTCAAATGTATCAATGCCAAATAAAACAGTTATACATAAATATTTAGATGAAATATCACCAGCAGCGGCTTTATGTGGTGCAGTAAATACAGTAGTAAATAATAATGGAAAATTAATTGGTCATATAACAGATGGTACAGGATATATGCAAGCACTAAAAGAAGATGGTATAGATGTAATAGGAAAGAAAATGACAATAGTAGGGGCTGGAGGAGCAGCAACTGCTATAGAAATACAAGCAGCCCTTGATGGAGTAAATGAAATATCTATATTTAATATAAAAGATAAGTTTTGGGAAAACGCTATAGAAACTGTTAAAAAAATAAATGAAAATACTTTATGTAAAGCAAGGTTATATGATTTAGAAGATTTAGATAAATTAAAAGAAGAAATAGCAGATAGCTACTTATTTACAAATGCAACGGGTATGGGAATGAAGCCATTAGAAGGTAAAACTTATATACCTGATAAATCATTTTTTAGACCAGATTTAATAGTAACAGATGTTGTTTATTCACCAAGAGAAACAGAAATGTTAAGAATGGCTAAAGAAGTTGGGTGTAAAACAATGAATGGTTTAGGAATGATGTTATTCCAAGGGTCAGCGGCATTTGAATTATGGACAGGCCAGCCAATGCCAATAGATCACATGAAAGAATTTTTAGAAATATAGTTAATTTACAATGGATACATGAAGTGAATTTTTGGAGGAGATTATGAATACATTAAAAATAAGAAATGTAGTACTTGGGGAAGGAAAACCTAAGATTTGTGTTCCTATAGTAGGAATTACCAAAGAAGAAATTATTGAACAAGCAAAAACTTTGAAAGAAGTTATATTAGATGTAGTTGAATGGCGTGTTGACTGGTTTGAGGGAGTTTTTGAATTAGATAAAGTAAAAGATGTTTTAGGTGATTTAAGAAAAGAATTAAAAGAGTTACCTATATTATTTACTTTCCGTACTTCAAATGAAGGTGGAGAAAAATCAATAGAAGTTAAAGAATATGTGAATTTAAATAAAGAAGTAGCATCTACAGGACTAGTGGATTTAGTAGATGTAGAAGTATTTACAGGTGATGATGAAGTTAAGGAAATAATAGAATGGGCTCACAAGTCAAATGTTAAAGTAGTTGCTTCAAATCATGATTTTGATAAAACACCATCAAAAGGTGATATAGTAAGCCGTTTAAGAAAAATGCAAGACTTAGGTGCAGATATTCCGAAGATAGCTGTAATGCCAAAATGTAAATTAGATGTATTAGAATTATTAGAGGCGACTGTAATAATGAATGAGCAACATGCCACTAGACCAATAATTACTATGTCTATGGCAGGACAAGGCCTTATAAGTCGTTTATGTGGAGAAGTATTTGGTTCTTGTTTAACTTTTGGGGCAGTAGCTAAAGCATCAGCACCAGGTCAGATAAATGTTGAAGAGCTTAATAAGGTATTAAATATTATAAATAAAAGTTTATAAAAATAAATGAAGTGTATTTTGTATATAGAAAATGAAAATTTGTCTATTTGTTGATTGAATAAGTAGATAAATTTTCATTTTAATTAAAAATTATCACAAAATAGGGGGAATCTCTTATGATTTCAAATACTATAGAAAATGTTGCAAAAAGAAATGTTAATAATTTAGCAAAGAAGATGGCTATTGCCCTTGGAACAGGTTTAATAACAGGGTTACTATTGATTATTCTTAGAGAATATTTAAATTCTAATGGATACGAATCTACTTGGACTATAATAAATAATTTATTTTTTCAAGATATTAGTATAGAGGAAGGTAGTAATTCAATAGGTATATTTTATATAATAGGACAACTATTTATAAACTGTTTACAATTAATAATAGTGCCTATGATTTTTTCTTCAATAGCAATTGCAATGTGTCAAATAAGTGATACAAAGAAACTTGGACGTATATCTGGAAAAACGTTATTATGCTTTTTGACTACTTCAATAGGTGCATTAATTGTAGCTATTATATGTGGATTTATAACATATAATTTAGGTTTATTTAATGTGTCTTTATCAGGGAGTGGTGCAAGTGAAATTGCTACTAGTGGCAATCATTTAATGGTAATACTTGATGCTGTACCTAGTAATATAGGGACTGTGATTATTACAAATGGACGTGTTTTATCTGTAGTATTTTTAGGAGTAGTAATAGGACTTTGTATTAACAAACTAGAAGGGGAAATATTAATAGTAAAAAAATTACTTATTGATATAAATAATATAATAACTGTATTTTTAAACTTTGTAATATATAACTTTGGACCAATAGCTGTATTTGTTTTAATAACAAGAACTTTTGCTGTATATGGTATAGAACACCTTAAACCAGCTTTTGCATATCTTACTACAGTTACTATTGCTAGTTCAATATGTTTAGCATTTTTGTATACTTCATTTGTTTATTTAAAAACTGGTTTAAACCCATTTATATTTATGAGGAAGATAGCAAAGGTTGCTCTTTTAGCAGTATCTGCAGCTTCATCGGCTGCTGCCTTATCTTTAAATAAAGCGACTGTTGTAGAAGAGTTGGGTGTTAGTGAAGATATAGCATCCTTTGTTTTACCACTAGGAATGACAATAAATATGAATGGTACTGCCATAATGCAAGTAGTTGGTTCTGTATTTATAGCTGCTAGTGCTGGATATGAAGTAACTTTTTCAAATATGTTTTTAATTGCTGTTTTAGCTCTCATAGCTTCAGTTGGGACTCCTTCAGCTCCTGGTTCTTCAATGATAGTGCTATTTACAGTTATAACAGGTATGGGATATAACAATGAAGCCACACTTATAGCATATGCTTTAATAATAGCAATTAACAGACCTATGGATATGTTTACTACTTCACTTAATGTAATTGGAGATGCGGCAACAGCAGTGGTAGTATCTAAATCAGAAGGTACTTTAGATATTAATATTTATAATTCTTGATAACTAATATAATAAAAAAGATATCTCAAAAATTTTGTGGAAATTTTAAGATATCTTTTTTACATATAAGGAAGCTCTATTACTACAATTTATGTTGAAAATCCATGTATATTAGCAATATAACTATATATTAATTTTATTATAGTTATTAACCACAAAGCTCTTGAATTCTCTTACAGCTGGGGATAAGTAGCTATCTTTTACAGTGGCTATATAGAAATTTCTCTCCCAACTTGGATAGTTAATGTCTGGGGATTTAACATCCATAAATTTTAGTACATTCATATATGGAACTATGGCAATACCAAAGTTTTTAGATACTAAACCAGCTATTACTTGATCTTCTTCTACTTCATAAGAAATAATAGGTTTTTTATTGATACTTTCAAATAAATTATCAATAATAGGTCTTAGACCGCTTTTTTCGCTGAAAAATATTTGAGGATAGGCAGCAGTATCTCTTAAATCTCTAATTATATCCGTAGTAGTAGCACCCGTATTAAATGTAAAATGCATATCTTTATTAGGGTATTTTTCTATAAAAGCTTGTGTGATTTCAGGAATAAAATGAGTTCCTAAAGTTCTTAAAAATCCTAAGTCTATTTCTCCTCTTTTTATAACAAGTGTAATAAACTACCTTTTATTAATTTAATATACTAAAAACTATATATAAAATCAATGAATTAGAAGAATATTATCAATTGGTTATTATAAAAATCCTATGATACAATTTTATCATAAACATCTAGATGAAGTAAAAAGAAAAATGTTTTCAAATTTATCTTGATTTTAATAAATAGCGCAATTACGACAAATTAAGATAAAGTTTTAACAATGATACTTTAAAAGTTTAAAAAATAGGGGGAGTAAAGAAATGTCAAAACAACATCCATTAACTATAAGTTCTTATACATTAGGAACGGAAATAACATTTGAAGAACGTGTTAAAACAGCTAAAGAAGCTGGATATGAAGGACTTGGATTAAGGGTTGAAAACTATGTGTCAGCCTTACAAGAAGGACTTCATGAGGGGGATATATTAGAAATACTTAAAAAATACGATATTAAAGTAACAGAGGTAGAATACATAACTTTATGGGCTGAAGATAATAGATCCTTAGAGCAACAAATGAAGGAACAAATGTGTTTCCACATGTGTGACTTATTTGATGTAAAGCAAATCAACTGTGGATTAATGGAAAACTACTCTGTAGAACACACTGCTGGAAAGCTTAAAGAATTATGCCACAGGGCTGGAAAAGTTATAATCGGAGTAGAGCCAATGCCATATAGTGGTATACCTGATTTAGAAAAAGCTTGGAAAGTTGTAGAAGCATCAGCATGTGATAATGCAATGATAATATTAGATACATGGCACTGGGTTCGTGCAAATCAACCATATGAAGGTGTGATAGACGTGATACCAGCTGAAAAAGTTGTATCTGTTCAAATAAATGATGTTCAAGCTAGACCATATTCAGCTCAAGTACTAAGAGATGAATCAATGCATGATAGAGTAGCTCCAGGTTTAGGATTTGGTGATACAATAGGTTTTTGTAAAATGTTAAAAGAAAAAGGAATAAAGCCTAATGCATTTGGTGTTGAAGTAATATGTGATGAATATGTTGAAAAAGGTGTAGATTTTGCAGCTAAATATACTTATGAAAATGCAGTAAAAGTACTAAAAGAAGCATGGCCAGAAATATTAAGCTAAGATTCGATTTTGAAAAAAATATGAAAAGGATGGATGAATATGAGATTTAAATCAATGTTTCAACCGATAGAAATAGGACCAATAACAGTACCTAACCGTTTTGTTGTACCACCAATGGGGAATAACTTTGCAAATACAGATGGTACTTTAAGTGAAAAATCTAAAACTTACTATGAAGCTAGAGCAAAAGGTGGATTTGGATTAATAACAATAGAATCTTCTGTTGTTTACAATAAATCAAAAGGCGGACCAAGAAAACCTTGTCTATTCAGTGATGATTCGATTGATAGTTTTAAAATGGTAATTGATGCATGTCATGCTCATGGAGCCAAAGTTTCTGTTCAATTACAACATGCAGGTCCAGAAGTAAATGCAACTATAGCAGGACATAATCCTATAGCAGCTTCTGCTATACCAACAAAGGCATCACATCCAACTCCCGATGCAGTATCTACTGAGGAGCTATATGAAATAATAGAAGCTTACGGAGATGCAGCTTATCGTGCTAAAAAATCAGGAATAGATGCAGTTGAACTTCACTGTGCACATGGTTATCTAGTAAGTTCATTCATTTCACCAAGAACTAACAAACGTGTTGATGAGTTTGGTGGATGTTTTGAAAATAGAATGAGACTTCCTCGTCTTATATTAGAAAATATACGTAAGAAGACAGAAGGAACAATAGCTATACTATGTAGAATAAACGCTTCTGATGATAAATTAGGAGGAGTTAGTATAGAAGATAGTACTGCCATAGCATGTTATTTAACTGAGGTATGTGGAGTAGATGCATTACATGTATCTAGGGCGACACATTTAAATGATGAATATATGTGGGCTCCAACAACGGTTCATGGGGGATTTAGTGCAGATTTAGCAGCTAAAATAAAAGCGGCTGTTGATGTTCCCGTTATAACTGTAGGTCGTTATACTGAACCTCAATTTGCAGATATAATGGTTAAACAAGGAAAAGCTGACTTAGTAGCCTTTGGTCGTCAAAGTATAGCAGATCCAGAAGTTCCTAACAAATCAAGAGAAGGAAGATTAGAATTAATGACTCCTTGTATAGCATGTTTACAAGGTTGTGTACCTAACATGTTCCAAGGTAAACCATTAACATGTCTTTGTAACCCATTAGTAGGTCGTGAAGATGAATTAAAACCAGCAGCTGAATCTAAAAAAGTTTTAGTTGTAGGTGGTGGTGTTGGTGGTATGGAAGCTGCCTTTGTAGCTGCTGCTAGAGGACACAAAGTAACATTAGTTGAAAAAACAAATACATTAGGTGGACAAATGAGACTTGCTGCTTACCCACCAGGTAAAGGTGATTTAACTAACTTAGTTAGAAACTTTATAGCTAAATGTGAATTACATGGAGTTGAAATTAAATTAAATACAGAAGTTAGCGCTGACAGAGTAAAAGAAATATCCCCAGATGTAGTTATACTTGCAACAGGAGCTATTCCACTAGTACTTCCTATACCAGGAATAAATGATACAGGAATAGTACATGCAGTAAACTTATTAGATGGTAAGAACCAATGTGGTAAGAAAGTTTTAGTTGTTGGTGGGGGATTAGTTGGAGCAGAAACTGCAGCATTCCTTGGAGAACAAGAACATGATGTAACAGTAATAGAAATGAGAGATGAAGTTGCAGCAGATGTTGCATCTGAGCATAGAAAATTCTTAATGAAAGACTTTGATGAATACAAAATAAAAACTATAACTGAAGCAAAAGTTTCTGAATTCGTAGAAGGTGGAGTTAACTATACATTATTAGATGGTAGCGAACATGCTGCACATGAATTTGATACGGTGGTACTTGCAATGGGAGCTAGAAACTATGATCAACTTAGTGAAACAGTAAAAGAAATAGTAAAAAATACATTTGTTATTGGTGATGCAGTTAGGGCTCGTAGAGCTTTAAATGCAACAGTTGAAGCTTTAGAAGTTGCCTTAACTATATAAGCACATGAAAAAATATTCTCAAGGTGTTGAAGCTTTTAAACTTTTCACAGGACAAGAAATACCAGTACAAGAAGTTAAAGCAAAATACTTTGCCGAATAATTAAATAAAATACGACATAAAAACATTAGGAGGATTTGAATATGAGTAATACTCAGGCAATTAATTATAAAAAGTACTATCCTACAGCAGTAGCACTTTATTTTACATATTTTATACATGGAATAGGTGCTTCAATAATAGGACAATATAAGCAAGATTTTGCAGCTCTATGGGGAGCTGAAAAATTAGTAGACGGAACTTTTGATGTAAGTATGGTTTTAGTAGTAATAGCAGCACTTGGTTTAGGTCGTTTAATTTCACTACCATTTGCAGGTCCTGTATCAGATAAATTGGGGAGAAAAGTAAGTGGTCTTATAGGTATTATTTGTTATGTAGCATATTTAGGTGGAATAGTATTTGCACCTAATATGATAGTAGGTTATATATTTGCAATAGTTGGTGGTGTAGCAAACTCATTCTTAGATACTTGTGTTTCTCCATCTTGTATGGAAATATTCCCGGAAAACGGGTCTATAGCAAATATGTTCACTAAGTTTTCTATATCAGTAGCACAGTTTTTACTTCCATTTATGATAGGATTTGTAGCAAGTTCAATGTTACCATTTAAAACTATATTCTTAGTAGCAGTAGTTGCAATAGCTATAGATGGTATATTAATAGCTTTCCTTCCATTCCCTCCTAAAAATGGTGGAAATGAAGAAGTTAAATCTGATAAACCAGTTAAAAAAGAAAAAATGAAATTTACTCCTGTAAGTGTTGCTTTAATAAGTATAGGATTTACTTGTTCTTCTACCTTTATGTTATGGTTAAACTGTAACCAAGAGTTAGGAAGATTATATGGTGTTGCAGATCCATCAAAAATACAATCATTATATGCAGCAGGAACAGTTTGTGCAATCTTGATGTCAACATTGTTAATAAAAAAGGGTGTAAAACCTGTTAAAATATTAGTATTATATCCAGCAATATCTGCAGCTATGTTACTTGCAATGTACTTTATAAAAACTCCAAGTATAGTACTTATAGGAGGATTTGTATTAGGTTATGCAGCAGCAGGAGGAGTATTACAGCTATGTGTATCAACAGCCAATGAAATGTTTCCTAAAGATAAGGGGAAAATAACATCTATAGTTATGATAGCTTCAAGCATAGCCAACTACACTATAATAAATATTGCAGGTTGGTTAACAAAAATAGGCGGAGCAGAACAGGGACCACTTTATGTTATATTACTTAATTTGGGTGTTACAGTAATAGGTGTTTTACTTGCATTATATGTTAATAAAGAATACTCTAAGGAACAAATAGCTTAGTAATATATCTTAAAATAAAATCACATCATAGGACTTATATGAAGTATTAACTTTATATAAGTCCTTTTTTGAAAAATTAAGTGGAGGTATATATTTATACCAATAGCTGCTTTTATGAGACGTATATTTTCATTAACGTTTTTATTTCAAGTTAAGGATGCATAAAAATATATAATAGTATTAAAAATATACAAATATATTGTAAAAAAGTAATAAGTTGCTATAATTACTATAATTACTATTAATGAAAATAAGGTGAATAGAATGATAAATATAGAAGGCGCTAAAACAAAAGCAGGTATTGAAAATGATGAAGATATGAATATTAAATCAAATGAGATAGAAAGTTTATTTTCTTGCAATATATTTTTTATAGGATTTATGGGCGTTGGAAAAACTACAGTATCTTCTTATTTAAGTAATTTATTAAACATGGAAGAAATAGATATAGATAATTATATCGAAGAAAAAGAAAGTATGACTGTAGCTGAAATGTTTAAAAAATACGGAGAAGTTTATTTTAGAAAATGTGAAACTAAAACTTTAATTGAACTACAAGAAAAAAGTAATAGAATAATTTCTTGTGGTGGAGGAATAGTTTTAAAAGATGAAAATATTGATTTAATGAGAAAACAAGGGAAAGTAGTTTTATTAACTGCAAGTCCACAAACTATATATGAAAGAGTAAGATATAGTAATGACAGGCCTATATTAAATAATAATATGAATGTTGAATTCATTTCATCTCTTATGGAAAAAAGAAAAGACAGATATTTAGAAGCGACAGATTTAATCATAAATACGGATGATAAGACTATAGAAGAAGTATGCCGAGAAATAATTAAAAAATTGAATAAATAAACAATAATTTATAAATATAGATTTAATTTACAAAAAGTCTTCGTTTAAAGTAGAGTATTTTAGTATAAAAAACTGTTAAAATTAAAAATATAGTAAAGTACTTAGTTAAAAACTTGTTTAAACAAGTTAATCTATGATATTATATTAAGTGATAAAAATTAATTTATAACAAAGATATATAATAAGATAATTTCTATTTGTATATTAAAATTTAAAAATCATGTGATGATATAAATGGGATGAACAACAAATGTATCATCAGATTATATTTAATGATGACAAATTTATTTAGATGGAGGAACAGATATGGTAGTAGCAGGAGATTTTAGAAAAGGTATAACTTTTGAAAAAGATGGACAACCTTGTTTAATAGTTGATTTTCAACACGTTAAGCCAGGTAAAGGAGCAGCTTTCGTAAGAACTAAATACAAAAACTTAAAAACAGGGGCTATAAGAGAAGAAGCTTTTAACCCAAGTGATAAATTCCCTAAAGCATTAATAGAAACTAAGCAAATGCAATACTTATATGATCAGGATGGATTATATTACTTCATGGATGAAGAAACTTATGATCAAATACCTCTAAACTATGAGCAAGTTGAAGATGCTATAAAATTCTTAAAAGAAAATGAAGTAGCAACTATAAGATTCTATCAAGGAGCACCATTCCAAGTAGAAGCTCCAAACTTTGCAGAATTAGAAGTAAGTGAAACAGAGCCAGGAATAAAAGGAGATACTGCTTCAAACGTAACTAAATCAGCTACAGTTGAAACTGGTGCAGTAGTTCAAGTACCTTTATTTATAAATGAAGGTGACAAAATAAAAGTAGACACTAGAACTGGTGAATATTTATCAAGAGTTTAATATTTTAATGTATAAAAAGCTTATATATCTTAATAATAATGATATATGAGCTTTTAGTTTATAAATAAAATTGAAAAGAGGGGTATTAACTAATGAAGTATCTAGGCGAAGAAGTGGCATATTTAAGAGGGTTGGCAGAAGGTTTAGAAATAGAGAGTGCAACTAAAGAAGGCAAAATGATATGCAAGATAATAGATGTATTAGAAAACATGGCTGATACATTAGATGACATGCAAGAAGACTACGATGAATTAGTAGAATACGTAGAAACCGTTGATGAAGATTTATCAGACGTGGAAGAAATATTATACGAAGAAGACGATGACGACTTCGACGATGATGATGATTACGATGATGATGAAGACGGTTTAAGCTACATAGAAATGGAATGCCCAAATTGTGGAGATTTAGTTGACATAGACGAAGAATTATTATTTGACGATTCAGTAGACGTTATCTGTCCAAACTGCCAAGCAACAATATTATCATCAGATGATGATGAAGGATGCTGTGGATGTGAATGCGACTGCGAAGATGATAAATGTAAAGAATAAAACACAAAATCTTTAAATATTTTGCCTATGAAGCTTTTTGCTCCATAGGTTTTTTGTATATATATAAGGTAATATGCATTATTTTTTGCAATAGTTAATGAAAAATAGTACACTATAAGGTAATAAAATAATTTAAGGAGGAAAAATGAATATTAACAGAAAAGCACTATATAACATAAGTAAATTTGAAGAAACTATTAAGTATGTATTTGAAAATAAAAGCTTTATATTAGAAGCTTTAACTCATAGTTCTTATTCAAATGAAAATAAAAACTACAAATATAACGAAAGATTAGAATTCTTAGGAGATTCTGTTCTTAGTATAGTAATAAGTGATTATTTATTTAAAGAAGAGGAAAATTTACCAGAGGGTGAATTAACTAAGTTAAGAGCAAATATAGTATGTGAAGAATCTTTAAGTGAAGTATCAGCAGAAATTAACTTAGGTGAATATTTATTACTTGGAAAAGGTGAAGAAGCTACAGGTGGAAGAGATAGAATATCTATTTTAGCAGATGCACTAGAAGCAGTAATAGCTGCTATTTATTTAGATGGTGGCATGGAAAATGCAAGAAAATTTATACTTGAATATATGAAAGAAATAATAGAAAACTCTTTACAAGGAAGAATATTTAGAGATTATAAAACTTATCTTCAAGAAGTTCTACAAAGCAAAGGCGAACAGCATATTTGGTATAAATTAATAGAAGAAAAAGGTCCAGATCATAATAAGAGATTTGTTATGGAAGTTGGAATAAATGATGAAGTTTTAGGTGTTGGAGAAGGCAAAAGTAAAAAAGATGCAGAGCAACTTGCTGCTAAGTCTGCTCTTAAATCACAAAATCTATAACTTAAGAGGTTGATGAAATGAAAAAAAGAATAATACCAATATTTGTGCCTCATAGAGGTTGTCCTCATGACTGTATATTTTGTAATCAAAAAAAGATAACAGGAGTGAGTACGGAAGTTACTAGTGAGGAAGCAAGAAATATAATAGAAGAATACTTACCTACAATAGATAAGGATGCCAGTGTTGAAATAGCATTTTTTGGTGGGAGTTTCACTGCTATTGATGAAGAAGTTCAAAATGAATTATTATCTGTGGCAAAAGAGTATGTAGATAAAGGTTTAGTTTCAGATATAAGAATGTCAACAAGACCAGATTGCATAAGTGAAGAAATTTTAGAAAGACTTAAAACTTACAAGGCAAGTATAATTGAACTGGGAGTTCAATCTTTGGATGCTAAGGTTTTACATGATAGCGCTAGAGGTCATGATATAGATAGTGTAATAAAAAGTTCTCATTTAATAAAAGATGCTGGAATTAATTTAGGTCTTCAAATGATGGTTGGATTACCTTCAGATACTGAGGAAAAATGTATAGAAACAGCTAAAAAGTTTATAGAATTAAACCCATATTGTGTAAGAATATATCCAACATTAGTGGTTAAGGATACAGGGTTAGAAACATTATTAGAAAAAGGGGAATATACACCATTTACACTAGAACAATGTGTTCAAATAGTGAAGAAGCTTTTAGTTTTATTTTATATAGACAATATAAATGTTATAAGAGTCGGACTTCAAGCAACAGAGGATATACAACTAGGTAAGGGAATTGTGGCAGGACCATATCATCCAGCATTCAGGGAGTTAGTTGAAGGGGAAATGATAAAAGACTACTTACATTATCTTGTTATACAAAATAAGACTGTAAGCAAAATAGAAGTTAAAACAAATAATAAAAATATTTCTAAAATAATTGGAAACAAGAAACGTAATAAATTATTCTTTAAAGAGACGTTAAATATTAATTTAAAAACAATACCAACAGATTTAAAAGAAGATGAATTTAAAATAGTATTAGACAACAATAAGGAAGTAAATATTACATTAGAAGAAATGTATAAAGAACTTTATAACATTTACAATCTGTAGCTTTGAGTTTTTTAGGATGGGAGAGAGTACATTGTATTTAAAGAGATTAGAGTTAAAAGGATTCAAATCTTTTCCAACAAAAACAGATATAATCTTTAAAGAAGGTATAACTGCCATAGTAGGACCTAATGGAAGTGGTAAAAGTAATGTATCAGATGCTGTTAGATGGGTACTTGGAGAACAGAGTATAAAAAGTCTTAGAGGAGATAAACTAGAAGACGTTATATTTGCTGGATCTGATAATCAAAAGCCTATGAATTTCTGTGAAGTATCTCTTACTATAGATAATAGTGATGGGAAACTGAATAATGTAGAATATAGTGAAGTTACTATAAAAAGAAGAGCATATAGAAATGGTGAAAGTCAGTTTTATTTAAATAATAAAAACTGTAGATTAAAAGATATTAAAGAAATTTTATTAGATACTGGTATAGGAAAAGATGGATATTCTATTATAGAACAGGGTAAAGTTGATGAAATATTAAGTAATAACCCAATAAATAGAAGAAAAGTTTTTGATGAAGCTTGTGGTATATCTAAATATAGATATAAAAAGACTGAATCAGAAAGAAACTTAAGAAATACTAAGGAAAACTTAGAGAGAATAAATGATATTTATATTGAAATAGAAAATCAAATAAAACCTTTATATAACCAACAATTAAAAGCAAAAAAATATTTAGACTTAAGTGAAAGTCTTAAAAAAATAGAGGTTAATAATTATATAAGAGAAATAAAAAGAGTTGAAGCGCAGTTAAAAGAAGTAAATACTCATTTTAATACTTTAATTGAAGAGTTAGAAGGTATAGAAAAAGAAAAAATATCTTATGAAGAAAACTCAAAAGAAGTAAATGCTCAATTAGAAGAAATAGATAAAGCTATTGAAAAAGCCGTAGAGTATATAAACTCTATTAAATCAGTTATAGATAAAAAAGACTATGAAATTAACTTATTAAATCAAAAGAAAGAAAATTGTAGTAGTAACATGGAAAGAAATATAGAGGAATTAGATAAAATTAATAAATCTATAGAAGATAATAAATCAAACTTAGAAAGAATTTCTAGAGAAAAAAATGAAAAAGAAAGTTCTATAGTTGATTTAAAAAATCAAGTAATACAGTTTACTAGGAAGAATAATGATAAAAAGTTAAAAATAGAAAACATAAATGAGAAAATAGAAAATTTAAAAGACGATATAATAAAACTTTTAAATGAAAAACAAGATGTAAGTAATAAACTATCTACATTAAATGCTAACAAAGACAATATTACTCAAAGAAATGAAAATATTGAGTTAGAAATAAAAGAGATAGATGAAAATCTAAAAGAAAAAGAAAGTCTTTTAGAAGCATTAAAAAGTGAAATAGATGAAAAGAAAGAAAAAATTTCAAACTTAAAAAATAAAGTAAATAATAATTATGTAAAACTAAATACTTTAAAAGAAGAAAGTAAATCTTTAAGTATGAAGATACAAAATAATAATTACTCCCTAAAAGAATATACTTCTAAATTAAATGTTTATATTGATATGGAAAATCATTACGAAGGATTTAATAGAGGAGTAAAAGAAGTACTGAAAAACAAGAACTTAAATGGTATATATGGAGCTTTAGGACAAGTTGTAACAGTTCCTGAAAAATATGAAAAAGCCATAGAAGCAGCTTTAGGTGCTTATATGCAAAACATAATTACGGCAGATGAAAACAGCGCTAAAGCAGCTATAAACTACTTAAAACATAATAAAATAGGTAGAGTAACATTTTTACCTATGAATATTATTAAATCTAAAAAGATAAACAATATTCAATCAAGAACTAAATTTATAGGTATTGCCAGCGATTTAATATCTTATGACAATCAATATAGAGACATCTTAGAAAATATTTTAGGTAGAACTATAGTTATAGATAATATAGACGAAGGTATTCAATTTGCTAGAGAAACTGGACATAAATATAAAGTAGTTACATTAGATGGAGAAATATTAAATCCAGGAGGTTCTTTAACTGGAGGATTCTTAAAAACTAGTGGAAATATATTATCAAGAAAAAGACTTATAAATGAGTTTAATGAAAAGATTAAAAACACTAAAGAAGAAAATGTAACTTTACAAAAACAAATTGAAGACAAAGAAAAAGAATTAGTAATTTGTAAAGAAGAAATTCTACGTAATGAAGAAGAACTTAAAGTACTTGATAAAAAAGTAATATTTAGTAATTCAACTTATAATAGATATGAAGAAGAAATAAAAACTCTTTCATTAAGTCTTAACAAATTACAAAAAGAAAAAGATAGCTTAGGTTCCAACTTAAGTTACACTATGGAAAAAAAGGTCCTTCTAGAAAAAGAAATTGAAGAAATTAATAAAAAACATAGTGATAATAAAAAGAATATTGAAAGTTTAAGTGAAGAGTTAAGTAAAGAAAGCGAAATCTTTGAAGATGAAAAAAGCAAGTTTGATAATTTAAATCTTGAACTTACTAAGAATAATGAAATACTTAAATCTTTCAATTCAGATATTGGAAGAATAAATAGAGAAATTATTCAAATAAATGAAAAGAAAACTTTCTTGGAAAAAGAAAATGCAATAGAGAATGAAGAAACTAAAGAAATAGACTGTAAAATTCTTGTAGAAGTAAGAGAAAAAGAAAACCTAAAGAATCAGTTAGGTGATAATAATAAAAATCTAGATAATAAAAAAATAGTTAGAGATAATTTAAAACAAAAACTAGATGATAATAACTTAAGACTGAAAAATATAAATAAACAATTTATGGATTTAAAAGAAGCAATAATTAAAGTTGAATCAAAAATTGAAAAGTTAGAAGGAAGCAAAGAAACTAATAATATTAAATTATTTGAAGATTACAACTTAACTTATTTACAAGCCTTAGAGTTAAAAGATGATGAAGTAGAAGTGAATAAAAAGATACTTGATACTCTTAAAAAAGATATAAGATCTTTAGGAAATGTAAATGTGGATTCAATTGAAGAATATAAAGAAACAAAAGAAAGATATGACTTCTATAGTGAACAAAGAGAGGATTTACAAAAATCAATAATAGCAATAGAAGACATAATAAAGGATTTAGAAGAACATATGAAAATACAGTTTAAAGAAGAATTTGATAAAATTAACGAGAACTTTAAACATGTATATAACAGATTATTTGGTGGAGGAGAAGGTAATTTAACTATTCTAGATGAAGAAAATGTCTTAGATAGTGATATTGAAATAACAGCAAAACCACCAGGTAAAAAAATGAAAAACTTAAATCTTCTATCAGGTGGAGAAAAAGCCTTAACTGCCATTAGTATATTATTCTCAATATTATTGGCAAAGCCTACTCCATTTTGTATACTAGATGAGATAGAAGCTCCTTTAGATGATAGTAATATAGCAAGATTTGGATCCTTCTTAAAGGAATTAACATCTAGAACACAGTTTATAGCTGTTACTCATAGAAGAGGTACAATGGAAGCCGCAAACTATATTTATGGTGTTACTATGGAACAAAGAGCTATTTCTAAAGTATTAGCTTTAAGTTTAGATGAAGCTGAAGAAATGACTGATATTGTATAGTCAAAAATATACGTAGGAGGAAAAATAGTGTTTAAAAAGTTTTTTAAGAGAAATAAAAAAGAAGAAGTAAATGAAGTTGTAAGTACTGAAGTTGCAAGCACTGAAGAAGATAAAAACTTAGATTCTGTTATTAAAGAAGAAAATAATAATGAGAATTTAGTTAACACAGAAGAAATATGTGTTGATGCTTGTATAGATGAAGTGGAAGAAGCTGAGGAAGTTAAAGTAGTTGAATCAGTTGAAAAAGAAATAGAAGAGCCTAAAGTTAGTTTATTTGAAAGATTAAAACAAGGTTTATCAAAAGCAAAACAAGGAATAACAGATAAGGTAGATCAAGTTTTAAAAGCATATACAAAAGTTGATGATGAGTTATTAGAAGAAATAGAAGAAATACTTATTATGGCAGATGTTGGTGTAGAAACTACCATGAATATAATAGAGAAATTAACAGATGCTATAAAAACTAAAAAGATCACAGACCCACAAGATGTAAAAGGTGAGTTAAAGATAATAATAGAAGAAATATTAAAAAATGATAATTCTAAATTAGATGTAAGTCACAAGCCTACAATAATAGTTATGGTTGGTGTAAATGGTGTAGGTAAAACTACTACTATAGGAAAGCTTGCTAGCAGATACAAAAAAGAAGGTAAAAAAGTATTAATAGCTGCAGGAGACACATTTAGAGCAGCTGCCATAGACCAATTAGAAGTATGGGCTAATAGAAGTGGTGTAGATATAATAAAACATCAAGAAGGTGCAGACCCTGGAGCAGTAATATTTGACTCTGTAAAAGCTGCAAAGGCTAGAGATATAGATTTATTAATTTGTGATACAGCCGGAAGACTTCATAATAAAGCTAACTTAATGAATGAACTTTCAAAAGTATTTAAAATAATAGATAGAGAATATCCAGAAGCTAAAAAAGAAGTTTTATTAGTAGTAGATGCTACTACTGGACAAAATGCAGTGTCTCAAGCTAAAAGCTTTAAGCAAGTTTGTGATATTACAGGACTAGTATTAACTAAATTAGATGGAACTGCAAAGGGTGGAGTAGTTTTAGCTGTCAAATCTTGTGTGGATCTACCTGTTAAATTAATAGGTGTTGGTGAAAAAATGGAAGATCTTCAAGATTTTGATGCAAAAGCATTTTCTGATGCATTATTTGGGTAAAATTTAGAGCAAATATATATTGACAATAAATTGGATTTAATATAAAATACAATGTGTAAAGTAAATAACCTTTACAGTATACACTGGGAAGTGAAGTTATGAATATAGATAAGATGGTGGAAATTGGGTTATTGTTTGAACAATATAAAGATTTATTAACTGATAAACAAAAAGAAATGGTAGAACTTTATTACGAAGAAGACTATTCTCTTGGAGAAATCAGTGAAAATCTTAAGGTATCAAGACAAGGAGTCTACGATACACTTAAACGTTCAGAAAAGATATTAAGGGAATATGAAGACAAGCTTCACTTAGTATCAAAACACAACCAACAAGAAAAAATCCTTAAATCTGTAGAGGATAAAATTGTTGACATTAAACAAGATTTATTGCAAAATAGAGATTGTGCTAATTTAATCCCTAAGTTAGAAAATATAGAACAAATATGTAGGGAGTTGTTGAAATGATATTTGAAGGTTTATCAGATAAATTGCAAGGTGCACTTAGTAAGTTAAAGTCAAAAGGCAAGCTTACAGAAACAGATATAAAAGATGCAATGAGAGAAGTTAAGTTAGCTTTATTAGAAGCAGATGTTAACTTTAAAGTTGTTAAGGACTTTATTAAAAAAGTTCAAGAAAGATGTGTTGGTCAAGAGGTTATGACTTCTTTAACTCCAGCGCAACATGTTATAAAAATAGTAAATGAAGAACTTACAGCTCTTATGGGAGATGTACAAAGTAAAGTTATGATTTCTTCGAAGCCACCTACAATTATTATGATGGTCGGTCTTCAAGGTGCTGGTAAAACAACTACTTCAGGTAAAATAGGAAATTACTTTAAGAAACAAGGTAAGAGACCTTTACTAGTAGCTTGCGACGTATACAGACCAGCAGCAATTAAACAATTACAAGTTGTTGGAGAAAAATTAGATATACCAGTATTCAACATGGGAGATAAAGAAAACCCAGTAAATATAGCAAAAGCAGGATTAAGTCATGCATTAAAAAATAATAATGACTTAGTTATTATAGATACAGCAGGTCGTCTTCATATAGATGGAGAATTAATGGACGAATTAAAATCTATTAAATCTGAAATTAGACCTCATGAGATATTATTAGTAGTTGACTCTATGACAGGTCAAGATGCAGTAAATGTATCGCAAAGCTTCGATGAAGCATTGGGACTAGATGGAGTAATACTTACTAAGCTAGATGGAGATACTAGAGGTGGAGCCGCACTTTCAATAAGAGCTGTAACACAAAAGCCAATAAAGTTTATAGGTATGGGTGAAAAACTAGATGATTTAGAACCATTCTATCCAGATAGAATGGCATCGAGAATTCTTGGAATGGGAGATGTACTAAGTTTAATAGAAAAAGCTCAAGAATCTATGGATTTAGATAAGGCTAGGGAATTAGAAAGCAAGATCAAAAAACAAGATTTTGACTTTGAAGATTTCTTATCTCAAATGGAACAAATAGAAAACATGGGTCCTCTAGATAAAATTCTAGGAATGATGCCTGGTATGGGTAACATAAAAAACCAACTTGGTGATGTGGACTTAAATGGAAAAGAAATGAAAAGAACTAAAGCCATAATACAATCTATGACTTTAGAAGAAAGACGTAAACCAGAAATACTTAATGCTTCTAGAAAGAAAAGAATAGCAAGAGGTAGTGGTAGTAGCGTTCAAGACATAAACAGACTAGTTAAACAATTAAATGAAATGAAAAAAATGATGAAGATGTTTATGGGTAATCAAAAAGGTATGAAGAAAAGAGGCGCTTTAGGCGGACTTCCTTTCTTTAAATAAATAATACACAAAATAAACAAAAAAAATTCGGAGGTGGCTGTAAATGGCAGTTAAAATAAGATTAAAAAGAATGGGTTCAAACAAGAAACCTTTCTACAGAATAGTAGTAGCAGATTCTAGATCACCAAGAGATGGAAAATTCATAGAAGAAATAGGATACTACAACCCAATTTCTGCAGTTAAAGAAATAAAAATAAACGACGAGAAAGCTGTTAAATGGTTATCAGTAGGAGCTCAACCAACTGATACTGTTAAAAAATTATTCACAAACAACGGAATAATGGAACAATTCGAAGCTAAAAAGCAATCTAAATAGTTTTAAAATTTAATCCATTACGGAGAGATTTTTAGGAGATGAATTATATGAAAGAGCTAGTTATGCATATTGTTAAAGCTCTAGTAGATAATCCTGATCAAGTGACAGTAGAAGAAACTATGGGAAAAGATGAAATTATCTTAAAACTTAAAGTTTCTCAAGATGATGTGGGCAAGGTTATCGGAAAACAGGGAAGAATAGCTAAGGCTATTAGAACTGTGTTAAAATCTGCTGGAAATAAAGAAAATATCAAGGTTTCTCTTGAAATATTATAGAAGGGTTAGGTATATACCTAATCCTTTTTGTTTATAATAACAAAAAAATTTAATGATTAATTTTGAATAAGAAATTAAATTAATTAAGATTTAATATTAAATGTTTAAATAAGAAATTTTAAGACTAAAAACAAAGACTAAAAACAAAACTAAAAACAAAACTAAAAACAAATAAAATATTTAATATTTAAAAATAATTTTTTGATAAATCTAAGAAAAAATTAAAGTAGAGATTGAAGAAGGTGGGACTATGAAAGAAAAGTTAACTCATTTTAGAATTGGTCAAATAGTAAATACTCAAGGTCTTAAGGGTGAAGTTAAGATATATCCATATGTAGATGATATCCATAGATTTGACGAATTAGAAAGCTTTTATCTAGAAAAAAACTTTGAAAAAGAATTTAAAGTTGAAAAGGTTAGATATAAGGGTAATATGGTTATAATGAAAATAAAGGATATAGATACTATAGAACTTGCAGAAAAAATCAAGTCTAAAAATCTTTATATATCTAGAGAAGATAGTGTAGACCTTGATGAAGATGAATTTTTCATAGCGGATTTAGTAGGAATAGAGGTATTTACAACTACTGGAGAAAAAGTAGGTGTTCTTAAGGAAGTACTGCAATATTCTGCCAACGATGTTTATGTTGTAAAAGGAAATGATGATAAGGAATACTTAATTCCATCATTAATCAAATTTGTTCCTGAAATAAACATAAAAGAAAAGAAAATGATAATAGATCCTATTAAAGGAATGTTAGATTAGGTGATAATATGAGATTTCACATTATGACTCTTTTCCCAGAAATATTTAACTCTTATATGAGTGAAAGTATAATGAAAAGAGCTATGGAAAAGGAAATAATAGAAGTACATGTGTACAATATTAGAGACTATTCCACTAATAAGCATAAAAAAGTAGATGACTATCCTTTCGGTGGAGGAGCAGGAATGCTTATGACTCCTCAGCCTATTTATGACACGTATAAGCATATTGTAGATACTCATAATATAAAGAGTCCTAGAGTAGTTTATTTAACTCCTAAAGGACAAGTATATAAACAAGAGATAGCTAGTGATTTATCTTCAAGTGAAGATATTATTTTATTATGTGGTCATTACGAAGGAATAGATCAAAGAATCATAGATTTAATAGTAACAGATGAAGTATCTATAGGAGACTATGTATTAACAGGAGGGGAACTTCCAGCCTTAATTATGATAGATTCTATAGCAAGACTTATACCTGGTGTTTTAAGTCAAAATGAATCATTTGAAGAAGAAAGTTTTAAAGATGATTTACTAGAGTACCCTCATTATACTAGACCAAGAGAGTTTATGGGGATATCTGTACCAGATGTGCTATTATCTGGTAATCATCAAAGAATAGAAAAATGGCGTTTAAAAGAATCTATAAAAATTACAAAACTTAGAAGACCTGATTTATATAAAAAGTCTTGTAAGAAGTAAATTATTATAGTATAATTAACACTGTTGAAAAATAAAATACGGGCGTTCCTCTTATTACATTGGTCAGTAATTAAGAACGTCTATGATAATTAGGAGAAAATAAAATGAACGAAATAATAAGATCATTAGAGCAAGAACAATTAAAAAACGAAGTTCCTAACTTTGGACCTGGGGACACAGTAAGAGTACACGTTAAAATAGTTGAAGGAAAAAGAGAAAGAGTTCAGGTATTTGAAGGTGTAGTAATGAAGAGACAAGGTGGAGGATCAAGAGAGACTTTCACTGTTAGAAAAATATCTTTCAATGTTGGAGTAGAAAGAACTTTCCCAGTTCATTCTCCAAAAATAGAGAAAATAGAAGTTACTAGAAAAGGTAAAGTAAGAAGAGCTAAAATAACTTACTTAAGAACTAGAACTGGTAAAGCTGCTAAGATAAAAGAAGCTAGAATAAAAAGATAGTTTGTAAAAACTTGACTTTAAAAGGAAATCTCTCAGGGGGTTTCCTTTTTTTAGATATGGATAGAGCTATATTTATTAATCGTATAGATAAATTTAAAAATGCAATCCTATATATTAAGAATTATAAATATATAGTTAAGAGCAATTATAAAATAAGGAAGTGACAATATGGCAAGAGATTATAAAAGAAGTGATTATGATGAATATATAAAAGATGATAACTTACATATAAACTGGTATCCAGGACATATGAAGAAAACTAAGGAATTAGTTGAAAATAACTTAAAGATGGTAGACGTTGTAATAGAGTTATTAGATGCTAGAATACCTTACTCAAGTAAAAACCCTCAAATAGATTCAATAGTTGGAAACAAGCCAAGAGTTGTTGTTTTAAATAAAAGTGATTTAGCAGATCCATCTAATTTAAGTAAATGGGTTAAATACTATGATGAAAATGGTATAAAAGCTATACCTGTAGCTACTATAAAAGGTAGTGGAGTAGATAAAATAATAGAAGAATGTAAGAATGTTACAAAAGAAATGATGGACAATCTTATATCAAAAGGTAGAAAAGAAAGAGCTATAAGACTTATGATAGTTGGTATTCCAAACGTTGGTAAATCAACTCTTATAAATAAACTTACAGGAAGAAAAAGTACTGTAACTGGAGATAAACCAGGTGTTACTAAATGTAAACAATGGGTTAGACTTAAAGGAAACTTAGAGTTACTTGATACTCCAGGTATATTATGGCCTAAATTTGAAGACCAAGAAGTAGCATTAAACTTAGCATTCAGTAGAGCCATAAGAGATGAAGTACTTGATGTGGAAACATTAGGACTTAAGATTATAGAAAAACTTATGGAGATAGCACCAGATAAATTACAAGCTAGATATAAGTTAGAAGAGCTTGGAGAAACACCTATAGAAACTATGGATATGATAGGTAAAAAAAGAGGATTTATCCTAGGAAAACAAGAGTTAGATTACACTAGAATTGCTCAGACTGTATTAAATGAGTATAGAGAAGGTAAAATAGGACAAATATCTTTAGAAGAACCATCAGATTTTATGGATAAATAAAGAAAGCTTTTTAGCTTTCTTTTTTTTATTGGTATTTTTAAATAATGAATACATATGAAGTTATATTAATAAAAAGTATGTACATAGTAAAAATAATATATCTATTAAATAAAGTTATATATATAAGGCTTATAATATTAAAAAAAATAAAAAATTTATAAAAGATAAATAAAAAATTAACAATCTTCAAAAACAATGTTAAAATTATAATATAACTTAAATTAATTTATAACATTTGGCAAAATAGTTGTAGGGTAGGTGACAAAATACAAATAATAATTAAGTTATAGAAGGTAATCTAATATAAGCTAATGTGTTTCAAAAGAAATTGTAATGTAAAGCTATTTAAAAAATAGGAGGAAAATTATAATGAAACAACAGAATAGTAGAAAGGCATCCTTGCTTGAAGCAATGATACCAATAATATGTTTAGCATTATTTCTAGGAATATCAATATTTAAATTTGGGGCCTCGCCACATGTACCTTTGATGGGAGCAGCAGCTGTAGCAGGAATTATAGGGGTATATAGACTTGGATTCAAGTGGTCACAATTAGAAGCAAGTATGTTTGATAGTGTAAAAATGGCAATGCAAGCAATTCTAATTATAATGATAATAGGAGTGCTTATTGGTACTTGGATAATAAGTGGAGTAGTTCCAAGTATGATTTATTGGGGATTAAAGGTCATATCACCAAACATTTTCTTAGTAGCATCAGTAGTAGTATGTGCAATAGTATCTCTAGCAACAGGATCATCTTGGAGCACAATGGGTACAGTAGGTGTAGCACTTTTAGGTATTGGTCAAAGTTTAGGTATACCTACAGGTATAGTAGCAGGCTCTATAATATCAGGAGCATATTTCGGAGACAAGTTGTCTCCCTTATCAGAAACAACTAATCTATCTCCAGCAATGGCAGGAACAGATCTATTTACTCACATAAAATACATGTTATATTCAACATTACCTTCAATAATAATATGTTTAATCATATTTGGTGTAATGGGAATGAAATACTCAGGACAAGAATTAGATATAAGTCAAATTCAATTAATCAGCTCAACATTAGAATCTTCATTTAACACTTTATCACCATTATTATTAATTGCACCAGTAGTTGTAATTGGACTAGTAGTACTTAAAGTTCCAGCGATACCAGGACTTTTAGTAGGAGCATTATTAGGAGTTGTAATTGCTGTAGTATTCCAAGGTCAATCTATGGGAGCAATATTAGAAGCAGCACAAAATGGATATGTATCAACTACAGGAATAGAAGCAGTAGATATGTTGTTATCTAAGGGTGGTTTAATGAATATGATGTCAACAGTATCTTTAACTATTTGTGCATTATCTCTTGGAGGAATCTTAGAAAAAACAGGAATGCTTGAAGCAATAGCATCATCTATATTAAAATCAGCTAAAGGAGTATTTGGAACAGTATTTTGTACTATGTTAACTTGTACATTCACTAATATAATAGCTGGAGAGCAATATTTATCAATTGTTATACCAGGAAGAATGTATAGTGAAGAATATAGAAAAAGAGGTATACATCCTAAAATGTTATCTAGAGCATTGGAGGATAGTGGAACATTAAGTTCTCCATTAATACCATGGAATACATGTGGAGCGTATATTACAGGGACACTGGGAGTATCTGCTTTTACATATGCACCATTTGCTTTATTAAATCTTATAAATCCATTAGTTTCTCTAGCATTAATTGCATTTAAGATTAAAATAGCAAAAATTGAAGATGAACCAGAAACTTGTTTAAATTTAAACAAAGAAGTAAGTTAAATATAAATAATATACATATAATGAAGTCAACAGATAAATAATGCTGTTGGCTTTATTTTTGAGCAACGGATTTATACGCAGTGATAACAAGGATATATCGTTGGCGATATGAACGTAGTGAATTTTATGATAAAATATAAAAAGTGAGTACATAATAAATAGAGACTAAACATTAAGGAGAAAAGCATGAATAAGAAAAGCGTAAAAGAAATAAAAGAAATAGTAGATAATCTAAAAGTAGAGGACTATTTAGAATATATAGATATATTAAAAAGTGACGAAAGAAAATCAGTACAAAAGTTTGCCATATCTTTGGCTAAGAAATTAGATGCTATAAGAAAAGAAGAAACAAGATTAGAATTAATAAACACTTATGAAAATGACGGATACAATAAAGGATATTTATACATAGGTGGTATAGATGAAGTAGGTAGAGGACCATTAGCTGGACCTGTAGTTGCTGCCGTAGTAGTTTTACCTCAGGGTACTAAAATAGAAGGAATAGATGACTCTAAGAAAGTAAAAGAAAGCAAAAGAGAAGAGTTATATGAAATAATAAAAGAACAAGCTTTAGATTATGGAATCGGAATTGTAGATCATGAAGAAATAGATGATTATAATATATTAAATGCCACATATATGGCAATGAAAAAGGCTTTAAACTCAATGAAAAAAGCGCCAGATTATTTATTAGTAGATGCTGTAACTATTCCAGGAGTAAATATAAAACAAAATCCAATAATAAAAGGTGATTCTAAATCTATATCTATAGCTGCTGCTAGTATAATAGCTAAAGTTACAAGAGATAGAATGATGTGTCAATATGATGAAATATATCCTGAATTTGGGTTCAAATCAAATAAAGGATATGGAACAAAAGAACATTATGAAGCTATAGAAAAAGTAGGAATAACTCCAATACATAGAAAAAGTTTCCTAAAGAATCTATTATAAGCTATAATATTGTTGGAAGAAATTATTAACTTAGCTTAGTGAAAAAAGGGACATAATTTATAGGTATGTTTCTTAACTAAAGAGAATTTTTATAGGGGGTTTTAATTATGAATTATAAAGATATGTTAAAAGAAGCTAGAGAAAATTTAAATGGAAGTTGTAAAGCTTGTAAAGCATGTAATGGAGTAGCTTGTGCTGGTGAAGTACCAGGAATGGGTGGAAAAGAGACAGGTTCTGCTTTTACACAAAACTATAAAAGCTTACAAGACATTAAAATAAATATGAGAGTAATACATAATGTATCTAATCCAGATACTTCTATAGAATTATTCGGTAAAAAAATGAAAGCACCAATATTTGCTGCTCCAATAACTGGAACAAGTTTAAATATGGGTGGAAAAATAAGTGAAAGAGAATACATAACACCTGTTGTAGAAGGTTGTGTAGAAACTGGTATATATGCAATGGTTGGAGATACAGCAGTAGACCAATTCTTAATGGATAACTTAGATGTATTAAAAGAAAATGATGGACAAGGTATAGTATTTATAAAACCTTGGGAAAATCACGATATAATAAATAAGATTAAGCTTGCTGAAGAAGCTGGAGCTTTTGCAGTAGGTGTAGATATAGATGCATGTGGTTTAGTTACTTTATCTATGCACGGGAAAAAAGTTGTGCCTAAAGATGTAGAAGCTATAAAAGAACTTAAAGCAAGTACTAAATTACCGTTTATATTAAAAGGTATAATGACAGTGGAAGACGCTTTATTTGCTGTAGAAGCTGGTGTAGATGCAATAGTTGTATCTAATCATGGTGGAAGAGTTTTAGATTGTACTCCAGGGGCTGCTGAGGTACTTCCTGCAATAGCACAGGCTGTTAAAGGTAAAGTTACTATACTTGCTGACGGTGGTGTTAGAAGTGGTGTTGATGTACTTAAGATGATAGGTCTTGGTGCTGATGCTGTGCTTATTGGTAGACCTTTTGTTACTGCTAGTTTTGGTGGTGGTAGAGAGGGTGTTGAGCTTTATGTTAATAAGGTGATTAGTGAGTTTGAGGGTACTATGAGGCTTACTGGTTGTCAGAGTGTGCAGGATATTGATGGGAAGGTTATATTTAGATAATTAGGAGGAGTGGGGTTCAGTGAGCTTCGTCTCCACCATTGAAATCCACGAAAAAGATTGTTAACTAAAAAGGAGGCCACTGAAAAAGTAGCTTCATTACATTTAAAATAATAAAAAAATCGTAGATTTAGTAATCTGCGATTTTTTTTGTTAATTTAGTCCATAATACATATATATTTGTTTAAGGTAGGTGTAGTATGATTCAAAAACAGAAATCTATAATTTCAAGTCCATATATAAATATTTATGATTTAGTGATTCCAAAGGATAATATGCTAAGACAAATTAATGATTTAGTTGATTTTTCTTTTGTTTATGATGAATTAATTGATAAGTATTGTCTTAATAACGGGCGAAATGCAATTAGCCCTATTCGTATGTTTAAATATTTATTGTTAAAATATATTTTTGATTTATCAGATGTCGATATAGTAGAACGTTCAAAATATGACATGTCATTTAAGTACTTTTTAGATATGGCTCCGGAGGAAGATGTTATTGAGCCTAGTTCTCTTACTAAATTTAGAAAGCTACGCTTGAAAGATATGAATTTGTTAGATATATTAATAAATAAAACAGTTGAAACCGCTATAGAAAATGGAATAATAAAAAGCAAATCTATTATAGTTGATGCTACTTATACTAAATCTAAGTACAATCAAAAATCACCTAAAGAAATTTTAATGGGTAGGTCTAAGAACCTAAGAAAAGTAATATATGCAATAGACGAAAATATGAAAGAAAAGTTTCTATCAAAATCAACAACTAATGACTTAGCTGGTGAAATAGATTATTGTCAAAAATTAATCCAGGTTGTTGAAACTAAAGAAATTATTGCTAGTTTTCCTAAAGTTAAAGAAAAATTAAATATATTAAAAGAAACATTAGAAGATGATATTGAACATTTGAAAATATCACAAGACATAGATGCCAGGGTTGGTCACAAAAGTGTAGATACTTCGTTTTGGGGATATAAAACTCATATCGCAATGACTGAAGAAAGAATTACTGCTGCTACAGTAACAACCGGTGAAAAAAGTGATGGAAAACAATTACAAACATTAGTAAATAAAAGTTTACAGGCTGGTATTAAGGTTGATAGTATTATAGGTGATAGCGCATACTCTGAAAAGGAAACATTGAATATTCAAATGAAAATAATATAAAATTAATTTCTAAGTTAAACCCTTCGGTTACACAAGGTTTTAGGAAAAAAGAAGATGAGTTTGAATTTAATAAAGATGCAGGAATGTATATATGTAAAGAGGGCCATATGGCCACAAGAAAAGCCCGTCAGGGCAAAAAGGGTGTTGCAATAAATCAAGTTGATACCTATTATTTTGATATAGAAAAATGTAAAGGATGTAGATATAAGAATGGATGTTATAAGGAAGGCTCTAAAAGTAAAACTTACTCAGTCATAATTAAATCAAATATACATCTTGACCAAATGAGTTTTCAAGAGAGTAATTATTTCAAAGAAAAGTCAAAAGAGCGATATAAAATAGAAGCTAAAAATAGTGAATTAAAACATAGACATGGGTACGATGTTTCATCATCTTCAGGTCTGATTGGCATGGAAATGCAGGGTGCATTAACAATTTTCACCGTAAATCTAAAAAGAATTTTAAAACTAATTAATGAAAAGTAGGTAATAATACCAATAATTACATAGAAAAAGATACCTAGAAATTTCATATACGAAATTTCTAGGTATCTTTTTTGATTTTACTGAAAAATATTAATTTATAATGAGTTTTTCAGTGGCCTCCTAAAAAGTTAGCGATCTTTTTTTTATTTTATAAACTTTAATTTAGAGCATTAAAAGGATTAATACAAATTAGTACAGAATATTATATAATAACGTATTTTTTGTAAAAATTTACTGGGTTATATTTAAATAATGGAAAATAGAGTGAGTATTATAGGGGGAAGTATGATTACTAATGTATCTAAACAGAAAAGGGACCAAATAGTAGAATTTATTGAATATTTAAGAGAAAATGCAGAAGATAATGAAGAGATATTACAAAGATTAATGCTAATTAAAGAAGAGATAACAAAGAAAAAATACGGATTGATATGGGAAGAACATGAAGAACGAGTTGATATAGAAATGGAAACCAAGATACCTGTATTTACGGAAGAAAAAGAAATAGAAATATATACAGAAAAAGATGATAAGATAAATTTCTTAATAGAGGGAGATAATTTACACAGTCTACATCTTTTACAAAAAACTCATAAAGGTAAAATAGACTGTGTTTACATAGATGTACCGTATAATAGGGGAAATAATGATTTTATATATGATGATGATACAGTAGGGAAAGATGATGGATTTAAACATTCTAAATGGCTAAGTTCTATAAAAAGGCGATTAGAATTAATATGGAAATTATTAACGCCTAAAGGGGTTATATTTATAAGTATAGATGATAACGAGCAAGCACCATTAAAAATGCTATGTGATGATTTATTTGGAGAAGAAAATTTCATTTCATGTATACCTAGAAGAACAAAATCATCAGGGAAAACTACTGCTAATATATCACTTAATCATGACTATATTTTAGTATACGAAAGAAATAAAAATGAGGGAGATATTGTTTCTTTAGATCATATAGATGATGGATTCAAATATGAGGATGAATTTGTAGATGAAAGAGGTAAATATAAATTAAATCAAACTTTAGACTATGATAGCTTATCTTATAGTAAGTCGCTAGATTACGAATTAGAAATAGATGGTGAAAAATTTTATCCAGGATCATCATATGAAATATGGTTAGATAGGCAAAATGGAAATTATAAAAGAGCTGACTGGGCATGGAGATGGAGTAAGAACCTTTTTGACTTTGGCTATAAAAATGGTTTTATAGTTATAAATGAGAGTAAAAATGGTAAGAGAATATATACAAAAACATATCTGAATGCAAAGATTGTAGAAGATGAAAATGGATATAGAATAGAGAAAATAAATAGAAAAAAACCTATATCAACTTTAGATTTCACGGATGCTATGTATTCGAATGATAATGGTAAAAAAGATTTAAAAAAATTTTTCGGTAGAGAATCTGTATTTGATTATCCGAAACCCGTAGAGCTAATAAAATTAATTTGTAAACTTATAGGAAACAAAGATGCTGTATTTTTGGATTGTTATGCAGGTAGCGGGACTACTGCAGAAGCAATTTTGGAAATGAATAAGATTGATGGAGGGAAAAGACAATTTATATTATGTACAAATAATCAAAATAATATATGCAGAGAAATAACATACAAAAGGATTGAAAAAGTTATGAATGGATATGAATTTTCAGGTAAAAAGGAGCGAGTGCTATATGAAAAGAAGTTATATATGAGTGATCTTAAACGTATAGATAAAATACTAGAAGAAGTTAAAATATTAGAAGAAAGTAAGAGAAATGAGTTTAATAAGATATCAAAATCATTTAAGAATGGTGTATTACAGGTAATTGGAGTTGATATATATACAGGCAAGGCAAGGGGATTAGGAGGAAACTTAAAATATTATAAAACTGAATATATAGATAAGTTAGCTGATGATATTAATATTACCGATGAGTTAATGAGGTATATAGAAACATTAATACAGTTAGATAATGGTATCAGGATTGATGATGATTCAATTAAGGTTGTTTATGATGATTCATCAGCTGATGAATTTATAGATAATGAAAAGAATTTAATAAAGTGTAAGAAGATATATATGTCAGATAATGTGTTGCTTACTAGACATCAAGAATATATTTTAGATAAATATAATATAGAAATATTAGATATACCTAAATATTATTTTGTAGATGAGATAAAGGAGGAACAAGGGTTATGCATGGCATAGTATTAAAAGAATTTCAAGAAAAATGTGTTAATGAATTAATTGATGAATGTATATCTAATAAAAATGATGAAATAGTAGTTAAAGCTCCGACAGGTTCTGGAAAAACAATAATGTTGATAAATTTTATAGAACGTTATGTTGATGATGTATCTAAACAATCTATATTTATATGGTTAACTCCAGGTACAGGAGAGCTTGAAGAGCAGTCTAAAAGTAAAATGAACAAATATTTACCTGAAAAGGATACTAAGCTTATAATTGATGTGTTAAAAACTGGTTTTAATGAAGGCGACACAGTTTTTATAAATTGGGAAAGTGTTAATAAAAAGGGTAATACAGCAATAAAGGAGCAAGAACGAAAGAATTTATTTGATAGAATAGATGAAGCTAAAAATAATAATTTTAATTTTATCGTCATTATAGACGAAGAACATATAAATCAAACTATCAAGTCTGAAGGAATAATAAGGTCTTTTTACCCTAAACAGATTATACGAGCATCAGCAACACCTATAGTTAATAAAAAAGTTAAGATGATTCAAGTGGATGAAATAGATGTAATAAAAGAAGGCCTTATTTGTAAAAAGCTGTATATAAATGAGGGTGTAGAAGGTAACACTCATATAGAAAATGAACATGAATATTTAATCAATTTAGCATTAGAAAAAAGAAAAGATATGCATAATAAATATAAAAAAAATGGATTAGATATAAATCCACTAATAATTATACAGTTACCAAATGGAGAAAAATCTGAGTTATTAGTTCCGAGTGTTGAATTATATTTACAACAAAAAGGATTTACATATGATAATGATGTAGCTATATGGTTATCAGAAAGGAAGGAGAATATAGATAATATCTCATTAAATAATGATAGATATACTATATTAATTATGAAGCAAGCAATTTCCACAGGATGGGATTGTCCTAGAGCTAAAATATTGGTTAAATTAAGAGATAATATGTCTGAAATATTTGAGACACAGATAATAGGCAGGATAAGAAGGATGCCAAAAGCAAGGCATTATGAAAACGAACTAACTGATAATTGTTTTTTATATACATTTGATACAAAATATACAGAAATTGTAAAGAGTGAATTAGGAGACAATGCATCTGAATGTAAATTGATATATTTAAAAGAAGAGTATAAAGGATTTAAATTAATAAAAGAATATAAAAATAATGAATCAGATGAGCATGGAAGTAGAGATGCATTTGAAAGTATATATGAACATTTAAAGAATAAGTATACACTATCATCTGATAAAAAACAAAATAGAATAATATTTGAGAGTAAAGACTTTATATTTGGAACAGAATTAAAGGCTAAAATAGTACAGGGGAATATTTCAAATATAACAGCACAGAGTATACAAAATATTGATACAATAAATATTTATGAGGAAGTTAATACTCATAAAAATGGTATAGATATGAAACATGCTATAGGATCTATATCATCTAAAGTTGGTATGAAATATGACAAAATGAGAAAAGTTTTAGAAAGATTATTTATGTACAAAAAGAATAAAAATAAAGGTATACTTAATTTAAATAGAAGAGAGTTTTATGCATTTGTAATAAATAATGAAAAAAAGTTAAAAGTAGAATGTATAGAAGCACTTTCAAAGAGGCATGTTCAGCAACAATTTGATATACCAGGTATAAGAGAAGAAGAGTTTTCAATACCTGAAATAGATATGATTATGTACAATCCAAATATAAGAGATCCATGGATTATTAGGAATAATGTATATGAAAACTATCCATCTAATGTAGTTAGATCTAATCCAGAAACTAAATTTGAACGATATTGTGAGGATAATAATAATGTAGAGTGGATTTATAAAAATGGGGAATCTTCTCAGCAATATTTCTCGATTGTTTATGTAGATATATTAAATAAACAATGGTCTTTTTATCCTGATTATATTCTTAAATTAAAAGATAGTAGTATATGGATAATTGAAGCTAAAGGTGGAGAAGATAAGTATGGAAATTCAAAGAATATTGATATAAAAGTTGAAAATAAGTTTGAAGCATTAAAGCGATATGGTCAAAAACATAATATAAATTGGGGATTTGTAAGGGATTATGATGCAAATCAAAAGCTGTATTTAAATAATACTATATACAATGAGGATATGAATGATTTAAGTTGGGTTAAAATAGAAGATATATTTTAAAAGCGTTAGTATAAAATGGAGGCTGTGAAAGTTTTTCTGTAAATAGCTTTCTATGATAATTTTGTTAAGGCGTAGATATAGTAATAAATTGTCTATGCCTTAATTTAATATAAATCCTATTTAATTGTATGTTAAGCACACCTTATAAAAGTAAGCGTCAAAGAGGTTCTTTCCAATGTTATTGGATTTATGCATGAAAATAT
>JAVXJA010000002.1:0-36821 GCA_036648085.1 Terrisporobacter sp.
AATGATAGGATTTTATTTATTTTTATAAAGTAGTGTTTAAAATAAAAAATACTGGGCATATACATAGTAATGATAATCATTTTCAATGGGTGATTTAATAAATATCTCTTTAAAAAAGAGAATTACTATGAAAAGTGAGGTAAACAATATGGATTTAATGACTAAAATAAGAAAAAATACAGCAACACTACACAGTGCAGCAGAACATACAGGATTTATAAAGAGAATAGTAGATGGACATGCTTGTAAAGATACTTATGCAGAATATTTATTTAATCTTCATTTTATGTACAAAGCAATAGAAGAGACTATTGAAAAAAATAAAGATAATAAAGTAGTACAAGAATTTGCAACAACAGAATTATATAAATCTGAATTAATTAAAAAAGATTTAGAGTTTTTATTAGGTGATAAATTAGAAACTATGGAGTTACTGCCATCAACATCAACTTTTATAAATAGAATAAAGGAAATAGATAATTCAAATCCAGAGCTTATAGTAGCTTATGCATACACTAGATTTATAGCAGATTTATTTGGTGGAAGAACATTTGTAGCTTTACTTGCTGTAAATTATAAAGTAGCTGCAGAAGGATTAAATTACTATAAATGCGATGGAGTTAAAGACATTAGAGCTTATGTTATGAATTATGCAAATAAAATAAATAACATGAATTTAAGTGTAGAATTAGAAGCAAAATTAATAAATGAAGTAAGTAATGCTTACATATATAATTTAGCAATATCTTGTGAATTAGAAGCAAAATTACATTCAAACTAAAATAGAAAATAACAAAAAAAGAAAGAATCCTATCATTTTAAAGAGAATTGTAGGATTCTTTCTTTTTATATGTACAAAAATAATATGACGTATCATAGATACTTTCTGCGTTTGTAAAGGTAAAAGATAGAAAAACGTAGAAGGTATTTTCAGAAATTATGTAGAATTACTAAAAGATTGAAATAAATATTATTTAACAATGTTTTTTGAAATGTTAGAAATAGTACTTTAAATTTATGGGAGGTTCATATGAAAAAGTTAATAATTGATGGAAATAGCTTAACGTTAGAAGATTTAGTTAAGGTTGCAAGATATAATTGTCCCATTGAGATTAGTCAGAATGCACTAGAAAATGTAAAAGTATCAAGACAAATAGTTGACGATATAGTAGAAGCAGAACAAATATCATATGGTATAACTACTGGATTTGGTAAATTCTCTGACGTAGCAATATCAAAAGATGAATGTAAACAGTTACAAAAAAATCTAATAATGTCTCACTCTTGTGGTGTAGGAAATCCTCTTAGTGAAGAAATAGTAAGAGCTATGATGGTACTTAGAACTAATGCTTTATCTAAGGGATACTCTGGTGTTAGAACTGAAACCCTAGAAGTATTACAACAAATGTTAAATAAAGGAGTACATCCTATAGTTCCAGAAAAAGGATCTCTTGGTTCTTCTGGTGACTTAGCTCCACTTTCTCATATGGTTCTTACAATGTTAGGACTTGGAGAAGCAATATATAAAGGAAAAAAAATGGACTCAAAAGAAGCTATGGAAATGGCAGGAATAGAGCCTTTAGAATTTTTATCTGCAAAAGAAGGATTAGCTTTAATAAACGGTACTCAATGTATGACAGCTGTAGGAGCAATAACTGTTTATGATGCACTTAATTTAATGAAAACTGCAGATATATCTCTTTGCTTAACGATGGAAGCCTTAAATGGAATTACTTGTGCTATGGATGAAAGAGTACACTTAGTAAGACCTCACAAAGGTCAATTTAATACTGCAAAAAATGTATTATCTATGGTAGAAGGTAGTGAGATGGTAAGTGAACAAGGACAGCTTAGAACTCAAGATGCTTATTCTCTAAGATGTTCACCACAAATACATGGAGCTAGTAAAGATGCTTTAGAATATGTAAAAGAAAAATTAGAAATAGAAATGAACTCAGTAACAGATAATCCAATAATATTCCCAGGAGAAGACCAAAAGATTATATCTGGTGGTAACTTCCATGGTCAACCCTTAGCTTTAAGTTTTGACTTTTTAGGAATTGCATTATCAGAACTTGCTAATATATCTGAGAGAAGATTAGAAAAAATGGTAAACCCAGCTTTAAGTTATGGACTACCAGCCTTCTTAGTAAATCATGGTGGGGTAAACTCAGGATTTATGATAGTACAATACTCTGCGGCATCTTTAGTTTCAGAAAATAAAGTATTAGCTCATCCAGCAAGTGTTGACTCTATACCTTCTTCTGCTAACCAAGAAGACCATGTATCCATGGGAACAATAGCTGCTAGGAAAGCTAGAGATATTATGGATAATGTAAGAAAAGTTATTGCCATGGAAATTTTAACAAGTGTTCAAGCAATAGATTTAAGAGGAAAGAAAAATTTAGGAGTAGGAACAGAAGCTGCTTATAAAATAGTAAGAGAGCATACTCCATTTATAGATAAAGATAGAATAATGTACAAAGATATAAATATTTGTGAAGATATAATCAAAGATAATTTATTAGTAGAAGCAGTAGAAGAAGCTTTGGAAGAAGAAATATTATTATTTGAAGATATAGATGCTAAAAAAGAATTAGGACATAATGCATAGGATTTAAAAATACACAGGGGGAAATCAAAATGGAAAAGACTTTAAATTTTACAAATATAGATATTAATAATGCTATGAAAATTAAATTAACAGACATACCAAAAGAAATCCCAACATTTCAAGAAGGGATAAGAAGAGCACCAAGAAGAGAGGCAAAACTTACTAACGCTGATATAAAATTAGCATTAAAAAATGCTTTAAGATATATACCAGAAGAATATCATGAAGAATTAGCACCAGAGTTCTTAGATGAATTAATGACTTATGGAAGAATATATGGATATAGATTTAGACCAGCAGGCGGTTTAAAAGGAAAGCCAATAAATGAATATAGAGGTAACTGTACAGAAGGAAAGGCTTTTCAAGTTATGATTGATAACAATCTAGACTTTGATGTAGCTCTTTATCCTTATGAACTAGTAACTTATGGAGAAACAGGACAAGTATTTCAAAACTGGATGCAATATCAATTAGTAAAAAAATACTTAGAAGTATTAACAGTAGATCAAACTTTAGCAATACAATCAGGACATCCAGTAGGATTATTTAAATCTAAACCAGATGCTCCTAGAGTAATACTTACTAACTCACTTATGATAGGTATGTTTGATAACAATGAAGATTGGAAAAGAGCAGCTGCAATAGGTGTAGCTAACTATGGACAAATGACTGCTGGTGGGTGGATGTATATAGGTCCACAAGGAATAGTACATGGTACATACTCAACTTTATTAAATGCAGGCAGATTAAAGTTAGGAATACCACAAGATAAAGACTTAGCAGGCAGATTATTTGTTACTTCAGGATTAGGAGGAATGAGTGGTGCCCAAGGTAAGGCTGCTGAAATAGCAGGTGGAGTAGGAATAATTGCTGAAGTTGATTATTCAAGAATAGAAACTAGATATACTCAAGGATGGGTAAGTGCAGTAGCTAATAGTTGTAAAGAAGCTTTTGATTTAGCCCATGAAAAAATGGATTCTAAGGAACCTTGTGCCATAGCTTATCATGGTAATATAGTTGACTTACTTCAATATGCAGTAGATGAAAATATTCATATAGATTTACTATCTGACCAAACTTCTTGTCATGCAGTTTATGATGGTGGATATTGTCCAGCAGGAATTACTTTTGAAGAAAGAACAGAATTATTAGGTCATAATCCAGAGAAGTTTGCTACTTTGGTAGATGAAACCTTAAGAAAACATTTTGAATTAATAAAAATATTACATGGCAGAGGAGTTTACTTCTTTGATTATGGAAATAGCTTTATGAAAGCTGTTTATGATGCAGGATGTTCTGAAATTTCTAAAAATGGAATAGATGAAAAGGATGGATTTATATTCCCTTCTTATGTGGAGGATATTTTAGGACCACAATTATTTGATTATGGATATGGACCATTTAGATGGGTTTGCTTAAGCGGTAAACATGAAGACTTAGTGAAAACTGATGAAGCTGCAATGAACTGTATAGATCCAGATAGAAGATATCAAGATAGAGATAACTGGGTTTGGATAAGAGATGCAGTGAAAAATAATCTTGTGGTTGGTACTCAAGCAAGAATTCTTTATCAAGATGCTATGGGAAGAACGAGTATTGCTCTTAAGTTTAATGATATGGTAAGAAAAGGTGAAATAGGTCCAGTTATGATGGGTAGAGATCATCATGATGTATCTGGTACAGATTCTCCATTTAGAGAAACGTCTAATATAAAAGACGGAAGTAATATAATGGCTGATATGGCTACTCACTGTTTCGCAGGTAACTGTGCAAGAGGTATGAGTTTAGTTGCTCTTCACAACGGTGGAGGAGTAGGGATAGGTAAATCTATAAATGGTGGGTTTGGAATGGTATTAGATGGTTCTATGAGAGTAGATGACATACTTAGAACTTCCATGCCTTGGGATGTTATGAGTGGAGTTGCTAGACGTGCTTGGGCTAGAAATGAAAATTCTATAAGTACTGTAATTGAATATAACAAAATGTGTGAAGGAAAAGATCATTTAACACTACCTTTCTTAGTTGATGAAGAATTAATTGAAGAAACTGTTGGAGATAAAATATTTGAATAGTATTTACTAATATATATAGCAAATAAGGGGGATTTAATCATGGCAATAGTACAATGTGTACCTAATTTTAGTGAAGGTAGAGATTTAGAAAAAATAGAAAAAATAGTAAGTCCTTTAAGAGGAAGAGCAGGAGTTAAATTATTAAACTACGAAGCTGATAAAGATTACAACAGAGTAGTAGTTACTGTAATTGGAGAACCACAAGCAGTAAAAAATGCTGTATTTGAAGCTATAGGTGTGGCAAAAGAAGTTATAGATATGAATGTTCACAAAGGTCAACATTCTAGATTTGGAGCTTGTGATGTTTGTCCATTTATACCAATCAAAGGTATGACCATGGAAGATTCTGTGAAGGTTGCTAATGAATTAGGTGAAATGGTAGCGAAAGAATATGAAATACCGGTATTTTTATATGAAGCAGCTGCAAATAAGCCTGAGAGAGAAAATTTAGCAACAGTAAGAAAAGGTGAATATGAAGGATTAGATGATAAATTTGAAGATTCTAATTGGGCACCGGATTTTGGAGTAGCTAAAAAGCATCCAACAGCAGGAGTAGTAGCAATAGGAGCTAGAAAACCTCTTATAGCTTACAATATAAATTTAGACACTCCAAATATAGAAATAGCTGCAAAAATAGCTAAAACTATAAGACATTCTAGTGGAGGATATAGATTTATAAAAGCAGGTCCAGTGGAAATACCAGAGAAAAATATGACTCAAGTTACTATGAACTTAACTGACTACAGTAAAACTGCTATGTATAGAGCTTTTGAAGCGGTAAAAATGGAAGCTAGAAGATATGGTGTTAATGTTACAGGAAGTGAAGTAGTAGGACTTTGTCCAATGGAAGCTTTAATAGATACAGCAGCCTATTATTTAGGACTTGAGAATTTCTCTTTAGATAAAGTACTTGAAACTAGTTTAATGGAGTAGTGATAATATGAAAATGGATTTAATTATAAAAAATATAGGTAAGCTTGTTACAATGTCAGGTTCATTTTTTCCTAGGGTAGGAAAACAAATGAACGAACTTGAAATTTTAGAAAATGCTTATATAGCAGTAGTTGAAGGTAAAATATTTCAAGTAGGTGTAGGAGAAGATTATAAGGAATTAGTAGGTGAAAATACTGTTATAGATGATGCACATGGTTTATTAGTAACACCTGGACTTATTGATTCTCATACACATTTAGTTCATGGTGGGTCTAGAGAAAATGAGTTCTCAAAAAAAATAAATGGAGTTCCTTATATTGAAATATTACAAGAAGGTGGAGGGATTTTAAGTACAGTTAACTCTACTAAAAATGCAACACAAGAAGAATTATACAATAAAGCTAAAAAAAGTTTAGATAGAATGTTAGAGCTAGGAGTAACTACGGCAGAAGAGAAAAGTGGTTATGGTCTAGAATTAGAAACAGAAATTAAGCAATTGGAAGTTGCTCATAAATTAGATAGAAATCATCCAATAGATTTAGTTCATACTTTTTTAGGTGCACATGCCATACCTAAGGAATATAAGGGTAATAATGAAGCATATATTAAAATATTAGTAGAAGAAATGATGCCTAAAATTAAAGAATTAGGTCTTGCTGAATTTTGCGATGTTTTCTGTGAAGAAGGAGTTTTCTCAGTAGAAGAAAGCGACTACATATTAAGCAAAGCAAAAGAACTTGGATATAAATTAAAAATTCATGCTGATGAGATAGTTCCCATAGGTGGAGCAGAATTAGCAGCTAAATTAGGCTGTATATCAGCTGACCATTTAATGGCAGCCAGTGAACAAGGCTTAAAAGATATGGCGGATAAAGGTATAATTGCAAATATATTGCCTGGGACATCATTTAATCTAAATAAAAAGTCTGCTGATGGTAGAAAAATGATAGATTTAAATGTTCCTGTAAGTTTATCTTCTGATTATAATCCAGGAAGTTGTCCAAGTGAAAACTTACAATTTGTAATGCAACTTGGATGTTTAAACTTAAAAATGACACCAAATGAAGTATTAACTGCAGTGACTATAAATGCTGCTCATGCAATAGATAGAGGAAGTGAGATAGGTTCTCTAGAAGTAGGTAAAAAAGCAGATATAGCCATATTTGATGCACCAAATGTGGAATATTTAATGTATCACTTTGGAATAAACCATATAGACAGGGTTTATAAAGAAGGCAGACTTGTGGTAAACAACAAACAAGTAGTTTACTAAAAATTTAATATATGGGGGAATAGTATGAAATTAATAGATATGACAGTGATTAATTTTGCCAATGAGGTAGATTCTAACTCACCAGCACCAGGTGGAGGTTCTGTAGCAGCTCTTGCCAGTGATATTGGTATAGGTCTATCAAGGATGATGGCTCACTTAAGCTTTGGTAAGAAGAAATTTGAAGCTTTAGATGAAGAGATAAAAAATGAATTTAGCGAAAGATTTGAGAAATTAGGAGAAATAAGAGTTCAGTTAGATACATTAATAGATAAAGATACAGAGTCTTTTAATGCATTTATGAAAGCCTTAAAAATGCCAAAGGAAACTTTCAAAGAAAAAATACAGAGAAAAGAAGCCTTAGAAGAAGCTACAAAATTCTCTATAGAAGTACCTTATAAAACAGCAACTTTATCTTTAGAAGCTATGAAACAATTAGAATTACTAATAGCTAATGGAAATCAAAATGCAATAACTGATATAGGTGTGGGAACATTAATGCTTTGTACAGGATTAGAAGGAGCTATACTAAACGTAAAAGTTAATTTAATGGGATTAGAAAATAAAGAACTTTACACAGCATATAGTGAAGGCTGTGTATCAATGTTAGCGGAAGGAAAAGAAATAAGAGATAGATTGTTAGACAAAGTTCATAAAGCAATAGAAAGCTAAAAAATCGAAAGCACCTTACAATTAGTTATAATTGTAAGGTGCTTTTTTACTTATAAGCAGCTTTTCCATAGATAGAATTAATCGTTGTTTTCTTCACTAGTTGAAGATCTTTTAACTCTTTTAACCTTTTTAACTTTCTTTTTAGTAGTAGGAGCACTAGCTTCCTCGTTTTGAAATTTCTGATGTTTATTTATATTCTTAGTTTTCTTAACATTCTTTTTAACCTTTTCTTGAACTTCTGCATCAGTTATTTTATTCATTATATTATCTAATTTTTTTTGTTGCTCAGGATCTAAGAAATTTTTGAACTTGGAGACAACTTCATCTTTACCTTTTAGATTTTTACCTATTTTAACAAGTTCATCCATAAGTTCATTTTCAGACTTACCTTTATAGCTATCAGCGATTTTCTCTACTTTTTTCTTATCAATATTTTTCTCTTTAGCGAACTTTTCAAGTGTTTTTGGATCTACTTTTTTCATAAAAAAGCTCCTTTCATTTTTAAATATTAATATCTAAGTATTAATGAAATTAATAATATAGAATTTATATTCTGAAATATAAGTATTTTTAATGATAGGTTTTAACTAATATACTATTTATATATGCAAATACTTTATAAGAGTGTTAATATTTACAATTAAAAAGATATATTTAAAGTATATTAATGTATAAAACATATTTATTCAAAAAGTAAACTTTTATTACTGTGAAAAAATCCTAATTAGTTGATAAGATAACTCGTTTTGAAACAGTAGTGCCTATTACATAAGCTAAGCATAGTTTGATTAAATCTGGAATAATAAAAGGCACAGCACAGTATATTATACTTTGATAAATAGTATTTCCTGTAATAGAAGAAAACATTACAGTTCCAATTATGTACACAAATAGTAGACCTAATAACATACCTATAATAATCGAATAAGAAGAATTAAATTTTTCTTTGAAGTATCCTATTATCCATGCCATTAATGGAAAACTTATTAAAAATCCACCATCAGGACCTAATAAAGCTCCAATACCTCCAGAAAAGTTTGAAAACACAGGAACTCCAATACATCCAAGGAGTAAATATATTATTACAGATATAAAGCCACATTTAGACCCTAACATTAAACCTGTTATAGCTATGGCAAAAACTTGCATAGTTAAAAGTATTGTTGTGAAAGGAAGTGGTACAGATATTTGAGCTAAGACTGAAGTTAAGGCTGCAAATATTGAACAAAGTATTAATTCTTTAGTATTAAGCTTCATAGAACCTCCATTAATTATTAAATGTTAACCTTTGTAAAAATACTGGTTAACTAAATTATATAGAAAAATAATAAATTATCAATAGAAATCAATAAAATTATGAAAATAATAGAAAAAAGAGCTATATCAAAATGATTTTTACTCATTAAGTAGAAGCTCTTTTTCTGTAAAATAATTAATAATTATAGAAATATACAACTTAAAGGTTCTTTATTATATAAGAAGTCATAAAAATTATCCATGGCAATAATTGATTTTTCAATAGACTTATTATACAGATTATAGAGCTCTTCACATTCTTTTTTACATTTAGTGTTACGATCTGAATAAAAGAATAATCCTTGCATTTCATCATAATTACCAGTGAATTTTAAGATTTTTAAAGCTATAAATCGTACTAATTTATTGGAGGTAGTGTAAAGAGAAGTTAAAGATTTCATAGATTCTATAGCTGATTTTATATATTTTTTTTCTACATTAAAAAAAGGACATATATATTCTATGATTTCAATATCTGTAGAAAGATGATTCACAAGATCTACTTTTAAAGGATTTTTCCGATTTTTAATTAGGATAAACTTGTCAAACTCAGATTCTATTTCTTTAAGGGAAAATTCAGTTTTGTAGCTTATTTTATTAATATAAGGATTGCACTGGTTATTTAATATAAAATAGCAAATAAAACCTAGAATATAAGATAATAGCTGTTCTTTTTCTGTGGAGTTTAAAATTATTTTTTTTGCATTAATAAAGAAGGTATTAATTGTTTGAGAAAAGATATCATATGGAATTTGATTGATTTTATTATTTTGTAGTGGCTTATAAAAAGAGAAAATATCAGTACCATGTAGACCTAATAAAAATAGGTCTAAATTTGTAGCAATAATTCTAGTAATATGATTGTCTGTTTCATCAAATACTTTAATGCCAAAGGAATAATGGGCATAAGTTCCAGGCATAAGCTTCACCTCAATTATGTTTCTTTAATAAAATCATATCAACCCTATGTAAAGGTGTTATTAAGATAAGGTAAAATTATTGTAAATTTAATAAAAAACAGTGTTTCTATAATATATACAGACTGTAATTCATAGGATTTATATATAGAGGCAATTTGTAAATGTGATAGTTAGATAAATTTAGATAAATAAATCCTTATAAAATATACACGTAGTAGTAAATTAAAATGTAACATATACAAATCAAAATTCATATTTTAATAAGAAGGAGTAGGAATATTAAGGGGGGACTTATGTGAACAATTTACTGTTAATGCTTGCAATGATGCTATTGAGTAATGGGAATATATCATTGTTCGATAATAAAAATAAATCAAATAAGTCTTCAAATACTTCTACTACTACGGAGGTGGAAGTAATGGAGCCGACTATCAGCAGTAACCAAGGTAAAAGTAGAGGGCAAAAGGTTAGAAAAATTAAAAAAATTAAAAAGAGAACTAAGCCTAAAGAAAGTAATATAAAAGAAACTATTTCAAGTGATGGTATTTCAAGTGAGGGTATTTCAAAAGAAAATGTCCAAAAAGAAAATAGTAAAGTTAATAAAAGAAGTAAAGGTCAAGCTTTAAAATTTGATATGAGTGATCTTAATAAAGGTATTAAATTACTCGATTTAAGTGAAGAGGATTTAGATAGAGGAATGGAAATTATAACAAGAACAAAAAAATATATGAGCAAAGATGAAAGAAATATATTAATTAAATTAGAAAGTGTCCTTGATTTAGCAAAGGGAATCAAAAAATTGAATGATATTAATATTTTAAGCGAAAAAGAAGAGAGTGACTTCTTTAGAAGTATGGAAGAAGAAGATAAGAAAAATATGATGATTAAGGAAATTTTAGAAGTATTTCCAGAAAAGAAAAAACAGTCTGTAGAAAAAGCCTTAGAAATGAAAAAGAAAATAGATTTATTAGCTGAGTTATTTTTACCAGAAGCTGAGGATGGTAGCGGTTTTTCATTAAGCTCTTTAGCTGATTTAAGTAATTTAGGTAGTATTAATAATTTAAAATTATTAAGTGGTTTATTAAGAGGATTAGAAGGAAATTCAGATGATGATGAAATAGAAGAAGATGAATACGTGGAAGAAGAAAATGAAAATGATTACGAAGAGATAGAAGATGAGGCTGATTATAAGAATGACTATGTGGAAGTTAATAAAACTAATTCAAATAACAAAAAACACAGCAAAAGTAAAGTCAAAAGAAACCCAAATAGAAGAAGAAAGACTTCATCTAAAAAGTAATTTTTTTTTATGAAGTCATCGTTACATAAGTAAAATACTATAAAATGGAAAAATAACTTAAATTTATATAATTTTACAGATAAAAGTACTTTAATTATTTTGACTTTTGATATATAATAAAAATATCAAATTAGAAAACAAATAAATATTCCTGAGACATGCGATAGGTACCTTTAAATTCAACCGACATGCATTGGACGGGAGATCGGGTCTTATAATAGTAGAAAGCCATTATATTTATATAAAGGAATTCAAATTTGTAAGTAGGTCACCCACCTGGGAGATTCTCGGGTCTGAATTTACAGGATCAACGGTGTTTTGGGAATAAAAAAATGTTGCTATTATAGCAACATTTTTATTTTGCCCAAATTTAAGAATAGCGGATTTTATATCCCTAATATTCCCACATCATGTAAAGTAGAGAAAACATAGCTTACATTATATTTACAATCCTCATAGTAATTAGAGTAAAAGCTAGCTCTACTAAATTTTTCTTCAATAGAGTCCTCATCCAAACTTGGCTTAGACCAACTCTTTCCTAAATTATCAGATTTTACAGTAAAAAGCTTATTAAAATCCACCCAAGAAATATAAAGTGTAGTTTCCGATTTAATCAAAGATGGATACATACAAGCAGAAGGAGAATTAACATAAGTTGATGTTTCTGTGGCAAATTTATTTTCATTTAAATATCCGCTTAAGTACTCAATCATATATCCATTTTCATTACTTTCACAAAAACATATATGATAAAAATTAATATTATCTCTAATAGCGCTTAAATAAAGTTTGTTTTTTCCTGAATTAGTTATTTGTAAGGGTTCACTCCAAGAATAAGTTCCTAAATTAAATCTAGAAGTAAAAACTTCTTCGCATCCATTTACTAAATTAAAATAAAAAATAGTTGGAACAGCATTATTCCATAAAACAGTAAAATTATCTAGAATGATATGATTGACAAAATCAATTTTATTTTCAACCCAATGATCATTATGTTTGTAATGATGGAAGAGAGCAGAAACATTTGAAGAATTATTATTACATACATAATAAAAAACATGAGCATCCTCATTTATATACTTTATATAAGGAAAGTTAATACCAAATTTTTTATAATTATAAGTAATATTATCCTTTTGTGTGAAAACATGAGAGTTTTTTTTACATTGAAGAATATTTAAACTATTATTGCAATGAATACAATAAATATTATCATCTTCATCTAGATTAAAGGAATACTTAGTAAAATCTATATTCATATCTAGTATCAATCTATCCCTATGAACTATATTATCATTATTATCGTAATAGTTATAATAAAGACCATCTTTTCCAAGGTTGATATAAAGCATATCTTTTCCAGAGCGCCTAATTAAGGCACAACACTCATTTATAAAACTCATCTCCAACCTCCTAAAATTTTTCATATTATAATATATTTGAAAAAAAAAAATTATATTCTTATTTTTATTATGACGAGGGTTTCTGAAGTAACACTTAATGGCAAAATTGCATAATATTAAGTAGGCTTATGAAGCCATGACATTTAATAAATATCGTTATAAGGAGGATAAATTAAAATGCAAGATTTGAAAAGGAATAAAAGAAAAATGTACAACAAACAAATATCTAATATGAAGGCTAAAAATGTAGCTCCTATAGTAGATGTAGAAGAAGATTTAACTGAATTTGATAGAGGGTGTAAAAATAAAACTGAGAAGAATTCATGTGGATGTGCAAATGAAAATCATCATGAAACTGAAGTTAATTCAGGTCATTATGGCGGGGGAAACAATGTAGCACCAACTTCTTTTAACTGTCAATGTACTTGTACACCTGGAAGTATAGCTGGGGAACAATGTCAACCTTGTACAATCGAATCAAATCAATGTCAATCAAATAGTTGCGGTGAAGATTGTTGCTGTCCAATAGATGTTGAGTATTCTACTAAAAACACTCGTCCAGTTGCAATAGAAGTAGAAAGAATATACGATGCTATACAATTCCAAATATTCACAGATGCAACAGCTCCAGATGGAGAACCACTATATTTTGATTGTGAAGTAGCAGAAGTAAAAGGTCGTGTACCTTCTTCTGGATATGCAAATATCAAAATAGATGAAGTATGCATGAACTATTCTTCTATAGAGGTTATTCCAGGATGTATAGGAGTTGATGATTTTGAAGTAGTTGAAGTTGAAGAAAATTCACCTTGTGACACTGAATTTTCATATGTTGTTTGTCCAGAGAGAAATGCAAAATGTTGCGCTAAATGTAAAGGACAAAGTGTTTCTTACAAACAAAAAGGTTTAACAGCTATTGTTAATGACTTAGTATTAGAATTAAGAGGTCATTGTGGATGTACTGAAGTAGTTGCTTATGCTTATCCAGCTATAAGAAGAATAGGTGGAAATTTATGCAGAGTTGATACTATAGAATTTAGATATAACACATTATCAGCACGTATTTGCTGTCCATCAAATGGAAAATCTTTTGAGCTAGAACAAGATTATGATGTAAATCTAACAGTTGATTGTATAGCAAAAGCTTATATAAGTGCAGAACCATGTGGATGCGAATGTGATTGCGAATGCGACTTTAACTTAGAAATACCTAGCGGAATAGATTTAATATGCTGCTTACAAGAAGAAGTAAGTGTAATAGTTGAAGAACAAATAGTTGTACTTGGTGCTTCTGGCGCTGTTAACCCAAGAGTAGTTGATACTTTTGCTAATGTTTGTACTTTCCCAAGTTGTGGTGCAGGAAACTAATTTAGCAAAAAAATAATATCAATAATCAGTAACGTAAATAAAAATAAACAAATATAATTAAGTATATATTTTACTCTACAAAAAAGAACTACCATGTTTTATGGTAGTTCTTTATTTTACATTTTGTGAAAATTATTTTTTATATACAATACTATAACAATATTCAAAAATATCACTTTTAATAGTAGAGGAGCAATTCACATCAATAGAATCAAGATCACTTCTTAGGAGGCTTTTAGAAGGGAACCATTTTCTTTTATTTGTATTGAAAATTAAGGACTGGTACTCTAATTCTTCTCTATTACTATTAGGACTTTCATAAGTGAAAATCATATTATGCATATCATCAATAGTAAGTTTATAAATGAATTCATCTTTTTTTAGAATATTATTAAAGTGGAACTTAAAAATATTATTATTACTTGGTCTAAAATTATAATGAGACACTCTATATGTATCAACATTTAAAGAAGATTCTTCAACTAAAAAAATATTTAAGTATTTTTCTATTATAAATAATCTCATATTTTTTAAGTTATTTGGATTATTAGAAACTTTGCATAATACTTTTTTTCTTACATAACCATCCTTATAAGTAAAATGAATTAGCCTTCCTTTAGTGTCAACGGAGCAAATATGAATTAAATCATCATTATCAAAGTTTGCACAGTAGCTTATGATATTGCTTGAGATTTTTTCTGTTTTTTTATTTATATTTTTTATATATAGACAATTCTTATCTTCGTAGATATAAAAGGGATTAATATTATTTAACATGATAATTTTCTTACCTCCTAACTTTTAATTTTTTTAAAGCTCTTATAAGTACCACACTATGACAGATTGTTGTGAATATAGAAGTTACAGTTACTGCATAAATATATGCATATATGTTTAGGTTTGGTATTGGAAGTAATAAGTAAATAAGAATGAATTGAATTACCATACCTAATATAGTATTTACACTAGCAATAACTTCTTTTCTTATGGAATGAAGTATGCTAGATAATGTTTGATTTAATGATAGAAAAAGTGGGGCTAATGACATAGCTTTTAAATATGTACCAGCATTTTTATTATGAAAGACCATGTAGCATAATTTTTCACCAGCAAAATAATAAAATATTGATGATGCAATTCCAACTACTAAGGTAAGAACTAAAGCAAATTTTATTTTTTCAATCACATTAGAATATTTATTCAAGGTGACTTCCTGGGACAGACTTGGTATTAAATTTACTACTAAGGCTGATCCAATGGTGAAGGGAAGATATACAAAGGGCATTACCATACCACCTATAACACCATAAACACCCATAGCCTGTATATGTGTCATACCTGATAGACAAAGGCGAGAGGGAATTATCATAGAGCTTACAGACTGTAAAACTACAGAGGACATACGATTACAAGTAATAGGAATTGCCATTTTTAAAGTAGCTACTGAAGAAGTATAAAAATCTTTAAGTTTTACGGTGAATTTATTATAGAGTGAGTTTTCTTTATATAAGCAGATACTCATAAAAATAACATTGGTAGTTTCTCCAATGGAAATACCAAGTAAAGCAATATAACAAATCATTGCCTTATCATTTATGTAGAGAACTAATAATATTACAAAAAGCATTTTACATATTTGCTCAATTATTTGACCTATAGCAGGTACTTTTACTTTTTTTATACCATAGAAATAACTTCGTAGTACATTGGAAATTGTGATAATTACTATGGCAGGACAGATTGATAAAACAAATAGATTTAAGTTTTCATCATTAAAAAATTTAGCAGAGATTTCTGCACTTTTAAAAGATACAAATAAAGAAATAATAAATGAAATAAGAAAAGACATATAGAGAGTAGATATAAAATATATACTTGTATCTTTTTTATCTTTTAAAGTATGTTTGTTAGAGATTAAGCAACTAAGAGCAGTGGGAATACCTGTGGTGGTGAGAGCTATACAAACCATTAAGAAGTTGAAAATCATATGATAAACTCCAAGAGCTGTTTCTCCCATAGCATTTGACAAAAATATTTTATAGATGAACCCAAAACATCTAACTATAATATTTGAAATAAATAAGATGATAGTTGATAATACTAAATTAGGAATTTTCAAAAAAACACCTCCATATAACAACTTATTCCTATGGAGGTGAAATAATTATTAAATTTTTATAAAAGATGGTTCCATCTTATCAAATTTACAGATGTAATCAAATCCTATTTCTTTTAATACAGACTGTACATGATGAAATTCATAGGCTATTTGAGAAGGACAGTGACTGTCTGAACCTGTAGTTATAATTTCTCCACCTAAGTCTTTGTACAGCCTTAAAATGTCCTTAGAAGGGGTTAGATTAGGTAAGTTGTATCTAAAACAAGAAGTATTTACTTCAATACCTTTTCCCTTGTCTATGGCTGTTTTTAAAATTTCTTCTATTATGTACATAAATAATTTATCTTCTAAAATATTTTCATAATTACCATATCTTTTTACTAAATCTAAATGACCTAGTACGGAATAACTATCAAATTTTTTTACTATATCAAGAAGTCTTAGATAATAAGTTTCATAAGCCTCATGTTGAGTTTTACCTACAAAATATTCTGGATAATACATATCACTTCTTTCAATAGCATGCATAGAGCATAATACAAAATCAAAATCATTTTTGTATTTGTTCATATCCTCGGTGTATTTTTCTACAAGATGATTTTGAAGACCAAGCTCAATACCTTTCTTAATAGATATTTTATCTTTGTACTTATCTTGCATTAGTTCTAATTTATTTAAGTACTGTTCATAATTTACTACGAAATCGTCTGTTTGTTTAATATCATAGTCCATATGATCAGTAAAACAAATTTCTTTCAATCCCAGGTTTATGGAAGTTTCAATCATTTTTTCCATAGAAGTTTTACTATCAGGAGAGAAGCTGCAGTGCATATGATAGTCATAAAACATAATTTTTTTTTCCCCCTTTTTCATATTATTTGGTATTATATATATATTAATGATAACAAATGCATATTTAAACATCAATAAATCTAAAAATAAGTGGTGAATAAATGGAAAAATACAAATTAACTCTAGATGATAATAATAGTAAATATATTCAAATTTATAATTACATAAAGCAATTAATAGTAGAAAATAAAATAGAAGAACATGAAAAACTTCCGCCCATAAGAAAGTTTGCAGATTTTATAGGTGTTAACAATGCTACTATTGTAAAAGTATATGAACTACTAGAAAAAGAAGGTTATGTTTATAAAATCATAGGAAGTGGAACTTTTGCTTCATCTCTAAATATAAAAAAGAAAAGTGAGATAAAATTAAATAAAGATGTAGTACACTTTGAAAGTGGAAATCCATCCTCAGATTTATTTCCTTTAAATAATTTTAAACAAGCTATAAATATGGCATTAGAAGAAGATGGAGCATCTATATTTGAATACGATGAAGGTAATGGTTCTGAAGAATTAAGAGAAGAATTATGCTCATATTTGAAAAATAAAAAAATACATACTAGAAAAGAAAATATACAAATAATATCTGGTGCTCAACAAGGTATAGATATTGTTTGTAAAGGACTTATAAATTATTCGGACGTAGTATTTGTGGAAGAACCTACTTATAATGGAGCGTTAGAAGTATTTAAAGGTAGAGGGGCAAAAATTATTTCCATTCCCATGCTGGATGATGGAATAGACATAGGCATATTAAAGCTTAAATTAGAAAAAATTAAGCCAAAAATGATTTATGTAATGCCAAACTTTCAAAATCCAACGGGAATTTCTTATTCAACTTACAAGAAAAAGAAGTTGATAGAGCTTTCTGAACAATACGATTTTTACATACTAGAAGATGATTTTATAAGTGACTTTACTTTTGACTCAAAGGATAACAGACCTTTGAAAAGTTATGACAAAAACAACAGAGTAATATATATTAAGAGTTTCTCTAAAATTCTTATGCCAGGCCTTAGAATAGGTATAGTAGATATTCCAATGGAACTACAAGCCAAAATTCTATGGGCAAAATATTCTTCAGATATATCGACTCCTGGACTTATTCAAAAATCAATGTATTATTATATGAAGTGCTTTAATTGGGAAGAATATTTAAAAAGTATAGATGAAATTTATACTAAAAAATATAGGCATACAAAAGTTTTATTAGAAGAAAAGCTAGGAGATAAGTTGAAGATAAGAGATTCTGTAGGAGGTTTAAACTTTTTTATAGAATTACCAAGGGGATGTTCATCTCAAAGTTTTTATAACTTCATATTAGAAAAAGGAGTTTGTATTACACCAGGCACTTGTTTTTTTGATAATATAATGGATGATAGATTTTTTAGGATAAATATAGCAAATACTAATATGGAAGACATCAAAAGAGGAATAACTATAATAGAAAATAATTTAGAAGAATTTATTACAACTTATGAAAATGGAAAATATATAAGAAGTAATAAAATATTTTATTAATAATGACAGGTAAAACTTAGGAGGAAAAAAATGTTTGATCAAAAAAAACTAGACAGAATAAATGAATTAGCAAAAAAGAATAAGGCAGAAGGATTAACTAAAGAGGAAACAGCTGAAAGAGAAGTATTAAGACAAGAATACTTAGCTAACTTTAGAGCTCACTTTAGATCAAGATTAGATAGCGTAAAAGTAGTGTCACCAGAGGAATATGACGAGGCTACGAAGAATAAAGATAATTAGCTAAAATAAATTTAATATAATATAGGGGGAACAAATGAGCTTAAAACATGAATTTAAAAATGGATGGAATGTTATAAGAGAAATGAATAACATGGATAATGTTATGGGTTATTCAAAAGAGTACCTTGATTTTTTAAACAAAGGAAAAACAGAAAGACTTTGTGCTAGAGAAGTAATTAAATTAGCTAAAGAACAAGGATTTATATCTTTTGAGGAAGCAAGTAAAAACAACATAAAATGTGGAGACAAAATATTTGCAGAAAATAGAGATAAGGGTGTAGCACTATTCGTAATAGGGGAAAAAGATATAGAGCAAGGAATGAAAATTATTGCCTCTCATATAGATTCACCAAGACTAGACTTAAAACAAAATCCATTATATGAAGATAGTAATATGGCATATTTCAAAACTCATTACTATGGTGGAATTAGAAAATACCAATGGGTAACAATACCTCTTGCACTGTACGGAGTAGTATTCTTACATGATGGTACTAAGGTTGATATTTCTATAGGTGATGAAGAAAATGATCCAGTATTCTGTATAAATGACTTATTACCACATTTATCAGCAGACCAAAATCAAAAGAAGCTTGCTGAAGGTATAGCAGGAGAAGACTTAAATGTTCTAATAGGAAGTATTCCTTGTGAGGATGAAGAAGAGCAAAGTGTTAAGTATAACCTACTAAAATTATTAAATGAAAAGTATAACTTAACAGAAGAAGATTTCTTAAGTGCAGAACTTGAAATAGTTCCAGCAGGAAAAGCTAGAGACTTAGGACTAGATAAATCTATGGTTATGGCTTATGGTCAAGATGATAGAGTATGTGCCTTTGCAGCCGTAAAAGCCATATTTGAAATTGAAAAACCAGAGTATACTGTAGTTACTTTATGCGTAGATAAAGAGGAAACAGGTTCTTATGGAAACACTGGTATGCATTCAAGATTCTTTGAAAATACTGTGGCAGAATTAATTAATTTACAAGTTGATTATTCTGATTTAAAAATAAAAAGAGCATTAGCTAACTCAAAGGTATTATCAGGGGATGTTAATGTAGCCTATGATCCCAATTTTGCCTCTGTATATGAAAAAAACAACTCAGCTTACGCAGGTAAGGGAGTAGTTTTAATGAAATACTCTGGATCAAGAGGTAAGAGCTCAACAAGTGACGCAAACGCAGAGTTTGTATCTGAAGTAAGAAGAATATTCAATCAAGAAAATGTAGTATGGCAAACAGGAGAACTTGGTAAAGTAGATCAAGGTGGTGGAGGTACTGTAGCTTACATATTAGCTAATTACGGTGCTGAAGTTATAGATTGTGGTGTAGGAGTATTAAGTATGCATGCACCTTACGAAGTTGTTTCTAAGGCAGATATATTTGAAATGTACAGAGGATATAAAGCATTCTTTAATATAAATTTATAATAATTAAGACCTTACATGTAACTGTGTAAGGTTTTTTTAATTCTTATGAAATTTTATTTTATCTATTTTTTTGATAAAATAGAATTTCCAACTGCTTAATGAAAGTGTTTCGCACATAGGTACCTTAGGAGAAGCGAATTTTTTGTGGCGATTTTTAAATTATATGCATATAAATAGAGTTAAATAAGTATTTATAAATAAACATAAAACTTAATCATTTACAACAAGTTGTTGATAAATATGTTAAATATTGATATATTATACTTAGGAAACTGTATCATAATTAGATTTAAATTACAATAAAATTACAAAATGAGATTTGTTATCAAAACAAGCTTATTTTAGGTTATAATTTTAAAATAGAAAATACTTAAGAAATAAAGATATTTAAATGTCAAATATCTTTTGGATAGGAGGACTAAATTATGAATATTAAAAAATCATTAGCCCAACTAATTATATTGAGCATATTATTTACAGGATGTTCTAATACACAAGTTGAAGAGAATTCGGTGAATTTACCTAATGAAGCAACTAAGCAACAAACAATGACAAAAGTTCAAAATGATAATAGTGAAATAGTTAAAAAAAATTATGATTATGTTTTAAGTAACTTAGGTGAGCCTAATGTAACAACTTATTGGACGGATATAGATAATATTGATAAGATTACAAGTATTGAAGATGCAAGAGAATCAGCCAATATGGATCTATTATATTTCAAAAACTTATCTAATGAAGAATCTGAAAATAGTGCACTATATCTTCGATTAGAAGATGATATAGTTAAAACTGTTCAAAATATAGATTATAGTAAAACAGATATGTTAGATGATTATTATGATTCTAAAATGGCTATTGACATCTTTAGAGATTACGATAAAGTCAATTTGGATGAAATAAAAAACAAAGACTTTAAAAATTTTGAGGGTGTTGATTATAGTCAGATGGTGAAAATTGTTGGTGATAACCAATGCATGTATGATGCCTATGTTTTTGATAAAGATGAGAAATGTGTAGAAATATTTGCTATAGATAATAGTGAAAATGTTTTATGTGTATTTTCAAAAGGCGATACAATTACAAAGGTTGATATATTTGATGATGAAAGTGTATTGGAAATTAAAAATATAATGCTTGAAAATTAAAATATATAGGTTAATAAATAGTTATAGATTATTCTATAACTTTTTCAATTGTAATAATTAATTTATGTTTTGGATAAATTATTAATTCTAAGATATTATTTAAAAAAAGAAAGTGTGAAGTAAATGAGCAAAATTGAAGTAGTAGAATATACAATAAATAATAATAAAATTCCAAAAGAATTTAATGATTATATAATTGTACAAATAAGCGATCTTCATAATAAAAGCTTTGGTGAAAATAATAAAACATTACTAGATATGATAATAAATAATAAACCAAATGTTATTTTTATAACTGGAGATTTAATAGATGGAGAAAATAAAAACTTTAACGTAGCTTTAGATTTATTAAAAGAATTAAGTAAAAATTATAAAGTTTATTACATAACAGGAAATCATGAACAAAAGGCTTTAATAAAGAAGTATAAGGATTTATATGAGAAATATTTTAAAGAATTAGAAAATATAGATGCAGTTCATTTAGATAATGAGATGATAACTTTGCAAGAGGAGAATAGTCATATAAATGTATATGGATTAACCATACCATTTAAATGTTATAAATATTTATTTGATAAAGACAAAAATCTAGATTTAGAAGAGAAATATATTGAAAATAAACTAGGCACTTTAAATAATAATGAATACAATATTCTTTTAGCCCATACACCATTTTATTTTGAGGAGTATGCAAAATGGGGAGCGGACCTTGTTTTAGCAGGTCATGTTCATGGTGGCATTATAAGATTACCTTATTTTGGAGGGTTATTATCTCCAAATAGACACTTCTTTCCTAAATATGATTTGGGAGAATACAAAATAAATGATTCTACAATGATAGTTACAAAAGGTCTGGGAGGATCTAAGGTATTAATTAGAGTTAATTGTAAGCCTGAAATAGTAAAGATAACTTTGAAAAGTGAATGAAAAATTTGATAATAAAAAGGTTAAAGTTATAAATGCAAGTCAAGGCGTGGTAGATGGAGGATATCAGGTAAACGTTATCTGGTGTGAGAGAATATAATAAAAATAATATAGAAATACAATAAGAGAAATCCTATTGGCTTATGTGCCGATAGGATTTCTCTTATTGTACGATTATATAGATATAACTGATATTATAAAATATATTAAAAAAATTAAAATGTATTGATAGGAATTCATATAAATTATCGTATTAGTTATTGTAAAAGCTTTTACAGAAGGAGGAACAAAACTTGCAGGATGAATTAATGATTAAGTATATAAAAAAGAAAAATGAAAAAGGCATGGAACTTTTAATCGATAATTATAGAGGCATTATAACTGCTGTAGTAAGAAGGCACTTAGGTGTACTAATAAATTATGAAGAAGAGTGTATTGATGATGTATTGCTATCTATTTGGGATAATATAAAAAGCTTTGATAAGAGTAAAAATAATTTTAAAAATTGGATATGTGCCGTATCTAAATATAAAGCTATAGATTACAAGAAAAAGTATTTATCAAAAATTGAACATATGGATATGAATGAAGATATTTACTACATAGACCAAGAATTATTAAAATCTGAAATGGAAGAAGAAATAAATGATATATTAAGTTATTTAAATGAAAGTGATAAGGATTTATTTAAGCAACATTATTTAAATGGTGAACCACTAGAAGAAATTGCTATAAAAAATAATACGAAAATATCTAATTTATATAATCGATTATCTAGAGGCAGAAAAAAGATAAGAGAAAGTATAGTTAGATAGGGGAGGAAAAATATAATGAAAAATAAATTTGAAATATTAAATGATGTAAAAATAAATACAGAGGAATATAAAGAAATTAAGTTTGATAATAATGATGAAATAAAAAGTAGAATGAAATCAAAAATAAAATCTAGAAAAGTATCATATAAAAAATCTATGGTGGCAGCATCTTTAGTGATTGTACTAGGTTGTGGAGTTATGTCTGATGAAACTGTATGGGCAAATGTAGAACAAATGTGGTATAGCGTGCAAAGCATATTAAATATGAAAAAAGAAGAAATTTCAGCTTATAAATATGAAATAAATAAAAGTGTAGAAAGCAAAGATATAAAAGTAACTTATAAGAATTTAATGATAGATGATGGAAATTTAATTGTGGAAATAGATGTGGATGATAGTAAGTTTAATCCACTTGAAGATTTCACACAAAAGCAACAGAAAGATTGGAATATAGATAAATGGGGAGATAGAAAAACTTTTATTAGTTTAGGGAATATAGAAGCTTATGTAGATGGAGAACAGCGTGGAATCTTACATAGTGGACAAGCTGATTATGACAATAAGGATAGAAACTCACAAGGAATAACAAGTGTTGTATCAACGATTTCTTTAAATGAAATAGAAGGTGAACCTATTACAGAAAAATCAGGTGAATATAGTGTGAAAGAAGTAGGCAAAGATAAATTTCCATACTCTATAGATAAAGATAAAATATATAATATAAAATTAAATACAAAGAAAATACATTTATCAGCTGAAATGACAAAAGAAGAACAAGTAGGCTATGGTGGAGCAATTAGAAGTGATTGGAGCGTAGATATACCTATAAAAGGAGAAGATTTAATAAAAGCTACAGTTAATTATGACCAGTACACAATAGATGAAAATATAAAAATTAATATAGATGGAGTGGAGAAAGAACTTCAATTTGATAATTTATACTTATCACCAATTTATGCAAAACTTCAATACACTACAGATATTAAGGGTTATTATATAAATGATAAATATGATGTTGAGATTAAACTAGAAAATGATAATAATGAAGAGTATCAAATTCAATATATGACTCCAAAATATGATGAAGAGAAAGAAAAATGTGAAGTTAAAGTAGCATATAGAAATATATTCAAGAATAGTAAAAAAGTAAAAATAACACCAATAGTTACAGATGTTAATACAGGGGAGAAGATAGAGCAAAAATCAATAACCATAGATTTAGATAAAAATAAGATATAAAATCATAATATTGTATGGATACAATATGTATAATGCTAGAATATTCCCTAAAAATATTGTGATACAATTATAATTGTACTACTATTTCCTTATAAAACAAAATTTATTAGGGGGTACAATTATGAGTAGAGAAGTATTAAATAAAAATTTAGCACAAATGTTAAAAGGTGGAGTAATTATGGATGTGACTAATCCAGCAGAAGCTATAATTGCACAAAATGCAGGGGCATGTGCAGTAATGGCACTTGAAAGAGTTCCATCAGATATAAGAAAACAAGGTGGAGTAGCAAGAATGTCTGATCCTAAAATGATAAAAGAAATACAAGAAGCAGTAAGTATACCAGTAATGGCAAAAGTAAGAATAGGTCATTTTGTAGAAGCACAAATATTAGAAGCCTTAGATATAGATTTTATAGATGAAAGTGAAGTTTTAACACCAGCAGATAATGTTTATCATATAGAGAAATCTAAATTTGAAGTTCCTTTCGTATGTGGGGCAAGAAATTTAGGTGAAGCACTTAGACGAATTGGGGAAGGTGCAGCAATGATAAGAACTAAAGGTGAAGCTGGAACTGGAGATGTAGTAGAAGCAGTAAAACATATGAGAACAGTTACTTCACAAATTAGAACTATAGTATCTATGGGAGAAGAAGAACTTATGAATGCAGCTAAAGAAATGGGAGCACCATATGATTTAGTTAAATATGTTCATGAAAATGGAAAACTTCCAGTAGTAAACTTTGCAGCAGGAGGAATAGCAACTCCAGCAGATGCAGCCTTAATGATGCAACTAGGATGTGATGGAGTATTTGTAGGTTCTGGAATATTTAAATCAGATAATCCAGAGAAAAGAGCAGAAGCTATAGTAAAAGCAGTTACTAATTATAATAAGCCTAAAATGTTAGCAGAAATCTCAGAAGATTTGGGTGAGGCTATGAGCGGTGTAGCAGTAGGTTCTTTACCAAATGAAGAATTATTAGCAGTTAGAGGTTGGTAATATGAGAATGGGAGTACTTGCAATGCAAGGTGCTTATAAAGAGCATATAAGTATACTTGATGACTTAGATGTGGAAGCTGTTGAAATAAGAAATAAAGAAGATTTGAAAGACATAGATGGTCTAATTATTCCTGGTGGCGAAAGTACTACTATGGGAAAACTTATTAATACTTTAGATTTATATGATGATTTAAAAGAAAAAATAGAAGGTGGACTTCCTGTGTGGGGAACTTGTGCAGGAATGATTTTATTAGCAAAAAATATTTATAATGATGATACAAAACATCTTGCAACTATGGATATAGAGGTTATGAGAAATGCCTATGGAAGACAGCTTGGTAGTTTTTATGTAAAAGGTGAAGTTAAGGGTATTAATAATGAGGTAGAAATGGTATTTATTAGAGCTCCTTACATAAAAGAAGTAGGAGAAGGAGTAGAAGTATTATCAAAAGTTGATGGAAATATTGTGGCAGCTAGACAGAAAAACATGTTAGTTACATCTTTTCATCCAGAGCTTACAAATGATTTAACTATGCACAAGTATTTTTTAGAAATGGTGAAAAATTTAGTGTATACTAAAGATTACATCATGCAATAATTTTATATTGAAAACTACAAATTTATAATTAATTAATAATTTATTTGTTTAAAAATGAGATTAAGTTAAGATATTGGTATTAATACAATATCTTATTTTTTTTGAGTAATCTTAAAGAAAATTTAAAAAGTAATAAAAAACTTGTGACATATTAAAAGTAAATACGTTTATAAGATGAAAGGAGGTAAGGATGAATACAGGGGAGATTGAAAAATTTTATAGTTTATATTCGAAGGACGTTTATCTTTACACCTTTTCTCTTTGTAAAAATGAGCACTTATCAGAAGACATTATGCAAGAAGCTTTTGTAAAAGGAATATTATCACTAGATGATAATCACGAAAACGTGAAAGCTTGGCTATTTATGGTATGTAGAAATTTATGGATAGATTATATAAGGAAAAATAAGAAATTATCTAATTTGGATATTAATGAAATAGATATAGAAGATTCTAGTAGTGATATTTTAAAAAATTTAATAAGAAGTGAGGAATCATTAAATTTATATAATCAAATTATAACCTTGCCTCAAGCCATGAAAGAGGCAGTAATTCTTTATTATTATTTAGAAATACCACAACAAAAGATAGCTGAGATTATGAATATATCCAATGGATCAGTTAGAACTTTGATTTATAGAGCTAGAAAAAACTTGAAAAGTAAGGTGGAGGGATAGGTATGAGTTTTAAAGATATTTATGAAAAATATATAAACAATAAAGCAAGTGAAGAAGAAATCAAGTTCATAGAAGAAGAAATAGAAAAGAATGAAATTATAAGTGAACATTTATGTAATAAAATAGATGATGATTTATTTAATACAAATACTAGTATAGATAATGTTTTAGATAAGAATGATGAGAAAAATGATAATGATTTTAAGAAAAAGAAAAATGAAGAAGATATTTTATTAAAAAAGATAAATAGAAAGATAAGAAATAAATTTTTGAAAACTTGCCTTGCTTCAGTGGTAGTTGTAATAGGTATTTTAGCTGGAGTTAAATATATTGTATCTCCTATGATAGATTCTAAATATTATAATCCAACAACATCAAGAGGTGAATTTTCAACACAATTTTTAAGGGATATATCTGTATTTACAGAACTTCATTTCCCAGGAATTATAACTAGTTATACTAATGAAGAGTCCTTAGGTTATGGAAAATATAATGTTAGTATAAATCAAAATAATACATTTAAAAATAATGGAACAACTTATGAAGGTGTTATTAATGAAGGAAAATTAGAATATATTTCACATGATTTTTATAAATATCCTGTAATGAATATATTTAAATATGGAGTTTATCCTTTTACTGATGCATTTGATGATGATAGTGAACAATTGAAGGAGCTTAAACAATTACCAAGTACATCTCAGGTAAGTGCTTATGTTTCCTTTAATAAAGATATAGATATGAAAGAAATTTCAAAGATGATTAAGAGTAACGAGGATTTATATTTTAGCTGGGTTGGAGTCAGAACTTGTGATAAGAATACTCAACTACTTCCTCAAATGGGATTTGAAAGTAGTGGAAGTGGAATTATTTTAGAGGGATTTAAAAACAATAAGGATTATCCTTATCTAGAGTTTGGAGGTATTGGTGGTGAATATAGCGGGAATATATATGAAACACATTTTAAAAGTTTAGTAAAATATATGAGAGATAATAAGGATTTTATAGATCTTCAACATCCTAATGCATTTACATCTAAATATGAAGATACTTTAGATTATGTTGAGAAAAATGGTGTTAAGTCTTACGGTGTATTAGTAAATGGAAGTGCTGATGATATATTAAAGCTAAGAGAAAATAAATTTGTTTTTGGATTAAGTGTTGATGATGTTAAGGTATCAGTTTATTCTCATTAATATTTTATTCAAGGTACTTGGAAACTTACAATAGAATAAAAAATTCGCTTTGCTCATGTCGCCAACGGCTACGCCCGTTGCTCAAGTTAAGCGGTTGAAATTTATAATTTATCCATAAACCAGATAAATTATAAATTCCTTCAATATAAAAGAAGAAGTCCTGAAAACTATTTTTCGGGACTTTTTGAGTTAAGACGATTTTTAATGTTATATTATAAAAATAGAATTTTTATTTAAATATTTTAAAACTATTTGCAAAATATATACGAATATATAAATGTAGAAAATAAATTATGAGGGTGAAGTATGGACAAGGACTTAAGACTTATTAAGAAAATTAAAAAACGAAATAGTAGAAGTGCTGCTGACGAGCTGATTTCTAATTATTATAAAGAAATATATGTTTATGTTTTTAAACAAACAAGTGATAAAGAATTATCTATGGATTTAACACAAGAGATTTTTATAAGTATGCTAAAGAGTATTCATAATTTTGATGAAAGTAAGGCTAGCTTTAGAACTTGGCTTTATAGGATATCTACTAATAAAGTTGTGGATTATTTTAGATCTAAAAATTATAAATACACTACCATAGTAGAAACCATAGAGGAAAAACAAATAGAAGATACTACAGATTTTACAATTAGTTTAGAACATAAAGAAGATGTAGAAAAAGTTCAAGGAATAGTAAATAAATTAAGTAGTGAACATCAAGAAATATTTAGACTAAAGATTTTCTTAGAATCTACTTTTTTAGAAATTTCAAAGATATTAGATATTAGTGAATCTACAGTCAAAACAAAATATTATTCAATTTTAAAGAAAATTAAAAAAGAATTTAATGAAGTTTAAGGAGGTAAAAATGGATAAGTTTAATATAGAAATGCCCGATGATTTAGAAATGAAAAGTCAGATTAATTTAATTTTAGATAAAGGATTAGAAAGTAAGGAATCATTTTATTCTTATATGAAGGAAATGTATCAAAGAATAGGATTTAAAAATTTATTCCATGATTTAAGTGAGCTTACATTTATAGGAGTATTGTTAGTGTCACTTTTAATGTATGGGATTTTAGCAATAAGAGGGGATTTTACATTATCAAGAGAGCGAATATATACCTTTATATTTATAGGTTCACCACTTTATTATTTAGCAACAAATGTTTTTTCATTGATTAATGTAAAAGAAAATAACACTTATGATATTGAAATGGTCTGTAAATATAATTTCTATCAAATTTCAGCTCTAAGAATGTTAGCATTTAGTGTAATCTCAATACTTTTAAGTACAGTGTTTGTACTAGGTTTATATAATAAAATAAATTTACTTAGAGGAATTATGATTTCTATTACTTCTATATTTTTATTTTCAGCACTGCTTTTATATTCAATGACGAAAATTAAACATTATATAGGGAGATATATGGTAATTGGAGGATGGATATTAGGAAACGGATTACTACTTAGATTAAGTTCTAATAAATACTTTGAGTTTTTACAAAGTATGCCAATGGCAGTTTATATAGTAGTTACAGTTATTTCAGTATGTGTTTATTTGAAAAACGTAAAAATACTATCTAACTATAATAAGGTAGAACAAATTAATTTCAGGGGGATATAATGGGGATTATCGTAAATGAATTGAAGAAAATTTTTAATATTAAATCTATAATTCTTATATTTTTTATAACTGTAATAATGTATAAGATTTTTATAATACCAAGTGAAAGTATTAGTGAGCAAAGTGAATTTATAAATAATATTCATGTAGAAATGGTGAAGAAATACGGAAACACCATGGATGAAAATGAGTATAAAGACTTTTTAAATACCTACAATGAAAAAGCAAAAATAGCAGATGAGTATGTAAAGAAAGACAAGGATTTTTCTAGACTGTAATATATCTAGTTATCATAATTCACCAATAAGATCTTGGTATAGTTTAACTTTTGGACAATATATATTAGTTTCTATAATTCTGCTTTATATATTGGCAATTGTAATGTCACAAATATCTTTCTACATATCAAGTAAAGGAAATAAATATATAACCTTAATAGGAATTCAAGTACCTATTTTATTTACTATAAATGCATTTTTATTAAAATACATTTTAAACAATGCAACAAGTATGTACATACAAGTAAGTGGATTTAACTACATAACCACTTGGAAATACTTTATTCCAGTGTTTTATACACTTATTCTGATTATTTCATTTTTAATAATAAATAAAAGATATAAGAAGGAAAAGAAAATGAGTATTTAAGAAATATAAAAAATTGTAAAAATATAAAACTATTTCAAAACTTATTACGAATATAAATATGAGAACATTTAATTGCAATTAAATATATACTTATGAAAAAATGGAGGAAGTCATGTTAACAATAAAAAATATAACGAAAAATTACGGAGACTTTTGTGCTCTAAAAGATATAAATATGGAATTTGAAAATGGTGTATACGGACTTCTTGCACCAAATGGAGCAGGAAAAACTACTTTAATAAAAATGATAGCAACATTAATATTTCCCAGTGAAGGAGAAATCCTTTATAAAGGTGAGAACATAGTTACTATGGATGAAAGATACAGAGATATATTAGGATATCTACCTCAAGATTTTGGATATTATAAAAACTACTCTCCTAATAAATTCTTAATGTACTTAGCATCTTTAAAAGGAATAGAAAAGTCAGTTGCTAAGGAAAAAATAAAAAGTTTATTAAAATTAGTAGCCCTAGAAGATGTGGCAGATAAGAAAATGAAGAAGTTTTCTGGAGGTATGATTCAAAGAGTAGGAATAGCTCAAGCCTTATTAAACGATCCTAAAATATTAATATTGGACGAGCCTACAGCAGGATTAGATCCTAAGGAAAGAGTTAGATTTAGAAATTTATTAAGTGAACTATCTAGGGATAGAATAATAATAGTATCTACTCATATAGTTTCAGATATTGAATTTATATCTAATGAAATTGTAATGATAAGAGACAAGGAGTTACTTTACAAAGATAATATAGAAAATATTTGTGAAAAAATACATGGTAAGGTGTTTGAAACAGAAGTAGAAAATAAAGAATTAATGAATTTTAGAAAAAAATATTTATCACTATCAGAAAAACAAGAACATGGAAAAGTTAAGGTTAGATTTATTAGTGAAGGTCAATGTGATAAAAGTTGGAGTTTAGTATATCCAAGTTTAGAGGATGTATTTTTATATGAATATAAAGATGAAGTAGCTGAGGTTTAAATTATGGATATAAAAATACATGAGATTAAAAAAATCATAGCCTCACCTATAATTATTGGACTAACTGTAGTTTTTATTTTGTTTAACATATTCAGCATGTCTACTAGTTCTTATTTAAAAGACGATTTAAAGATAATCAATAATATTATTTCAGAGTTTGGATATGAGATAGATGATGAAATGATAAGTGATATGAACAATAAGTATAAAAATAGTTTAAAAGAATTAAATAAAATAACAAAAGAAAAGTTAAATAAAACTTATAAAAGTATAGAAGAATTCTTAGAAAGTAATGAATACCAATCAAACAATTATGAGGGTGGTATTTTTAATGAAGAAGAGCTTAAGTTTTTCAATGAAGTTAATTTATTATATGTATATTCAAATATGAGCATGGATCAAATAAAATCATATGAAGATATAAATATAAAAGAAGTTGGCAAACAATCAATAGAAATGTATGGACTAAGTGGACAAGCAGCTAAAATGTCTAATGAAAATTATAAAGAATTAGATAAAAGATTTGAAGAAATAAAAGAAAATGAAGAACATAAGAATTTATTTTTCTTAGGTAGCACTTATAGAATGCACAGTTTGTTATTTAGGGAAACTCTTATGAAGTGTATTTACGAAATAATTATACTAGTAGTTCTTATGACTGCTTATTTGATAAATTTTGAATTTGATAACAAGACTAATTTATTAGTTTATTCTACTAAACGAGGCAGAAAAAATATAAAAGATAAGTTTACAGTATGTGTTTTATCTTCTATAGCTATAAGTGTTATCATTTTAGGCATTACTTTGATAGCTTATTTTATAAACTTTGATTACAGTGAAGTTTGGAATATACCAATAACTACAGCATTTAACTGGGAATATAAGCTACCTTATATAAGTTTGTTTAATCATACTATCTTAGAAAGATTGATACTTAGTATTTTAATAATAATAATATGTGCAGTAATCTTTTCTGCTATTTCATTTATAATTTGTACTTTGATAAAAAATAGTTATTTAGTAATATTTATATTTTTCATAGTGTTTGGAATTAGTTTATTAATTCCACAAGTAATAAGCAATAGCTCACCTTTTATAATATATTCTCGTTACCATGTATTTAAGTTAATACTTAATCCTCATATGTGGTTTATGGATATGGGACCGTTTATGTTTAAAAATTATGAGATAATTACATTAGGAACAAATGGGTTAGTTGTCAGCTTGTTTACATTTTTAACTATGAAAAAATTCAAAAGAGAAGATTTAAATTAGGGAGAGATTATGAACATAATTATTAATGAATTAAAAAAGATATTTAAACCAGTAAATATAGCTATTGTAACTTTAATTACAGCTATAATATGGTTTTTATTTATGAGTTTTAATATAGAGTATTTTCCAAATGGTTCTGATAGATATATTTATGATGTAAGTGTTAAAATATTAAACCAATATGGAATTACAATGGATAAAGAAGAATTTGCAGATTTTAAAAAAAATAGAGAAGAAAAATCTAAAGTAGCTACGGATTATTTATTAACGAAAGAAGTATTTGTTAAATCAGGTCTATCTACTTATGATGAATTTGTAAATAAAGAAGAGAATGAATCTATAGATAAGGATTATATGGGAAAGTTACAGGAATTACATTCTAATATAATGTTTGAAGAAAATAATGAGTTATTTTGGGAATTAGAAAATTTAGATTATGCTATAGATAGATATGATAATAAAGAAACTTGGATCGGTCTTGGAAGTATAGACGAGAAGCAATTACAAAAGCAGAGACATGAAGAAATTGCAAAGACTGATGAAGCATATTCACCATTAGATTTTAGAATAATGGAAAACTATCATGCTTTAATATTTGGAATTACATTATTAATACTAATCTGTATTCCAACTTTAATAATTCCACTTTTTATGAACGACAACAAAAACAAAGTAAACTACCTTCAATACAGTTCAAAAACAGGAAGAAAAGTATTTAAAAAGAAAATAATAGCCAGCATAATAGCATCATTTATAGTAGCTACAGTACAACTTGCAATATTATTTGTAATTTACAAATCCAACAATACTTATATATTCTGGGATTGTAGTATAAACTCAGCCATAAGTGATATGGCATCTTGGTATGATATTACTTTTGGACAATATATAATATTATCTGTAATTTTAAATTACATAATAGCTCTTATAACTTGTATGATAGCCATATTTGTATCTTCAAAAGCAAGTACTTATATAAGTGCCATAGGTATTCAAATACCAATATTATTTGGATTTGGTATATGGTTAAATAACATTGGTATGAAATATTTAACTACTACTTATTATCCAAAATATACATTACATTTAACATATTTATTATTAATTTTAATTTCAGTTGGAATTATTATTAAAAGAAATAAAAAAGAAAAAATAGCAGATATATAACATTAAGCTATATAAGTAGGATAGCGAGTCTTACTTATATAGCTTTTTTAATTCTTAGGAAATTAGATTTTAGTAGGATACATCATAAGTATTGTATAGAAAAATAAAGTTGAAAATTATATAATAAAATATAGTAAAATAAGTTAAAAGGACTTATTTCAATAGGTCTAGTCAATAATAGATATAGGAGGTAGAATATGTATACGAAATCATCCTACACAAAATTAAGAGAAGACAGAATAAGTGCTAAGGAAAAAAAGAATAACTGGGAAGTTGCAATTGGGTTAAATGAGGTAGATTATTTAAAACCATCTAATTATCTTATTGATTTAATGCAAGATTCTATTGAAGGTAAAAAAAGTTATAGTGACGTAGAGCAAGCTTTATACTCGTATTACAAAGAAGCTGATCCTAACAATGAATCAATTCAAAGAAGTGAAGAATGTGATTTAGTATCTTTAAGAATTGTTAAATTATTGGAAGATGGAAGTTTTAAATTTAGTCCAGTTACTTTAAAAACCATACATAGAGCTTTATTTAAAGATATATTTAAAAATGAATTAGAAAATTATATTGGACAATTTAGAGATTATAATATTACTAAGCCAGAGCCTATACTGGGTGGGGACACTGTGGTATACGCAAACTATAGTGATTTAACAGATATACTTTCTTATGATTTTGAAGAAGAATCTAAGAGAAATGGAAAAATTTCTATAAGTAGATTAGCAAGGTTTATATCTTCAATATGGCAAGTACATCCATTCTGTGAAGGTAATACTAGAACAACAGCAGTATTTGTTATAAAGTATTTAAGAACGTTAGGATATGAAGTTAATAACGACTTATTTAAGGAAAATTCTTTATATTTTAGAAATGCATTAGTATTATCTAACTATTCGGATATAAATAGAAATATCAGACCAGACTTTAAATATTTAGAGTCATTTTTAGAAAAATTATTAATAGATAGTAAAATAGAATTAGAGAAAATTTAATATACAAAAATAGCTATGACCTTACACGGTCATAGCTATTTCTGTATTAGATTCATCGCTGTATAAGTCCATATCCTTTAAGGCATGTTTTAATGTTATTAGAGATAATACTAAAACAACACACTCAGAAATTATGGTACTAAACCATATACCGTTACCTCCAAAAGCAAGGACAGTAACAAATAGAGAAATACTAATTACAAATAAACCTCTGCTTAATGATATTTTACAAGCGTCTAATGTTTTTTCTAAGGAAGATAAAAATCCTGATATAACAACATTAAAGCCCAAAATTAAAAATGATATTGAAAACAATCTGAATTTTGATACGGTATATTCAAATAATGCCATATCTGATTTATCTATAAACATTAAAACGATATAATCTGTGAAAAATATGCACACTAAAAAAACTACTAATGACGAAATTATTACATATTTCAAGGATAATTTAAGTAATGATTTTACTGTAGCGCAATCTCCTGTACCATAGTAGTAGCTTGATAATGGTTGTAGTCCTTGTGAAATACCAAGCATAGTCGATAAAACAAGTGTATTTACATAAGAAACCACACTATAACTTACAAGAGCACCTTCACCCAAGTATTTAATTATAATTTGATTAAATAATAATATTACAACTCCTATACTAAGTTCTGTTGCACAATCTGCAAAACCAATTGATGCTATTCTTTTTAGAATAGAAAAATTAAATTTAAATTTGCAAAACTTTAGTTTTGATTTATTTCCTAAGAAATGAATCAAGAAAAATACAAAAGAAAAAGCACGAGCTAATCCTGTAGCAAAGGCTGCACCTTCTACACCCCAATTAAATTTAATTACAAACACGTAGTCTAATATTATATTTGTAAGGGCTGATATTATAACTCCTATTGTAGACAAATGTGGATATCCATCCGTTTTTATTAGTACTTCAAAAGCATAGGAAACTATGTAAAATACAATAAAGATAATTATTATTTTTAAATAATCTTTAACCATTGGAAATACAGAATCTGTTGCTCCTAAAAATAAAACTATTTGATCTAAAAATAATAAACTCATTACACAAATAAATAAGGATATTATTACAAGTGAAAAAATAGTCATTGAAAAATATTTCTTTGCTTTAGTATGATCTTTCTCACCTAGTTTTATTGATATTACTGTTGATGCTCCAACTGAAAATAAAACTGATAGTCCGAAAATAAAATTTGTATATGGCATAGCAATATTAACTGCAGCCAAAGCATTAGGTCCTACACCTTTACTAACGAACATTGCATCAACCATTACATATAAAGCTGAGACCCACATTGATGCTACTGATGGAATTACGTACTTGAAAAATTGATTTTTAAAATTATTATTAGTGCTGTTTGATAAAGTTGTAATCATAACTAAATCCCCCTCCTTCTTCATAAACAACTATAAGCTATGGTATAATACTCAAGTCAAATGTTATTTATATGTGAATTTGTAAGAAATTTTTAGTTAGTGGGGATGATGATATGAAACGTTACTATAAAATAGGTGAACTTGTTAATTTATATAATATAGGTAGAGACGCCATAAAATATTATGAAGACTTAAATATTCTTAAACCGAGTAGGGATAAGAATGGATATAGGATTTATAGCATAGATGATATATGCAAGTTAAACATCATAAGAGAATTAAGAAATTTAAATATGCCAATGAAGGAAATAAAAGAATATTTACAAGATAGAAATATAGAATCTACAAAGAAAATGCTAGAAGATGAAATGAATTTTATTTCTAAAAAAATCATTGAGTTAGAAAAACAAAAAAATAATATTAAAAATAGATTAAAAGTTATAGATAATGGAATGAAAGAAAGAACTTTTGGTGAAGTTGAAATTAGATATATTGAGAAAAGAAAAGCACTAAAGGTTGAGGGTAATGTTAATAATAATGAAAATATAGATTTTTTAATACAAGAAATGCGTAAAGTTCTAGAAAAGCGATTTTACATATTGGGAAATGATAATATAGGATCTATATTTGATATAGAAAGCTTAGAAAGAGGAATATTAAATAAGTATAAACATGCAATAGTATTTCTAGATAATAATAGTTCTGATTATAATTTTCAACTTCCGGAAGGTGAATATTTAACTTGTACTTATAGAGGTTCTTATGAAAATAATAAAATGTATTTATATAAGTTATATAATTATGCAGAAAATAATAATTTTAAAGTAGTTGGAGAACCAATGGAAATATATGAAGTAGATATATCGGAAACTAGCGAGGACGATGAGTTCGTAACACAGCTACAAGTACTAATAGAAAAATAATAAATGATAAAGTTAGGGTAGGTCAATTTCCATGCCGTAGCTTTATTTTCTGTACCTTATGTTATAAAAACCATATGTCAGGCACATATATTGATATACAAAAGCCCAATAATCTATAATTAAAATAAGTAAATATAAAAAGAGGAAAAGAGGAATTAAAAATGATTAAAATAGGATTAGGACTTAGTCTTTTAATATCCTTTGT
>JAVXJA010000002.1:36921-125383 GCA_036648085.1 Terrisporobacter sp.
AGGAATTAAAAATGATTAAAATAGGATTAGGACTTAGTCTTTTAATATCCTTTGTAACTCCTATAGCAATGCTTATTTATTGTATATGCAAAAGAAGAAAAATGTTAAAACCTTTTATAATAGGTGTTTTAGTATTTTTTATATCTCAAATAGTACTTAGACTACCTTTATTATCCTTTGTTTTACCAAATCAAATATGGTATATGAAATTAAGTTTAAATCCATATTTACTTAGTATTTTTTTAGGATTGACAGCAGGGATTTTTGAAGAAGTAGGACGATATATAGGATTTAAATACTTCTTGAAAAATAATCAAGAGTATAATGATGGGATTGGAGAGGTTGTTTACTATGAGTATACACATAGGATTTTCCATGATTGTATTATATGGAATAAGAAGAAATAAAATTATATACTTGTTTATAGCCATATTACTTCATGGAATAGTAGACGGATTATTAGGGATTTTACCGAAAGTATTTAATTTAGGAACTATAGGGATGGAAGTTTATGTTTTTATTTGAGCAGTAGTATTTTTATATGTAATATACAAATTCAAAGGAAAATTTGAAAAAATAGATACTTAAAAAATAAAAGATAGTATAAAATAAGGTCTCTTTAGATGTTAAATCTATAGAGACTTTTCTAATACCTAATTTTATAGAATTAGGTATTAAATTATAGGACAACTCATATAAATTTGGTAGAAATACTTTTCTATAGGTGCTTTAAGTAACAAGATAAGTGTGAAGTGAATTTTTACTAAGGAATAAGATGAGGAGGAGTAAAATGAACTGTGAGGAAAAAGTAGTTAAATTTAAAAGAAGAGTTGAGAAAAGACCACAACTAGATTTATTAGAAATAACAGAAAAACAAAAATATGAATTAGCTTTAATCGAGTTAGTGTATAACATTAGACCATTTAAATATGAGCAGATTTTCACTTTTAAATCAGCTAGGGATTTTATAAAAAAGCATAAAAGTTATATAGATGAAAATATTGTAATAGAAAGATTTATTAATGAAGATAGCTATGTATGTGACAAAAATAATAATTTTTATGGAATTATATATAAAGGTAGTAATGATAATATTTGGAACAATACATATTATATAAAAAATGAAGTTTTAGACATGAATCCAAAGGAGGCAGAAGATATTTACTATGCCATCTCTTTATGTGAAAGAGGAGGAGATTTTTCCATTTATAAAGTCCTAGAGCAGTTAAATTTTTGGGACCTTAAAATCACAGAGAACACCTATTTTTATATAGATAAACTTTTAAAGAAAATTGAAAATAAAATTCCAATTGGAGAGTACATTAATTCACTAGATAAAAGTGAACCAAAGTATAATCCATTTTAAAAAGTAAATAATTATAACAAAAAGGGTGTTACATATATGTAACACCCTTAAATATTGGTGCCGGATATGGGACTCGAACCCATACGGTATTGCTACCAACGGATTTTGAGTCCGTCGCGTCTGCCATTCCACCAATCCGGCATAAATTAAATTATACTAAATTATAACAAAATAAAATTTAAAAAGCAAGTATATAAAAAAATTAAATATAAATAGTATCAATTTAGAATAAATCCTATATGAATTATTCTTGGCAAAGACCTTAATATAATTTCATTATTGTGTTATTATTAAATAATGAAAGATCGGTACATAATAGTATATATAAATATATAATAGTGAAAAATATAGGAGTGATAAAACTTGGACAAAAGATTAATAATTATAGATGGAAACTCGATAATAAATAGAGCTTTTTATGCATTACCAGACATGAGTAACAGCGAAGGTTTAAAGACAAATGCAATCTACGGATTTACTAGAATGTTATTTAAAATAATAGATGACTATAAGCCAACACATATAAGTGTTGCTTTTGATAAAAAAGCGCCAACATTTAGACATAAAGAATTTGCTGACTACAAAGCAGGAAGAAAGAAAATGCCTGATGAACTAGGTCAACAATTACAACCATTAAAAGAATTATTAGATGCTTTTAATATACATAGAATGGAAATGGCAGGTTTTGAGGCTGATGACTTAATAGGAACAGTTTCTAAAATGGGTGAAGATAATGACTTCAAAGTTTACATAGTAACTGGAGATAAGGATGCTATACAACTTGCTTCAGACAAAACAACTACATTAATCACTAAAAAAGGTGTTGGAGAAGTAGAAGAATATAATTATGATTCTGTCATAGAAAGATATGAAATGACTCCTACACAATTTATAGATTTAAAAGGATTAATGGGAGATAAATCTGATAATATACCAGGAGTTCCAGGTATAGGAGAGAAAACAGGTATAAAACTTATAAAAGAATTCTCTTGTGTAGAAAATCTATTAGAAAATACGGATAAATTAAAAGGTAGTGTTAAGAAAAAATTAGAAGAAAATAAAGAGCAAGCTATATTTAGTAAGAGATTAGCTACTATAGTAAGGGATGTTCCAATAGAAGTAACTTTAGAGGAATTAGCTTATGGTGATTATGATAAAAATGCAGTAATAGAAGAATTTAAAAGATTTGGATTTACTACATTAATAAAACAAGTTCTTGATATGGACGGTGGAAGTTCAGAATCTGCAGTAGAAGAAAAGATAGAGTTAAAAATAACTCATTTAGAAAATATAGAAGAATTCAAAAAAGAGGTTGAAAAGAATAATGAAGTTTTCATAAAAACTGTAAGTGAAGTTGGTAACATATTAGAAAAAAAATTACTTTATATTTTTATGACTACAAATGGTAAGGATATTTACTTCGTTAATGGTAATGAAGTTGGCTCTATAAAAGATATTATTGCCAATGAAGAGATTAAAAAAATCGGTTACAATTTAAAAGATGATTACTTAGCTTTTAAACCATATGGATTAGAATTAAATAATATTTTCTTCGATATAGCCATAGGTGAATATTTAATAGATTCAAAATCATCTACTTCATATGAATGTGCTGATATAGCCATGAAATATCTTACAAAACAAATAAGGTCACAAGAAGATGTACTTGGAAAAGGAGCTAAAGCCAAAAAGTTCCAAGACTTAGAAATAGATGAGTTATCTGTATACTTTGGAGAAATCTTAAATATAGTTTCTAATGTTTATCCTATAATGGAGAAAACATTTAAAGAAATAGATATGGAATATTTATTTTATGATGTTGAAATGACTTTAGTAGAAGTGCTTGGATCTATGGAATACTATGGTATGAAAGTAGATAAAGAACAACTACATGAATTAGGAGATAAATTCAAAGCTATAATTACAGACTTAGAAAAAGAAATATTCTCCATGGCAGGTGAAGAATTTAATATTAATTCACCGAAACAATTAGGTGTTATACTATTTGAAAGATTAGAATTACCAGTAGTTAAGAAAACGAAGACTGGATATTCAACTGGTGCAGAAGTACTAGAAAAACTTAGAGATAAACATGAGATAATTGATAAAATTACTGAATATAGACAAATAGTTAAATTAAATTCAACTTATGTAGAAGGTTTATTAAATATAATCAATCCTATAAGTGGAAGAATACATTCTTCATTTAATCAAACTATAACAACTACAGGTAGAATATCTTCTACTGAGCCTAATTTACAAAACATACCTGTTAAAACTGAAATGGGTAGAGATATTAGAAAAGTATTTATAGCTGATGAAGCTTGTAAATTAGTAGATGCTGACTACTCTCAAGTAGAGCTTAGAGTTTTAGCTCATATGAGTGGTGATGAACATATGATAGAAGCATTCCAAAATGATGTGGATATACATACTAAAACTGCATCACAAATATTTAATGTAGATATAAATGAAGTTAGTAGCAAACAAAGAAGTGAAGCTAAAGCAATTAACTTCGGTATAGTTTATGGAAAAACTGATTTCGGTCTTTCTCAAGATTTAAATATACCAGTACCACAAGCTAAGGCTTATATAGAAAGTTACTTTGAAAATTATGATAAAATAAAAGTTTTCATGGATAAGGCAATAGAAGATGCTACAGAAAAAGGATACGCCTTAACTGAATTTAAAAGAAGAAGATATATACCAGAAATAAACTCAAGTAATTTTATGGTTAGAAACCAAGGTAAGAGATTTGCTATGAATGCACCAATACAAGGAACTGCAGCAGATATTATAAAAATAGCAATGGTAAATGTATATAATAGATTAAAAGATGAGAATCTTGAATCAAAATTAATATTACAAGTACACGATGAACTTATAGTAGAATCTGTATCACATGAATTAGATAAAGTAAGTGCCATAGTAAGAGAAGAAATGGAATGTGCAGTTAATTTACAAGTTCATTTAGATGTAGACTTGAATGTTGGTGATTCTTGGTTTGAAACTAAGTAGGTGATCTTATGCTTATTGTAGGTTTGAGTGGTAATATTGGGTGTGGAAAAAGCAGTCTTTCAAAGATATTCATGGAAGAACATATTGATGTAGTTGATGCAGATATTGTCTCTAGACAAATCTTTGAGGATGAAGAGTTATTAGAAACTGTATTTGAAAAATTTGGGCCATCTATAAAAAATGAAGATGGCTCATTGAATAGAAAAGTTTTAGGGAATATTGTTTTCAATGATGATAATAAATTAATTGAACTCAATAATTTAACTCATCCAAAGATAAAACAAAAAATACTTAATCAAATAAAATGTATAAAAGAACAAAATAAATCTATAGTTATATTAGATGGAGCATTACTTGTAGAAACTGGTTATTTAGATGATATAGATAAATTATTAGTTATTATATGTGATGAAGATGTTCAAATTGAAAGAATAAAAAGAAGAGATAATTGTACTAAAGAGCAAGCTTTAAGTAGAATTAAATCACAGATGAGTCAAGGGCAAAAAGTTAAATATGCAGATTATATAATAGATAACTCAGGTACGTTAGAAGAGTTAAAGGAAAAAGCTTATAAATTTATAAGTGATATAAAGGAGAACTGGAGTGAATAAAAAAACTATAATAATATTGTCTGTTATTATAATCTTAGGCGCTACATGTTATTTTGAAGGTGGAAGAATTTCAGCACTATTATATCCTAGGAAATATTCTGTATATGTAGAACAATACGCAAAACAATATAATCTAGATGAAAACTTAGTTTACAGTGTTATTAAAGCTGAGAGTAAATTTAATCAAAAAGCTTTATCACGTAGAGGAGCTAAGGGCCTTATGCAAATAGCAGATATTACAAAGAATTGGGCTATTGAGGAATTAGATTTAAGTAAAGATATAGATATTTATGACCCAGAAACTAACATAATGATAGGATGTTGGTATTTAAACACACTGTATAAGGAGTTTGGGGAAACAGACTTAGTAATAGCAGCTTATAATGGTGGATCAGGAAATGTGAAAAAATGGCTGTCGGATAAAGAGTATAGTAAAGACGGTGAAAAATTACATATGATTCCTTTCTCGGAAACTGATAGATATCTAGTTAAAGTTAATAAGAATTATAAAAAATATAACGAGTTATACGGCAAGGAAGGAAAGAACTAATGAAAAGAAATAAGATAAGACTTCTAACAATAGTTTTGACCCTAGTTTTAGTTGTTGTTGGTTGTAGTAAAACATCTACTGATAATAATAAAGAAGAAGCAGTAAATGAAAATAATATACAAGAATCAAATTATATTCATTTAACTATGCTGTATCCAAAATCAACAAATCCGATTTTAAATACAGAAAAGTCAGTTTCTTACATAATGAACTTAATATATGACGGATTATTTGAAATTGATGACAAATATAATGTTCAACCAAGATTAGTAGATAAATATAATATGTCATCTGATGGTAAAACTATGGATATTACCTTACTTAGTAATGCTAAATGGCATGATGGAAGTGAAGTAACTTCAAGTGATGTTGATTTTACTATTGATTTAATAAAGAAAAATAAAACTAGTCCATACTATGATTTAGTTAGTGATATTCAATCTGTAGGTATAACTAACTCTAAGAATTTTACTTTAAAGTTTACTGAAAATAACCCTTTTGAAATAGATAAGTTAACATTCCCAATTGTTTCAAAAAATAAGCTAAATGGCTTAAAAGATAGTGAATTAAGTCTAAGTAAAAAAAATTCAATAGGTAATGGACCATATAAAATAAAAGAATACGTTGAAAGACAACATTTAATACTTGAAAGAAATGAAAAGTATTTTGGTGATTTACCAGAAAACAGAAAAGAAATCTTTGTGAAAGTAGTGCCTGACATAGAGTCACAAACAGAGATGGTACTTTCTTTAGATAGTGATATAGCAAATATATCTATTGGAGAACTAAGTAAGTTTGAAGGTAAAAAAGAATTTAACATAACTAAGTACCAAGGTAGAGATTATGAAATGGTTATGTTTAATTATCAAAATAATTACTTAAAAAATGTAAATATAAGAAAAGCCATAGCAGCTTCTGTAGATAGAGAAAAAATCTTAAAAGATGCTTATGTGGATAATGGTAGTTTAACAAACTTCCCTCTGAACACTACATCAAAATATTATGATGCAGAAATAAAGAGTATACCTTTTAATAAGGAAAGTGCTGAAAATTACTTAAAAAAGGGATTGGCAACATTAGGCAAAAAGCTTAAACTAGAAAATCCAAATTCTTCATCAGAGGAAGAAGATAAAACACAAACTATAATAGAAGATAACAATATTAATGGATCTGCAAGTATTCAATTAGATAAGGCTGATGTAAAGAGAATGTTAGCTGATGTTGAATTTAAAATAATTGTATCAAAAGATAATGAAGAAAGAGTAAAAGTTGCCAATATGATAAGAGAAAATTTACAAACTATAGGAATAAAAAGTATAGTTAGTGAATTAGAAGATGAAGCAATGACTAAAGCATTAGAGAAAAAAGAATATGATATGGCAGTTATAGGCTACTCTTTATCAAGTGTACCAGATGCAAGAAATATACTTAAATCTTTAAATATAGAAGATAAAAAATTAGATTCATATATTATTTCATTAAGTAAATCTAATTCAGAATCGGAAACTAAAAGAATATATAATCAAATACAAAATCATGTTGTTAAAAACACATCGTTTATAAGTATAGGAGTGTTAGATAATTTTATTGTTAAAAACAAAAGATTAAATGGTGACATTTATCCAAATTACTTTGATATTTACAAAGGTATTTCTAACTTACAAATGACTAAATAATATATTTATGTAGGAGGGGTAACCATATGAAAAAGAAATTGTTAATTGAAGGGATGAAATGTAAGCATTGTGTTGGTAACTTGCAAGATGCACTTACAGAAGATATTACAGGGGTAGAAGTTTTAGAAATAAATCTTGAAAATAAATATGCTGTAGTAGATATAAATGAAGATGTTAATCTTAATGATATTAAAAATATAGTTGAGGATTTAGGTTTTAATCTACTAAGTGTTGAATAAGAAATTTAAAAATAGTAAACGAGAATTTTCGTTTACTATTTTTAATTGTAAGGATTTTATATTTTATCTGCTCTTTGGATAAAATATAAAATCCAACTGCTTAATGGAGCAACGGACCTGTTTCTCAAGGTCGTTGGCGACATGAGCGAAGCGAATTTTTTTAATTGTAAGGATTTACAATGTATGTAACTGTAATTTATGTATAAAAAACTATACCTTATGTAGAATTATTGATATTATATTTTGCAGTGTTTATAATTAAATTAAGTAAGATCTAAGAAAGAGGAATTGGCCAATGATTAAAATAGCTATATGTGACGATGATTTAATAACTCTTAATCATACTAAAAAATTAATAGAAGACTTTAAGGTAAAAGAATTTGAAATTAAGTGCTATAAAAGTGGTGAAGAATTACTTCAGAGTAATGAAAAATTTCAAATTATATTATTAGATATAGATATGGGTGGAATTAATGGAATAGAAACAGCTAAGAGAATAAGGATTTATGATAAACAAGTAAAAATAATTTATGTGACTAATTATACTGATTATACATCTTCAGCTTTTAGTGTTCATGCTTTTGGATATATAGTAAAACCCGTTAAAGCAAAGGATTTATATGAACAATTAGAGGAAGCTCTTTCTTATATAAAAGAAGAAAAAGAAGAGTTAGTAGAATTTGTTACAAATGAAGGTTTACTTAGAATTGATTTAAAAAAGATATATTATTTTGAATATGAAGCTAGAAAAATACTTATGAAAACTAGTGATAAAACATACATACTCAAAGAAAAAATTTCAGATATAGGTGATAAAATGAAAAGTTATGGTTTTGAAATGCCTCACAAAAGTTTTGTTGTAAATCTATATAATGTAAAATCAATAAAAGGCTATAATATTTACATGATGGATAAAAGTATAATACCTTTATCTCAGAAGAAGTCTACTGATTTTAGAAATTCTCTTAATATTTATCTTAGTAATCATATTGAGGAATATAGAAGGGGGTAAAGATTATATATAATTATATTGATATTATTGCATTTTTCATACTACCTATAATAGGAAGTATATTTTTAGTTTACGCTTGTTTTGATTTTATGAAAAAGGTAGATAGAAGCATATATAAACCAAAGTTTGTATATATAACTGCCTTTGTTATATTTAATATAGTGCTATATTTGACTTCTATGTCAGGTAGTGTACTAATGAATTTTTTTGGATTTACAACAGGAATCTTAGTAATAGGTCATTTCTTATATAATGATAGTAAAATTTATTTATTATATTATTGTATATTTTCAATTTGTTTTTTATTTACAGATCTTATATTAGGATTTGGCATACAAACAATTATTATGGTTAGTAGAGCTTACTTTGTAAGTCCTGCTTATTTCCAAATAGCTATGATATTTTTAATTAGAATAACTGAATATGTTTTTATTATGTTGTTTGCTAATTTTATAAATAGACGTAAAGGAAAAAATGTAAATAAAAAGCAAAGTTTAAGTTTTTTAGTTATACCTATTTTCAGCGTAGTCTATATAATGACTTTGATTTCCTTATTACAGCTATATGCAGGTTTTGAGGAATCTATATTGCTAATTGTAAATATAGTATTAATTTTGATTTTAAATATTTATGTTACTTATATATTTGATGCAATATCTAAAAATAATATTTTGCAAAATGAAGTTAGTCTATATCATCAACAAAGTACATTGCAACATAAGTATTATGATAATTTAGAAAGCAAATATATGCGGTCAAGAAAGTTAATTCATGATATTAGAAATCATATACAGTCTATAGAAGGATTGTATGAAATAAAGGATAATGAAAGAGCTAAAGAATATACTAATGATATACATATGATGCTTAATGAACTAAACCAAAAATATTATACTAGTAGCAGAGTATTAAATGTTATTTTGAATGATAAGTTCCAAAGTATAAGAAATGCCAATATAAATTTAGATTATAAAATAGGTGAAATTAATCTTGATTTTATGAGGGAAATAGATATAACTACAATTTTTGCAAACCTTTTAGATAATTCAATAGAATCAGCTATGAAGGTTGATAAGGATAGGTTTATTAAATTTCATGTAAATAAGTTTAATGATTTTGTAATTATAAATATAATAAATTCAATAAAAGATAAACCAATAATGAAAAATAAGAGAATTCAAAGTACTAAAGAAAATCATGAAGGTCTAGGTCTTGAAAATATAAAGAAGACATTAGAAAAATATGAAGGTACTATGGTTATTGATTATAATGATGTTGAATTTAAGGTTAATATAGTAATTCCAATTTAAGATATATTAAAATAAAAAAGTGGGGGAGTAAAGATGAAAAAATTAAAATTATTATTAGTTATGGCTATAAGCTGTGTAGTTTTAGTAGGATGTTCAAACAATAAGCTAAGTGATGCATTTAATGAAGAAGAGTTAAAAACTACATCTCAAAATGTTATCAAAATGTTGTACAATGAAGAATACGACAAAATAGAAGAGAAATCAAGTAAAAACTTAATAGATGCAGGAGTTACAGAAAAGTTAAAAGAAGTATGGCCACCTATAGCAAAAGACCTAGGTAAACTTGAGTCTTTTGATAAAGAAGCTGTAGTTGGAAAAGGCGAAGAAGCCACAGTAGTAACTGTAACAAATTTTAAAAATGGAAAAGCACAATTTACTATAAGTTATAATGAAGATATGGAGTTAACTGGGATTTATATTAAATAGAATATAATGAAAGAAAATGTATGTGATATTGAAAAAAATATAATGATTTGGTTAATAAAATAGAATAAACAATTAATAAGAGGATATATGCTTTATTATGAAATAAAGTATACATCCTCTTTTTGTTTTTCAAAACATATAAATAAAAAAAGACTTCTATTTATGGGGGAAATAGAAGTCTAAATGGGGGAGATTGAGTATGTTTGATTTATAATAATATTTTTTCCAAATTAAAATAAATATATTCATATTTTAAAAGAATTTAATAATTTTCTATAAAAATCATATAATTAATTAAGCTTTAAATAGAAAACAATCCTATCCCATTCACAAAAACAAAATAAGATGAATATAATAGTTTTAAGCAAGGTTGATAAAAGCTAAGGGGGGGTATCATGGAACCTAGAAGTTATAAAGGTGATTTAAAAGGTATGATACTTGATATGGCCCACAAAGAACTTGAAAATTATGTATCTCAAAAAGGAGCACAAAAATACTTTGAGGGAAATATAGATAAGGTTATAGATGATTATATAAATAGAATAAGTAAGGATACAAGTGTAAAAAAAGCTTATCTAAAGGTTTTGAAAAGTGGTGCATACCAAGATAATACAATAGCAATAAGTAAGCTAATAAGAAGCCAAGAATTACTTAAGTCTAAAGGTGAATTAGTGAAATTTGCAAATTATTTAGGTATGCAAGTGAATAGTAGAAGCTCATATAGTCAAATATTAAAAAAAGTATCAAGACATATTTATAATAATAAAAATTCTTACTCAAAGAGATATGTTCTTTATAAAAGAGGTAGTCAAGAATATATTGTAGAGCCAGAGACAATAAAGGGGAATTTATTGGAAAGTTATAAATCCAAAACAAGAAAAGATATGAAGTCTATAGCTGGACTATTAGATATAGATGTGGTAGATGAAGATAGTGCAGAAGAAATAAGAAAAAAAGTAATAAATTATATTATTAAAGAAAAAGTTGCAAAGAAAAATCATTAATTAAAGACGCTATATGCGTCTTTAATTTTTAAATTATGGCATATAATAAGATAATATGCGAAAAAGGAGATGAACACCAATTCTTTTAAAAAAAATATTTTTGGTTTTTTTAATTATTATCTCAAGTTGGGTTATATGTAATGTTAATGAAAGTGAAGGCTCCATAGATGAAGAATTGAAAATTGTGACTTATAACATACATAGTGGAGTAGATAAGGATATGTTTCCTACTCTTTTTGATACAATAGAATTTTTAAAACATAGCGATGCAGATATAATATGTTTGCAAGAAGTAAATGAATCGGCAAAAGTAGGTTTTCAAGTTAGTAGTTTAAAAGAGGAACTAGGTATGCATGCACATTTTGGAGCTAATGTAGTTAATTTGAATTCTAATTATGGACTAGTTACTTACTCAAAATATAAAATGGTAAGTCAAAACCACGTATACTTAAGTAGTACACATGAGCAAAGAGGCTTATTACATACTGTAATTGATGTTAGAGGAAAAAAAGTGAATATTATAAATGTACATTTAGGAACAAATAAAGAAGAACAAAATGCTCAAATGAAAGAATTAAAACAGTTTATAAAAAAACTTGGAGATGAAACTTATATAATATGTGGTGATTTTAATTCAGCAGAAGCTGATATTGTAGGGAATTCTGTAGATGTGGCAAAAGCCTTAGACAAATCTAATACTCTTACTTTTTCTTCGGGTATAGAAAGAATAGATTATTTGTTTGTTTCTCCAGATATAGAGCCTATAAATTATAAGGTAGTAATTAAAAAAATGTCAGATCACTATCCAATTATTGCAAAACTTAGAATATAATAATAAAATATGAAGTAATAATATGAAATTTATGTATTAATTAGCAAACAGGAGGAAAGAAAATGAAATTTACATTTTGTCACAATAACTTTAATGTACTAGATTTACAAAAAAGTATAGAGTTTTATGAAAAAGCATTAGGGCTAAAAGAGGTTCGTAGAATAAATTCGGAAGATGGTAGTTTTACAATAGTTTACTTAGGTGATGGAGTTACTGGTCATAACCTTGAATTAACTTGGCTTAGAGACTGGGATAGACCATACAACTTAGGCGATAATGAATTCCATTTAGCACTAGAAGTAGAAGATTTTGATGGAGCTTATGATTTACATAAAGAAATGGGATGTATTTGTTATGAAAATAAAGATATGGGAATATACTTTATAGCAGATCCAGACAATTATTGGGTAGAGATATTACCCAAAAAATAAATAATAAAAATATAAAATATTAAAAACCTAGCTATGAAATATGAGACAAACCTCTTTTCATAGCTGTTTTAATTTTAGCGACATGAGGGTCGCGAATTTTTTAATTTTAATAAACAGAAAGAATCATAATTTGGACGTCCTTTAAATATACATTATTAAAAAACTAATTGGGGGGACAACTTATGAGCAAAAGAAAATTTTACAGAAATTTCAATAAGAGGAAAAGATTCAATTTTTCAAAAGCTATAACCATTACCATCTGTGTATGTATTATAGGAACTTATGCATACGTGAATCTAAAGGACAATGAATTTATAGACAAGTTTGCTAACATAAATATAGTAAGTTCAATAAAAAAGATTTCACCAGTAGATTTTATAAAAAGTCTATTTGGAAAAAGTGATGTTATTACTTCTAGTGATATATCTACAGAGTTAGAGGAATTAGAAAAAGACAAGGATGATAAGAAAGAAAACGTACAAGTTGCCAGCGTGAATGATATGACAGTTTATACAATACAAGTAGCATCATTAGATGATAAGAGTGAATTAAAAAATATAGAAAGTATTATGGAAGAATATAAAATACCTTCAGCTAACATGAGTATTGATAAAGCTGATAAAATTCAAGTGTATTCTTCATTTGATGAAAGTAAGGTAAGAAAAAATTTAGAAAAAACTAAAACATATTTTTCTGATGCTTTTATAACAAAAATAGAGGTGCCAATGTTATCTTTAGAATATACAAGTAGCTATTCTTATATGAAAGACATTGCTGATAACCTAAATGATTTAACAGCTAATTTCAAAAAGGAAAATGAATATTGGGATAAAGGTGAAAAAGATCTAAAAACTTTTAATGAAATTTTAACAAGCAGAAAAGCAATAATTGAAAACTTAAAAAAAGAAATAGAAAAAATTGATTATAAAAAAATGGACAGCTTTAAAGAGAATCTTAATTCCTATTTAGAATCTTTGGAAAAAAATATAGTGAATTCTTCTAAAGATGCCAATGAAAATAAAGGATATTTAAGTCAAGGCCTGTTATTATCCTCAGTTCAAGACTATTACATATTTGTGAATTCTATGAAATAACATTAAAGGTTGCTCTGTCAACCTTTCTTTGTTCTGTAAAAAAAAAATTACTTATTTTAAAGTAGTATTTCGTATGGCTTTAATTATTTAAATGAAAAATCAAAAACGGTTAATAAAGCATACTAATTTTGTGAAATTTGGGATATTTTTTTAACAATCTTAGTTTTTTGAAAAATTTATAGTATACTATAAATAATAACGTAAATAGTAAAAACAGTATGGGGAGGTAGTAAAATGAAGCTCTTAACATTCAAAGGAGGAATACATCCTCCGTACAATAAAGAGTATACAAATGAGATTGCTCTTAAGAAGGCTGAAGCTCCAAAAGTAGTTTATATTCCTCTGCAACAACATATAGGTGCACCGGCTAAGGCCATAGTTGCTGTAGGAGATAAAGTGAAGTTAGGGCAAATAATAGGGGAGTCACAAGGATTTGTGTCAAGTAATATACATTCATCTGTATCAGGAAAAGTAATTGCTATTGAACAACGCGAAATACCTGGAGGAAAAGGTTTATGTGTTGTTATAGAAAATGACTTTAATGAAACGTTAGATGAAAGCGTACAGCCAAAGGGAAATCTAGAAGACTTGGATTCAAAGGATATAGTTAAATATATTCAAGAAGCAGGAATAGTTGGTATGGGTGGTGCAACATTCCCAACACACGTAAAATTATCTCCACCGCCAAACACAAATATTGATGTTGTAATATTAAATGGTGCAGAATGTGAACCTTATTTAACGGCTGACCATAGACTTATGGTTGAACATGCCGAGGATGTTGTATTTGGCATAAGGGTAATAATGAAAGCGTTAAATGTTAACAAAGGATTTATTGGTATAGAAGTTAATAAACCTGATGCAATTGAGGCAGTAACAAATGCGGCTAAAACTTACAACAATATTGAGGTTGTAGGATTAGAAGTAAAATACCCACAAGGTGCAGAAAAACAATTAATATACGCTTGTACTGGAAGAGAAGTTCCATCAGGGGCATTACCATCAGCAGCAGGAGCAGTAGTTGATAATGTTGGGACAGCAGCTCAAATATCAAAAACAATAAAGACAGGAATGCCTTTAGTTGAAAGAATTACAACAGTAACAGGAAGTTGTATAAAACAACCTGCAAACTTAATTACAAAAGTTGGTACAGTAGTATCTGAAATAATAGACCAGTGTGGTGGATTTAAAGAAGATGTAAAAGTTGGCAAGTTAATTATGGGTGGACCAATGATGGGTATGACTCAATATACAACTAATATAGTTACTAACAAAGGTTCTTCAGGAATACTTTGTATTTCAGTAGAAGAAGCTAAAATTGCTGAACCAAGTAACTGTTTAAGATGTGGTAGATGTACGGATATATGTCCAGCGTTTTTACAACCATTATACATAAGTGCTAACTCACTAAAAGGTGATTTTGAAAGAGCAGAAGAACATAGAGCACTTGACTGTATAGAATGTGGATCTTGCTCATACATATGTCCAGCAAGAAGACCTTTAGTAGAATCTATAAGAAATGCTAAAAGACAAATTCAAGCTATGAGAAGAAAACAACAAGCGGCGAAGAAATAGGAGTTAGGGGGGAATTATATGGAAAACAAGTTTGTAGTATCGTCATCACCTCATATTAGAAGCAATGAAGATACGTTTTATATAATGAAACAAGTAGTACTTGCACTTGTACCAGCAGCATTAGCATCTGTATATTACTTTAGAGCGAGTGCTCTATATGTAATGTTCTTTTGTATACTTGGTACAGTAGGTTCAGAATTTTTATATCAAAAATTATCAAAACAAAAGAGTACTATAGGAGATTATTCAGCAGTAGTTACAGGATTATTACTAGCATTTAACGTGCCAGCATCACTTCCGTGGTGGATGTGTTTAGCAGGTGGTGCTTTTGCAATAATAGTTGTAAAAATGGTATTTGGAGGATTAGGGAATAACTTTGTTAACCCAGCCCTTGCAGGTAGAGCATTTTTATTAGCATCATTCCCAGTGGCAATGACAGCTTGGACTAAAACCGGTGTTAATTGGGTAAGTGGTGGAAGTTTAGATGCAGTATCGACAGCTACACCATTAAGTTTCTTAAAAGCAGGAGCAGAAGGACTTGCACCTCTTAAAGAAAGTGGAGTATCTATGATAGATATGGCTATAGGTAACATAGGTGGGTCTATAGGTGAGACATGTGCTATATTAATACTTCTTGGAGGAGCTTACTTAATTTATAAGGGAATTATTAGCTACATTATGCCAGTATGTTATTTAGGAACTATATTTATATTAAGTTTCTTATTAGGTGGATTTAATTTAGAATTTGCTATGTTCCAAATCTTAGCAGGTGGTGTAATGTTAGGAGCATTTTTCATGTTAACTGACTATACAACATCTCCTATGACTAAAAAAGGACAAATCATATATGCAATTTTAGCAGGTGTTATTGCAACAGTAATAAGATTATACGGAGGATATCCAGAAGGATGTTCATACTCAATATTACTTGCAAATGTAGTTACTCCATTAATCGATAAATATTGCAACAACAGAGTATTTGGGGAGGTGGCTAAGAGTGAATAATATATTTAAATTAGGTTTAAATTTATTTGTTATTTGTGCAATAGCTGCAGGACTACTAGCCGGAACAAACCAAATAACAGCTCCATTAATAGAGCAAAGAAATGAACAAGCTAATAATGAAGCAAGACAAATAGTTTTATCAGATGCTAAAGAATTCAAATTATTAGATTCAAAGAAATATGAAAGCAAGTCTGATGTAGAAGTTGTAGAAGTATATGAAGGATTAAATGGATCTAATTTAGCTGGCTACACTATAAAAGTTCTTCCAAAAGGTTATGGCGGAGAAATAGAACTTATGGTAGGAGTAAAAGCTGATGGGACTATATCAGGTGTTAATATAGGAAATATGACAGAAACACCAGGCCTTGGAGCTAAAGCTAAAGAAGAAGCTTTCTATGGTCAATACACAGGAAAACCAGCAGCTCAACTGGAAGTTATAAAAAGTGGAGTTGCAGGAGAAACAGAAATACAAGCAATATCAGGAGCTACTATTACATCTAAGGCTGTAACAACTGGAGTTAACGCAGCAGTAGAAGTATATAATAGCATCAATAAATAGGATAGGGGGACAATAGTATGAGTCTAGGGAAAATATTTAAGAATGGTATTATAGACGAGAACCCAACCTTTGTTCAAGTTATAGGTATGTGTCCAACTCTAGCTGTAACGAGTTCTGCCATAAATGGTATAGGAATGGGACTTTCGACAGCAATAGTTCTAGCATGTTCAAATATAGTTATTTCGCTACTTAGAAAAGTAATACCAGACAAGATAAGAATACCAGCATTTGTTGTTGTAATAGCAACGTTTGTTACAATAGTACAAATGGTACTAAAAGCATATGTACCAGCATTAGACAAAGCTCTTGGATTATATATACCACTAATAGTTGTTAACTGTTTAATACTTGCTCGTGCAGAAGCTTATGCATCTAAAAGTGGACCAGTAGAATCTGCTGTAGATGGTGTAGCTATGGGTCTTGGATTTACATTAGGACTTACAGTATTAGGAGCTGTTAGAGAGATATTAGGAGCAGGATCAATATTCGGATTAAGTTTATTTGGTGCTTCTTATCAACCAGCTTTATTATTTATACTACCTCCAGGTGCATTCTTGACTTTAGGGTTCTTAATGGCACTGTTTAACAAAGTAGTAAAGAAGAAAGCTTAATAGGGGGGAAGTCACATGAATTATATATTATTATTTCTAAGTATTGTTCTTGTTAATAACGTTATAACATCACAATTCTTAGGTATATGTCCTTTCTTAGGTGTTTCTAAGAAAGTTGATACAGCAGTAGGGATGGGAGTAGCTGTTACTTTCGTTTTAGCATTAGCATCTGTAATCACTTATTTTATACAAAAGTTGTTAAATATAACATCTAGTGGATACTTACAAACAATTGCTTTTATATTGGTAATTGCTTCCATAGTACAGTTCGTTGAAATGGTAATTAAAAAGATGAGTCCATCTTTATATCAAGCACTTGGTGTTTACTTACCACTTATAACAACAAACTGTGCTGTACTTGGTATTGCATTAGTTAATGTTCAAAATGGCTATAACTTAGTAGCAACATTAATTAATGGTACTGGTGCAGGTGTTGGTTTTACATTAGCAATAGTATTATTTGCCGGAATAAGAGAAAGACTAGAATTAGCAGATATACCGGAATCTTTCCAAGGGTATCCAATAACATTAATAGCAGCAGCATTAATGTCAATAGCTTTCTTAGGGTTCACAGGCTTAATACAATTATAGAATAGGGGGTGATTTTGTGAGTATAATAAAAGCAATTTTACTTTTAGGTGGTTTAGGATTGATATTCGGAGCAATTCTAGCTTATGCATCTAAAAAATTTGCTGTTGAAGTAGATGAAAAAGAAGAAAACATACTTGCAGTACTTCCAGGAGCAAACTGTGGTGGGTGTGGATTTGCTGGTTGTGGTGGTTTAGCTGCTGCGATAGCTAAAGGAGAAGCACCTGTTAATGGATGCCCAGTTGGTGGAGCAACAGTAGCCGCTAAAGTTGGAGAAATCATGGGTGTAGCTGTTGGTAGTGGAGAAAGAATAGTAGCTGCAGTAAAATGTAAAGGTACTTGCGGTAAAGCAAAAGATAAATATGAACATCAAGGATTAAAAGATTGTAGAGCAGCATCAGTATTAATTGGTGGACCTAAAGCTTGTTCTTCAGGATGTTTAGGATATGGAACTTGCGTATCGGTATGTAAGTTTGATGCTATTAAAATAGAAGATGGTGTAGCCGTAGTAGATGAAGATAAATGTGTATTATGTGGAAAATGTATAGATATTTGTCCGAAAGCTTTAATAACTAAAAAACCAGCTAGCAAAGAAGTATTTGTAAAATGTAATAGCCATGAGTTTGGTAAAGCAGTTAAACAAAACTGTTCAGCTGGATGTATAGGATGTGGAGCTTGTGCTAAAGTATGTCCTGTGGAAGCTATAACAATGGATAACAAACTTGCTATAGTAGACCAAGAAAAATGTATAGGATGTAAAGTTTGTGTAGAAAAATGTCCTACTAAGGTTATAGAAGGTGACATTAGTGATAGAAGAAAAGTTAGTATAGACGAAGAAAAATGTATAGGATGTACTATGTGTGCTAGACAATGCAAATTTGGAGCAATAGAGGGAGAAAAGAAGCAACCTCATAAAATTGATTTAGATAAATGCAAGGGTTGTCACCTATGTTTACCAAAATGTAAAAAAGGTGCAATGAATTTAATTGATGAGACACAAAAAGCTACTAATTAATTTTACTAGTTTTAAAATCAATGTTAAATTATAATATTTATGGTTACAATAAAGGTATGGAATTTCCATACCTTTTTTACGTATAAAAAAATGAGGTAAAAATTCTCAAATAAGCTCTAAATATAACAATTATGTAATGAAAAGACTCGACATTTACATTGAAATTTTTACAATATAATGATAAACTTAATTAGTACAAAATCATAGTACAAAGTGAGGTGATAACAATGGATATGATTTTAGCATCTAAATCACCTAGAAGAAGAGAAATCTTAGAAAACACAAAGGTGAAATTTTCCATTCAAGATAGTCAAATAGACGAGGTTATGATAGAAAATGAACCGCCAAAAGAAACTGTAATGAGGCTTGCATACGAAAAGGCTCTTAAAGTAGCAAATGATAATAAAGACGCCTTAGTAATTGGTGCTGACACCATAGTTGTAATAGATGACACTATTTTAGGTAAACCAAAGGATGAAGCCGAGGCATATAACATGATTAAGTTATTGTCAGGAAAAACTCATAATGTAATTACTGGTTTCGCTTTGATGAATTTAAGTTTAGACAAAAAAGTAATAGACTATGAACTTAGTACTGTTACGTTTAAAGAATTATCAGAAGAAAGTATTAAAGATTATATAAAAACAAATGAGTCTTTAGATAAAGCAGGAGCTTATGGAATACAAGGGTATGGATCACTATTAGTTAAGGAAATTCAAGGTGATTATTTTAATATAGTAGGACTTCCAATATCAAAAATAAGTAACGCATTAAAAGAAATCTTTGATATGAATCTTTTTTATGGAGGTTGATTTATCTGAATAAGTCTTCTAATTCATCAATGACAATTAGAGAGATGACAATAGAGGAAAGACCAAGAGAAAAAATGATTTCCAATGGAGCAAGTAGTTTATCTGATGCAGAATTATTAGCTATTCTTATTAGAAGTGGTACGAGGGAATTAAATGCAATTCAACTAGCCAAACTTATAATAGAAAAAGCTAATAATATTAGAAACCTACAAGATATCACTTTGGAAGAATTAAAAAGTATTAAAGGTATAGGAGTAACAAAAGCTACTCAAATAAAAGCAGCTTTAGAACTTGGGATTCGAATATCATCCTATAAACCTCAAAAATACAAAATTAAAAACCCATGGGATATTTATAAATATTACATGGAGCGCTTAAGATATCAATACAAAGAAATTTTTAAGGTAGTTCTTTTAAATACTAAAAATGAAATAATAACTGATATAGATATTTCTATTGGGACCTTAAACTCATCCTTAGTACACCCTAGAGAAGTTTTTAGGGAAGCTATAAGAAGAAGTAGTAACAAAATAATTTTATTACACAACCACCCTTCTGGAAATGCAGATCCTTCCAAAGAAGACAAGAACGTAACGAAAAGGCTTAAGGAATGCGGTGAGTTAGTAGGAATAGAAGTGATAGACCATATAATTATCGGAGATGGGATTTATTTCAGTTTTAAAGAAAACATGTTGATTTGATAAAGAAAAAAGTTAGGAAGGTGCATGAAATGTCAAAAGAAAAAAAAGAAAAAAAAGAAAAAAAAGGTTTTAAGTCTTTATTTGGATTTGGAAAAACAACTAAAGATATGGGTATCGATTTAGGTACTGCAAATACATTAGTTTATATAAAAGGTCAAGGAATAGTAGTAAGAGAACCTTCTGTTGTTGCTATAAGAGATGACAGCAAAAAAGTTTTAGCAGTTGGTGAAGAAGCAAAAAGAATGATAGGTAGAACACCTGGAAATATAGTAGCTATAAGACCAATGAAAGATGGAGTTATAGCTGATTTTGATGTAACTCAATCAATGCTAGCTTACTTTATACAAAAAGCAGCAGCTAAAAAAGGTGTAGTGAGCCCAAGAATAGCAATCTGTGTACCATTTGGTGTTACGGAAGTTGAGAAAAGAGCAATAGAAGAAGCTGCAAGAACAGCTGGAGCTAAAGACGCTTTCTTAATAGAAGAACCAATGGCAGCTGCAATAGGGGCAGGTCTTAGAATAGAAGAGCCAGAAGGAAACATGGTAGTAGATATTGGTGGTGGTACTTCTGAAATAGCTATAATATCTTTAGGTGGTATAGTAACTGCTAAATCTATAAGACTTGGTGGAGACGAGTTAGACGAAGCAATAGTTAACTACGTTAAAAAAGAATACAGCTTAATGATAGGTGAAAGAACTGCAGAAAATGTTAAAATAACAATAGGTTCAGCTTATAAAGTTGGAGATGCAGTAGAAATGGAAATAAGAGGTAGAGATTTAATTAGTGGTTTACCAAAAACTATGCAAATAACTTCTGAAGAAGTTAGAGAAGCATTAAGAGAGCCTATCTCTGCAATAATAGATGGAATAAAATCTACATTAGAAAAAACTCCACCAGAATTAGCTTCAGACATTATGGAAAACGGAATAATGTTAACTGGAGGAGGAGCTTTACTTAAAGGCTTAGATCAATTAGTTAAAGAAGAAACTGGAATGCCTGTTAGAATAGCAGAAAATCCTTTAGATTGTGTTGCTATAGGTACAGGTAAATCAGTAGAAGATGCAGAAATATTTGAAAAAGTATTAATGATGAACAATAAAAAGTAATAAAGTAGGTGCTGACCTTGAAGTTTGATAATAATAAAAAGAACAAAAAAAAGGTTAATTTTAAAGTGATAGCAACAGGTGTAGTTGCTATCACTTTAATTGGAATTGTAGGCATATCAATGGGAACAAGTGGTGGAAAAGCACCATTTAACCTAAATATAACTATGGGTCCCTTAACCTCAATCCAAAGTACAATTAACACTGGATTCACATTTGTAAAAGATGGATTTGGAAATATTATTAATTTCCACAAAAATGCTAAAAAAGCAGAAAGTTTAGAAACAGAAAACAATAAATTGCAAGATCAAATAACAGAATTACAAGGTAAGTTAGATGATGTTGAATCATTAGAAAGCTTAAAAGATTCTTTGAATTTTGTTGATGAGAAATATGTTGCAAATACTTTAGCTGCAAAGGTAGTGAGCAAAAACGATGGAAATTGGTATACAAGTTTTGTTGTTTCTGCTGGAAGCAAAGATGGAGTAAAAAAAGATAGTTTAGTAATGAATGGTAAAGGTCTTGTAGGAATCGTATATGAAGTTTCTCAAGATTATTGTAAAGTTATTTCCTTATTAGATACAAAATCATCTGTAAGCTTTAAATTAGCTAAAAACGCTGATTTAAAGGGTATTATTACCTATGGTCAAAATATAGATGAAGAAGCTAATGTCAGAGATAAAGGTCTATTACAAGGATATATGTTTGATTCTACATATGATGTACTTCCAGGAGATTTAATTACTACTTCGGGACTAGGATTATATCCAGAGGGGATTTCCATAGGAAAAGTACAAAAAGTAGTAGAAAACAAAAATAATTCACTAAAATATGTAATAGTAAAGCCTAATGTTGATTTCAAAAATATAGATGATGTTTTAATCGTCGAACCAAGAAATATAAAATAAAGGAGATAATCAACAATGAAAAAAGTTTTACTTTGTCTTTTAGGAATAGTAATTTTAATAATTGAAAATAGCATGACTAATTACATTAGTATATTTGGAGTTAGTATAGATTTTATTTTGATTTACTTAACGATTATATCTTTATACCTAGATGAGTTTACAAGTGGTATTATGGGACTTGTAATAGGTTTAGTAAAGGATATAACTGTTGGTGGGGTATTTGGAGTGCATGCACTAATATACTTCTCTCTATGTTATTTAATTAGTTTTTTAAGAAAAAAAATATATAAAGAAAGTAAAGTTACTATTTTCACATTGATAATAATAACTACTATATTTAGTTCGTTAATAAATATATTAACTTCTATAGTAGTTTACAGTAGTTATACTAACTTAAGATTAGTATTAAGAGGAATAGTAATGTTACCGCTATTAAATAGTTTTATAGGTTTGATATTATATAGATTGTTTGATAAATCTATATTAAAACTCAAAGAAGATTAGTTGGTGATTTAATGGATGAAAAGAGAATTAACGAAAGATGTAAGATAATCAAGCAAGTCTTGGCTGTTGCTTTTATAGTAATAGTAATAAAGATATTGTATATGACTGTAGTTAAATATGATTACTATACAGCTTTAGCAAATAATAAGACATATAAGGAAGTTACTATTAAAGCTGCTAGAGGTGAAATAAGAGATAGATATGGTAGATTATTAGCAGGTAACGAAAATCAATTTACAGTTCAATTATCTATAAATGAACTAACTAAATATGATACAAAAGAAGATAAATCTTATGCGAATAATATATCTAGAAGGCTTATTAATCTTTTAGAAAAAAATAAAGAAACGTATACAGATGAATTTCCAATTATAATAAAAAATGGAAAGTATTCTTATACATATAATCAAGAAATAAAAGATTATAAAGAAAAAAATAATATACCGTTAGATTTAAATGCAAAGGAAACTTTCTATTATATAGTAGATGAGGCTATTGCAAAAGGTTTACTTAATGAAGAAGATAGAAATCTAAAACCAAGTGAATTACAAAAAAAGGTAAACGAAAGTGGGTATTATCCACCTATTTTAGTGTCAACTTTCACATTCACTGCAGAAAGAGAGAAAAGTGATTGGCTAAAAGCATATAAAGTAGAAAATGCAAATGCTAGTGCAAAAACAGCTTTCAAAGGTGTTAGAGAATACTATATGATAGACAAGAATTTAAGTGATGAAGAAGCAAGAAAAATTCTTGTTGTAAGGGATCTTATCAAATCTCAAGGTTATACAAAATATAAACCAGTAACTATAGCACAAGATATTAGTGAAGAAACTATGGCTATGATAGAAGAAATGGCGATGGAATTACCAGGTGTAAGCATAGCAAATGAACCTGTAAGAACATATCCTAATGGAAAACTAGCTTCTCATGTATTAGGGTATATGGGAAAAATACCATCAACTCAAGTAGATAAATACTTAAATGATGAAAAAGAAGATTACTCTAAAAATGATATGGTAGGTCTAGCTGGTATAGAAGGTAAACATGAAAAAAAACTACATGGAAAAGATGGCTATGAGAAAGTTAAAGTAGATGCTGTAGGTAATATTACAGAAAAGTTAGAGGTTACAAAGCCTGTATCGGGAGACACAGTTTATCTTACTTTAGATAAAGATTTACAACAGGTAACAGAAAGTGCATTAGAAAGAGCTATTACGGCTATTAGACAAGGTGGTACTTATGAAAGTCCATATGGAAACATAGCTGTAGGAGGAGGCGCAAAAAATGCTGAATCTGGGGCTGCAATAGTAGTAGATGTAAAAACTGGTGAAGTATTAGCCTCTGCAAGTTATCCATCTTATGACCCAAATCAGTTTGTAAGAGGAATATCTTATGAGGAGTTTAAAAAGCTCCAACCGGAAAATACTAATGACTTGCTAGCACCAAGTCCACTATTAAATTTAGTGTCTCAAGGTGTATTCCAGCCAGGTTCAACTTTTAAAATGGTAACAGGGATGGCAGCGCTTGAGAATGGATTAAATCCTAATTATAGCATAAATGATACTGGTGTTATCTGGCTAGGTAATGGTCCATCAAAGAAATCTTATGGAGATGCCATATGGAATAAAAATAGATCTAATCATGGTAGAACAGATCTTTACAAAGCTATACAAGAATCTTGTAATATTTACTTCTATACTATAGGAATAGGAGAAAATAAAATAGGCGGTGCTAACCCAGGTATTTCTATGGGGCCTGAAAAAGTAATGGAATACGCTAAATTATTTGGTTTAGATGATTACACAGGATTATATGAAGATATAGAAGAAGTTAAGGGAACTGTTCCTAGTGAAGAGAAAAAAATTGAATCTATGAAGTCCATGTTAAAAACATATTTAAATAAAGTTATGAAAAATAGTTTCAATGATATAACTAAGGATAAAGATCCTGAAGAATTTACAAAGAGAGTACAAGAAATGTCAAACTGGGTTGAGGAAGACCCTGTTCCAGATAAAGTTGAAGTTGTGAAAAGATTAGAAAAGCTTAATGTTAAAGAAGATCACATAGAAGCCTTAGCTGATGAAATGGTTTATACTTATTTAAGATTTGCTAGATGGACTGTATCAGATGCATTCAACTTAGCCATAGGTCAAGGTGAGAATGCATATACTCCAGCCCAAGTAGTTAGATTTACATCTGCAATAGCCAATGGTGGTATATTAAACCAACTATATCTAGTTCAAAAATCTATTTCTTCAGATTATAAAGATATAGATGTAAAAGAAACTGAGTCAGAAAAAATTGATTTCAAAGATGATGATAATTTAAAGGATATAATGAAGGGTATGGAACAAGTTGTAACTTTAGGTACAGCTAACAAAGTATTAGGCGACTTACCTGTTTCAATAGGAGCAAAAACTGGTACAGCTCAGAAAAGTACAAAGATTCCAACTGATAATGAGTATGAATACTTAATGAGTCATTTAGCTTCCTATAATGTAAGTAAAGATGAAGTATTAAAAGAATATAAAAAGCTAAGATCTGAAAGAGAAAAAGAATTAACTAAATTAAAAATTGAAGAAATTAAAGAACAATTAGCTAGCAAAGATGTGGATGACGAAACTAAGGCTGAGCTTAAAGAAGAATTAGAAAAAGGGGTATCAGAAAAACTTCTTGATAATGATAAAGTAAATGCAGCATATTTAAGAAAAGCTATAAAAGAGCTTAATCATACTATTACTGATGAAAAAATAGATGCATTTAAAGAAACTTATGGAGATTTTGGTTGGTCAGTAGCATATGCTCCAGCTGATAATCCTGAAATTGCTATCTGTGTCATGATTCCACAAGGTAACTCAGGTACTTATGCAACTCTACCAATGAGGGATATAATAGGGCATTACATGGGACTTGAAGTTAAAAACCCTACTAAAACAAACAAGACAACAGAAGGAACTACTGAGACGGATGAAGAAGATAATAACAATTTAAAGGAAGATAATATGAATTTTTCTACACAATTGAAAAAATAAAAGGTGATTAATATATTTATGAAGAATATAGTAAATAAATGGATATCACTCTGGAGGTTGGTATGTCTTTAAGGGAATTTTCTACAGAAGAACTTATTGAGTTCAAGGGTAATAGAAAGGGACTTATTATTAATGTAAAGAAAGTCACACCCTTTGAACAAGTTAATCAAAGTATTATAGATAGATTAGAAGAAAATGTTGGATTTTTTTATGGGGCTAAAATATATCAAATAAATTGTGATTATTTAACTGATGTTCAAATGATGATGATAGAAGAGTCAATCACATCAAAGTTTGATATAGAATTTGTAGAAGAAGAAATTTACGATAATAACTTTGAAACTAAGTATGTGGACAATATGAGATCAGGAGAAATAATAGTCTTCGATGGAGACGTAGTAGTACTGAGTGATATGAATCCGGGCTCTCAAATAAATTCCACTCGAAATGTTGTTATTATGGGAAACATAAATTCTGGAGCTAAAGTAGTTGCTAATGGAAGTATTGTTGTCATGGGTGAAGTACGAGGTTTTGTTCATGCAGGATCCAAGGGGAATAATGCAGCATATGTCATAGCAAACAGTTTATGTCCTAAAATATTGCAAATAGCAGATAACATTGCAGAGGCACCAGACGATGACGAAAGTGATTCTAAAGAAGAAAAACAAGTCATCCCTGAGGTTGCTTTTGTGAGCAAAGAGAGAATAGTAATAGAAAGCTTTTTACCTAAAACTTTTAAAAACAAGGAAATATATAGGGGGTAGTAAAATGAGCGAAGTCATAGTCATAACATCAGGCAAAGGTGGAGTTGGAAAAACAACAACTGTAGCTAACCTGGGAACAGCATTAAGTTTAGAAAATAAAAGGACTGTAGTAGTAGATGCAGATATAGGACTAAGAAACTTAGACGTAGTAATGGGCCTAGAAAATAGAATAGTTTACGACATGGTTGATGTTGTAGAAGGAACTTGTAAATTAAAACAAGCATTGATAAAAGATAAAAGATTTGAAAATTTATATCTATTACCAGCAGCACAAACTAGAGATAAAAACGCTGTTTCTGTTGAACAAATGAAAGAGTTATGTGAAAAATTAAAAGAAACTTTTGATTATATAATAATTGACTGCCCAGCAGGAATAGAGCAAGGATTTAAAAATGCAATAGCAGGAGCAAATAGAGCTATTGTTGTTACAAATCCAGAAGTATCTGCAGTTAGAGATGCTGATAGAATAATAGGCTTATTAGAAGCAAATGAAATAAGTGATATAAAACTAATAATAAATAGAATCAGACAAGATATGGTTAGACGTGGGGATATGATGGACAAGCAAGATATAGTTGAAATATTAGCTATAGACTTAATTGGTATAGTTCCAGATGATGAGAGTATAATCATATCTACTAATAAGGGTGAGCCAGCCATATTAGATGCAAAATCAAATGCAGGTAGAGCGTATAAAAATGTAGCTCAAAGAATACTTGGAAATGATATACCTATAGCAGAAGTTGAGCAAGAAAGCAACTTTTTTTCAAAAATTAAAAAAATGTTTGGCGTGGCTAAATAGTTAGGGGGATATTCATGTTTGATCTTTTTAAATCTTTTTCAAGTGAAAATAGGACAAGTAAAAATGTGGCAAAGGAAAGGTTAAAATTAGTTCTTGTACATGACAGAGTTGATTGTTCTCCACAACTTCTAAGCATGATAAAAGACGATATTTTAAAAGTTATATCTAACTATGCAGATATAGAAGAAACTGGATTAGAAATAAAAATGTCCAAAACTAGAAGTGAAAATGATGAGAGGCCCGTGTCTGCATTAGTTGCAAATATACCTCTTAAAAATATAAAAGAACGCAAAATGTAAAAGAAGACAAATAAAGGGGGGATATACTTTTGTATATTCCCTGTTTATCTTTTGACCTAGAAAGACGGTGATAAATTGGTTAATTATAAAAATACTATAAAATTATTAAAACAGCTAGACTGGAAGCTAATCATAACTTTATTAGCAATATTTATTTATGGTCTAGTAATACTTAGCAGTGCAACTCACGCTAACCAAACAGGGAGCTACTCAAGGTTAATTAAACAGAGTTTAGCATTTACTATAGGTATAGTTATGGTAATATTTATACTTATGTGTGACTATAACTTTATTGGGAATTATTACAAAGGATTGTATGTAATAAGTATATTTTTATTATCTGTAGTACTAATCCCTGGAGTAGGTGAAATTAGAGGAGGGGCCAGATCTACTATAGATTTGGGACCATTAGATTTACAAGTAGCTGAGATTGTCAAACTTACCTTTATTCTTAGCTATGCAAAAATAGTAGAAATGAAAAAAGGTAAGTTAGATAATCTTAAAGATATAATGAAATTACTTATGTATGCGGCACCTATTATAGGCTTATTAATAGCTCAACCAGATTTAGGTACAGCTATAGTATTTTGTTGTATAATTGCAGGAATAATATTTACTGCAGGAATAGATTATAAAATATTAAGAAAAGCTATATTAGCAGTGGTAGTACTTATGCCGATTGTATATCTATGCATAGATCCGTATCAGCAATCTAGAATTACAGGTTTCTTAAATCCTGAAGATACTAGTATCCAAGGGAACTATCAAGTTATGCAATCTAATATTGCCATAGGTTCAGGCGGACTTACAGGAAAGGGTCTATATCAGGGAACACAAAATCAAGAAGACTTCCTACCTATACAAGACAGTGACTTTATTTTCGCCGTAGTTGGAGAAGAGTTAGGTGTATTAGGTATGGTTGCATTAATAGGGTTATTTGCTTATTTCTTGTTTAGAATGTTAATAATAGCGTCAGAATCAAAGGACGAATATGGAACTCTGGTCGTAGTTGGAGTTGCAAGTATGTTTGCCTATCAGATTATACAAAATATTGGTATGACAGTGTCTTTAATACCTGTTACCGGGGTCACGCTGCCATTTGTAAGTTATGGAGGAAGTTCAGTACTTACATCTATGGCAAACTTAGGAATAGTTTTAAATGTATGTATGAGAAGAAAGAAAATAAACTTCTAGGAGTGTATATAAAATGATGAATATAGCATTAGTAGCACATGATAATATGAAAAATACTATGGTAGGTTTTTGTATTGCATATGAAAATATTTTAAAAAAATATGGACTATATGCAACAGGAACTACTGGAAAAAGAATAATGGATGAAACAAAATTAGAAATTAATAGATTAGCTTCAGGTCCACTTGGAGGAGATCAACAAATTGGTTCTCTTATAGTTGAACAAGAAATTGATTTAGTAATTTTCCTTAGAGATCCTCTTACATCACAAGCTCATGAAACTGATATACAAGCATTGATAAGGTTATGCGATGTGTATTATGTTCCTGTAGCTACTAATTTAGCATCTGCAGAGATATTTATAAAAGCATTAGATAGAGGAGAATTTTCTTTTAGAGAAGTAAGAAAAACCACAAGTCAAAGAGTGTAGTTTCTATATAAAAAAGGTTAATGTTTTGGAAGAAAAATTTCCATTAACACTAACCTTTTTTATATTTAAATAAGAATTATTGCTTTATAAGTTTAGCAAATTCAACTCCATAGTCAAAACATTCTTTGAAAGTATCGTCACTAGGGAAGAATTTCTTTTTAAGAGCTGGTAATGGTTGTTTAAATGTCATAGATTTAAATATACCTTCTGCCATTGTTATACCTTCACCACTCCAACCGTATGAACCGAATACTCCTGCAATAGTTCCTTTGTTAGCCATAGGATCGATTGTTGAGAATAAGTCCCACATAGGTTTTACCATAGTTTTATTTATTGTAGGAGAGCCTACTAAAACACCTTTTGCAGAAAGTACTGCATCATGCATTTCTTTTAATGATAAAGTTTCTAAGTCATATAGTTTTACTGTAATATTTTCAGAAAGCGCACCTTCTTGTATTTTTTCAGCCATTTTTAATGTGTTTGTATAAGCTGATAAATAGAATATAGCTAATTTATTATGGTTTCTTTCAGCTACAGCTTCATTTGACCAAGTTACGTATCTTTCAACTTGCTCCATAGGTCTTTCTGAAAGAATTGGACCATGTGAAGTTAAGATAGTATCAAAATCTAATTTAAGTTCTACTACTTTGTTTACAGCATCTAAAACATATGGAGCATAGGGTTTTACTATACAATCATAGTATAATTTTGCTGAATCTGAATATCCTTCTTCATCTATAGCTTTGCAGTCAAAACTTGAGAAGTGACATCCAAATGCATCGCAAGTAAATAATACATTATCCTCTGGAATATAAGTAAACATAGTATCAGCCCAATGTAAGAATGGTGCTTGTATAAATTGTAAAGTCTTAGTACCTATATCTAAGTTATCTCCTGTTTTAATAGTAGTACACTTAAATGGTCTATTAACTTGATCTCCTAAGTATAACTTAGCTGCTTTTGTACAATATACCTCTATGTCTGGGTTTATATCTAGTATATATTTTAAGCAACCAGTATGATCTGGCTCCGTATGATGGATTACTGCGTAATCAATATCTTTTATATCTACTATTTCTTTTAAGTTATTTAAGAATTCATCTTTAAAACAATCTTTTACTGTATCAACTAAAACCGTCTTTTCGCCTTTTATTAGATATGAGTTGTAAGTTGTACCATATTTTGTTTCCATTATAATATCAAAAATTTCTAAATCTTTGTCTACTACGCCAGTATAGAATATACCTGGCTTAATTTCAAAAACACTGCTCATTATAAACCTCCTAAATATGAAAAATCACAATATAACGATATATACCCAAATTGATTTGTAATTAAACTAAAAATATTATTAAGATTATTATTTTAGTTATTTATGATTTTTACTCAAGAAAATCAAAAATATAAGTTCTTTATAGCAATAAATGACATATATATCAATTTAAATTATATTCGTATATTGATTATTTATCAAATTAAAAATATATCAAAACAAAAGATAAAATAAAATAAGTATGAAGTATAGTAATATCGCGATAATATAAATATGAAGAGAAATATGTAAAACTTAAAAAATTTTGATACCAATTATTATATGGTGTATAATAAAATTTATGTGAATCACAATTAGTAAATCGGAGGTTTCAATAATAGATGGATAAATCAGAATTCAAGAAAATTTTAAAAAAAGTAGAAAAACCAGCTAGATATTTAGGTAATGAAATAAACTCTATACATAAAGACACTAGCAAAGAAGGTTTAATAAGATATGCTCAATGTTTCCCTGATATATATGAAGTAGGGATGAGTCATTTAGGAAGTCAGATATTATACAGAGTAATAAATAGTGATGAAGACATTTACTGTGAGAGAGTATATTCTCCAGCAGTTGATATGGAAGAAATATTAAGAGAAAAAAATATACCTTTATTTGCAATTGAATCAAAAAATCCAATAACAAATTTTGATTTTGTAACATTTACTCTTCAATATGAATTATCATATACAAATATATTAAATATATTAGATTTAGCTAATATAGAAATACTAGCAAAAGATAGAAAGTTAGATGATCCATTCGTTATGGTTGGTGGGCCTTGTGCTTATAATTCTGAGCCTATGGCAGACTTCGTAGACATAGTAATTTTAGGTGAAGGTGAAGAAGTTAATCTAGAGGTTTTAAATGAATACAAAGAGTGGCAGAAAAATAAAACAACTAGAGAAGATTTCTTACTTAGAGCATCTAAAATAGATGGTGTTTATATACCAAGTTTCTATAATGTTACATATAAAGAAGATAATACAATAGAAGCAGTTGTACCTAATAGAGAAGGTATACCAGAAAAACCAAGAAAAAGAATAATAAATGATATGGATAAAGTTCCTTATCCAGAAAAATTAATAGTTCCTTATATTGAAACTGTTCATGAAAGAGTAGTTTTAGAATTATTTAGAGGATGTACAAGAGGATGTAGATTCTGCCAAGCAGGTATGATTTATAGACCTATAAGAGAAAAAAGTGTAAAAACTTTAAAGACATATGCAGATAAGTTAATAAAAAGCACAGGATATGATGAAATATCATTATCATCACTTTCTACAAGTGATTACTCTAAATTAAGTGAGTTCACAGATGTATTAATTGATGAATATTCAGATAGAAATGTAGGAATATCACTTCCTTCATTAAGACTTGATAACTTCTCAATGGATATAGCGGAAAAAATACAACAAGTTAGAAAATCAGGTCTTACATTTGCACCAGAAGCAGGAACTCAAAGAATGAGAGATGTTATAAATAAAGGTGTAAGTGAAGAAGATTTAAAAGATGCTACTAGAAAAGCATTTGAAATGGGATGGGATAGTGTAAAACTATACTTTATGATAGGTCTTCCTACTGAAACTTACGAAGATTTAGATGGAATAAGAAACTTAGCTTATGATGTAATAGATACTTATAGAGAAGTTCATGGCGGAAAATTAAGAAAGAAATTCTCTGTAACAGTAAGTACATCTACATTTGTTCCTAAACCATTTACACCTTTCCAATGGCATGGACAAGACAAACAAGAAGAAGTAGTGGACAAGCAACGTCACTTAGTTAAAGCATTAAGAAATAAAGACATAAGATATAACTACCATGATTCTAAAACAAGCTTAATGGAAGCTGTTGTTTCTAGAGGAGACAGAAGAATAGGTAAAGTTATATATGATGCATTTAAAGCTGGGGCTAAATTCGATGGATGGTCAGAATACTTCAACTTAAATATATGGTTAGAAGCTATGGCTAAAAATAACTTAGATGTAAGTTGGTATGCACATAGGGAAAGAGAATATGACGAAGTATTCCCATGGGATCATATAGATGTAGGAGTAAGCAAGAAATTCTTAATAAGAGAAAATAATAAAGCAAGAGAAGATGGGGTAACACCAGATTGTAGACATAAATGTAATGGTTGTGGAGTAAATACCCACGATATAGGAAGGGGGCTTTGCTAATTATGAGTAAGTTAATTAGAGCAAAATACAAAAAAGAAGATGATATGATATTTATATCTCATCTTGATTTACAAAGACTTTTACAAAGAGCTTTTAGAAGAGCTGACATAAACTTATCTTACTCTCAAGGATTTAATCCTCATCCTAAAATGAGTTATGCTAATGCCTTAGCTTTAGGAACAGAGAGTCAAGGTGAGTATGTAGATATAGAAATAGAAGATGATATATCTGTAGAAGAATTTATAACAAGAATAAATAAAGAACTTCCAAAAGGAGTAGAATTCATAAAAGGTGAAGAGTTAACAACTAAAGTTCCAGCTCTTGCATCAGAAATTGAATATGGAGAATATTTATTTAATATAGATTTAGAAGCCCCACTAAGCAAAGAATTAGTAAAAGCTAGAGTATTAGATTTTATAAAGAGTGAATCAATAATGATAACTAAGAAAAATAAAAAAGGCAAGATGGTTGAAAATGATATAAGACCATTAATAAAAACTTTTGATTTAGTTGTTTTAGATGATGAAAAAGCAACTTTTGAGGCTATTATAGCAACAGGATCTAAGTCTAACTTAAATACAAATATATTTGTACCATTATTACTTGAAATATTAGATATAAAAATGGATCCAAAAGAAGTTGAAATAATAAGAAGAGACTTATACAAAGTAGAAGATGGAGAGTTAGTCACTCCACTATAAGAAAAAAATTACTTTCTTCATAACATTAAGGATATAGATTCTATACAGATGAATTTATTCCTTAATGATAGGGAGTTTTGATTTAAGATGAGGATAATAATGAAAAAAATAATCATAGAATCTCTAATATCATCAGAAAAGACTGCTATAGTTGAAAATGATAAATTAGTAGAATTATTAATAGAAGAAAATGATAAAAGTAAATTAGTATCCAATATATATAGAGGAATAGTTAAGAATGTTAAAGTAGGCCTAGAGGCCTGTTTTGTAGATATAGGCTTTGAAAAATTAGCATATCTTCCTCTAAAAAAAGATTCTAATATTAAATCTGGTATGGATATAATGGTTCAAATTAATAAAGAAGCAGTGGGAACTAAGGGAGCCAAGTTAAATCTAGAAGTAAGTTTGTCTGGACGCTACTTAGTTTATATACCTTCTAATGATAGAATAACTATATCAAATAGATTAAAAGACGAAGAAGAAAGAAATAGGCTTAAACAGTTAGTAAAATCTCTTGTAAAAGATGATTCTGGAATAATAATTAGAACAGAGGCTGCTGGATGTAGTGAAGAAGAATTAATAAAAGACTTTAATGAATTAAAAGAAAAATTTGAACTTATTAACCAACAATTTAAGTTAGGCATAGGTCCTAAGTTATTATATAAAGATTTAGATTTTGCATCTAAATATGTTAAAGATAATGTTAATGATGAAGTTGAAGAAATAGTAATTAACGATGTGGATAAATATGAAGAAATAAAAGATATATTAAAAAACATTAATAAAGACTATGTAAATAAACTTAAACTTAAAGAAAATGAGGATGTATTTGACTTATATAGAATACAAACTCAAATAAATAAAAGTTTAAATAAAAAAGTATGGTTAAAAAATGGTGGCTATTTAATTATAGAAAGAACAGAAGCTTTAACTGTAATAGATGTTAACACTGGTAAGTTTACTGGCAGTGGAAATAGAGAAGACACAGTATATAAAACTAATCTTGAAGCTTGTGGAGAAATTGCAAGACAGTTAAGATTAAGAGATATAGGTGGAATAATCATAATTGATTTTATAGATATGATTAAAAAGAAAAATAAAGAAAATTTATTAAAAACTTTAAATCTTCATATACAAAAGGATAAAAGAAAATCTGAAGTATTAGGATTAACTAGACTTGGACTAGTTGAAGTTGCAAGAAGAAGAGAAAAAAATTCAATTAGCGAATATTATTTAGAGGACTGCGTTATGTGTGATGCTACTATGTCTATAAAATCTATAAACTATATAATGGATGATATGGAAAAAGAAATAAGTAGAATAAACGCACATACATGCTATAATAATATAGCAGTAGAACTTAACCCCCTAGTATTTAGTAAAATTAAAGCTAAATACATGGAGCAGGTTAATAAAATAAGTGAAAAATACCAAATGGACATTTGTCTAAAAGAAAATGAAGAAATTAGTTATGAAAAATATAAAATAATTTATTCAAGCTAGTTGACAATTTGTCCAATAAGTAGTATTATTTATAACTGTAATGCCGCACAGAAAAGGTGAAAATCTTCCTTGTGAAGTACCTTGATGGCGAGTTCTAGACCGAGGAGGTGTATTTTATAATGTACGCTATAGTTAAAACAGGTGGAAAGCAATACAAAGTTGCTGAAGGTGATGTATTATTCGTTGAAAAGTTAGAAGCTAACGCTGGTGAAGAAGTAACTTTAAACGAAGTATTAGCTTGTACTAATGCAGAAGGTGAATTACTAGTTGGAGCTCCAACTGTAGAAGGTGCTTCTGTTACTGCTAAAATAGTAGAACAAGGTAAAGCTAAAAAAGTTATTGTATACAAATACAAAGCTAAAAAAGACTACAGAAGAAAACAAGGTCATCGTCAACCATACACTAAGATAGTTGTTGAAAAAATCAACGCTTAGTATTAGGCAAAGTAAATGATAAAGATAAAATATCATTATACGGACGAATTCAGACGTAAAGGTTTTACGATAAAAGGACATGCAGATTTTGCACCAATAGGACAAGACATAGTATGTGCAGCTGTTACATCTAATAGTATTGGTATTATCAATTCTTTAGATACAATAGCAAAAGTGAAATTTGACGCTGTAACAGGCCAAGAAGGTTTTATTGAATGTCTAGTTAACGATGAAAGTTTAAATGAAAAATCTGATTTATTACTAGAACATTTTGAATTAACAATGAAATCAATCCAAAAGGATTATCCGAAAAATATAAAAATTCTAAAAAAGTAGGGGGTGACTCCAATATGTTAAACATGAACTTACAATTATTAGCATCTAAAAAAGGGGTAGGTTCTTCTAAAAACGGAAGAGACTCAATCGCTAAAAGACTAGGTGTTAAAAGATACGATGGTCAAGTTGTTACTGCTGGTAGTATAATAGTAAGACAAAGAGGTACTAAGATACATCCAGGAACTAATGTTGGTAAAGGTGGAGATGATACTTTATTCGCATTAATAGACGGTACAGTTAAATTCGAAAGAAAAGACAAAAAAAGAAAAAAAGTAAGTATATATCCAGTACAAGTTGCTGAATAATAAAAGGGAGAGGAGTGTATGTACACTCCTTTTCTTTTTAAATATAACACTTATAGGAGGTGACTACTTTTGTTTATAGATAAGGCGAAAATATTTGTCAAAGCCGGAAATGGTGGAAATGGTGGAATATCTTTTAGAAGAGAAAAATATGTTCCAGCTGGAGGACCAGATGGTGGAGATGGCGGAAAAGGCGCTAGTATAATATTTGAAGTAGATAGTGATTTAAGAACACTTCTTGACTTTAAATACAAAAGAAAATACGCTGCTGAAAGTGGTGGAAATGGAAGTAAAAAAAGATCAGCTGGTAAAAACGGTGAAGAGTTAGTATTAAAAGTACCAGCAGGAACTATAGTAAGAGATGAAGCTACTAACTTAATCATCGCTGATTTAAAGAAGCAAGGAGATAGAGCTGTTGTTGCAAAAGGTGGTAGAGGCGGAAAAGGAAACCAACATTTTGCAAATGCAGTAAGACAAGCTCCTAACTTTGCTAAGTCAGGAACTGATGGTGAAGAAAGATGGGTTGTTTTAGAATTAAAAATGATTGCTGATGTAGGATTATTAGGATTCCCTAACGTAGGTAAATCTACATTCTTATCAGTAGTTACAAAAGCAACACCTAAAATAGCTAATTATCACTTTACTACAATAAAACCAAACTTAGGGGTAGTTCAAACTAAATTTGGAGATAGCTTCGTGTTAGCTGATATACCTGGACTTATAGAAGGTGCAGCAGAAGGAGTAGGTCTAGGACATGACTTCTTAAGACACGTTGAAAGAACTAAAGTATTAATACATATAGTTGATATATCAGGACTAGAAGGTAGAGATGCTTTAGAAGATTTCGATAGCATAAATAATGAACTTAATTTATACAACGAAAAGTTATCTACAAGACCACAAATAGTAGTAGCTAATAAAATGGATATATTAGAAGACGAATCAGTATATGAAGAGTTTAAGACAACTTTAGAAGCTAGAGGATACAAAGTATTTAAAATGTCTGCAGCTACAAGAGAAGGTGTAGATGAAGTTATATCATATGTATCACATGTATTGAAAGATGCAGAAGAAATAGAAATAGTTTCTGAGGAAGAATTATATAGACCAGAATTAGATGCTACAGAAGAAGACAGTCTACAAGTAGAAATAGAAGACGGAGTATATGTTGTTACAGGTAAAGCATTAAGAAGAATTATGTACTCTGTAAACTTCGAAGATATGGAATCTATCCAATATTTCCAAAAAGTTATGGAACAACAAGGTGTGTTTGCTAAGCTTAGAGAAATGGGAATAGAGGATGGAGATACAGTTAAAATATACGAAATAGAATTTGAATTCTACGATTAAGAATTTGATAATAAAAGAGGTGAAAATATGTTAAAAGGAAGACAAAGAGCATATTTAAGATCTTTAGCAAACTCTCTTAAGCCTATTACTCAAATAGGAAAAGACGGTGTAACAGAAAGTTTCTTAGAACAATTAGATGGAATGTTAGATTCAAGAGAATTAGTTAAAGTAACTATACTTGAAGCTGCAGGAATAGATGCTAAAGAAGCAGCTAATGCTATATGTAAAGCGTTAAGAGCGGAATTTGTTCAAGCTATAGGTTTTAAATTTACAATATACAGAAGAAACCAAGAAGAACCTAAAATATTATTCCCTGGTCAAAAACCAGCGGTTAAAAAAGTAATAGAACCAGGTCTTACAAGAAAAGGAAAACCAACTAAGAAATCTCAAAGAAGATAATTGTTGGATGAGAAATAATATATAATTATATATTTATTTGGATTTATGAAGCGAACTAAAATAGTTCGCTTTTTTTTATTGTCATTTATAGAGAAATATAATAAATTGATATTATTTATATATAAATATATATATATGCAAAATACGATGGGGATGATTTTCAATAATAAAATATTCTAAAATGATAATTATATATTGAAAAACAATATATAATCTGTTATTATCATCATATGGAAATTAAAAACAAAAAGGGAGTGTAAATAATGAAAAAAAAACTATCTAAATCAAAAAGAATATTAAGTACTTTTTTACCAATTATTATTTTTATTGTAGGACTATCAATGGTACTTGGTGCTTTAATAGGAATACCATATGTTTTTATGAATATAGGTGACATTGATAAAGTAATGCCAGGTATTTTAACATTTATTATAGGTTTATCTTATTTAATGGCTTTTATATTTTTATGGAATATAGTTGATAGTTCTAAAGCAAGTATATTTATAATTGAGAATGTTAAAAGATTTAAATTAATAGGACTTTTTCAACTTATCAATGTATTTATAGAATACATTTCATTTATAGGTAGTGGTGGTCACGGAATGAGATTTATTAATTTAACACCGTGGATTTTTATTACGCCAGGTATGGCAGTGTATTTTATAACATCGTTAATATGTTTTGTAATTGCAGAATCTTTTGAAGAGGCAATTAAGATTAAACATGATAATGAATTAACTATATAGAGGTGAATTATGTCTATAATAGTAAACTTAGATGTAATGATGGCTAAAAGGAAAATATCTTCTAAAGATTTAGCAGAAAAAATAGATATAACTAATGCTAATTTATCAATATTAAAAAATAATAAAGCTAAGGCTGTTAGGTTTTCTACTTTAAATGAAATTTGCAAAGCTTTGCAATGTCAGCCTGGTGATATACTTGAATATGTTGAAGAAGATTAATTTATAATTAGGGGTGAATTTCATGAAGTGGAGAATATCAATAATATGTTTATTAATTTGTTTTATTACAGTAGGGTGTTCAAGTACAAGAACTTTAACTGAAGAAGAAAAGCTTGATGATTTTGAACAGTTATATAATGAGGTTAAAGAGGGATATCCTTATTTAGAAGTAAATAAAAGAAAATATAAAGAAGATTGGTTAACTAATAAAGAAAATTTTAAAAAACGAGTTGAAAAAACATCATCTGATAAGGATTTTGCCAAGGAATTAGATTCTATTTTAAGAGAGTTAAATAATGGTCATACGGAAGTGATTATGGATGATTCATATTTTAATATGTTAAAAGAAGTCTATGAACCATTAGGATGGTATGACTTTTTTGATGATAAAGATTTAAATCCTTTGTATGAACTTTCAGAAGTATATAATGAATCTAATATGACAGGTGGTAGAAATATTGAACTAAAGGACTTAGTTGAGGATAAAATAGGATATATGTATATACCTCAAATGAACTCAGCCAGTGGAAGTATTGATGATGATATGAAAAAAATTAATTCATATATGAAAGATATAGAAAGTTATCAATCTCTTGTTATTGATATAAGAGGTAATACGGGAGGTAATGATCAATACTGGATGGATTTAGTATCAACTATTTCAGACAAGAGCTACAAATGTAGAGGATATCGTTTATTTAGAAATTCTTCAAAGGTTATAGAAAACTATACAAAGGCAAGAAATGTAAAACTTAATGATATTGATGAACTACCTAAAAATATATTGAAAAAGGCACCAAAAGAAGCTACAGAAATATTTACACATTTTGAATACAATGAAGAAACTGTAGAAGGAAAAGGTGAGAATCCTTTTAAAGGTAAAATATACTTATTAGTAGATGATTATGTGTTTTCTGGAGCAGAATCATTTTCTATATTTTGTAAAGAACAGAACTTTGCTACTATAATAGGTTCAAAAACTGGAGGAGATGGATATGTATATGATCCTGTACTTTTTAAATTGAACAATAGTGGTCTTCTTGTTAGAATGTCATCTACAATGTATTTAACTGATAGTGGCATATGTGATGAAGAAGAAAAAGTCACACCAGATATAGAGGTTAATAATACTAAAAGATATACAATATCTAAGCTAGATAGTTGTCTTAATAAAGTATTAGAATTAGAAAATATTAATTAAAAAATAGTGCTCTTTATATGGAGCACTATTTTTTAATCTTCGTAATTTAAAGATAAAGCAAGTCTATCTTCACCAACTATTGTATTAGGAAAAATTCTAGTAGCATTTTCTAGATATTCATGAGGGTTTTCAAGAGAAGGACTAAAATGAGTTAGGAGTAATTTTTTTACTTCACCTAATCTTGCTAAATTAGCAGCTTCTGTAAAGGTCATATGCTTATTTTTAACAGCTTTAGAAATATCCATATCATCTCCATACATTGCTTCACAAACAAATAAATCACTTTCCTTTATGAAATCAGGTATGGTTAGTAAGAACCTAGTATCTGTGACGAAACTGATCTTAATGCCTCTTCTATCGTATCCTAGAACCATATCAGATGTATATATTTTTCTATCGTAGAAAATAGAATCAGTTTGTTGGAGTTTATTCCATAAATACTGAGGTACATTATTTGATTTGGCTTTTTCTATGTTAAACTTAGGGGTCCTTTTAAAATATAAGCTATATCCTAAACATTCTGTAGAATGATCCAGTTCTATAGTAGAAATTTCTAAATCTTTAAAGACAGAATGATTTTCAAGAGAAAAACTTTCTTTTGGGTCTTCTATAACACACATTGTGTAAGGCAAGTATTCTACAAGCACCCTTATTGCTTTCATAGCTTCAATAGTACCTCTAGGTCCAACTATGGTTAAATCTTCTGTCTTTCCGCTATTACCCATGGTAGATAAAAGGCCAATAAGTCCGATTATATGATCACCATGAAGATGGGTTAGTAAAATTAAATCTACGTCTTTAAAACCACAATTTTTCATCCTCATGGAAACTTGAGTACCTTCACCGCAATCTATTAAAATCTTTTTTCCTTTATAATTAATAAATAAAGAAGAGAGATTTCTATTAGGCAAAGGAACATTTCCTCCACATCCAAGTAAAACTAAATCTATCATATCAAGTCTCCTTAGTTATAAACTATTTTTTAATAATAATATTTATATCATAAAAGTACAGCTCTTAATATATTATTTGCACAAAAAAAGAGATTATTAAACAATCTCTTTATTTATCTATCTATCTTCTTTATATAATTGTTTTATATTATATATTGATAAAAGTACACAAAGTACAGCAATTACATTTTTCATAGTACCTCCTGGATATAATATATTAGTTATATATTAATATTCACTTTTAAGAATTTTCTTTAATACCCTTTTAATTATATCATAACTAAAGCCTTTGTAAGCAAGGTGGTTAGAAATTTTTGCATAAGCCTTTTTAGGATCTTCGTTTTTAACTCTTTCATACCTTTTTTCTGCTAAATACAAAGCATTTTCAAACTCAATATCTTGATCTATGTCTTCCATAGCTTCATCTATAGTAGCTCTATCTATTCCTTTATTATATAGATTTTGTTTTATTTTATTTTTACCACATTTGTTTAAGCTCATATTAGTATTTACGATTTTTGATGCTAATTCATTATCATTAATAAAATTATATTTTGTTAAAAAATCAATAACATCATCAATAGTATCTTCTTCAAAATCATCTCTTAGTTTTTCTCTAATTTTTTTCTCTGATTGACTAGCCCTGGATAATATATTTAAAGCTTTATTTTTACCTTTTAAAAACATTTCATCTTTTAAAATATTTTTCAGGTGTTCCTCTTCGATAATGTCACCTTTCTTTAGATTAAAAGTAAAAACTAGTTCTTTATATATTGCCATGAAAAATTGTTCATCAACATATACATTTACTCTGTCTTCGCTTTTCTTTTGAGCTTCGATTTTTGTAATTACAGCCATGTAAAATCTCCTTTTGTAGTGTATTATTAAATTAAGTTAAATAATTGTTAAAAATTACTTGTTATATACTTCAAATTATTATATATATTAATATAGCAATAATTTTTTGATAAGTATAAATAAAGTATGTTAAGTTAATAAAGAATATATATTTATGATTATATACTAAAATATAAAATTTAACTAAAAAATTAGGCTAAGAAATAAAAAGGGATATATAAAGGAGAGTAAAAATGAGGATTAACGATATAGTAGATAAATCTATATTGAAGAATAAGGAAAAGTTAAATGTATTTAGGGAGACTGCAGATAACTTAAGAATAGGTATTTTAGGAGGGACTTTTGACCCTATACACTTTGCTCATTTAGCTACAGTAGAATTTATTAGAGGCAAATATAATTTAGATAAAATTATCTTTATACCATCAGGTAATCCACCCCATAAATTTTGGAACATAACTGATAAATATGATAGATATGAGATGGTAGTTCTTGCCACAGTAAAAAATGAAAATTTTCTAGTTTCTGATATGGAAATTAAGAAAGTTGGAAAGACTTATACTATAGAGACCTTAAGGGAGCTAAAAAAGATATATCCTACTTGTGAGTTATTCTTTATAACTGGTGCTGATGCTATATGTGATATAGAAGCATGGAAGGATGTAGCAGAAAACTTTAGCTTAGCTACATTTATAGCAGCAACTAGACCTGGAATAAGCTTATTAAGAGCTCAAGATTATATAGAAAAGCTTGAAAGAAAATACGATGCAAAAATATTAAATGTATATGTTCCATCTCTTGATGTTTCTTCTACATATATAAGAGATCAATTAAATCAAGGAAGATCTGTTAGATATTTAATACCAGAAGATGTTGAAACATACATAAAAGAAAAAGGTTTATATAATTATGGAGTTGAACAAATTGAATAACATTAACATTAACATTGAAGCAAGATTAAAAGAATTGTTACCAGAAAGAAGATTAAAACATTCTTTAAATGTGGCAAAATGTGCAGTGAAATTAAGTGAAATTTATAATTGTGATAAAGAGAAAGCTTATTTAGCTGGAATGACACATGATTGTGCAAAATACTTTAATGATGAGCAAGTTGAACATTATGTGAAAAAGTTTTGTATAAAACTAGATGATTTAGAAATAAATAATTTGGCTTTATCTCATAGTGTCATAGGTTCATATATTATAGAAGATATTTTTAATATTAAGGACGAAGAGATTATTGATGCTGTTAAGTATCATACTACTGGAAGAGAAAATATGACTTTACTAGAGAAAATTATATATATGGCGGATTTAATAGAAGAGGGACGAAACTTTCCAAAAGTTGATGAACTTAGAAACTTAAGCTATTCTGGAAAATTAAATGAAGCCTTACTCTTATCATTTAATAATACTATTAAATTTGTTATAGATAATAACCAAGTAATACATCCAAGAACCGTAAGTGCTAGAAATTATATTTTAAGAGAAAGAATGTAATATATAGAGTATAAAGAATGTGGATTTTGAGCAGACGTTGGCGAAATGGCAAAGCGAATTTTTTATTTGTATATATAATAGTAATAATGTGAATATTTATGATATAATAAATAGATAGTTTTAAATTTGAAAGGAGACGGAATATGACTAACATGACTGTTGAACAAATGACAAAGATTGTGTACGATGCAATTGATGATAAATTAGGACAAGATATATCTATAATAAATGTAGGTAAAGTATCTTCTCTTTGTGATTATTTCGTTATTGCAACTGCTGGTTCTACTAGACAAGTAAAAGCAATAGCGGATAATGTACAAGATGAATTAACAAAGCACGGAATAGAGCCAAGATCAAAAGAAGGATATGGTAGCCAAACTTGGATACTACTTGATTATGGAGATATAATGGTTCACGTATTTGACGAAGAAAATAGAGGATTCTATAACTTAGAGAAGTTATGGAAAGATGCTCCCTATGTGGATGTTGACACTTTAGCATAAAAATGCTAATATTATAAAAAAATAAAGAAATATAAATCAAATAAGTTAGAGTAGTAAATAATTAGTTTTGATATAGAGAGCTAGTGGTTGGTGGAAACTAGACTAAACAGTTTTTGAACTTGCTAACATTAAAATATTTGGCCGTAGTTGGCATAAAAACTATCTAAGAGAGTCTATTATGTAGACTAATTAGGGTGGTACCGCGAAAATATATCCTCGTCCCTAAACGTAAAGTTTAGTGTCGGGGATTTTTTTAATATAAAGAAATTATAATTTTCTACTACTTAACTTAAAAAGAATAGAATTTTAAAAATTTCTAAATTGGATAAAATAATACTTATGGAAAATATTCGTACAAAAACAAGGAGGTAAATATGAGCGTTTATAATTTTAAAAAGATTGAAGACAAGTGGCAAGAAAAATGGGTTGAAAAAGACCAATATAAAACTGACACTAATGATACTTCAAAACCGAATTACTATACTTTAGAGATGTTCCCTTATCCATCAGGGAATATACATATGGGACATGTTAGAAACTACTCTATAGGAGATGTAGTTGCTAGATTTAAAAAAATGGAAGGGTACAATGTACTTCACCCAATGGGATGGGATTCATTTGGATTACCAGCTGAAAATGCAGCTATAAAGCATGGCGTACATCCTCATAAATGGACTATGGCAAACATAGAAGAAATGAAGGCTCAATTAAAATTATTAGGTCTTAGCTATGACTGGGATAGAGAAGTAGCTACTTCTACTCCAGAATACTATAGATTTACTCAAGAGATATTCTTAAAATTATTAGAAGCAGGACTTGCTTACAAGAAAAAATCTTTCGTAAACTGGTGTCCATCATGTGAGACTGTTCTTGCAAATGAGCAAGTTGTTGGAGGACTTTGTGATAGATGTGATTCAGTAGTAGAAAAGAAAGACTTGGAGCAATGGTACTTCAAAACGACTGCATTTGCAGAAGAGTTATTAAATGATTTAGATACTTTAGATGGTTGGCCAGAAAAAGTTAAAACAATGCAAAAAAACTGGATAGGGAAATCAGAAGGTGCTGAATTAGTATTTGATATATCAGGAACTGACAAATCTATGACAGTTTACACTACTAGACCAGATACTACTTACGGAGTTACTTTCATGGTACTTGCTCCAGAAAGTGAACTAGTAAAAGAATTAGTTGCAGGAACTGAGTATGAAGCAGAGGTAGATGCTTTTATAAGAAAAATGCATACTAAAACAGAAATAGAAAGAACTGCTTCTGATGTAGAAAAAGAAGGTATGTTCATAGGTAAATATGTAACAAACCCAATAAACGGTAAGCAAATACCAGTTTGGATAGCAAACTATGTATTAGCTGACTATGGTACTGGTGCTATAATGGCAGTTCCAGCTCATGATGAAAGAGATAAAGAATTTGCTGAAAAGTATAGTCTAGATATAATACCAGTAATAGATGAAGATAACAAAATGATAAACTCAGAAGAATTCAACGGAATGGATGCTGAGGGAGCTTTTAATAAAATAGTTGAAAAACTTGCAGAAGATAATAGAGGAAAGAAAACTACTAATTATAGATTAAGAGACTGGTTAGTATCTAGACAAAGATACTGGGGATGTCCTATACCAGTTGTTTACTGTGATGATTGTGGAATAGTGCCAGTTGAAAAAGAAAACTTACCAGTATTACTTCCTACAGATGTTGAATTCACAGGAAAAGGAGAATCTCCACTTACTACTTCTGGGGAATTTAAAACTACTCCATGTCCACACTGTGGAAAAGAGGCAAGAAGAGAAGTTGATACAATGGATACATTTGTAGATTCATCTTGGTACTTCTTAAGATATATAGATCCTAAGAATACTGAAGAACCATTTAGTAAAGAAGCTGTAAATAGATGGATGCCTGTAGATCAATATATAGGTGGAGTAGAGCATGCTATAATGCATTTACTTTACGCTAGATTCTTTGTTAAAGCATTTAAATCAATGGGAATGTTAGACTTTGATGAGCCATTCAAAAACTTATTAACTCAAGGTATGGTTTTAATGGATGGTAGCAAAATGAGTAAATCTAAAGGAAACACTGTATCACCTCTTGAAATAATAGATGAGTTCGGTGCAGATACTGCTAGATTATTCGTATTATTTGCAGCACCACCAGAGAGGGATTTAGACTGGTCAGAACAAGGTGTTGAAGGATGCTTCAGGTTTATAAATAGAGTTTATAGATTAGTTGATGAATTAGCTGATATAGTTAAGGCTAATGCAGAAGTTAAAGCTGTAACTAAAGAAGATAAAAACATGAGACTTGTTATACATTCAACACTTAAGAAAGTAACAGCTGATTTAAGTGAAAAATTCGGATTTAATACTGCTATAGCTGCATTAATGGAATTAATAAATGAAATGTACAAATATAAAGAATTAGATACTAGAAATGATAGAATAATCAAAGAAGGTATAGAAACAATAATAACTATATTAGCACCATTTACTCCACATGTTGGAGAAGAATTATGGACTATGATAGGAAAAGAAGGTAGCGTATTTGATATAAGCTGGCCTAAATTTGATGAATCTGCTCTTCATCAAGATGAAGTAGAAGTAATAGTTCAAGTTAATGGTAAATTAAGAGCTAAAGTAGCAATGGATTCTAACATATCAAGAGAAGATATGGAAAAAGCAGCTATGGAAGATGAAAAAGTTAAAGCGGCAATAGAAGGTAAAAATGTAGTTAAAGTTATAGCAGTTCCTAAAAAATTAGTTAATATAGTAGTTAAATAATAAAAAATAATGACACACTTCATAAAATTTGAAGTGTGTTTTATTATTTTTTTTTGAAGAGTATTTCTTTTTAATTTACATTAAAATAATCTTCTACACAAAAAAAGAAAAAAAGTAATAAAAAAGAGATAAAAAAAGAGGTAAAAATTTAAGGTAAAAAAAAAAATGGGTAAAAAACCCTCTAAATATACTAGGAATTAAAATAATATATAAAAAAATAATACAATCTATTGAAAAGTTAAAGGAAATCTCTTACAATTAAATGGAAAACGTTTATCAAACGTAAAATTCAAAATCTGAGGGGGAATTGTAATGAACAAAAGAGGTGTTTTAGCATTAGGATTATCAGCAATGATGTTATTATCAATGGTAGGTTGTAGTTCTGGTGGAGATGGAGATTCTTCAGAATTACCAAAAATAGGTGCGACAGTTTATAAAGCTGACGACAACTTTATATCTGCAGTACGTAGAGAATTAGAAGCAAATGCTAAGGATAAAGCAGAATTAACTGTAGATGACTCTCAAAATGATCAAGCAAAACAATTAGACCAAATTGATACTATGATACAAAAGGGAGCTAAAGTTTTAGCAATAAATTTAGTTGACCCAAAAGCGGCATCATCAGTTATAGAAAAAGCAGAAGCTGCTGAATTACCAGTAGTATTCTTTAATAAAGAGCCAGATGCAGATGCACTAGCTAGTTATGACAAAGCATATTATGTTGGGACTGTTTCTAAAGAATCAGGAGTTATGCAAGGTGAAGTTATAGCTAAGCAATGGGAAGCAAACAAAGAAAAATGGGATAAAAATGGCGATGGAAAAATGCAATATGTAATGATAAAAGGTGAGCCAGGACACCCAGATGCAGAAGCTAGAACTGAATGGTCTGTAAAAACTATAAATGAAAAAGGTATAGAAACTGAAGAATTAGCAATAGATACAGGTATGTGGGATGCTGCTAAAGCAACTGAAAAAATGGATGCATGGTTAGCTAAATTCGGTGATAAAATAGAATTTGTTATCTGTAATAATGATGGTATGGCTTCAGGAGCTGTTGCTTCATTAGAAAAAGAAGGATACTTCAAAGGTGACAAATATATGCCAGTAGTAGGTGTTGATGCTATACCAGAAATAATAACTTTAATAGAAGAAGATAAAGTTACTGGAACAGTATTAAATGATGCTCCTAACCAAGCTAAAGCTGTTATAGATTTATGTTTAAACTTAGTTGATGGAAAAGATCCAGTTGAAGGAACTGATTGGAAACTAGATGATACTAAAGCTGTTCGTGTTCCATATGTAGGAATTACTAAAGAAAATTTAGACCAAGCTAAATAAGAATTATAAATGTAATTTAATATATTAATACCTAAGAACTACATAAATTAATGTAGATTCTTAGGTATTAACTTAATAGTTAAGAGATAAGAGTCTAAAGGGGGGAGCAACCTTTGCAGAAAATAAATAATGAGTTTATATTGCAAATGATGGACATTACTAAAGAGTTTCCTGGGGTAAAGGCTTTAGATAGCGTTAATTTAAATGTTAGACCAGGTTCAGTACATGCTCTTATGGGAGAAAATGGTGCTGGAAAATCTACTTTAATGAAATGCTTATTTGGTATATACAAGAAAAATTCAGGAAAGATGTTTTTAGAAGGTAAAGAAATAGAATTTGAAAATACAAGACAAGCTCTTGATAATGGAGTATCAATGGTTCATCAGGAGCTGAATCAGGTTAGACAAAGAAATATACTAGATAATATTTGGCTTGGAAGGTATCCTAAAAAAGGATTATTTATAGATGAAAACAAAATGTATGAAGATACTATAAAGATTTTCAAAGATTTAGATATAGATTTAGACCCAAGAGATAAAGTAGGTGAGTTGTCAGTATCTCAAATGCAGATGATAGAGATAGCAAAGGCTGTTTCGTATAATTCACAAGTTATAGTAATGGATGAACCAACATCTTCTTTAACAGAGAAGGAAGTTGAACATTTATTTAGGATTATAAATAAGCTTAGAAAGAATAATGTAGCAATTATATATATATCGCACAAGATGGAAGAAATATTAAAAATTTCTGATGAAGTTACAGTAATGAGGGATGGACAGTTAATTGGAACTAAACAAGCGTCAGAATTAACAACAGATATTATCATAAATATGATGGTTGGTAGAGATATGTCAAATAGATTCCCACCTAAAGATAACCATCCGGGGGAAGTTATATTAGAGGTAGATGGAATAACAGAAAATATTAAATTTGGATTTAAGGATGTAAGTTTCCAATTAAGAAAAGGTGAGATACTAGGAATAGCAGGATTAGTTGGGGCAAAGAGAACAGAAATTGTGGAAGCTTTATTTGGAATGAGACATATAGACTCTGGAACGATAAAACTTCATGGAAAAACAATATTAAATACAACACCTAAAAAAGCAGTCTCAAATGGCTTTGCATTAGTTACAGAAGAAAGAAGAAGTACAGGTATATTCCCACAACTAAGTGTTAATTTTAATTCAATTATATCTAACATGGGATCATATGAAAGCAATGTGTGCTTTTTATCTGATAAAAAAATGGAAAAAGACACGAATTGGGTTATAGAATCTATGAATGTTAAAACTCCTTCGCAAAAGACGAATATAGGTAGTTTATCTGGAGGAAATCAACAAAAGGTAATCATAGGTAGGTGGTTATTAACTAACCCAGAAATTCTTATGCTAGATGAGCCTACAAGGGGTATAGACGTAGGTGCTAAATACGAAATTTATCAACTTATAAATGATTTGGCAAGTAAGGAAAAAGGAATTATTATGATTTCTTCTGAAATGCCAGAGCTTATAGGTGTAACAGATAGAATATTAGTAATGAGTAATGGTAGAGTCGCTGGAATTGTTGATTCAAAAAATACTACGCAAGAAGAGATAATGAAATTATCAGCGAAGTTTATAGAGGGGGGAGAATAATGAAGACGCAATCACTGTCTAAGAAAAAATCAAGTTTTAATGTGAAAGAATGGGCAACAAACAATGCTATACAAATAGTACTGGTATTTTTACTGATAGGTATAATATTTATAGAACCTAGTTTTCTTTCTATAAAGAACTTAACAAATATATTATCACAGGCTTCAACTCGTATGATTATAGCTTTAGGAGTTGGTGGAATAATAGTAACTCAAGGTACAGACCTTTCAGCTGGTCGTATAATTGGTTTAGCTGCAGTAGTGTCAGCATCATTACTTCAAGCTACAGATTATGCATATCGTATGTATCCTAGTCTTCCAGAGTTACCTTTATTTGTTCCAATTTTAATAGCAATGCTTATATGTGGATTTATGGGAGCAATAAATGGTTTTGCAGTAGCAAAATTAAAAACGCCTCCATTTATAGCAACTATGGGTACGATGCTTTTAGCTTATGGTGTAACTAGTTTATACTTTGATAGGCCACCATACGGAGCTCAACCAATAGCAGGACTTGCTAAGAATTTTAAAGAGTTAGCTTCAGGAGCTATAGAAATAGGAACTTTTAGATTACCATATCTTATAATATATGCAATAATAGCTTGTGTAATAATGTGGTTAGTATGGAATAAAACTAAACTTGGTAAAAATATGTTTGCCATAGGTGGAAATCCAGAAGCTGCAGAAGTATCTGGTGTAAACGTTGCTAGAAACTTAATAATAATATATGTCATAGCAGGTTTATTATATGGACTTGCAGGATCTCTAGAAGCTGCCAGAGTTGGTTCTGCTACTAATAATACTGGATTTATGTATGAGATGGATGCTATCGCAGCCTGTGTTGTTGGTGGAGTATCTTTCGCAGGTGGTGTAGGTAGTATAGGTGGAATAATAACAGGTGTTTTAATATTCCAAGTTCTAAACTATGGTCTTTCATTTATAGGAGTAAGTACATATTTACAATTTATAATAAAAGGTGTAATTATAATAGCTGCAGTTGCTCTTGATACAAGAAAATATATGAAGAAAAAGTAGCTTTTTATAAAAAGTAAATTTAAATTATTTATTGAGATTATCTAGCATTTGTTAGGTAATCTTTTTATGTATAAAAAGAATTGTAAAAATGATATATACAATTATTATTTCGGGTAGTATAATAATATAGGAAAATGTTTTTAAGCAAAGATAATTTTAGGAGGTACTAAAACATGAAACATGAAGTAATACATACAAATAACGCACCAGCTGCAATAGGACCATACTCTCAAGCAGTAAAAGCTGGAAACTTATTATTTATATCGGGACAAGTTCCTTTTGTTCCAGAAACAATGGAAATAGTTGAAGGAGATGTAAAAGCGCAAGCTGCTCAATCATTAAAAAATCTTCAAGCTATATTAAAAGAAGCTGGAGCTGACTTCTCAGATGTAGTTAAAACTACAGTTTTCATAAAAGATATGAATGAATTCGCTCAAATAAACGAAGTTTATGCTGAATACTTCGGTGAAAATAAACCAGCTAGAGCTTGTGTTGAAGTTGCTAGATTACCAAAAGACGTTAAAGTTGAAATAGAAGTAATAGCTGTTTTAGGATAATAGAATTTTATAACATAAATTTAACGAAAATGACCATTAATAATGGTCATTTTTTTTATACAAAAGTACTATAATTAACTTATTAAGGTATTTACAAAAGTACTTTATGTATTTCTGTATAAAGAAAAGGAGATAGTGGCATGGAAACGTCCATTCATACAATTGCCTGTAATAACTTATTAATTCTATTTGCAACAATAGCTATAACAGGAATTATCTGTAGTAAAGCTAGTGAGTTAATGAGAATACCTGACGTGGTATTATTTTTAGTTGTAGGTATTTTTTTAGGTCCATCAGTTTTAAATATGGTTGACATAGGTCAATTTCAAGTTGAAAATCAATTGATTCTAACTTTTGGTTCAGCCTTTATTTTATATTTAGGTGGAAAAGAAGTAAGCTTGAAAGTTCTTAAAAATGTTAAAGTTACCGTATTTCTGTTATCTACATTAGGAGTATTAATATCTTCGTTTTTAATGGCTAAAATCATAGGCTTAAATTTTGATATAAGTTTTATGACATGTTTACTTATAGGATCTATAATAGCATCCACGGATCCAGCAACAATAGTACCTATATTTAATCAAGTCAAAATTGATAAAAAAGTATCTCAGACAGTAATTAGTGAATCAGCCTTAAATGATGCTACTGGAGCTATAATGACAGTAGCAGTTTTATCTATAATTTTAGGTGGAGAATTCTCCATACAAGATAACATATATAATTTATGTATTATGGTCATCATAGGTGTAGTAATTGGGATTACTACAGGTCTTTTATTATTGTACTTAGTGAATGATAGTCCAAGTGGTATATTTAAAGATTATACACCTATTATATCTATACTTTCTGTAATTATTGCTTATGAGTTAGCTACATATTTAGGTGGAAGTGGGTATATGTCTTGTTTTATAGTAGGTTTAATTACAGGAAATAAGCAAAATTTTAAACTATGGTTAAGTCAGAAACATTATGATGCAGATTGTAACGTGGCAGAAACCTTAGGAACTATTTGCAGAATGTGTATTTTTATAATACTAGGCAGTCAAGTTCAATTAACTGTTTTATTCCAATATTTTGTGCCAGCTTTAATATCAGTTTTAGGATTTATATTTTTAGTTAGACCAATTGTAGTTTTATCCTGTGCTTTAGTTGATAGAAAAGCAAAGTGGAATAAGAATCAACTTTTATTTATGATGTGGGTGAGAGAAACAGGGGTTATACCGGCAGCTCTTTGTGGTATAATAACTGCTATGAAATTACCAGGAAGTGAGATAATTTCTTCAATAGTATTTATGACAATATTAATAACATTAATAGTACAGGGAAGCACTACTAAACTTGTAGCAAGAAAATTAGGTTTACTACAGGAAAAATATAAAATTGAAAGTGTTAATGATTAGTATAGAAAACTTGAATAATATGGGATAGAAAAAATATAGTATGAAATAATGTCATACTATATTTTTTTGACTAAAGGTATATTTTTGCCTCATATGACCAAGATGAAATTTTACGATACAATTAACCATGACTAAATATTTAAGTAAGAGGTAAATGTATATGAAAAATTATAAATTAATAGTTACGGATATGGATGGTACTGTTTTAGGTGGAGACCATAAGCTAACAGAAGAAAATATGAGAGCACTTAAAGAAGCAGAAAAAAGAGGTGTTAAGGTTATATTTGCAACCGGTAGATTTCATGATTCAGCAAAGGCTATGATGATTGAATTTATTTAAAAGAATTTTTCTGATAAAACTGAAATACTATTCAAAAAAGATTTGAGAGAAGAGATAGTAAAAGTTAGTGTATTAAAGTTTATTTCAGGTCTTTTAAATATAGATAAAGATGAAATAATTGCATCTGGAGATAACTACAATGATGTTTCAATATTAATTTACGTTGGAATGGGTGTTGCCATGGGTAATGCTGAAGAAGATGTAAAAAAAATTTCATCTTATGTTACTGATTTAAATACGGAAAATGGAGTGGCTAAAGTTCTTGATAATTTAGTTTTAGAAAAAGTTATTAGTGCATAACAAGGGATTGTGTTACTCTTATAAGAAATAATATACTATAAAAGGGGGATAAGGAATGAAACTATGGGGAGGACGTTTCAGAAGTGAAGAAAATAAGTTAATGGAAGAGTTTAATAATTCTTTTGGCTTCGATTGTATTTTGTATAAAAAAGATGTTGAGGGAAGTGTAGCCCATGTTTATATGCAAGTAAAAGTTGGTTTACTTACGGAAGAAGAAGGTAAGTTAATTACTGAAGGACTAAAGTCTATTGAGAAAGACATAGAAACGGGGGTATTAAGTCTAGAAGGAGATTATGAAGATATTCATAGCTTTATGGAAATGAATTTAATTAATAGAATTGGTGAATTAGGGAAAAAACTTCATACAGGAAGAAGTAGAAATGATCAAGTAGCAGTAGATATGAGGTTATTTGCTAAGGAAAAAGCTAGTGAAATAATAGAATATATTATAAAACTAAAAACTACTTTAAAAGAAGTTGGAGATAATAATCCAATTATTATGCCTGGATATACTCATTTACAAAGAGCACAAGTAGTTACATTTAAACATCATTTGATGGCATATTATAATATGTTTGATAGAGATGAAAAAAGACTACATAATGCACTAGAAATTTTAGATGAATCTCCTTTAGGATGTGGTGCTTTAGCTGGAACGACTCATAATATTGATAGAGATATTACTGCACAAAAACTTAATTTCAAAAAGCCTATGGATAACTTTATGGATGGTGTTAGTGATAGAGATTATTTATTAGAACTTATGAGTGATTTCTCTATTATAATGATGCATCTAAGCAGACTTAGCGAAGAGTTAATATTATGGAGTAGTCAAGAATTTAAATTTATAGAATTGGATGATTTATATTCTACAGGAAGTAGTATAATGCCTCAAAAGAAAAATCCAGATGGAGCAGAATTAATAAGAGGTAAAACAGGTAGAGTATATGGTAATTTAGTTTCTCTGCTAACTGTAATGAAGGGGCTGCCTTTAGCTTATAATAAAGATATGCAAGAAGATAAAGAGGGGTTTTTTGATAGCGTAATAACTCTTTCTATGTGTCTACAAATAATGGAGAAAATGATAGATACTTTAAAAATCAAAGAAGAAAATATGAAAAATGCAGTAAAATGTGGTTTTTTAAATGCTACAGAAGTAGCTGATTATCTAGTTAATAATAGTGTGACGTTTAGAGATGCTCATGGAATAGTTGGGCAGATTGTAATTTACTGTGAAGATAACAATAAATCTATAGAGGAATTATCAATAGAGGAGTTACTTCAATTCTCTTCTGTATTCAAAGAAGATATATATAATTTTATTGAATATGAAAATATTTTGAATAAAGGAATTAAAGAGAATCTTAAATAAAAATAAGATGGCATAAGCCATCTTATTTTTATTTCTTATAGAAATTGAATTTTTTATTTTCTTCTTTTATTTTTATATATACCCCTATTTCTCATACGTTTCTTTTTTAGTATTCTTGAAATAATAAACATAATGAGAAGAGTAGCCGAAGCTAAAGCTATTTTAATAGAATATTTAACTATTTTACTCTCTGTAATAAAAGCAAATACGCTATTTAAATCATTTTTAGCAACCAAATTGATAGATTTTTCTAGCTTTTTACCATTGTAGATATCTAGAGTACCAACTTTATCACCTTTTTTTATAGGCAGTTTATAGTCTAAGTTAGGTTCAGCAGAATAATTATCCTCCACAGCAGCTCCCTTTTCTAAAACCAATTTGTAACTATAATCTGGTTCATAGATAAGTTCTTTTTGCTTTGTAAATAATACTCTTTCACTCTTAGCATAATCTTCTTTTTTTATAATAGTTTGAGTGTAATAATTGCTAAATGCATAGTCGATTAATGTTCTCGAATCTTTATATACCTCAGTGCCATAATCTTTAAATACTGCAGTGATAACCCTCATGTCATCTTTTACAGCACTAGTAAGTAAACATCTTCCGGCATCATCAGTATAACCAGTTTTAATACCATCAACCATGTCATATTTTATATCTACTGATTTACCTTTGTAGTCAATTTTTTCAGTAGAAGTTAAAAATTTATTAGTGTTAAAAAATGTTCTACTTATAAAACGTTTACTATTAGGTGTGTCACTCATGTCAAATGTTATTGACTTTGTACTTACGATTTCTCTTATGATTTCATTACTCATAGCCTCTCTAGCTAAAAGTGCCATATCATATGCAGTTGTATAATGTTTTTTATCAGGTAATCCATGAGGATTGTTAAAGTGAGTATTTTCTGATCCAACTGCTTTTGCTTCTTTATTCATCAAATCGATGAAATTACTTTCAGACCCTGATACGTATTCTGCTAATACATAAGCTGCATCATTGGCAGAATGAATTAATAATCCTTGTAACAATTCTTTAACAGTAAATATTTCCCCTTTTTCTAAATACATACTTGAACCATCTGGCAAACTATCTGTCGTGATTTCTATAGTTGCATTTAGATTTTTCACGTTCTTTATAACTAAATAAGCAGTCCATATCTTTGTAGTTGAAGCAGGATATATTTTTTTGTCTCCGCTTTTTTCATAAAGTACTTTGCCTGTTTCGTAATCTAGTACTACAGAAGCTGGAGATGATATTTTCACATCATCGCTTGCTGCAAAGGAAGATATTGAACCTGAAAAAGTTGTCATTGAAAAAAGAAAAACTAATAAAAAAGATAGAAACTTTTTCATATGAAACCTCCAAATTTTAATCTTGTATTTTAGTATATCATATTTTTGTTAATAATTAAATTAAGGAGGGATAAAAAGTATGGATAAGAAGAAAAAAATGATAACGTTTTTCTTAATATTATTAATTCCTTTAGGAATATTAATAATAAAAGAAAATTTAGGTACTGAAGAAGGAATATATGTTTTGAGTGAGGAAGAAGAAAATCAAGATGATATTTCACAAGATAATATTTCAAATGAAAATAAAGATAATGTATCAAAAGATAATAAAGAAAATATATCACCAGAGGAAGTAACTGTATATATAAGTGGAGCTGTAAAAACTCCTGGAATAGTAACTTTAAAAAAGGGAGATAGATTGGCAAATGCAGTAGAAAAAGTTGGTGGTACTACTAAAAGTGCAGATTTAAACAAAATAAATATGGCAATAAGATTAGAAGATGAACAACATTATATAATTCCTAAGGTGGGAGAAGAAATAGAAGTTTTATCTAATGAAAAAGTAAATGAAAAAGATGGAATTGTAAAAGGTAATAATGAATCTTCTAAGATAAATATTAATAAGGCAAGTATAGAAGAATTAGATGAAATACCAGGTGTGGGAGAAGCTACAGCTAATAAAATTGTAAATTATAGAAATGAAAGCGGAGAATTTAAATCTATAGAAGAAATAAAAAATGTTAATGGTATAGGTGATAAGAAATACGAGGATATGAAAGATTTAATAAGTATTGAATAATAAAAAATTCTTCCTGTGTATATCAAGGAAGAATTTTTTATGTTGAAGCAATTTATATAATTATTCTTTAATAATAAATGAAGGATCTGTAAGGTTGAACTTATTTTTTGAATTTTTACTTAAATAAATTTCTTTATTTTTTGTAATAAATATAGCATCAACATTATCTAAACTTTCAATTAGTTTTCTGCCTTTATCAAGGCCTAGACCGAAGGTAGTAGTGGATAAGGCATCGCAGTCCATAGAGCTATTAGATATAATAGTAACGCTACTTAAATTACTATCAAAGGGATATCCATCTTTAGGATTTATCATATGATGATAAATTTTGTTGTTTTTTTCTAAATACCTTTCATAAATACCTGAAGTAACTACGGATTTATCTGAAACCTTAATATTTCCTATGGAGTTTCCTCTTGGTTTTGTAGGATCTTGAACTCCTATTGAAAAAGGTTCATTATTCTCTTTATTACCGAGAGCGTATATATTTCCGCCCAAGTTTATAATTGCACTTTCTACTTTTTGTGATTTTAAATATGCATATATTTTATCAGCTGCGTATCCCTTTGCTATGCCGCCTAAATTAATTTTCATATTTTCTTTAGCTAATTTCACAGAATAGTCTTCATCATTGATAAGTACGTCTTTGTAATTTACTAAAGGAAGAGTGTTTTTTATTTCATTGTCGGATGGAACTCTAGCATTATCTGTTCCTATTGACCATAAGTCAATAATAGGACCTACGGCAATATCAAAGGTATTGTTAGACATTTTAGAGTAAATTAAAGATTCTTTTATTACTTTATAAGTATCCTTAGAGACTTTAACATAATTTTTTCCTGCATTTTTATTTATATTATTTATTTCACTAGAATTTATGGTTTCGCTCATTTTATTATCTATATCATTTAAAATAGAGGCACACTCTTCAAATATTTTCTCTACGTTACTTTTTTTTATGTTATATAAAGTTATTTCATTGACTGTTCCTAAATTATAATATGTATTAGAAATTTTATCTTCTTTTCTATTTATTATTAATGAATAAAATAGGGGTAAAATTAATAGCACTATAAGTAATCCTAGAATGGGTTTTTTCTTATTCATAATGATTCCTCCAAATTTTTATGTTATATTTAATTTATCATTTAATATTATATCATAAATTTGGAAGTTAATATTTATGATAGGGGGAGATATATATGAAAAAAAAAGATTTTATACTGATAGGAGTAATTTTGATTATCATAGTTGGAAGTTTCGGTTTTAATTATTATATAAATGATAAAGATGGTGAAAAAATAGAAATATATGTGAATAATAAGTTATATAAAACTTATGATATTAATGAAGAGGATACATTAAAAATAGAAACTGATAATGGATATAATGTTGTAAAAATACATGATAATGGCGTGGAAATTACAGAAGCATCTTGTCCAGACAAGGTTTGTGTCCATTCTGGGTTTATAAATACACCAAGTAAAAGTATAGTTTGTTTACCTAATAAGGTAAATATAAAAATAGCTGGTGAAAATCATAAGGATAATGAGGAAGATGTTATAGCTAATTAAACAGCAGGAGGAAGTAAAATGATTAAACTAGAAAATGATTGGGCGAATTTATTAAATGATGAATTTCAAAAGGATTACTATATAAATTTAAGAGCGTTTCTTAAAGAGGAATACGCAAATCATGATATTTATCCAAATATGTATAATATTTTTGAAGCACTAAAACATACATCATATAAAGATACAAAAGTATTGATTTTGGGACAAGATCCATATCATGGAGAAAAACAAGCTCATGGACTTGCTTTTTCTGTACAACCAGGAGTAAGAACTCCGCCATCTTTACTTAATATATATAAAGAGCTAAAGGAAGATTTAGCTTGCTTTATACCTAACAATGGTTATTTGATACCCTGGTCAGATCAAGGAGTACTATTATTGAACACAGCACTAACAGTTAGGGCTCATGAGGCGAATTCTCATAAAAATAAAGGATGGGAAATCTTTACTGATGAAATAATTAAAAAACTAAATGAAAGAAAAGATCCTGTAATATTTGTATTATGGGGAAGTAATGCAAGAAAGAAGATAGAAATTATCGACACTAGTAGACATTTTGTATTAGAATCTCCACACCCAAGTCCACTTTCTGCAAGAAGAGGATTCTTTGGATGTAAACATTTTTCTAAGGTAAATGACATACTAATCACTTTAGGAAAAGATCCTATTAATTGGCAGATTCCTAACATATAAAATAAATGTAACAAATTGTAACTTTTTAAATTTGTTGAATAATGAAGAATAAGTGCTTAAATAGTTGAAAAAACTAGATGAGCACTTTTTTATTTTTATGTCAAGTTGACATAGACTAAATAATTAGTTACAATTTAGTTACAGTTAGATTTCGGAGAAATAAAATATAATAGAAATCTAAATAAAACTTAGGAGGAGATAGTTTGAATTATATAAATAGAAAGATAAAAACTATTTTGTTATCAGGGCTATTATCTATGGGAATTGTGTCGACAGGCTATATAGCCTTTAATAAGGAAATTGTATTGGTAGTAGATGGACAAGAAAGAGAAGTTAGCTCTTTTAAGACAGATGTAAAAGGCGTATTAGAAGAAAATAATATAAATTACGACTCAAATGATAAAATAAGTGAAGATTTAGACGCTTCATTAGAAAATGGAATGACGATAGAAGTAAAACAAGTTGAAAAGAAAGAAATAAAAGACACTACATCAGTAGATTACAAGACCATAGTAAAAAAAGATAGTTCATTAGAAGAAGGAAAAAGTAAAATAGCACAAGAAGGTAAAAAAGGAACTAAGGAATTAATATATGAAGCGATATATCATAATGGATATTTAGCTAGAAAAACTTTAGTTAAGGAAAATATAACAGAAAAACCTCAAAATGAGATAATAGTAAAGGGTACAAAGAAAAAAGAAACTAAAAATAGTAAGGCTACTAGTAGTAGAATAATATCTAAAACTACAAAATCAAATAGTTTAAGAACAAAAGTTATGGTATCAGCTACAGCTTACAGTGGAGATAGTATTACAGCAACAGGAACAGTTCCTAAGTGGGGTACTATAGCAGTAGATCCAAGTGTAATACCATATGGAACTAAAGTTTACATACCACAATTTAATCAATACTTTATAGCAGAAGATTGTGGAGGCGGAATTAAAGGAAATAAAATAGATATATTTATGAATAGTGAATCCCAGTGTAATAGCTGGGGAAAAAGAACTATAGAAATATATATTGTTAAATAGATGGAAAAACTCAAGGTTATAAAGCCTTGAGTTTTTTTCATTTTAAGTATAATATTTATATATTGTTATTAAAATATAAATAATCTGAATATCTAATAAAAAAATAATTATATAAATCTATTTAAAAATAAATTATAATAATATTTATTCAAAATTCAAGGAGAAGATGCATATGAGTAATTTTACAATGAGAACAAGCCTTATTGTTGGAGATGAAGGTATAGAAAAATTAAATAAATCAAATGTTATAATATTTGGAGTTGGGGGAGTTGGAAGTTTTGCTACTGAAGCTTTAGTCCGTGCTGGCGTAGGAAATATAACTATAGTTGACTTTGATGATGTTGACATAACAAATATAAATAGACAATTACCAGCTCTACATTCTACAGTAGGAAAGTTAAAAGTAGATGTAATGAAGGAAAGATTATTGGATATTAATCCAGAGTTAAATATAAGAACAGTTGCAAAAATGTATAATAAAGAAACTACAGATGAAATATTAGTAGAAGATTACGATTATGTAATAGATGCCATAGATATGGTCACTTCAAAAATACTATTAGTAGAAGAATGTAATAAAAAAGGATTAGAAATAGTTTCGTCTATGGGAATGGGGAATAAATTAGATCCTACTCAAATAGTTGTAACAGATATAAAGAAAACTCATACTTGTCCACTAGCGAAAGTAATGAGAAAAGAGCTAAAGGATAGAAGGATTAAAAAACTAAAGGTTGTATACTCTACAGAACAACCAAGAGAATTACAAAAAGTAATCATGAATGGAAGAAAAGTAACTCCAGGAAGTACTTCGTTTGTACCTTCTGTGGGAGGTTTAATAATAGCTTCAGTAGTTGTAAATGATTTAATAGAAAAATAAATTACAAGTTCCTTAGGGGGCTTTTTTTACGTTGGAGATATGGGCGAATGGAATTTTGAGCAACGGGATAAGTCTGAAGCGATAGCAAAGACTTAGACGTTGGCGATATGAGCGAAGCGAATTTTAGAAAAATTTAAGAAATACATACGCAAATTTTTAAGTTTTATATTATAATATTTACTTATAAATTAAGAAAAACTACGTAGATTGGAGGAAATATGTATAAATACAATATATTAGTTGCAGACGATGAAATAGAAATACCAGATGCAATTGAAAGATACTTAAGATCGGAAAATATAAAAGTATTAAAAGCTTATAATGGAAGAGATGCTTTAAGTATTATTGAAAAGGAAGATGTACATCTAGTGCTAATGGATATAATGATGCCTAAAATGGATGGAATAGAAGCAACTATGAAAATAAGAGAAGATAAAAATATACCCATAATAATGTTAACAGCCAAATCAGAATATAGTGATAAAATTTTAGGGTTAAATATTGGAGCTGATGATTATGTAACTAAGCCGTTTTATCCATTAGAATTAATAGCTAGAGTAAAAGCTCAACTCAGAAGATATATAGATTTAGGCAATTTAAATAAAAATGATGTTGCTAAATTTATAACAATAGGTGGTGTGAAATTAGATTTAGAAAGTAAAATATTAATAGTAGATGGTGAAGAAAAGAAAATAACTTCATTGGAGTATAGAATTTTAGAGTTACTAATGCAAAATCCAGGAAGAGTTTTTTCGGCGGAAGAAATATATGAAAAAGTATGGAAAGAAAGATGTATAAGTACAGATACAGTAATGGTTCATATAAGAAGGATTAGAGAAAAAATAGAAATTAATCCTAAAGAGCCAAGATATTTAAAGGTGGTGTGGGGAATTGGATATAAATTCGAAAAAGTTTCAAGTCACTATAAATAGATTTCAGAAATTTTCAAAATTAGTAAATCTTTTATTAATATTAATATCTGCAGGTTTATTAGTATTTTTACAGAATAAAACTGATGCTGTTATTATAGTGTTGCTAATTTTATTTGTTTATATAAGTATTATATATATTTTTGATAAAATAAAAATCACCTTCTTGTTGAATCAGATAAGAAGTATAACTTTAGAAGATTGTTGTGTTTATGAAATATTAGAAAAAACTAATGAAGAGTCAGAAACAGGATTAATTCTAGGGAAAAAATATAAAAAGATATTAGTGGGAATGTATAAGGTTGAAAAATATATATATGATACAACTTTAAAAGGAAAGCAAAGTGAGAAAATGGCTACCAAAGTAGTTGAAGATACAGGAAAAAAACTTATAGAGCCAGTTGAAAATATTGATAGGGGTATTAAGCGTTTAAAAGAAAATGCAAGTATGGAAGTGCTTGATAATATTGAAAAAGAAGCATATCTAATAAAAGACACTATAAATGAGCTTTTTGAATTATCTAAGGCAGTAACTAGGACTTTAGAAATGAATATAGAAAAAATAGATATAGTTTCTCTTACGAGACAAGCTTTAATAGAATATGAAAATAAATTAGAAGAAAATAAAATCAAACTAAAGAAGAGTCTTCCAAATAATAAATTATTTATTGATGGTGATGGAGATAAGCTATGGAGAGTGTTTGAAATTTTACTTGAGAATGTATTAAAACATTCAAAGAAAAATACTAGGTCATATGTGGAGATTGAAGAAAAAGATGAAGATATAGAATTAAGACTAATAAATATATCTAAAAATGAGTTAAATATGGATACTAGTAAATTTTATGAAATCATTAGTAATGAAAAAAATCTAGGTATACCGATAGCTATAAATTTAATAGAAGCTCAAGGTGGTAAAATTAATATATTTATTGATGGAGATATGTTTAAGGTGAGTTTATTATTTAAAAATAATAAAAATAAAAAAGAAAGAGGTGAGGGATAGATGATAGATAAATATATTTACTCTCACAATGATGACTTAAAATATTTTGATGAACAGGAGTTAAAAGTTAGAGGCAAGTTAATAAACCCTATATTAATGGAGAAAGCTACATGGTATTTATTATTGTTAACTTACTGTATTGCAGTTAGAAGAAATCCTAATCTAGGTAATGTAAGCCTATTAGAGTTTATGACTGGTTCTTTATCACGTAGTGGCGGATATTATTTGCTTATTTTATTATACTCAATTATAGCTTTTACAGGTATTAGTTTAATAGTAAAAAGTATACAGATTTATGCATTAATAGCAAATAGTGACTCTGAACTTGAATTTATTAGTAAAAAGAGGATATTTAAAAAATGGTGTACTTATATACTTAACACAATATTTTCAATATGTTTAATTAAGTACATGAGTGGTGGGATAATATGGCGAAATCTATTGATAAGTATAATTCTTATTAAGATAGCAATAAAACTCTTAGGCTTATTATTAAGTAAAATAAGAAGGTCTATGCTGAGTAGTATTTTAAATGATGGAATAGAAGAGTTTGAAAATGGAGACGTGGATAAAATAGAAGATGTCATTGGTGAATTAATAGGTGATGGAAAAGACATTGAAATAATATGGGGACTTGGTTTTAAACAAATACTTATGGAAACTAAAAAGCTATTAAGTAAGATAGAAGAAGTAACTGTAGAAGAAAAAGAGTTGCATCAAAATAAAAATTACTTAATTACAAATTTATCTCATGATTTAAAAACTCCTTTAACCTCTATAATTAACTCTGTATACATATTAAAAAATGAAGAACTTAATGAAAATGAGATAAAAGAACAAATAAAAATACTAGAAAATAAACTTGATAGATTAAATAATTTAATTAAAAATCTGAATGAAACTGTAGATGGTGAGTACAAAGGAATGACAGTTAATAAAGAAGAAATATCTTTAAATAATATTATTAAAGATGAATTTTATTTGTATGAAGATAAATTCAAAAAATCCAAATTAAACATAAAAATTAATTTACTTAAGGAAGATGTAATTTTAAATCTAGATAAAGAAAAAATAATAAGAATAGTTGATAATATTTTGAGTAACATTGAAAAATATTCTCTTGAAGATACTAGAGTATATGTAGATATGATTAATAATGATGAAAGTGTTGAAGTTATATTTAAAAATATTAGTAAGTATTATATAGATCCTGAAGTAACTAGAATAGGAGAAAGATTTGTTCAAGGAGATAAGTCTAGGAATACAGAAGGTCATGGTCTAGGATTAAGTATAATAAAAAGTTTAGTAAAGATTCAAGGAGGAAGTGTAAACATAGATATTCAAGGAGATTTATTTAAACTTACTTTAAAATTTAATAAATAATAAAAACTGCATCCAAGAGGATGCAGTTTTTATTATATCAAGAAGTCTGATTATATTTCTTTGTAGTGAAAATTTTATTGCCATCACAGTAAAATACCAAATCACCAGAGTGGTCAGTTCTATAAGTAGCTACACTATATTTTCTTAACGTATCTAAGGTAGATTTATGAGGATGTCCATATTGGTTTTTATAGCCACAGGAAATTACACCAATAGTAGGTGATACTTCTTTAATAAAATTATCAGTAGAAGAGCTACTACTTCCGTGATGAGCAATTTTTAAAAAATCCACATCTTCTAGATTATAAGAATTAATCATATCTAATTCGTTACTTTCTTCGCAATCTCCAGTGAAAAGAAAGTCCATATTAATATATCTTAAATTTAATACAATTGAATTTGGATTATTATCCTGGCTTATATATGAAGGACTAAGTACGGATAAATTAATATCTTTAGTGAAGGATATATTATCTCCTTTGCTTAAATAATTTATTTTAAGATTTTTATCTTTACAAGATTTTATTAAGTTATTGTAATGTGTAGAGTTATCTATTTGATTAGGAGTATATATCTTATCAACTTTAAAATTATCTATAATATAATCTAAGCTGCCAATATGATCTTTATCTAAGTGAGTAGCTATAATAACATCTAGTTTCTTTATTTTATGATGTTTTAAATAAGATTTAACTATCTTTTCACTATTTTCATCACCAGCATCAATAAGTATATTTTTTTTGTCAGGGGTTGATACTAATATACAGTCACCTTGCCCTACGTCAATTATATTAATGCATAAAAAATTATCATACTTACGACAACCATTAAGAAATAAAAGTAAAAAAATAATTATTATAGTATTTATTTTCTTAATCAAATTAACACCCTCCAATATTAAAATTCATATTTTATTCACAATTATGGAGTAAAATTTAAAATACTATACATATACTTAAAATAAATTTTCAAACAAATATATGGTAAAAAAATTTTGTTTCGTTTAAGTAAAAGTGATATTATATAATAATGAATATTGATAATGACAATTTTTTATAATTAATCTAATGTTTATATGAACTTTACTTAGGGTATCATATATATTGAATTTATTTATGGAAAACAAATTATTAATTATGTACGAATGTAAAAATGATTATTTAACATACAACGGAAAGAAAGAAATAGGAGGCATTTATGATATTTAAAGATATAAATATGGAGTCAAGAAAAGAGTTAAACCCATATTTTGATTTAGTAGATTATGAAGCATGTGAGTACTGTTTTAATACATTATTTATGTGGCAACACTTATATAAAACGGGTTATTATATAGGAGATGGCTTTGCAGTAATAGTAGCAGAGAACGAAGGAGATACTTTTTCAATATTACCATTAGCTAAAAAAGAAGACATGGCCAGGGTAATAAAATATGTAGTAGAATACTTTAAAGAAGAAAATAAAAAAATCTACTTTAGAGGAATAACAAAAGAAGTAGTAGAATTTTTAGAAGCAGACTACCCAGAAAAATTCCAATATACTGAAGAAAGAGATTTATTTGATTATATATACGATGGAGAAAGTATGAGAACTCTTTCTGGAAGAAAAAATGTTAAGAAAAGAAATCATATTAACTACTTCTTAAAAGAGTATGAAGGAAGATTTGAATATAGATTATTAAATGAAAATGATTTTGATGGCTGCTTAGAAGTTATGAAAGAATGGACAACTAATAAAGAAGAAAATAATGAAGTAAGCGAAGAAATGGAAGAAGAGCTGATAGGAATTAAAAAATTATTCCAAAATTATAATATATTAAAAGATAAATTAATAATAGCAGGAATATATATAGATGGAAAATTAGAAGCTTTTACTATGGGAGAATATTTAAATCCAAATATGGCTTTAATTCATATAGAAAAGGCAAATCCTTTTATAAGAGGACTATACCCATATATAAATCAACAATTTTTAGTACATGAATTTAATAATGTTGAATTTGTGAATAGAGAAGAGGACCTAGGAATTGAAGGGCTTAGAAAGGCTAAACTTTCTTATCATCCTGTTAAATTCGTAGAAAAATATACTGTTAGAGAGGTATAATATATGAATATAAGATTTGCTAAAAAGAATGAAAAAGATAATATAAGAGAACTTTGGGGTTATTGCTTTAATGATGGTCCTAAATTTACTGATTATTATTTTGAAGATAAATATGATAAAGATAATACAGTAGTTGTTGAAGATGAAGGAGAAATAGTTTCCTCGCTTCAACTAAATCAATACAATCTACAGTTAAACAATAAGTTATATGACGCATCTTATGTAGTAGGTGTATCTACTTTTCCAGAAGCTAGAGGTAAAGGCTATATGAAGCATCTAATGGACTTTACTTTAAATGAATTATATAGAAAAAATCAGCTTGTATCTATATTAATGCCTATAGATTATAGATTATACAGAAAGTATGGATATGAACATTGTTATGATCAATTAGAATATGATCTAGATATTGAAGATTTAAGGATTTTCAAAACTAGTGGTAGTATGAAAAAAGCTAATGAAAATCATATTGATAAAATGATACATATACAAGAAGAGTTTTTAAACGATGTTAATGGAAATATAGAAAGAAAAAAAGTGTATTACAAAAGTGTATTTAAAGAAGTAAATAGTGAAAATGGTAATATTTATTTACATGAAGGCAAAAAATATGATGGTTATATAATTTACTTTATAAATGGTGAAAACATGTTTGTAAAAGAATTATATTATACTAATATGGATAGTCTTAAGTCTATGTTAAAATTTATATACAATCACAATACTCAGTGTAAAAAAGTTACTATTTCTGCACCGGTAAATGATAAAATAAGATTTATATTAGCAAATCCAAAAACTTCAACTATTAAGATAAAACCATTTATGATGGGTCGAATAATTAACTTTGAAAAATATGTAGAAAGCCTAGACATAGAGAGTAATATGGAATTTGATATAAATATTTTATTAAATGATGATTTTATTAAAGAAAACAATCATATATTTAAGTTGAAATTAAAGGATAATAAAATCTCTGTAGAAAGAGGAGGATTTGTTCCTCATGTTGAGTTTGATATAAATACTATTTCTCAATTAGCATTTTCTTATATAGATGCAAAAGAAGCATTTTTATTAAATGATTTAAATGAAGATAAAGACGTAATAAAATTCTTAGATTTGATTTTCAATAAAAAAGATAATTACATAAATGAATATATATAAAAAATGACAACACATAGTTGTCATTTTTTTATGGAATAAAGGTTTGAAAAAATAATGTGATGAGGATAATGAAAATAACATAATAATTTTGGAGGTAATATGAGAAGACCTTTATTAATAATATTTATAATTTTATTAATCACATCTTATGTTATTGCAAACAATAAATCTTTGGATGATATTGAAGATAAAGAAAAAATTACAATAGAAGGAATTGTAAAAGATAAAGTTGAAAAGGAAAAATATGACCAATATAGAATAGAAAAATACCTAGTAAATGATTACAGTAGGAAATTAGACATAAAAATAGGTAAAATAGTAAAAATTAATGGAAGTATCAAAAGTTTAGATAAAATGAATTATGATGATTTTAATTATGGTAGATATATAAAAAGTATGGGATATAAAGGAGTTGTTTTTACAAAAGGATATAAACTTTTAGGAGAAAATAAATTCTACGCTTATTTGGGACAATTAAAATCTTACTTAGTAGATACTTTTAGATATCTATATAAAAGTAATTCTGACTTTATTAACTCTTTAATATTAGGTCAAAAGGAAAATTTAAATAAAGAAGAAAAAGAAATGTTTTCTAGGACTGGTACCAGCCATGTTATTGCTATATCAGGTCTTCATACAGGCATATTATGCACCATGATAGCTATTATAATAAGAGGTATTAACAGGATTCATAAACTTGTAATTTTGACTATAATAATGATTTTATATAGCATACTGGTTGGATTTTCACCATCAGTAATTAGATCTATAGTTTTTGTGGTGATAATGTATTTAGCTATTTTTTTTGAAAGGAAAAGAGATGGAATAAGTAGTTTATCTTTAATTGGATCGTTTTTGATGATAGATAATCCATATATTATTTATAATACATCTTTTCAATTATCTTTTTTAGCGACCTTATCAATTATATATTTTTATAAAATAATAAATAAATATTTAAAAATTAGTATAATATCTATCAGTTTATGCGCTAATATATTAACCCTGCCTGTGATTTATTATACTTTTGGAGGAATACCATTGTTATTTATTTTAGGAAATATTATAATTGTACCGGTAATTGGAGTGGTGATGAATTTAAGTATTATTAGTTTAATTTTATTTCAATTTAGCATCATAACATCAAAAATTTTAGCTTATATGAACAAAAGCATAATTATTATGGTATATTATTTATTAGATAAACTCAGCAACATGAAATTATCATATATAGAAATAGAAAATCCTAAATTATTTTATGTAATATTTTATTACATTTTAATTTTTTCATATATGACATATAGAGAGTTAAGGATTATGAAGGAGCAAGAAAATGGATTACAAGGATATTATAAGGAATATTAAAGATAAAAACTTTGAAAATATATATCTTTTATATGGTAGAGAATATTATTTAATTGATAATGCTATAAAGAACTTTAAAGAAAGTCTAAACGAATCTATGATAGATTTCAATTTAGATGTTATAGATGGAAAAGAAGTTTTTCCTGATCAATTATTAAGTTCTATAGAGACTCTACCTTTTATGGATGATAAAAAGATTACTATAGTAAAAGATTTTGAATTATTAAAAGGAAAAAGAAAAAATTTTTATGAAGGTGATGAGAAATACTTTATTGATTATTTAGATAATATATCAGATAGTACTGTTTTAGTATTTGTTGTGTATGGTGAAATTGATAAAAGGAAGAAAATAGTTAAAAAAATACAAGAAAAAGGTATTGTATTTAACTGCGATAAAATTTCTGATATGGACTTATTTAAATGGATAAAGAGAAAATTTGAAGGTTTTTATACATTAATAGATAATGCACAGATAATGTATTTTATAGAATCTCAAGGATATAGAGATAAAAATAGCGATAAAACTTTATCAGATTTAGAAAATGAAATAATAAAAATTAGTTCTTTTGTAGGAAAAGATAATAAAGTAACCAATGAAGTTATAGACAGATTATCTCAGAAAAAAATTGAAAATGACATTTTTAAATTAATTGATTACATAGGAGAAAAAAATTCTTCGAGTGCAATAAAAATATTAATTGATATGATTCAAGAGGGGGAATCTGTTCTTGGTATTTTTGCTATGATAAGTAGACAATTTAAAATAGTTATGCAAGTTAGACAGCTACAAATAGAAGGAAACTCTGTAAATGATATAGGTCAAAAGCTAGGTTTAAGACAGTTTGTAGTTAATAAGGCCCTAAAACAAAGTAGAAACTTCTCTGATGAAATAATAATAGATATGTTAAATTTTATATTAGAAAACGACTTTAAGATAAAAAATGGATTGATTAAGGATACTCTAGCCATAGAAATATTAGTAAGTAAATATTGTCAAAGAAATGTAAGTTAAAGATCTTAGTAAAGTTACTAAGATCTTTTTTGTGCATAAAAAAGATAAAATAAAAAACCCTCGATGAAATCGGGGGTTTAAATTTATAAAAATTAAACTGTTATTATGCGTTCATTGCGTTTAATTTTTGAGCTAATTTAGCAACTTTTCTAGCTGCAGCATTCTTGTGTATAGTTCCTTTAGATGCTACTTGGTATATTCTCTTTTGAGCATATTGGAATTTAACTGTAGCTTCTTCAACATTACCTTCAGTAACAGCTTCTTCGAATCTTCTTATAGCAGTCTTTAATTGAGATTTTCTAGCTTTGTTTAAAGCAGTTTTCTTATCGATAACTTTTATTCTCTTTTTAGCTGATTTTATATTTGCCACTTAGAACACCTCCTTGTATAAATAATTATTCTCATCGTCAACATATTAGATTTTAACAGAAAAAAGTATAAAAATCAAGAGTAATTATTTATTACTTAAAGATTATTTATCATTACTTTTTTTCGACATGACATAATTTATCATATATAAAAATTTTTCGCAATATTGTTTTTAATTATTCACAAAAACTAATAAAAATGAGAAAAAATGTTTAAAATGTTACTACGTGTTAATAATCAATAATATCATTTAATCACAAACTGGAGGGAACAATGATAAAAATAAGAACTGATTTAGCTCTTGAAGCGAGAGAGATAATTGAAGAAAGCGAAGATAGTAGCCAAATACCAGGAGTAAAAACAGTAAATAAACAACTTGAGGACTGTATAGTAACTAAAGTTGATGTATTAGATGAACAAGGCTCACAAATAATGAATAAAGGAATTGGAACTTATGTAACTTTAGAAAGTAAATTAATGAAATATGATGATGATGAGTCGAGAGAACAGATGATTAAATATCTAGTTGACGAGTTAAAAGAAATATTTGGTCCACAAGAACATAAAAAAACATTGATAATTGGTCTTGGTAACTGGAACATAACATCAGACGCACTAGGCCCAAAAAGTGTTTCGAAAACTCTTGTTACACGTCATATTTTTAAAAATTATAATAAAGACTATGATGATGATTTTAGTGAGGTATCAGCCCTAAGTCCTGGAGTAATGGGAATTACAGGTTTGGAAACTAGCGAAACTGTTAAAGCTATAGTAGATACAATAAAGCCAGACAGAGTTATAGCTATAGATGCATTGGCCTCAAGGAAAATGGAAAGAGTAAACGCTACAATACAAATTTCAACAGCCGGAATATCTCCAGGTGGAGGGGTAGGCAATAAAAGAAAAGCTTTAAATAAAGACTATTTAGGTGTAGATGTTATAGCAATAGGTGTACCAACAGTAGTTGATGCAGCTACATTAACTAGTGATGTACTAGATTTAGCTATAAATAACTTGATGGGTCAATCCGATGAAGGCTCAAGTTTTTATGGAATGCTACAAAAGTTACAAGAAGAAGAAAAGTATCAATTGATTAGAGATTCATTAGATCCTTACGATAAGAACTTGATAGTAACACCTAAGGATATAGATGAAACTATAGAAAATTTATCAATAATAATAAGTGAAGGATTGAACAGATCTCTTCATCCAGGTAGAACTTCGTAATAAGGAGGAGTTTTAATGTTAAAAAATAAAATAAAAGCTATTAAAGTAGGATTTCTAATAGTTTGTATTTTGCCAACTATGTCCTATGCTTTAGATAAAGAAGATATATTAAAGTTTTTGGTTAAGTCATCTTATCCTGAAGTTAAGGTAATAGACAAAAGTGAAAAGAGTGAAACAAAAGAAGATAAAGAACAAGAAGTAAATAAGGATAATACAGATAATAAAGCTACTACTAGTGAAGAAAAAGAAAGTGATGAAGAATATGTAAAGATACATGTTGGAGAAGAAAATATTCCAGATGTAGATAAAGAAAAAGAAACTGAAACTGAAAAAATGGATACTAATTATACAAATGATTTAAGAGTAACTAATAAAAAACCGCAAATTTTAATTTATCATTCTCATAGTAGTGAGACTTATTCTGATTCACCAAAGAATAATTATCATTCAGCAGATAAAGAAAATTCTGTATTGGCAGTTGGTGATGCTTTAACTAGTGAGTTATCTGATAAAGGTTGGGGTATAGTACATAGTACCACTTATAATGATTTATCTTATAACGAATCTTATAAAAATAGTTTTAACACAGCTCAATCTCTATTATCACAATATGATTCAGTAAAAGTAACTATAGATTTACATAGAGATGGACAGAAGATAAGTAATAATGCAACTAAAAAAGCATTACATGATAAATATACTACAGAAATAAATGGAGAAAAAGTAGCTAAATTCTTCTTAGTTGTAGGTCAAAAAAATAAAAACGTAGCTACATTAAGAAAAGAAGCAGAAGCAATCACAGCTTTAGCAGAAGAGAAATATCCAGGATTAGTTTGTCCAGTGGTACCTAAACCATATGGTAGATTTAATCAATATATGACAGATAATAGCTTATTAATTGAGATAGGTAGTAACGCTACAAGTACAAAAGAAGCAAAAGCAACGACTAAGTATGTCGCTGAAATATTAGATGAATACTATAGAAATAATAAATAATTAGGATATAAAAATATATGAGTAGAGTTGAGAAAACACAAAATGACAAAGTTGCAAAAAAACCATATAAGTTGATTTATAAGATAATATTTATTTCTATTATGGTGATATTAACTGGGAGTAGCATATTTTTAATAGATTTTCGTGTTAATAATATGCTGGGGAATGAAAATGAAAATGTTATTTCTAGTTATATAGATATATTTAATTAAAATATTGAAAAATAATAATAGAATATAAATGACAAAAATAAATCAAAATAATAAAGAAATAAGGCTTATAAATATAAGTCTTATTTTTTTGTAATAGAAGACTTATTTACATAAATGAATATATATTATAAAATAAAGTTTATGATAATAACATATTTAAGGAGGAATAAAGGTGGACAAACAAAGTAGAACTAGAAATTTTAGTATAATTGCTCATATAGATCATGGAAAGTCTACCTTAGCTGATAGATTAATACAGTTTACAGGTTTAGTAAGTGATAGAGAAATGAAAAGCCAGTTATTAGATAACATGGACTTAGAAAGAGAAAGAGGAATCACTATTAAGCTTCAAAATATTAGACTGATATACAAAGCTAAGGATGGTAATGAATATTATTTAAATCTTATAGATACTCCAGGTCACGTGGATTTTAACTATGAGGTTTCAAGAAGTTTAGCAGCATGCGAAGGTGCATTATTAGTAGTAGATGCAGCTCAAGGTGTAGAAGCTCAAACTTTAGCAAATGTATACTTGGCATTAGATCAAGAGTTAGAAATATTACCAGTAATAAATAAAATAGATCTTCCAAGTGCAAGACCGGAAGAAATAAAAGGTGAAATAGAAGATATAATAGGTCTTGATGCAAGTGAAGCTCCATTGATATCTGCTAAAAGTGGTTTAAATATTCAAGATGTATTAGAAGATATAGTTGCTAATGTTCCAGCACCAACAGGGGATATTGATAAGCCATTAAAAGCCTTAATATTTGACTCATACTATGATGCATACAAAGGTGTTGTAGCGTATGTTAGAGTATTTGAAGGTGAAGTCAAAAAAGGTATGACTATAGAAATGATGAATACTAAGAAGAAATTCGAGGTAACAGAAGTTGGGGTTATGGCTCCAAATGCTACGGAGTTAGATAGTCTTACTGCTGGAGATGTTGGCTATATAGCAGCGAGTATAAAAGATATAAGAAGTTGTCACGTAGGTGATACTATAACAGATGCTAAAAATAGAACTGAAGAGGCTATGGAGGGATATAAAAAAGCAACTCCGATGGTTTACTGTGGTATTTATCCAGGTGAAGGTGAAAAGTACGAAAATGTAAGGGATGCCTTGGAAAAATTACAAGTAAATGATGCAGCTCTTGAGTATGAAGCCGAAACATCTGCAGCCTTAGGATTTGGTTTTAGATGTGGATTCTTAGGATTGTTACATCTAGAAATAATACAAGAAAGATTAGAAAGAGAATTCAATCTTAGCTTAGTTACAACAGCCCCTTCTGTTATATACAGAGTAACTAAAACTGATGGTGAAGTTGTTATGATTCAAAACCCTACGAATTTACCAGAGGTTTCAGAAATAAGAATGATAGAAGAGCCAATAGTAAAAGCTGATATAATAGCTCCGAAAGATTTTGTTGGTATAGTTATGGAATTATGCCAAGAAAGACGTGGAAACATGTTACACATGGAGTATATAGATGAAAAAAGAGTAATGCTTCACTATGATTTACCATTAAATGAAGTTGTATATGATTTCTTTGATGCTTTAAAATCTAGAACAAGAGGATATGGTTCTCTAGATTATGAAATGAAAGGTTATGTTCCTTCTGAACTTGTTAAGTTAGATATATTAATAAATAAAGAACAAGTAGATGCACTTAGCTTTATAGTACATGAGACGAAAGCTTATTCTAGAGGTAAAGGTATGTGTGAAAAACTTAAAAATGAAATACCTAGACACCAATTTCCTGTTCCAATACAAGCAGCTGTTGGAAATAAGGTTGTTGCTAGAGAAACAATAAGTGCTCTTAGAAAAGACGTTCTTGCTAAGTGTTATGGTGGAGACATATCTCGTAAGAAGAAACTTCTTGAAAAGCAAAAAGAAGGTAAAAAACGTATGAGACAAATCGGAAATGTAGAAGTACCACAAAAAGCATTTATGTCAGTACTAAAATTAGATGAATAATTTTATATTATAAAAACATAAGTTGTAAATAATACCTTATAGACTATAACACTATTTAAAATAGTGGGTCTATAGGGTATTTTGATATAGCTTAAAATACAGATAAAACATCATTTATTAAAATGTAATTGAGCAAGGGTACATTTTAATAAATGATGTTTTTTATATATTGTTATAAGGGTAATAATATATAATGATTATATTGAAAAAATAAGGAGAAATTAATATGTTAGGATTATATGTACATATACCCTTTTGTGTAAAGAAATGTAAATACTGTGATTTTAATTCATTTAAATTAAACATAGATGAAAAGAAAAAATATTTACAAGGACTAGAAAAGGAAATGAAGTTTTATAAAAATGAAGCAACAGATAAAGAAATAGATAGTATTTTTATAGGAGGAGGAACACCAAGTGTCTTAAATGAAGAAGAAGTTAGAAGTTTATTTGAAAAAATAAATAATAATTTTAAAATAAGTAAAAATGCTGAGATAACTATGGAATGCAATCCAGGAACTATTAATTTAAGTAAATTAATAGCAATGAGAGAAAGTGGAGTTAATAGATTAAGTATTGGCCTTCAAGCAGTTCAAAATCATCATCTAAAATATATAGGAAGAATACACACATACGAAGAGTTTGAAAAAAATTATATGCAAGCTAGAGGAGTTGGATTTGATAATATTAATATAGATTTAATGTATGCATTGCCAAATCAAAGTGAAAAAGATTGGAAGGAAACATTAGAAAAGGTAGTTAAATTAAATCCAGAACATATATCTGCATATTCGTTAATATTAGAAGAGAATACGGAGTTATTTGACATGTATAACAAAGGTGAATTTAATTTGTTAGATGAAGATACAGATATTGAAATGTATGAATATACTATAAAATATTTGAAGGCAAATGGATATAATCAGTATGAAATATCAAATTATGCAAAATCAGGGTATGAATGTAATCATAATATTTTGTATTGGAAGTGTGAAAACTATATTGGATTAGGTGCCTCAGCATCTGGATATTTAGGCGATATTAGATATAACAATATATGTGATTTAGAAAAATATGAAACTGTTGTGTTTGATAATAAAAAGCCAGTAGAAAGTGAAGAAATTTTAAAAGATGAAGATAAGATAGAAGAAAATGTATTTCTTGGATTAAGAATGAATGAAGGAATACATTTTAAGTATTTTGAACAGAAATACAATACAAACTTTAAAGAAAAGTATAAAGAACAACTTGAAAAACTTGAAAAAATGAATTTAATAAAAGTAGATGATGAAGGAATGGCCTTAACACAGAAAGGAAGGGAGATTTCCAATACTGTGTTCATTGAATTTTTAAAATAATTAAAAATGAAATTCATTAAAAGTGTTGACATTATCAAAAAAAAATGATATATAATATATATAATCTTTTTAGCACTCGAACTAAGTGAGTGCTAACAGGCAAAAGGAGGTTTTTATTTATGGAGCTAAATGAAAGAAAAATGAATATCCTCAAAGCTATAGTTAAAGATTATATAGAAACGGCTGAAGCTGTAGGGTCTAGAACAATATCAAAAAAATACAACCTTGGCGTAAGTGCTGCTACTATCAGAAATGAAATGGCGGACCTAGAAGAATTAGGATACTTGGTTCAGCCTTATACATCTTCTGGAAGGGTTCCTACAGATAAAGGTTATAAACTATATGTAAATTCACTTATGAGTACAATTGAACTTAATGATACAGACAAAGAGATAATTGAAAAATGTGTTGAGGGAAATATGAGTCATATTCAAGATTTAATACATGAAACATCTAAGATGTTATCTCAACTAACTAACTATACTACAGTATCTATGACAAAAAACTTGTCAACATTAAATGAAATAAAACATATACAGTTAGTTAGTATGAATGATGGTGAAATTTTAATTATAGTTGTTACAGATAAGGGTGATATTAAAAAATCAAGTATTAGAGCTAATGCTTATTTAGATCAAGCTAAGTTGAATTTAATTTCTGATAATTTAACTAGAAAGCTTTCAGGTAAGACAATAACTGAAATAGATGAAAGATTAATTGCATATATAAAATACGAAATTGGAGAATATTCGTCAATAATAGATCAGTTATTGAATATGTTAAATTCTAGCCCTAGTGATGAAGAACTTTCGATGACGTTAAATGGAGCAACTAATATATTTAACTATCCAGAATTTAATGATGTATTAAAAGCTAGGTCATTTTTAGATATGTTAGAAACTAAAGAAACATTAGCTAAAATTGTTAAATCAAAAGGCATTTTAAAAGATAATACTACAATAATAATTGGTAGTGATAATGATTGTGAACAAGCACAAGAATGTAGTGTTGTTACAGCCACGTATAAAGTGGATAATGATTTAATAGGTCGCATAAGTTTTATAGGACCTACAAGAATGGATTATTCTAGAATATATTCAATAATCAATTATATGAATATATTATTAAATAATAAATAAAAATAAACTTTAAACTAAGGGGTGCAAGTCTTGGAAAAAAATATAAATCAAGATGAGGAAATAAAAGAAAATTACACTTCTAACGAAGAGGAAAGTACAATTAATTCTGAAAAAAACATCCAAGTTGAAAATAATGATACAGAGGATATTACAGATGGAGATAATGTAACTGATATAAACTCTAAGTTAGAAGAGAAAAAAATAAATGACAAAATAGAAGAACTTGAAAATCAAGTAAATGAAAGTGATGACAAGTATAAAAGACTTCAAGCGGAGTATTCAAATTATATGAGAAGAACTCAACAGGAAAAAGAAACTATTGGATTATTTGCAAATGAGAAAATAATCAATGAGTTAATACCAGTTATGGATTCTATGGAAAGAGCTATGGAAGCTTGTACAGACAAAGAAGAAAATATGTACAAAGGTATCGAATTAGTTCATAAACAATTGATAGATTGTTTACAGAAGTTTGGTGTAGAAGAAATAGCTTCACTAAATGAAGATTTTGATCCTAACTTACACTTAGCTGTAATGCAAGAAAGTGTAGAAGGTGTTGAACCTAATAAAGTAGTTACAGTACTTCAAAAAGGATATAAACTTAAAAATAAAGTATTAAGAGCTACTATGGTTAAAGTTTCTTGCTAATTGCAAGATGAAATATATAATAAATTAATTATAAAAATAAAATAGATGAAGAAATAGGAGGAAATGAATTATGTCAAAAGTAATAGGAATAGATTTAGGAACAACAAACTCTTGTGTGGCTGTTTTAGAAAATGGAGAACCACAAATAATAGCAAATAACGAAGGTATGAGAACTACTCCATCAGTAGTTGCATTCACAAAAGGTGGAGAAAGAATAGTAGGAGAACCTGCAAAAAGACAAGCAGTTACAAATCCTGATAACACTGTAATATCAATAAAAACTCATATGGGTACTGATTACAAAGTAAATGCAGAGGGTAAAACATATACTCCGCAAGAAATATCAGCAATAATACTTCAAAAATTAAAAGCTGATGCTGAAAGCTACTTAGGTCAACCAGTTAAAGAAGCTGTTATAACAGTTCCAGCTTACTTTACTGATGCTCAAAGACAAGCTACTAAAGATGCTGGTAGAATAGCTGGTTTAGAAGTTAAAAGAATAATAAATGAACCAACTGCTGCTGCACTTGCATACGGTATGGATAAGTTAGATCAAGATAAGAAAATATTAGTATTCGACTTAGGTGGAGGTACTTTTGACGTATCTATACTTGAAATAGGAGATGGAACTTTCGAAGTTTTAGCGACTGCTGGTAACAACAGATTAGGTGGAGATGATTTTGATAAGGTTATAATAGATTATTTAGCTGAAGAATTCAAAAAAGCTGAAGGTGTTGATTTAAGAGATGATAGCATGGCTCTTCAAAGATTAAAAGAAGCTGCTGAAAAGGCTAAAAAAGAATTATCTTCAACAATGTCAAGTAATATAAACTTACCGTTCATCACAGCTACTGCTTCTGGACCAAAACATTTAAATGTAGATTTAACTAGAGCTAAATTTGATGAATTAACTGCCGGATTAGTTGCAAAAACAATGGAACCAACTAAAACTGCTTTAAAAGATGCTGGTCTTTTGGTATCTGAGATAGATGATGTATTATTAGTAGGTGGATCTACAAGAATACCTGCAGTTCAAGAAGCTGTTAAGAAGTTCATAGGAAAAGAAGCACACAAAGGTATAAACCCAGATGAATGTGTTGCTGCTGGTGCTGCAATACAAGCTGGTGTATTAACTGGTGAGGTTAACGACTTATTATTATTAGATGTTACTCCATTATCTTTAGGTATCGAAACTATGGGTAATGTAATGACTAAAATAATAGAAAGAAATACTACTATACCAAGTAAAAAATCTCAAGTATTCTCAACTGCTGCAGATAACCAAACTGCTGTTGATATACATGTATTACAAGGTGAAAGAAGTATGTCTTATGATAATACTACTTTAGGTAGATTCCAATTAACAGATATACCACCAGCACCAAGAGGAATACCTCAAATAGAAGTAACATTTGACATAGATGCTAATGGTATAGTTCATGTTACTGCTAAAGATTTAGGAACTGGAAAAGAACAAAAAGTTACTATAACTTCAGGGACTAACTTAAGTGAAGAAGAAATAGAGAAAAAAGTTAAAGAAGCTGAAATGAATGCTGAAGCTGATAAAGCAAAAAAAGACAAAATAGAAGCTGTTAACCAAGCTGATTCAACTATATATCAAACAGAAAAAACTTTAAATGAACTTGGAGAAAAAGTAAATGCTGATGATAAATCTGCAATAGAGGCTGCTTTAGTATCATTAAAAGAAATAAAAGATAAAGAAGAAGCTACTGCTGAAGAAATAAAAGCTGCAATAGATGAACTAATGAATAAATTCCATAAAGTTTCTGAGCAAATGTATCAACAAGCTCAAGCTGAACAAGAAGCTGCTGGACAACAAGGTGGAGCTGAAGGACAACCAAATCAAGCAAATGATGATGTTGTAGATGCTGATTACACTGAATTATAAAAATAAAATTGGTTACAAAAACTAACTAATTGTGTATAATAATTAAAGGATATTAATCTGTTTTAAAACAATTAACAATAGCTTGTAGTTTAATATTCTACAAGCTATTGTTTTGTAAAATAAAGGTGGTGACAAAACTTGGGTACTAAAAGAGACTACTATGATGTTTTAGGTGTCGGTAAAAGTGCAGACGGAACAGAGTTAAAAAAAGCTTACAGAAAGTTAGCTATGAAATATCATCCAGATAAAAATCAAGGTGATAAAGAAGCAGAAGAAAAATTTAAAGAAATAAATGAAGCATATGAAGTATTATCAGATGAGACTAAGAGAAGAAATTATGATCAATTTGGACATGAAGGTGTAAATGGTCAAGGATTTGGTGGCCAAGGCTTCGGAGGCCAAGGATTTGGTGGATTTGATGATATATTTGGAGATATATTCGGAGATATGTTTGGTGGAGGGTTCGGCGGTGGTCGTCCAAGAAGAAGGGGACCAGAACGTGGAGCTGACATAAGACAAGATGTAAGTATAACTTTTGAAGAAGCTGCTTTTGGTAAAAAAGTTCAAGTTAAAATAAATAGAAGTGAAGAATGTGACGAATGTCATGGAAGTGGTGCAAAACCTGGAACTTCAAGAAAAACTTGTCCTACATGTAATGGTAGCGGTCAAGTACAATCTGTACAAAGAACTCCTTTCGGTAACATAGCTAGTACAAGAACTTGTTCTACATGTGGTGGAGAAGGAGAAGTTATAGATTCACCATGTACAAAATGCCATGGACAAGGAAACATAAGAAAAGCTAAGACTATTGAAGTTGATATACCAGCAGGTATAGATGAAGGTCAAATGATTAAACTTTCTGGTCAGGGTGAACTTGGAACTAGAGGTGGTCCAAGGGGAGATTTATATATAGTTGTAAGTGTAAAAAATCACTCTTTATTCACTAGAGAAGGCTATGATGTTTATTTAGAAATGCCAATAACATTTGCTCAAGCAACTTTAGGAGATCAAATACAAGTACCTACACTTGACGGTAAGGTTGAATATACTATATCAGAAGGAACTCAAACAGGAACAGTATTTAGATTAAAGAATAAAGGTATAACGAAATTGAGATCTAATGTTAGAGGAGATCAATATGTTAAAGTAACAGTTGAGATACCTAAAAAATTAAATGATAAACAAAAAGAGCTAGTTAGACAATTTGCAAAAGAATGTGGCGAAGAGGTGCATGAAAGGCAAAAAAGTTTAAGTGATAAGGTGGATAATTTTTTCAAAAACTTAAAAAAAAAATAAAAGACAAAAGAAAAAATTCTTAAATATAAAAGATCCTTCCATTATTAAAACTAAATGGAGGGATTTTTTAATCCGTTGGAAAATAAATTTGATCTGATTTGTGGCTGAAATTTATTTTCCAACGGATTAATGAAAGTATTTCGCCGACACGTCGCTCAATCAACGAACCTGTTTTTCAAGGTCGTTGGAGACATGAGGAAAGCGAATTTTTTTTATGTAATATACTTATTAGATGTATAAAACAATATTATAAAAGAGAATAATTATGATATAATAAAGTTTATAAAAAATTGGACAAAATTTTGAAAGAAGGTTTACATATGAATTGGACTGAAGTAACAGTAAAAACAACAACTGAAGCGGTTGAAGCTATAAGTAATATATTATTAGAAGAAAGATGCGGGGGTGTAATGATAGAAGATCCTAAAGATTTCTTATTCCAAAAGAAAAATGAATATGATTGGGACTATGTAGAAGAAGAAGTATTCAATAAAAGTAATCAAGAAGGGGTATTAATAAAAACATATATACCGGAAGAAAGAAATGTACTTGAGCTTGTTGAAACTATAAAAGCTAGAATATCATTATTACCATCTTTTGGTTTAGATATAGGAGAAGGAACTGTATGCCTAAGTAATGTTAATGAATCGGATTGGGCTAATGAATGGAAAAAATACTATAAACCAACTAAGATTGGTCAGAAAATAGTGGTAAAACCTACTTGGGAAGATTATGAAGAACAAGAAGGAGATTTAATTATAGAGTTAGATCCAGGAATGGCTTTCGGTACGGGAACTCACGAAACAACTTCTATGTGCATTAGAGAATTAGAAAAATACGTAGATGGAGGTAAAAGAGTATTTGATATAGGTTGTGGAAGTGGAATACTTGCAATCGCGGCGGCTAAACTAGGAGCTAAAGAAGTAGTCGCAGGTGATTTAGATGAAGTTGCTGTTAAAGTTTCTAAAGAAAACTGTGAAGAAAACAATGTTTCTGATAAAGTTATAGTTAAGCACGGTAGCTTATTTGAAGTGGTAGACGGAAAAGCTGATGTAATAGTAGCCAATATAATAGCAGATATAATAAAAATATTAGCTAAAGATGTAAGTAACTTCTTAAGTGAAGATGGTGTGTTTATATCATCAGGAATAATACTTGCTAAAATAGATGAAGTAGTAGAATCATTAGAACAAAATGGATTTGAAATAGTTGAAATAGTTAAACTTGGTGAATGGTCAGCTATAGTTTCAAAACTTAAGTAGGTGAAGATATGGATAGATTTTTCACGCCTAAAAACAATATAAACTTAGAACAAAATACTTGTGTTATTGAAGGAGAAGATGTAAAACATATTTCAAGAGTCTTAAGGTGTAAAGAAAATGACAAACTTGAAGTATGTGACATGGATAATAACGAGTATATTTGTGAAATTAAAGAAATAAATAAAGATAATATATTATTGGACATAATAGAAAAAGTAAATATAAAACGAGAATCAAATCTAAAGGTTAGATTATATCAAGGTATGCCAAAGGGAACTAAAATGGAGTTAATACTTCAAAAGTTAACTGAAATAGGTGTAGATGAAATAGTTTTAGTTCAAACGAAAAGAAGTGTAACTAAAATTGACAACAAAAAAGAAGATAAGAAGATTGAAAGATGGGAAAGAATTATTTACGAAGCGGCTAAGCAAAGTAAAAGAGGGAAGATGCCTAAATTAAGAGGTGTTTTATCTTTCAAAGAAGCATTAGAAGATATGAAGAATAATGACTTAAATCTTTGTCCTTATGAAAATGAAAGAACTATTTCTATAAAAGAATGTCTAAAAAATTCAGATATAAATACTGTAGGAATATTTGTTGGGCCAGAAGGTGGATTCGCAGAAGATGAAATAGAAAAAATTCAAGACATAGATGGAAAAGTAGTTTCTCTAGGACCTAGAATACTTAGAACGGAAACAGCATCTGTAGTTGCGTCATCAATAGTTTTATATGAACTAAGTGACTTAGGAGGAAATATATAATATGAAAAAAGTAGCTTTTTACACATTAGGTTGTAAAGTAAATCAATATGAAACAGAAGCGATGCTTGAAATGTTCAAAAAAGATGGATATGAACAAGTCGGTAGTGAAGATTATGCTGATGTTTACGTAATAAATACATGTACGGTAACACATATGAGTGATAGAAAATCACGTCAATATATAAGACGAATGAAAAAGAAAAATCCAGATGCAATAATAGCTGTTGTTGGATGTTATTCACAGGTATCTCCTGAAGAAATACTTGAAATTGAAGAAGTAAATCTTGTAATGGGAACTAATGAAAGAAGAACTATAGTTGGTGAAATTAAAAAGCTAGAAGAAGTACAAGGTGCTAAAAAAGCATCTACAGTAGATGATATAATGAAGGTAAGAGCTTTTGAAGAAATAGAAATAAGCCAATCTAATGGAAGAACTAGAGCATTTATGAAAATTCAAGATGGGTGTGATAGATTCTGTACCTACTGTATAATACCTTATGCAAGAGGTGGGAAAGTAAGAAGTAGAGATATGGAAAGTATAGTTAATGAAGCTAGAACTTTATCTGAAAATGGATATGAGGAAATTGTGTTAACAGGTATACATGTTGCTTCATATGGAAAAGACGTAAGAGATTGTAATGTCAATCTTTTAGATGTAATTAAATCAATAAATGAAATTGATGGAATTAAAAGAATAAGAACTAGTTCTGTTGAGCCTATATTATTTACAGATGAATTTGTAAATGAAGTTTCAGAAATGAAAAAAGTAATGCCTCATTATCATTTATCACTACAAAGTGGATGCAGTGAAACATTAAAAAGAATGAATAGAAGATATACTACAGCTGAATATAAAGAAATAGTTGATAAATTAAGAAGAGAAATACCGAATGTTGTAATAACTACAGATGTTATAGTAGGGTTCCCGGGAGAAACTGAAGAAGAATTTGAAGAAACATATAATTTCTTAAAGGAAATAGAATTATCTCAAATGCACATATTCAAGTATTCACCTAGAAAAGGAACAAAAGCTGCTGATATGGAAAATCAAGTGGACCCTCAAACAAAACATTCTAGAAGTGAAAGACTTTTAAATTTAAACAAAGAAAACTTCAGAAAGTTTGCATCTAAAATGATTGGCAAAGAGTTTGAAGTATTATTTGAACAAAAAGTTGGGGATAATAGATATGAAGGTTTAACTCCTAATTATTTAAAAACTATAGTTTCAAGTGAAAATGATATTAGTGGAAAAATATTAAAGGTTAAAATTACAGAAGTAAAAGATGAGCACATAGAAGGAATTTTAGTATAAGATGTAGAATTTTAGCTTTAATGGGAATGGTTAGGAGGTGAAAAGTATGGATTGCTTATTTTGTAAAATCATAGATGGAGAAATACCATGTAGCAAAGTTTATGAGGATGAGAAGGTTTTAGCTTTTAATGATATAAATCCTGTGGCTCCATATCATATACTGGTTGTACCTAAAAAACATTTTGCAAGTATTGCAGAAGTTAGTGATAAAGATATGGGAATTGTTGCACATATTCATTCTGTTATTAATAAAATAGCTATAGATGAAGGTTTTAGTAATGCTGGATTTAGAATAATTAATAACTGTGGAGAAGATGGAGGACAGGAAGTTAAGCACCTTCATTACCATGTTTTAGCTGGAAAGAAATTACCACTTTATGAAGCTGAAAAAAAATAAGTTATTTATAAATAATTTAAAATTATAAGTAATTAAATACTTGATAAAAGTATAATTTTAGTTTATAATAAACAAAGTGTGAGGTTGTAATGCAGTGATGCAGATAAAATCAAATTACAGTCCCAGCATAATTCGCGAAATCGGAGGGAGGGAAAAAGAATGTCAGAAGTAAGAGTAAGAGAAAATGAAACATTAGACAGTGCTTTAAGAAGATTTAAACGTCAGTGTGCAATGTCTGGCATAATGTCAGAAGTGAGAAAAAGAGAGCACTATGACAAGCCAAGTGTTAAACGTAAGAAAAAAGCTGAAGCAGCTAGAAGAAAAAATGCTAAGAAATAGTAAATAGAAATAAAGAGGTGAGGGGAATGTCCCTTAAACAAAAGTTACAAGAAGATCTAAAATCTTCTATGAAAAATAAGGATACTATTAAAAAGTCTGTTATAACTTTAATTAGAGCTTCTATTAAACAATATGAAGTTGATAATAGAGTTGAATTAGGAGATGAAGAAATAGTTGAACTTGTTGCAAAGCAATTAAAACAAACTAGAGATTCTCGTGAAGAGTTTGTAAAAGCTGGAAGAGATGATTTAGCAAGTGAAGCAGAAGCAGAGATAGAAGTTTTAAAAGAGTACCTACCTCAACAATTAAGCGAAGAAGAATTAAATAAAATTGTAATTTCTACTATATCTGAAGTAGGAGCTACTTCTATGAAAGATATGAAAAAAATTATGACATCAATAATGCCGAAAGTAAAAGGCAGAGCTGATGGCAAACTAATAAATGAGTTAGTAAAGAAAAACTTACAATAGATAAAAACCTAGAGATTAATCTCTAGGTTTTTTTATGTATATATACCTTAATAAGGACAAGAAATAATCATAAATATTCATTTTGGTACATACTTATTTACTAGATATAAAGATGAAATAATATGTGAAAGTGAGTGAAGAAAATGATTATTTCAATTAAAGAATTAAAAAAATTTACCTTTTGTGTCTTAATACCTTTGTTACTGGGATATTTAAGTTATTTATTATCAAGACTTTTAAGTGGTGTAGACATGAATACATATTACTATGAACTTATTAAGCCGGTATTTGCACCTCCAGCTATAATATTTCCTATAGTATGGAATATATTATATGTATTAATGGGTATATCCTGTTATCTAATCTTATCACATAAAAGAGATCAGATGAAAATAAGAGATTCAATGTTTTACTATTGGTTACAACTAGGGTTGAATTTTCTTTGGAGTATATTATTCTTTGGATTTCAACTAAGATTAACTGCGTTAATAGATTTAATTATATTAATAGTTATAGTGGTAATTATGATAAAAAAATTCAAAAAGATAAAACCTGTGGCTACTTACATAAATATACCTTATTTACTTTGGTTACTATATGCATTTATACTTAACTACTTTATATGGTTTATTAATAAATGATGATTTTATAATAATATCTATTTAATACTGAGAGTATTCTCAGTTTTTTTTATATACAATGCAATTTTATTAAGCATTATTAATAGAATATAAAAAAGGAGGTGTTTTATGTTGGACATTTCACCGGATTTAAGGGTGACTCAGCCTACAGTAACATTAGTGGGCAACACCTTTTTAAGTATTGGAAACTATTTATCTATAGTAAGTTATGACATTAATATAATTAAAATAAAAACTAAAGTAAAAACCGTGAAAATTACAGGGGATAAACTTTCACTAAAATATATTGAGGAAAGTGAGATAGGAATAAAAGGACTTATATACTCTGTTGAGTATATAGATTAGGAGGAGCTAGGGTGATAAGTTATATTAGAGGGTACTACGTGATAATTCTAGAAGGTATAGACACAGAAAGGTTTTTAAATTACCTTATAAGAAATAAAATTTATGTATACAATGTAAATAGGGTAAGTAAAACAAAAATAGAATTTAGTATAAATAGAGAAGGTTATAGAAAATTAAAAAGCATATACAGAAGTAATAACTATGAGATCAAGATAAAACAAAAGACAGGAATTCCATTTTTAGCAAAAAGAATATATAGATATAGAGGTATGGTTATATGTGGAATCATATCCTTAATTGTTTTAATGTCAACATCTCAATTTGTAACAGATGTGCATGTAACAGTTCCAGAAGGTATAGATAAGAAATCTGTAGAAAAGGAATTGATTTTGCAAGGAGTTAAACCTGGTGTATATAAAAAAAGCATAGATAGAAAAGTAGTGAGAGATAATATGATGGAAAAATTTGATCATATAGCATATGTCTCTATAAATGTTAAAGGGACAAATATTTTAGTTAATATAACTAAAAAAGATGAGAGTAGGGATTCAAAAGAGAACTCTAATTATTGTAATGTTGTAGCATCAAAAGATGGTATAATAGAAAGAATAGTATCTAGAAGTGGAGAGGCCATAGTGCAAGAGGGAGACATTGTAAAAAAAGGTGATGTTTTAATCAATGGAGCAAATACAACATCACTTCCTGAAATTTGGGCAACAACTTTTTACGAAGGTAAAAAAAGCTCAAATTACATAGATGTAAAAAATCAAAAGACAGGTAATAAAAAAAATATTTATACCATAAGTTTCTATGATAAAAAACATAAAATAATGAGAAATATAAAATACAAAGATTATGAAATTGAAAATGAAACGAAGGAATTAAAGTTTGGTGACTACACATTTCCAATAAAGATAAGAATTAGTACTTTTTATGAAGTTAAAAAAGTTGAAAATAACATAGATAAAGAAAAGTTAAAAAAAGATCTATCTAGAGATGTGTTAAAACAATTAGATTATCAAATACCTGTATCTGCAAGAGAAATTAAAGTAAAAGATAAATATAATGTAGACAAAAGTATGATAGAATATGTAGTGACGGTAACTGCTAGTGAAGACATAGCACAGATAGATATGTTAACAAAAAATGAAGCTGAAGAGATAATAAAATCTAATGAAAAGAAATCACAAAAAGACGGAGAAGAAAATAATTCTAATCCAGAGAAAAGACCTATAAATGATATGAGAAATGAGTTTAAAGAAGAAAATAAAGATAATAAAAATAATGAAAGCAATTAATAACTTTAAGTAACTTAAGGAGGAATAGCTGAGTTGATAATTCAAAAAAAATTCATAGTATCAGAAGAAAAATTTGAAAAAGAGTTATTTGGAAGTTTCGATGAAAATATTAGATTAATAGAAGGTGCTCTTAAAATAGATGTGATACTTAGAGAAAGCAATATTGTACTAATGGGGGAAGAAAAAAACGTAGATTCTGCTTTTAAATTAATGCAAGAGTTACAAGACTCTGTACAAAAAGGCAAATCTTTAGATAAACAAAGTATAAGTTACTCATTATCTTTATTACTAGAAGGCAGTGAAAATAAAATTAAAGAGTTAGAAGATGTTATTCTTCTGACTAAAAAAAGAAAGCCTATACAACCTAAAACTTTAGGGTTTTTACCTGGAGATTTAAAGGACAAAGTAGACCCATACTTAAGACCCTTATATGATGCTTTATTTGACATACTAGGAGCAGATAGATTTAATAAATATCTAGAAAGAGGAACTATAGAAGTTGCTTAGTTCAAGCTACTAAAATATTAAATAATGTAA
>JAVXJA010000002.1:125483-168971 GCA_036648085.1 Terrisporobacter sp.
AATATTAAATAATGTAAGTGGTATAGGAAGTATACAATTAAGTGAAAAAGATGTAGTAAGACATGAGTTAGTTCAAAGAATAATCAGAGCTTACGAAAAATTTGAAAGAACACAAGAAAATAATAAAAAATAAGACAATAGAGGTGTTACAATGGAATTAATTATAGACAATAGACAAGATAAGTTAGAGGTAAAAGAAGAACTTATAGAAAAGATAAAAGATATTATATCAGAATGTCTTGATTATGAAGGATATGATGATGGTTATGAAGTGAGTTTATCTTTTGTAGATAATAAAGAGATACATCAATTAAATAGAGATTTTAGGGGTGTAAATAGACCTACAGATGTACTATCATTTCCTTTATTAGTAGAGGATGAGTTTGATATAGAATTTGGAGAAGAATCATTAGGTGATATAGTTATATCTTTAGAAAGAGCTTTTGAACAAAGTAGAGAATATAATCATAGTTTTGAAAGAGAAGTTTGCTTCTTAGTGTGTCATAGTATGTTCCATTTACTAGGATATGACCATGATACAGAAGAAAATACAAAAGAAATGAGAGAAAAGGAAGAACATATTTTAAGTAAGTTAGGGATAACAAGGGAGTAATATTTATGAGAGATAAAAAAACTCGCCCCAATATTCTAGAAGCTTTTAATGCAGCTATACAGGGGATATTATACACATTTAAATACGAAAGAAATATGAAGATTCACTACTTGATTGCAGTGGCAGTATTAATAATTAGTTTGCGTTTTGATTTAAGCAAGATAGAGATGATGATATTAATATTATCTATAAGTTTAGTTATAATAGCAGAAATGTTTAACACTGCAATAGAAAATACAGTAGACTTAGTTACAGATAAATATCATCAACTAGCTAAAATTGCAAAGGATGTGGCGGCTGGAGGAGTATTAATATCAGCTTTAAATGCAGTAGCAGTAGGATACTTAATTTTCTATGATAAATTTAGTGATTTATCTAAGTCATTAATATTTACAATAAGAAAATCCGATCCCCATGTAACTTTAATATGTATAGTATTAGTTTTAATATCTGTAGTAGTAGTTAAAGCACTAACGTCTACAGGTACTCCTTTAAAAGGGGGAATGCCTAGTGGGCATTCAGCTCTTGCATTTGCATTAGCAACAGCTATTACTATGATGATAGAAAGACCTATAGTATGTGGTCTTGCTTATATAATGGCAATTTTAGTTGCACAAAGCAGAATAGAAGGGAAAATACATACATTTTGGGAAACTGTAGCAGGTTCTTTACTAGGAATTTTAGTTGCTATGTTAGTTTTCCAATTAAAAATAATTAACTTTTATTAAAGTATGTTATAATAAGTAATATTTAGTTTGATTTTTATAAAAAAATCATCTTGTGAAAATAGCTATGTTGAAGAATAAAATTATATCTTCAAGGATATATATTTGATTAGATGCAAATATATTAGTTATTGTAAATGAATAGATATATAAATATAAGAAAATAATTAACAATATAATGTTAGATAATATTGAGATTAAATAATCAAAAGAAAAGTTAGGAGAATTATACATGTTCAAATCAGGATTTGTTAGCATAATAGGAAGACCAAACGTAGGTAAATCTACTTTAATGAATAATGTTGTAGGAGAAAAAATTGCCATAATGAGTGATAAGCCTCAAACAACAAGAAATACCATACAAGCAGTTTATACAAACGAAGAGATACAAATAGTATTTTTAGATACACCAGGAATTCATAAACCTAAAACAAAATTAGGAGAATTTATGGTAAGCCAAGCAACAGATGCATTTAAAAATGTAGATGTTGTATTATACGTAGTAGATGAGTCTAAAAAAATAGGACCAGGGGATAGAATGATAATAGAAGATTTAAGAAATATAAAAACTCCTGTAATATTAGTTATAAATAAAATGGACCAAATAGAAGAAGCTGATCTATTTAATTTAATGAAAATGTATAATGAAGAAGGTGTATTCGAAGGAATAGTGCCAATATCAGCATTAAAAGGAAGAAATGTAAAAGAACTAATGAAGGTAATTGGTAAATATCTTGAAGAAGGACCAAAATACTTCCCAGATTATATGATTACAGATCAACCAGAAAGAGTACTAGTAGCTGAGTTAATAAGAGAAAAAGTATTACATTATGTTCATGATGAAGTACCGCATGGTGTAGCAGTAGAAATAGAAAAAATGAAGTTTAGAAAAGATAAAAATATCGTTGATATTTCAGCTGTTATAACTTGCGAAAGAGCATCTCATAAAGGTATAATTATAGGGAAAAATGGAAGAAAACTAAAAGGAATAGGAAAATCAGCAAGAGAAGATATGGAACTACTTTTAGGAACAAAAACAAACCTTCAATTATGGGTAAAGGTAAAGGAAAATTGGAGAAATTCTCAAAATTACATAAATAATTTTGGATATAATGATAAATAAAGGTGGATTGTATGGATAAGAAACAAGAAGATTCCAGGGATTTGTTAAGGGATGTTATGTCCCTACTTGAAAATAATAAACTATTAGACTTAAGAGAGCTACTAGAAGAATATCATATAATGGATATTTTTGATGTTATGGAAAATTTAGATGATGATATGAAGTTAAAATTATTTGAAGTACTTCCGATAGATATGTCAGCATCAATTCTAGAAGAAAGTAGTCCAGAGTTCTTCAAATCTATACTTTCGAACATAGAACAAGAGCATGGTAAGAATATATTAGAGCAAATGTCATTAGATGATATGACTGATATATTAAGTCAAATAGACGAAGATGAAAGACAAAATATTATGAATCTTTTAAGTAAAGAAGATGCAGATGACGTAAAAGAATTACTTGTTTACGATGAAGATTCTGCAGGGGGAATCATGACAACTGGTTATATAGAAGTAAATGAAAATATGACTGCAAAAGAAGCTATTGATTATATGAGAGAAAATGCTTTAGATGCAGAAACTATTTACTATATATACGTAGTTGATAACTATGAAAAATTGGTGGGAGTTATATCACTAAGAGAGTTAATTACAGCAAGAGATTCTATTATAGTAGAAGAATTAATGAGTGAAAATATAATTTCCATATATGTGGATGAAGATAGAGAAGAAGCAGTCAGATTAGTTTCTAAATACGACTTAATTGCTATACCTGTAATTGATAAAGAAGGCATATTAAAAGGGATAATTACTGTTGATGATATAATAGATGTTATGGAAGAAGAAGCAAGTGAAGATTTATATAAATTAGCAGGATCTTCTGAACATGAAAGAGATGTAGTAGAAAACCAAAATTCTACGCCACTACAACAAATAACATCTTCAATTAGAGCAAGGATACCATGGTTATTAGTAGTACTAATAGTTGGGTTATTTTCAACTATTATTTTGACTAAATTAAAATTTATTGGAACTGACTCTACCCATGTGAAAATATTATTCTTTTTACCTGTAATATTATGCTTAGGTGGAAGTATAGGTATGCAATCATCATCGATAACACTAATGACATTATCTAGTAAAGATGTTGCTTTTAAAGGGCTTGTATTCAAAGAGGCTATTGTTGGATTAGTTACAGGAATATTCTGTAGTATAATTACAGGTATGGGAACTTATGTAATAATCCATGATTATAATATTGCATTATTAGTTTCTATAGCTGTGTTAATGAATATGATATTTGGAGCCATGATAGGTGCTTTTGTACCGTCATTATTAAAAAGACTTGATATAGATACTTCAGTAGTATCTGCACCAATAGTTTCAGTTACACTTGATTTCATAGGCATATGTATATTCTTTGTAATAACAACTATGTTCCTGTAAAAAATTGTTTTATGGAATTATGAATTATTTTCTCCATTCTTACTAAGAATATTAACAATAATGTAAGAAGGGGGTAATAATATGTATGATTTAATTTATGAATTATTTAAAAAAACAGGTAGTATAGAAGCCTATCTGTATATTAGAAACCACCATGAATTAACTAAAGACAAGGAATAAAGGGAGATAAGCAATGATTATAATAAACACCCAGGGTATAGTACTAAAAGCAGTTACGTATAAAGAAAATGACTTAATATTAACTATATTTACTAGAAAACTGGGAAAAATAGCTGCAATAGCTAGAGGTGCTAAAAAAAGCAAAAGTGCATTGCTTTCATCTTCTCAAATATTTGCTTATGCAAACTTTACATTGAAAAAAGAAGGAAATATGTATAGAGTGACTCAAAGTGAAATTATAAAAAGTTTTTATAATTTATCATATAACTTTGAGGCATTCTCATATGCTACATATATATTAAAAATGATAGATAACTCACTAATAGAGAATCAAAGTAATAATAGATTATTTATATTACTGGCACAATCTCTTTATCTATTTTGTGAAGAAGAAGTAGATATGGAGTACATAACTCTTTGTTTTGAACTAAAATATTTAGATTATATTGGATTTAAGCCAATAGTAAGTATTTGTGTTAACTGCTATAATAAGGAATTGAATGAAGTAGTATTTAATGCTTATGAAGGCGGAGTATTATGTGAAAAATGTAGTGGAAATTTTGAACATAATATAAAAATAAATATTATAGCTACCAAGGTTATGTCATATATACTTAGCAATGATATACTAGCATGTTCAAAGGCAAAGGTATCAAAATATTTAATTAAAGAGTTGAGTAAAGTACTAAAAATATATATGAATGTGTATTTAGGGAATGTAAATGAAAAATCCCTAGATTTGCTCAAAAGTCTTGATAAAAAGGGAGTGGAATAAGTGAGTAAAATAACAATAGAAACCATTGATCAAGTAATGGAAAGAGTTCCTGGAGCATCTTATGCAGATGTTAAAGAGGCTCTTCTGAAAACTGATGGAGATGTGATAGAGGCTATAATTTTACTTGAAAAAGGAAGCGCAACTACTGAAGACGAAAGTAATCAAAATAAAAAATCATTTGAGGATATATTTGGCAAAGATTCAGAACAGATAAAAGAAGAGATAAGTGAGCTTATAAGAAAAAGCAATGTTATACGCATAATTGTTGAAAAAAATGGAAAGAATATAATAAATTTACCTATAACTGTAGGTGTTGTAGGAGCAGTATTTGCTCCAATATTAACTCTAATAGGTGTTTCTGCATCTGTACTAGCTAGATATAGAATAAAGATTCAAAATGAAGATGAAGGTACAATTATAGACTTGGGTGAACTAAGTGAAGAAAAATTAAATATTATCAAAGATATGGTTAGCAATGCAGCAAAGGATGTTAAGGGAGCTGTAGATAAGAAAAATAAAAATACAGAATATGAAAAAGAAGATAATAATGATGATCACATTATAATAAATCTTGACAAACAAGACTATAGAGAAAAAAATGACGAAGAATAAGAAATAATAGTCTAGTTTATTGACAAATTTTTTATGTTTTGTTATTCTTACAAATATAAACGAAGTATTAGGAGGCCTTTCGTGGATACGGAAGGCCTTGTTGCTATAAATAGTTAAAGAATTAAATTTAGGAGGTATTATTATGAATTTTCAAGATATGATACTAGCACTTCAAAGCTACTGGTCTAAACAAGGATGTATCATGATGCAACCTTATGATGTTGAAAAAGGTGCAGGAACAATGAATCCAAACACAATCCTAAGGTCATTAGGACCAGAACCATGGAGTGTATGTTATGTGGAGCCATCAAGAAGACCAGCAGATGGTAGATATGGTGAAAACCCAAATAGATTATATCAACATCACCAATTCCAGGTTATACTAAAACCATCTCCAGAAAATATACAAGAATTATACTTAAAAAGTTTAGAAGCTATAGGAATTAATCCTTTAGAACATGATATAAGATTTGTTGAAGATAACTGGGAATCAACTACAGTTGGTGCCTGGGGACTTGGATGGGAAGTATGGTTAGATGGTATGGAAGTTACTCAATTTACATATTTCCAACAAGTTGGTGGTATAGAGTGTGAGTTAGAAACTGGAGAAATAACTTACGGTTTAGAAAGACTTGCAATGTACATACAAGATGTAGATAGCGTTTACGATTTACAATGGAATGATAAAATAAAATATGGAGATGTTTTCAAACAAGCAGAATTTGAAAATAGTACATATTCATTTGATGAGTGTGATGCAGAAATGCTATTCAACTTATTTGATATATATGAAAAAGAAGCACTAAGAATAATAGATAGAGGTTTAGTAGTTCCTTCATATGACTATGTTTTAAAATGTTCTCATACATTTAATACATTAGATGCTAGAGGAGCTATAGGTGTTAGTCAAAGAGCTTCGTTTATAGGCAGAGTTAGAAATATGGCTAAAGCTGTAGCTGAACTTTATGTAAAACAAAGAGAAGAAATGGGATATCCACTATTAAAGGAAGGTGACAGATAATGAAAAATTACCTTTTATTAGAAATTGGAGTTGAAGAATTACCATCAAGATTTGGACAAACTACGTTAGATCAAATAGAAACTAACTTAAGTAAATTATTAAAAGAAGAAAGAATAGGCTTTGATAATATAGAAAAGTATGCAACTCCTAGAAGATTAACTTTTGTTATCAATAATATAGTTGATAAAGCAAGTGATTTAGAAGAAGATGTAAAAGGACCTGCGAAGAAAATAGCTTTCGATGCAGAAGGAAACTTCTCTAAACCTGCTCTTGGATTTATGAAAAGTAAAGGATTAAAAGAAGAAGATGTATACTTTAAACAGGTAGGAAATGCTGAATATTTATTTGGTACTATAAAACAAGCGGGAAAAGAAACTAGTGATGTATTAAAAAATATAATACCAGAAGCTATTAAAAACGTAACATTCCCAAAAGCTATGCGTTGGGGTGGAAAAAATATGAGATTTGCTAGACCAATAAGATGGATGGTATCTCTATTAAATGATAATGTTTTAGAAATAGATTTAGAAGGTATAAAATCTTCTAATGTTACAAAAGGACATAGATTCCTTGGTGAAAGAGAATTTGAAGTAAACTCTGTAGAAGAATATTTTGAAAAAATAGAAAAGAATTACATAATATTAGATCAATATAAAAGAAAAGAAATGATAAGAAAGCAAGCTATAGAAGTTGCTAACTCTTTAGGTGGAGAGGTTGAATTTGATGAGGATTTATTAGAAGAAATAACATTCTTAGTAGAATATCCAACTGCTTTTTATGGAGAATTTGATGAAGAGTATGTTAAACTTCCAAAAGAAGTAGTAACTACTCCTATGAAAGAACATCAAAGATACTTCCCAGTTTTAAAGGATAATAAGTTATTACCAAACTTTATAGCTGTTAGAAATGGTGATTCAAATAGAATAGATTTAGTTAAATCAGGTAATGAAAAAGTTTTAAGAGCAAGACTTGCTGATGCTTTATTCTTCTATAATGAAGATACTAAAAAATCATTAGAAAGTTTTGTAGATAAATTACAAACTGTAGTATTCCAAGCTAAACTTGGTACAGTTTATGATAAAACTTTAAGAATAGAAAAATTATCTAAAGTTATACTTGATGAATTAAATATGAATGAAAGTGCTAAAAATACTGCAAGAGCTGCTAAGCTATGTAAGGCTGACTTAGTAACTAATATGGTATTTGAATTTACTGAACTTCAAGGTATAATGGGTAGAGATTATGCAAAAGTAAGTGGTGAAAATGATGAAGTATGTGAAGGTATATTTGAACACTACCTTCCAAGATTTGCAGGAGATATATTGCCACAAACCAATGCAGGTACAGCTTTATCTATAGCGGATAAGTTAGACTCTATAGCAGGGTTTTTTGCAATAGGAATAAAACCATCAGGTTCCCAAGATCCTTATGCATTAAGACGTCAAGCCTTAGGAATATTAAGTATATTATTAGATAAAGAATTATCAGTTAATTTAAATAAATTAATAGGTGCAGCATTAGATAATTACTCTATTATTGAATTTAATAAAAATGAAGTAACTTGCCAAATAGATGAATTCTTCATAGAAAGAGTTAAAAACTTATTCAAGGATTTAGGAATAAGATACGATGTAATTGATGCTGTATTGACTAACAATTTAGATGACATATCTGACATACATACTAGAGCTCTAGAATTAAACAGATGGCTTCAAAAGGATGAATTAATAGAAATGTTAACTGCATTCAATAGAGTTTCAACTTTAGCTCAAAAAGCTATAGATGATACTGTTAAAGAAGAATTATTAAAAGAAGATGCAGAAATAAAATTACATAATAGTTTTAAAGAAATAAAAGCAAATGTGGAAAGCTTATTAGTGGATAAAAAATATAATGAAGCTTTAGATGCTTTTGCTACATTAAAACCATTAGTAGATAATTTATTTGATAATGTTATGGTAATGGATAAAGATGAAGCTATAAAAGAAAATAGATTAGGATTATTAAGACAAATATATAGCACTATGCTAACAATTTGTGATTTATCTAAAATTGTATATAAGTAATAATTATAAAAATAGAGCCTTCCTTTTGGTCGAACTTAACTTTAAAGGAAGGTCTTTTTGACTAGTAATATTTAGTGTGTCATAAATAGCATGAATATTATTATGTAGTATGTATTAATATTAGCGGTATAGTAAAAACTATATAGAAATAGAGAAAAGAATTTAAAAATATAACATAAATACATAAAAAACATGTTTACAGAATGGTATATTTAGATATATAATATACTATATAAGAATAAACGGTTAAAAAGTGTAGCATATTGAAAGAGGGTGATTGTCATTCAATTAAACCAAAGACAACAAAAGATAATAGAAATAGTTAAAGAAACTGAGCCGATAACTAGTGAAGCCATAGCATCGCTTTTAAATGTTACTCGTGCAACATTAAGATCAGACTTAGCAATATTAACAATGACAGGAATTTTAGATGCAAGACCAAAAGTAGGATACTTTTATACAGGAGTAAACAATCTTAGTCTTATAGGGGATGAAATTAAAAATAAAAAAGTAGAAGATATTATGAGTATACCTGTTATAGCTAAAAAAGATGATAGTTTATACGAAGTAATAGTAAATATGTTTTTATCAGATGTAGGAAGTATCTTTATTATAGATGAAGAAGACACATTATGTGGAGTGGTATCAAGAAAAGATCTATTAAAAGCAACAGTAGGTGGGGCAGATATGAATAAAATGCCAATAGGTATGATTATGACTAGAACACCTAATATAGTTACAGTTGTAAAAGAAGACAACGTAATATTAGTAGCTAAAAAAATAATAGAACATGAAATTGATTCAGTTCCTGTAGTTGAAGAAATAGAGAATAAATTAAAAATAATTGGTAGAATATCAAAGACAAACATTACAAAGTTATTTTTAGAAATGGTTGACAATTAAGGAGGAAAAATGGAAAGTTTTATATTATACGCAATATCAGATTCTATAGGAGAAACAGCACAACAGGTAGCAAAAGCTGCAATATCTCAATTTGATATAAAAGAGGATATGTATGACGTAAGAAGATTTCCTTATGTATCAACTAAGGAAGTTTTAGTAGAAATACTTCAAAGTGCAAAAAAAGAAAATGCAATTATAGTTTATACATTAGTTAGTGAAAATTTAGGAGATGTAGTAGAGGAATTTTGTGAAAAAGAAGATTTACATTGTGTAGATTTAATGTCTCAAATTTTAAATATACTTACTGATAAAATAGGGGAATCTCCAAAGAGAGAACCTGGTATTATAAGAAGAATGAATGAAGAATACTTCAGAAGAATAGAAGCTATAGAATTTGCAGTTAAATACGATGATGGAAAAGATCCAAGAGGAGTATTAAAAGCAGATTTAGTTTTAGTTGGTATATCAAGAACTTCGAAGACTCCTTTAAGTATGTACTTAGCAAATAGAAATATTAAGGTGGCAAATATACCTTTAGTTCCAGAAATACCAATACCTAAAGAAGTATTTGAAGTAAATCCTAAGAAAATAATAGGACTTACAAATAGCCCAGAAAAATTAAATGAAATAAGACAGGCCAGATTAAAGGCTTTAGGATTATCTAGTAGTGCAAATTATGCAAAGTTAGATAGAATACTTGAAGAACTAGAATATTCAGATAAAATTATGAAAAAATTATCTTGTCCTGTAATAAATGTAGCTAATAAAGCAATAGAAGAAACATCTGGTTTAATACTTGATATTATGAAAGAAAATGGAATAAAGAAGAAAATACACACAGTAAAATAAAATCTTTTTATAGATTTAACTAATAAATAAATTATTTTAAAAGGGGATTCATGAGATGGAAGCTAAATATGTGTACAGTTTTAATGAAGGTAGTAAAGAAATGAAATCATTGCTAGGCGGTAAAGGTGCTAACTTAGCTGAAATGACTAAAATAGGATTACCTGTACCTCCAGGATTCACAATAACAACTAAAGCATGTAACGATTATTATGAAAATAACAAAACAATTAAACAAGAAATTTTAGACCAAATAGAAGAAAAATTATCATCATTAGAAAAAAATTTAGATAAAGTATTAGGAAGTGAAGAAAATCCGCTTCTTGTATCAGTTCGTTCAGGTGCAGTTGTATCAATGCCTGGTATGATGGATACAATATTAAACCTTGGTTTAAATGATAATACTGTTATAGCATTAGCTAAAGCAACTGAGAATGAAAGATTTGCTTATGATAGTTACAGAAGATTTATTCAAATGTTTTCTGATGTGGCAATGGAAGTTCCAAAATATAAGTTTGAAAATGTACTAGATAAATTTAAAGAGGCAAATAATTTTAAATTTGATACAGACTTAACTACGGAACATTTAAAAGCAATAGTAGAAGAGTACAAAGGAATATACAAAAAAGAAGTTGGGGAAGTTTTTCCACAAGAGCCTAAAAAACAATTAATGTTAGCTGTAGAAGCTGTATTTAGATCTTGGAACAATTCAAGAGCTATAGTTTACAGAAGATTAAATGATATACCAAGTGATTTAGGAACAGCTGTTAATATTCAATCAATGGTATTTGGTAATATGGGAGATACTTCAGGAACAGGAGTTGCATTTACAAGGGACCCTGCGACTGGAGAAAATAAATTATTAGGTGAATACTTAATAAATGCACAAGGTGAAGATGTTGTTGCAGGAATAAGAACTCCAGAGCCAATATCTACACTTGAAGACGTAATGCCAGAAATATATAAGCAATTTATAGATACAGTAAAAAAATTAGAAAATCATTATAGGGATATGCAAGATGTAGAGTTTACTATAGAAAAAGGAAGATTATTCTTCTTACAAACTAGAAATGGTAAAAGAACTGCTGCATCTGCAATAAACGTAGCTGTTGATTTAGTTGAAGAAGGATTATTAACTAAAGAAGAAGCTATAATGAGGATTGAACCTAAGCAATTAGATCAATTATTACATCCTAAGTTTGAAGATAAAGCATTAAAAGAAGCTACTATAATAGCTAAGGGATTGCCGGCTTCACCTGGTGCTGCAGGTGGTAAAATTTATTTTACTGCAGAAGAAGCAGTAGAAGCTTCTAAAGATGGAGAAAAAGTTGTGTTGGTTAGACAAGAAACTTCTCCAGAAGATATAGAAGGAATGATATGTTCAGAAGGTATACTTACTGCAAGAGGTGGTATGACGTCACATGCTGCAGTTGTTGCGAGGGGTATGGGCAAATGTTGTATCGCAGGTTGTGGTGAAATAAAAGTTGATGAAGTATCTAAAGAAGTAAGAAAAGATGATATAGTTTTAAAAGAAGGAGATTTCATATCTCTTGATGGTTCTACTGGTAATATATATTTAGGTGATGTTGCTAAAACAAAAGTAGCTATGTCTGGAAACTTTGAAAAATTAATGATATGGGTTGATGAAATTAGAGATATGAAAGTTAGAACTAATGCAGATAATCCAAGAGATTCAAAGGCTGCTGTAGAGTTTGGAGCAGAAGGTATAGGTCTTTGTAGGACTGAGCATATGTTTTTCGATGAAGATAGAATACCAGCTGTTAGAAAAATGATATTATCAAATACAGTGCAAGATAGAGTAGAAGCATTGGATAAGCTATTACCAATGCAACAACAAGATTTCGTAGATATTTATAAAGTGATGGGTGAGAGACCAGTAAATATAAGATTATTAGATCCACCATTACATGAATTCTTACCTCATGACGATGAAACTATAGAAGAATTAGCTAAGGATATGAATATAGATGCTAAGGAAATTAAAAAGAGAATAGTAGATTTAGCAGAGTTCAATCCAATGCTTGGACATAGAGGATGTAGATTAGCTGTAACTTATCCTGAAATTGCAGTAATGCAAACAAAGGCTATAATAAATGCAGCTATTGAAGTAAATAAAGGTGGTTTAAATGTAGAACCAGAAATAATGATACCATTAGTTGGAGCATTAAATGAATTTAGAGTAGTTAAAAATATTATAGTTGAAACTGCAAATTTAGTAATAGAAGAAGCAGGAGTAGAATTAAAATATACAGTTGGAACGATGATAGAAATACCTAGAGCTTGTTTAATAGCTGATGAAATAGCTAAAGAAGCAGATTTCTTCTCATTTGGTACAAATGATTTAACTCAAATGACATTTGGATACTCAAGAGATGATGCTGGTAAGTTCCTAGGACAATATGTGGACGAAGAAATACTAGAAAAAGATCCGTTCCAAGTGTTAGATCAAAATGGTGTTGGGAAACTAGTTAAAATGGCATCAACACTTGCTAGAGAAGTTAAAGGAAAAGATATTAAACTTGGAATATGTGGAGAACATGGTGGAGATCCTACTTCAGTGGAGTTCTGCTATAATACAGGATTAGATTATGTATCTTGTTCACCATATAGGGTACCAATTGCAAGACTTGCAGCTGCTCAAGCAACTATAAAAAAGAATAGTAAATAAATATTGTTTATATGAAAGTAAGTTTTAATATAAAATAATATAAAATATAATTGGATTTTATGTTTACACATATATATATATATGTTATACTTAAGTCTCAGTGGGAACTTGTTTAAAACAAGTATTACGCTAGCCCAAATAAAAGAGCTAATTCTTTAAGTAATTAAAGGATTAGCTCTTTTTCCATTTATATAAAAATAATGGCTAATCATGAAGGGCACTATAAAAACAATTTCATTATTATCAACTAAAATAATTAGAATTATTCCATATATACCTTAATACAATCTTAAAACTAGAGTTTGTATACTATACTTATAAGAGATGATTTCTTTATTACTTATTCCAACAGGATTATGTTTTACTTTTGGTAGAAATGTTTCTAATAAAAAACAAGGTATTGAAATATTTATGGCTTCATCTACATGGGCTACATTTACAACAGCATCTTTAAATGGATCTGTAAACTCTATGCATGATAGTTATACTCCGCTTGGTGCTCTTAGCTTTTTTCCTGCTCTTGCATTGGGACCAATTGCTGAATTCTTTAGTTCAATATTATAGGGGGTACTAGATATGGGAGCAAAAATAAAATCCTGTCATGTTACTTGTTTATATCTCAGCAATATTAACAACTATACTTTGGATAATAGCTCTATTTGGCATTAAAGATGCGACAGCTGTTGCAATAGCTGCTGAAGCTGGAAATATGGTTGATTTAGACTAATATTATTACTGTATATATACTTGGAGTGTTGGTTACAGCAGGAAAATGATAAAGAGTTACATTTAACGCCTATTGAGTATAAACTTATTTGTGTATTGTCTAAAAATTTAGGAAGATACTTGTAAACCTGAGTATATACAAACTCGTGTTGGTGTTGGATACAGAATAATGAAAATATAAGAAAAAGGTAAGAAACTTTTTAAAAGCTTCTTACCTTTTTATAGAGTAGTATTAATTTACAAATTATTTTATAACTGTTAAATCTCTACTTACGTTATTTAATACTTCGCATCCATCTTCAGTTATTAAAACTAAATCTTCTATTCTAACTCCAACTTCACCTGCTAAATATACACCTGGCTCAACTGAGAATATCATACCTGGTTTTAATATAGCTTCGTTAACAGAAGATACATCACCAAATTCATGACACTCCATTCCTATAGAGTGACCAGTTCTGTGAGTGAAGTACTCTCCGTATCCTTTTTCTGTTATGTAATCACGACAAGCATTATCTACGTCGCAGAATCTGTTTCCTGGCTTAGCAGCTTCGATACCTCTTCTGTTAGCTTCTTTAACTACTTCGTATACTTCTCTTCCTTTTTCAGAAACTTCACCTAAAAATACTGTTCTAGTCATATCAGAGCAGTATCCATCTTTTACACATCCTAAATCAAGAACAACTGAATCTCCAACCTTTCCAGTAGAGTTATCTGACTCATGGTGAGGGTCAGCAGCATTAGCTCCATATCCTATGATTGGATCAAAAGAGTGACCTTGTGCTCCACCTTCAAGGTACATTTCTAATATTTTATCTGCCATTTCTAATTCAGTATACCCCTCTTTAACAAGTGGCATTAATTTTTCCATAACAGAATCGTTTAATTTAGATGCAACTCTCATTAAATCTTTTTCTTTTTCGTTTTTTATTTGACGAATGTCATCTATGATAAATGATCCATCTATAAACTTTTTAGCGTTTAATTTGTTCATTAAAGGTAATAAGAATCTAGCTGGCCATACTTTATCTATACCAACTACAGTGTTTTCTCTCATTACATTTGCTAACATTCCTACATAATCATCGATATCATCAAAGTAGATTATTTCAGCACCTTCAATTGGAGTAGCTTGTGGGAATAATTTACCTATAAAGAATTTATGATTACCTTCAACATCAAGATAAAGAGCAAGCATTCTTTCTCCACAGTTTAACATGCGGCCTGTTAAATAACATATAGAAGCTGGATCAGCAACTATTAACTGTGGTACATCGTTTTCCTTCATTGAATCTAAAACACTTTGTAATTTTAATTGATCCATTTTAATAAACCCCCTAAGAAATTAAGTATTAAATTTTGATTGTTAATTGATTAGTTAATTTAACTAATCACAAGTTAATTGTAATATTGGCGGTAAATAAAGTCAACATAAGTATGGATACTTTACTAATATAATTCAAAAATATGAAAAAAATATTTTATAATCTGGAAATATATAATCTAAAGTTCATATATATGAAAAAAATATATGTGAAAATATTGAATGCTACAAAATATCATCAAATTATATATAATACTAAATTTATAAAAAATATTAATTATATGTAGTGTAATTATAAGAGTATTATATTATAATTACAGATAGGAAAAGGGGGCAGACATAAGTAAAGTTTTGTCTTGCAACTTACTGTTAAATACTTGACAATGTAAAGGGAGTTACATAAAAATTATTTACAATAAGAAGAATTTTCTGAATAATTAAATACAGGGGTGGAAAGTAAAATGAGTATACCGAATAGACTATCTGCACTTAGAAAAATAATGGAAGAGAAGAACGTAGATGCTTACATTATACCTTCTGCAGACAATCATCAAAGTGAGTATGTTGGAGAATATTTTAAAGCAAGAAAATTTATATCAGGATTTACTGGTTCTGCTGGAACAGTAGTTGTAACAAAAGAGGAAGCTGGACTTTGGACTGATGGTAGATATTTTATACAAGCTGAAGCGCAATTAGCTGGAAGTGGTATAGAACTTTTCAAAATGGGAGAAGAAGGAGTTCCTTCAGTAGATGAATTTGTAGTAAATCATTTATCTCAAAATAGTGTTTTAGGTTTTGATGGAAGATTGATGGCTGCAGGAGAAGGTTTAGATTTAGAAAGACAACTAAAAAAGAAAAACGTTATCATTAAGTGTGATGAAGATCTTGTTGATATGGTTTGGGAAGATAGACCTGCTTTATCAGAAGAAAAAGCATTTGAATTAAATGTTAAATATGCTGGCGAAACTTTTGAATCAAAAATAAATAGAATAAGAGAAGTTATGAAAGAAAATAATGCAACTATGCATGTTGTTACAACATTAGATGAAGTTGCATGGATTTTTAATATAAGAGGAAATGATGTAACTTATACACCGGTAGTACTTGCTTATGCAGTAATAACATCAGATAAAACATATTTATTTATTGATGAAAATAAATTAGATGAAGATATTTTATCAAAATTTGTAAAAGCAAATGTAGAAATAAAACCATATAATGATATTTATGAATTTGTAAAAAATGTTGATGCAGATGAAAGAATAATGTTAGATACAGAAAGAGTAAACTATTCTTTATATAACAATGTACCTGCACAAGTTAATAAAATAGAAATAGAAAATCCAGCTGTTTTAATGAAAGCAATTAAAAATGAAACAGAAGTTAAAAATATAAAAAATGCATATATCAAAGACGGTATAGCATGTACTAAATTTATGTACTGGCTAAAAAATAATGTTGGAAAAACTAAAATTACAGAACTTACTGCTTCTGAAGAATTATTAAAACTTAGAAAACAGCAAGAAGGATTTGTTGATTTAAGTTTTGAAACTATTGCTGGATATAAAGAACATGCAGCTATGATGCATTATGCAGCAACTGAAGAAAGTGATTATGAAGTTAAAGCTGAGCATATGTTCTTAGTAGATTCAGGTGGACATTACTATGAAGGAAGCACAGATATAACAAGAACTTATATACTTGGAGAAATAAATGATGAATTGAAAACTCACTTTACAGCAGTAGCTAGAGGAATGATGAATCTTTCTATGGCTAAGTTTTTACATGGCTGTAGAGGATATAACTTAGATATACTTGCAAGAGGACCTATGTGGGATATGGGAATAGACTACAAATGTGGTACAGGTCATGGAGTAGGTTATATGTTAAGTATACATGAAGGACCAGCCGGTTTCCGTTGGTATATAGTTCCTTCAAAACATGAAACAGCACCTTTTGAAGAAGGAATGGTTATAACAAATGAACCAGGAATTTATGTAGAAGGTTCACATGGTATTCGTATAGAAAACCAATTAGTTGTTAAAAAAGCTGAAAAAAACTTAAATGGACAATTTATGGAATTTGATGCAATAACTATGTCTCCAATAGACTTAGATGGAATTAATCCAGATTTAATGACTCAAAGAGAAAAATATTATTTAAATAATTATCATAAAAATGTATATGACACAATTAGTCCGTATTTATCAGACGAAGAAAAAGATTGGTTAAAAGAATATACAAGAGCAATATAGTATAAAGTTTAAAGCTACTATAATATATTTTATAGATTTAGTCCAAATTAATAAGTCTTATTAATAGAGAATATTATAGTAGTTATTATAAACTGTGTACGACGAAATCAGTCCATATTTAACAGCGAAGGAAATGACTGTAGAGGGAATACACAAAAGAAATATAATTATATGGGGGACAAACATGGAAAACACAGTAAAGCAAAAGAAAAAATATCCATTTGGATTTTACGTTTGTGCATTATCATTCACATTAGAACGTATGGCTTTCTATTCATCGAAATGGTTAATCGCAGTATTTATAGTTGCTTCAGTAGCAAGCGGAGGTCTTGGATTAGACCCAACAGATGGTGCAAAAATGACTGCAAACTTAGTAGCGTTCACGTATTTAACACCTATTGCAGGTGGACTTATAGCTGATAAGTGGTTAAGTCCAAGATTATGTGTAGTAATAGGGGCAGTATTAATGGGGATAGGATATGCTTGTGGATGGCAGGCATCTCTTCAAGCATCACCAGGACTTGTATGGGCAATGATAGGTCTTGTATCAGTTGGGACAGGTTTATTCAAAGGTAACGTATCAGCGATAAATGGTAAGTTATTTGATGATCCAGATCAACTTGACTCAGCATTCTCAGTACAATATTCATTCGTAAATATAGGTTCATTTGTTGGAACAACTATTGTTGGTCTTATAGTTCCAGTTATAGGATTTGCAACTACATTCTTAGTATGTGCAGGTTTATTATTCCTTGATGCTATATGGTTAATTATAGGTGGAAAAATAGGATTTGGTGAAGTAGGTAAAAAACCTTTTAAATCAGAAGAAATAAAAGAAACTTCTTCTAAAGACAAGGCTAATGACACGCCACTTACTAAAATAGAGAAAAATAGAATTGCAGCAATTATTCTTGTTACTATATTCTCAGTAATATTCTGGATAGTTTGGTACTTAACTAGTATGCCAGTTATATACCATTGGGGACCAGACTTCGATACAGCTAACAAAGCTAGCTGGATGATAGGTAACTTCCAAGTTCCATCATCTTGGTTTGATTCATTAAATGCATTTATGTGTATAGCTCTAGGACCAGTTCTAGCTGCTTATTGGTCTAAACGTGCTAATTCAGCAAAAGGTGATTTAAGTATGTTCAAGAAAACTGCTTTAGGTATGATATTACTTGGTGCAGCATTCGGTGTAATGGCTCTTGCAGAAGTAGTTAGAGGAGATGGACAAGCTAGCTTACTATGGATAGTAGCAGTTGGGGTATTAATGTCACTTGGTGAAATGGTATTCTCACCACTTGGAAACTCATTCATATCTAAGTTTTCTCCAGCAAAAGTTCTAGGACTTATGATGGGTGTATGGCCATTTGCAGTATTCATAGCTGGTAAAGCATATGGATACTTATATGAAGTGCTATGTAAATATTCATTTGCACCTGCATATGCAATAGTTGGTGGAATTGTTGTAGTATGTGGTATAGTATTATGGAGCCTAGATAAGAAATTAAATGCTCTTGTAGAAGAAGAAGAGGAAGATAACACTGCAAGCAAAGCAGTTTAAGATTATACAGTATTAATATAATTGATACTAATGACTGGGTTCTGAGCTGTTACAGAGCCCAGTTTTTTGTATATATAATATAATTTATAAGGAGATTGAGATTATGAGAGCTTATGAAAGAATGTTAAACTACGTAAAAGTATGGACTACTAGTGATAGTAGTAGTAAAACTGTACCTTCTACTTCTCGTCAATTTGAGTTAGCTAAATTATTAGTTGAAGAAATGAAAGAATTAGGAGTAGAAGATGTTCATCTAGATGAAAAATGTTACGTTTATGGAACTATACCTGCAACTGAAGGATATGAAGATAGATCTAAATTAGGATTTATAGCTCATTTAGATACTTCAGAGGATATAAGCGGTCAAAATGTAAAACCTCAAATTATAGAAAATTACGATGGAGAAGATATAGTTCTAGGAGATAGTGGAAGAGTTATAAGAACTTCTGATTTTCCACATTTAAAAGGATTTAAAGGAAGAACTTTAATAACTACAGATGGTACTACTTTACTTGGAGCTGATGATAAAGCTGGTATAGCAGAAATAATTACTGCTATAGAAAGAATACAAAGTGAAAATATACCTCATGGTAAAATAAGTATAGGATTTAATCCAGATGAAGAAATAGGAACAGGAGCACATAACTTTGATGTTGAAAAATTTGGTGCAGATTTCGCGTATACTTTAGATGGATGGTTAGAGGGACATATAGAATTTGAAAACTTTAATGCTTCTTCTGCTACATTTGAAATAAAAGGTATAAATGTCCATCCAGGAAGTGCTAAAAATATTATGGTGAATTCTCAGTTATTAGCAATGGAAATCAATTCTATGTTACCAGTTGAAACTCCAGCAAATACTGAAGGATATGAAGGTTTCTATCATTTAATGGAAATTACAGGTTCAGTAGAAAATTCAAAATTAGTTTATATAGTTAGAGATCATGATGCAGATAAATTTGATGCAAGAAATGAATTCTTAAAAAATATAGAAAAAAATATGAATGAGAAATATGGTGAAGGCGTAGTTAGTCTTACAATAAAGCAACAATACAGAAATATGAAAGAAAAAATAGAACCATGTATGCACTTAATAGATAATGCTAAAAAAGCTATAAGAGCAGTTGGAATAGAACCTGAAGTAGGAGCTATACGTGGTGGCACAGATGGAGCACAATTAAGTTTTAAAGGATTACCTTGTCCAAATATAGGAACAGGTGGAGCTGCCTATCATGGTGCTTGTGAACATATAACTGTAGAAGGAATGGACAAAGTTGTAGATATAGCTGTAGAGCTAGTTAAAATCTACGCTGAAATGTAACTCTACATGATAAATTAAAGAAAATATAGATCCGTATTAGGATTAATTGATGAAATTATTCAATAATTGTAATGCGGTTTTTCTGCTATACTTATTATTAAGCAGTTATTAAATCAATAAAATTAATTAAGTGGAGGGAATATATGAATAATCAAGGGGAAAATAAAGAAAAATCAAAAGACACATCTAGTGTAGTAGGAGAAAAGCTATTAAAATCTAGAACACTTTTTATTTCAGGTGAGATAAATCAAGAGTTAGCTGAAAAGATATGTACACAACTATTGCTTTTACAGGAAATGGGAGATGAACCAATTAAGTTATTTATAAATAGCCAGGGTGGTCATGTGGAGGCTGGAGATACTATACATGACATGATCAAGTTTATAAAACCTCGTGTTATTATAATAGGAACAGGATGGGTTGCTAGTGCAGGTATAACAATTTACCTTGCTGCTAATAAAGAAGATAGATATTCATTACCTAATACTAGATACATGATACATCAACCATTAGGTGAATGTAGGGGACAAAGTACAGATATAAGCATAGAAGCTACAGAAATTATAAAAATTAGAAAAAGAATAAATACTATAATTAGTAATGCAACAGATCAACCGCTAGAAAGAGTACAACAAGACACAGAAAGAAACTATTGGTTAAATGCTGAAGAAGCAGTTGATTATGGTATAGTAAATAAAATGATAACTACTTACGATGAATTATCTACAAAGTAAGGTAATATAAAAAATACTCCTATTATAATTAATAGGAGTATTTTTACATATCTTTTTTTACTAACCAAGAGTAGTAGCCTTTGTCGTTTTTTTCATACTTAAGAGTGGCGTCAAATTTGTTTCCATCTTTGCCTGTTAGGGCTTTAACTTTAGCTTCACCTTTTTTAAGTAAACTTTTGACCATAGTTTTAGTAGGTTTCTTTTTAAATAATTGTAAGTATTTATCTTCTTTAAATATTCCATATTTACAGTTGCTATAGTTTGTACAGAAGAATCCATTATCATTTTCCATAACTTCACCTTGGCAGGCTGGACATTTACCTAAAGAACTATTAGCACTAGATGTAGATTTTTTACTTACAGTAGGTTTAGTTTCTTTCTTAGACGCAGCAGCGCTTTTCTCACTAACAAAGCTTTTAGTTTCAGCATTATAAGTAAAACTTTCGGTATTGATTTTTCTAGCATGATCATATTTAATTAGATTTACATTATTATAAACGAAACTCATAATGTTAGTTAAGTATTCTTTTCTAGTATATTGACCTCTTTGTATATCGCTTAAACTTTTTTCTAGTTTACCAGTATAATCTACGTCAAATAAGTCTTTAACAGGGAAGATTTCTACTAAGTTCTTGCCTAAATCAGTAATAAAGTAAGATTTACCTTTCTTAGTAACATAACCTACCTGACTTATTTTTTTTAGTACATCACCACGAGTGGCAGAAGTACCTATGGAGTAACCAGATAAAACGGCACTATCTTCATCAGATACATTTTTACCACAGTTTTTCATAGCCTTAAGTAAAGTATCCTCTGTATAAGATTTAGGAGGAGTAGTTTGCTTACTTAAAGGTTTGATTTCTATTATATCTACAATTTCGTTTTTATTCATCATAGGAAGTAAGTCGTCTTTTTCTTCCTTGTTATATACTTCTAAGTATCCTTTGACTTTTAACACCTTCCCTTTAGTAAGGAAGATATTTTTATCAACATCAGTTTTTATTTCTGTATTTTCATACTCTGCTGGTGGCATAAAGTTAGCTATAAATCTATCCTTTATGGCATTATAAACAATAGCTTCATCAGGTGTTAATTGGTTAGGCATTATATAAGTAGGCATGATGGCACTATGGCTATCTACCTTTGAAGAGTCAAAAACTCTTTTTGTTTTAGTAAATTTAATTTGCTTCTCATAAGGGAGACCCTTTTTTAACTTATCTAAAGTTTGAGAAGCTTTAGTAGTTAAACTTTCTTCTAAGTAAATAGAATCTGTTCTTGGATAAGTAATATATCCACCTTTACCTTTACCTTCATATAAAGACTGACAAACGTTTAGAACTTTATCTGAAGTAAAGTGACTATACTTAGAAGTAATAAATCCTTGTAGAGACGTTAAACTGAAAAGCTTAGGGGCATATTCCTTAGAAGTTGTAACTTTCTTATCAGTTATTGTACCTTCTTTAGATGTAATGCTGTCTATTAAAGTTTTAGCTTCTTCTGGAGTATCAAACTTACTATTTTTATTTTTTGTTAGTTTACCTTTGTACTCACCGTTTTTAGATCTAAAACTACCTTCTATCTCAAAGTAAGTTTTAGGAACAAAGTTTTTAATTTCCATATCTCTGTCATAAACTAGTTTTACAGTAGGTAAAATAACACGTCCTATATTTAATAATTTTCCGTTTCCGTATTTTAATGTGGCAATAGAAGTAAAGTTTATTCCTATTAACCAGTCTGTTATTAATCGTGTATATCCTGCAGCTTGTAGATTCCTCATTTCTTCTTCGTCTTTAAGATTTTCAAGACCTTTAGTTATATCTTGAGGAGTCCATTCATTAACTAATATCCTTTTAACTGGCTTTTTATTTTTTGCCATAAGAAAAATTAGAAAGGCGATTAATTCACCTTCTCTATCATTATCCGTTGCATTTATAACATATTCAATGTCATCTCTATGTAATAAAGTATTGATTACATCAAATTGATTTTTCTTTGAATCTTCAACCTTAAATCTAAATTTTTCTTGTGGTATGAAAGGGAAATTTTCCGTCTTCCATGAACCAGAATATTTATCTTTATCGTAATCCTTCATATCATATAAAGATACTAAATGTCCAAATGCATAAGTAATTAAATAACCATTTCCCTCAAAATAGCCATTTCGCCTTGCATTTGCACCTAAAAAGGATGCGATAGTTTTAGCTACAGAAGGTTTTTCTGCTAAAATAAGTTTCATTTTATACCTCCCTTTGAACATTCTTAATATTATCATATATATTGCAAACACTCAAGTATTTGGAAATTAAAAAGAACACTAGCTTAAATAATCTAAAATGAATTATCTAAATTTGTGCTCTTTTTACTATATATATTATAGTGAATTTATTTGCAATAAGACAAGTACTACTTAGTACCAGTAGAACCAAATCCACCTTCTCTTTGAGCATCAGTATTACCATTATCTGCAACTAAGAAAGGAATAAAGGTAAATTGAGCTACTCTTTCACCTATTTCTATAGTTTGAGGTTCAGTTCCGTAGTTGTATAAACATATTCCTATATTTCCATCATTATCAGGATTTCCGTAGTAATCCATATCTATCCAAGCCTGGCTATTAGCAAATCTTAAATGTTTCTTTACACCTTGAGAGCTTCTAACATTACCTATTAGAGCTTCTCCCATTTGCATATAAGCTTTTATATCTGTAGCAAACATATATTGATTACCAGGAAGTATAGTAATATTTTCATTACTGTAGAAATCATAAGCCATAGCTTGTGAAGTACCTCTTTGTGGCAACTTAACATCTACATTTGGGAAATTTCTGAACCTGTCTGCAACTATTTCAAATCCTCTTATTTTCATTGTCATATATATCACCCCGCATTCTATGGATTTGTTATTTAAAAAAATTAATTATATCATTTTAATGACCATAGTATACCATGAATTACTAAATTTATACAAGTTTACAAAGTGAATATTAAGGCTTCGTTAGTATGGGTAATATTTATGTATACCATGTAAATAATGTAAAAACACTTCAACTTATAGACAAATTATTACGGATTTGTAATAATTATAATAGTATTAAAACAAAGTATTATATCGAAATAGAACTAAATGAGATATATTTACTAGACAAATTATATAATTATTTAGAGTTGAATTTGGGAGGAGTTGAGTATTTATAGCTTTATTAGGCTATAGAAATTTATATGAATATTGATAAAAAACATATAGTAGCAGGACTGGCAGTATCAGCAGTTATGTTACATACAGGAATGAGCACATCATTTGCAGATGTAGAATATAGAACAATAACAGCGGATGCTGTTAATTTTAGAAGTGGACCATCAACAAATTATTCTTCTTTAGGAAAATTAAACAAGGGAGATAAGGTTAAATATATAAGTGAAAGTGGTTCTTGGATAAAAGTTAAATACAATAATACAACAGGATACGTATACGGAAGTTATGTATCAGAAGCTATACAAAGTACAGCTACAAAATATGTAAGTGCAACATCGTTAAACTTTAGAAGTGGAGCATCAACTAGTTCATCAATAATAGGAAGTTTGTCAAAAGGAACGAAGGTAGAAGTATTATCAGAATCAAATGGATGGTCAAAGATAAAATATAATGGTCAAATAGGATACGTATCAAGTAAGTATTTAGTTGATAAAGTTACAGATTCGGACTCAAGTACAACTACTACAACTAAGTATGTAAGTGCAACATCGTTAAACTTTAGAAGTGGAGCATCAACTACTTCATCAATAATAGGTAAATTATCTAATGGAACTAAAGTAGAAGTATTGTCAGAATCAAATGGATGGTCAAAAATAAAATATAATGGCCAAATAGGATATGTATCAAGCCAATATTTAAGTGTTAAGATTGAGTCTGACACATCAAATTCTGCAAGTGCAGTAATATCTTATGCAAAAAGTTTATTAGGGAAACCATATATATGGGGAGCAGAGGGGCCAAATAGTTTTGACTGTTCTGGATATACCCAATATGTATTTAAGAATAGTGCTAATGCAACTATTCCTAGAACTTCATCACAGCAAAGTAAGTATGGAACATATATAAGTAAAAGTAATTTAAAACCAGGTGATTTAGTATTTTTTGATACATCAGGATCTAATGATGGAAATGTAAGTCATGTTGGTATTTATATAGGAAGTAATCAATTCATACATTGTTCTTCAAGCAAAGCTAAAGTAGTAATATCTCAATTAGATAGTAGTTACTATACAGGAGCTTATGTTAATGCAAGAAGAGTATTATAATCAAAACTGTCTCTAAATAGAGGCAGTTTTTTTATATTCACAATTAATATGATTTTTTCATATAGTAACAATAATAGGGAAGAAATGACCTATTAAAAGGGTATATATAGGAGTTGATTAAATATTATGAGTACAATTGTTGTATATATGATGACAAATGTAGATAATCTTAATATTAGAAGTGGACCTTCAACAAAGGATGAAATAATAAGTATAATATCCAAGGGAAGTGAAGTTGAAGTACTATCAGAATCTGGTGGTTGGTCTAAAATCAAATATAATAAAATAGGATACGTATATAGTAAATACTTATCAAATAAGACAACGGATATAGGTAGTATAACAACTTCTATCAGTGCTGAAAAAATTTTAGCATACGCAAAAACACTAATTGGTAAACCATATGTATGGGCAGATGAAGGACCAAATAGTTTTGATTGTTCAGGATTTACTTGGTATGTATTTAAAAATATATTTAAAATATCATTACCAAGAGCATCTGCGGAACAAGGAACTTACGGGATATATGTAGAAAGAAAAAGTTTGAAACCAGCAGATCTTGTATTTTTTGATACAGTTGGAGTATATGATAAGAAAATTACTCATGTCGGAATATATATGGGAGATAATAAATTTATACATGCGTCATCAGGACAAGGAAAAGTAGTTATATCTGATTTAACTAGCACATATTATTCAAAAGCCTTTGTTAATGGAAGAAGAGTTTTAAAATAAAGTAAATAGATTAAAATAAAGACGTTTTTGTATAGAATTACATGATAAATGTTAATAATTACAAATAAGATTTATATGTAAGGAGTTTTAACTATGTGTGAAATAATTGATTTTTATCAGTTTAAATACAGCAGATGTAATTACTATATTAATGTATTTATAAGCAAGGAAAGCGCTGAAGGATTAAAAGGTTTAATAAATGAAAGACTTAAAGATAAAAGATTGTCTAGAGAATATGGATGTGCATATATTACCCTTAAAGAAAAAATAGTGAAAAGTGATAATAATTTGGATTTAGTCATGTTAAGATTGAATAAATGTTATTTGCAATATTTGAAAGATTTATATTATGATTATTATGGAAGAGAAGAGTGTTTATGTGTAAAAGAAGTTATACAACATATTCAATATTTTTTAGAGGAAGATACTGATAATATAAATAAATTTTATAATTTAAAGGAAAATACTAAAATAAATATTTTGTCTTCAATCTAAATTAGATAGCTTAATTCTATTAAAATTAATAATGTGAAATTAAAAAGTGGTTGTATGTGAAAATGTTTACATACAACCTATTTAAAAGTATATAAAATTGAAATAATTTTTTACAATCTCTATACTCATATACATCTGTCAAAACCTCCTTGTCATAATAGATATTTATATCTTAGTAGTATATTACTCTAATTACTTAAAATAGTTCATCATTGCTTGAATAAAGCATATGAAATGTGATAAAATTAATTTCATGTGTAAATAAGAAGAGGTGAAAAAATGAGCGAATTAGCAGGAAATGGCTGTCAAATAATAGTACCTTTCGAAGAAAGAAAATCTTTAAAAGAAATAGAGAAAAGTATATTAAAAAAATATAGAAAATATACTTGGTCTAAATTTATAAAAGCAATAAAAGATTATCAATTAGTTGAAGAAGGAGATAAAATTGCCGTAGCAATATCTGGAGGAAAAGATAGTTTAATTATGGCGAAAATGTTCCAAGAATTAAAAAGACATGGACAAGTAAACTTTGAATTAGAGTTTATAGCTATGGACCCAGGATATCATAAAGATATAAGACAATTACTAATAGATAACTGTGAGTATTTAGAAATACCTATTAAATTATTCGATTCAAATATATTTGAAGTTGCAGATGAAATAGCAAGTGATTATCCTTGTTATATGTGTGCAAGAATGAGAAGAGGAGCTTTATACAACAAAGCTAAGGAACTAGGATGTAATAAGTTAGCTCTTGGTCATCATTTTGATGATGTTATAGAAACTACCATGCTTAATTTACTATGCGCTGGAAACTTTAAAACTATGCTTCCTAAATTAAATTCAACAAACTTTGACGGCATACAAATAATAAGGCCCCTTTATTATATAAGAGAAGAAAGTATAATTAAATTTATACAAAATAGTGGTATATGGCCATTAAATTGTGCTTGTATGGTGGCAGCTAAAAAGACTGGAAATAAAAGATACGAAATTAAAGAGTTAATAAAAAACTTAGGAGATAACTTCCAAGAAGTAGAGAAATCTATATTTAGATCAGCTCAAAATGTATATTTAGATTCTGTATTAGGATGGGATGAAAATGGAGTTAAACATTCATTCTTAGATAAATTTGAATAAAATAAGTGATTATAAATAAACTTGCCGTTGAAATTAATGTTCAACGGTTTTTCTTTTTTTTCATAACTATGATAAAATGTAATTAGAGGAATGTAGAGAGGGGGGGTATTTTGAAAAAGATTTACATGGATTTTGAAATGAACATGCCTAATTCAAAAGGGAAGAGGGATGGATTTAAGGCAGAACTAATAGCTATTGGTGCTATAAAATATGATACAAGAACTGGTGAAATGAAAAAATTTAAATCACTAATAAAGCCAGTTACAGATCAAGAGGTATATCCTCATATTGAGGAATTAACTCATATTACTACAAAGGATTTAATAAATGCACCTACTTATGAGCAAGTGATGAGAGACTTTAAATCATGGCTTGGTATATTTACAGAAATAGAAGGAATATATACTTTTGGGAACCTGGATTTAACTTGTTTTAATTATACGGATAGGATTAGTTCTAAAAAGAATAATCACCCTAGGTTTTTGAGTAATATACGTGAATTATTTGTTGACATAAAAGATAAATACATAAACTACGGAATAAAATGTATGAACTACGTATCCTTAAAAAATCTTCTTAATTATGCTAATGTAGAGTTTAGTGGAGATGCACATGACCCATTATATGATGCATACAATTTATATATACTAGATGAAACTTTAGAACATAACGATAAAATTAGGAATTTATTAATTATTCAAGATTTTATAAAAGCACCATTTACAACATTTGATGAGGAATTGGAAAGTCGATTTGAAGAATATAAGGAGTACTTATATAATCAAAAAGGTGAATTTGATATAAACTGTTTATCTACTGAAATAATTAATATTATTAGATTATACATTTTATCAATCCGAAAAATTAATGTTCATGATATAGATGTAATAAGAGATATAATAAGAAAAGTAGACGTTATGGATAAGTTAAAAGATGTAAAAGAAGGATATTTCTATGTTCTTGAAAACTTATATCTAGATTTAATGGAATTACTAGGGGATGCACTATTATATAAGCTGAGTCAAGGTGAATATGAAGATGAAATAGAAAATATATTGGACTTATTTAATGAAGATTTGCAAATGGAAAATATAACTGAAGTAGCAACAGACATAACGTAAAATGATTTCAAAAGAAATCATTTTTTTTGTTTTAAAAAACTAATTATTAAAATATAAATAATAAAGAGACTTAAAAAGGAGGATTAGTTAAATGTATGTGAATATATTTCCGTTAATAAAGTTAGTATTTTTTTTAGCACTAATATTTATGAGTATTAAGTATTTAATGAGTTTAAAAAACATGAAGAAAAAAAATAAGAAGGGTATAGATTATTTAATAAAAAGAAATACAAAAATTTTCTTTAAAAACAAATATGCGAAATTTAATATACATAATAAAGAAGAAAATAAAAAAGTTTATAATTTAAAGGGTGATGATGTTATAAGATATGCAAATGGTGATATTTATAAAGGTCAAATAAAAAATGGAATAAGAGAAGGCCTTGGAACTTGTTATTTTGGAAATAAAAATAGATATGAAGGAATGTGGAAAAGTGACAAAATGGAGTGTGTAGGAAAATATATTTTTGCAGATAGATCGTCTTATAGTGGCGATTTTAAAAATGGATGTAAAGAAGGTATTGGTGTATTTACCTGTGATGATTATAAGTATATTGGTCAATATTATGCTGACAGAAAAGGAAGGGTAGGGACTTTTCATCTTAAAGATAATGCATATCTAAAGGTGATCATAGAAAATGGAACTATTATAGAAGGAACATATATAAGAGAAGGAAAGCAAGAAGAGTATATATATAATGTAGATTTAAGTAATGAAAGAGAAGTAATAAAAAATATACAGTCTTATTTTGCTAGAGATGTTTCTAACATATAATTCATTATAGAAAATTATTGGAGTGAGCATGATGAAAATTCAAAGTGAAGATGTAAGTGTAAAATTAGTGCCTTATATAATGAATAGATCAGTAAAAAATAGTGGAAAAACACCTTATGGTGTAGTGATGATTCAAGCTAAAAGTATGTGGGGCTTATCTAATGAAGGTGAAGGAACAAATGTGGCTGTAATTGACTCTGGATGTGATATAAATCATGAAAGTTTAAAGTCTAATATTGCTGGTGTAAGAAATTTTACAGATGAAGATGGAAAAAATCCTAATATTGTTACAGATAGGGTAGGTCATGGAACTCACGTAAGTGGAATTATTGCGGCCAATGGAAATAACAATACAATTATTGGTGTGGCACCTCGTACAAATTTATATATTTATAAAGCAATAGATAAAAGTGGATCAGGGAAAGTTAGTTGGGTAGTAAATGCAGTTAACTATGCAGTAAGTCAGAAGGTAGATATTATATCTATGTCTTTGGGAATGCCAAATAATAATCCGAAGTTAGAGAAAGCTATAAAATCTGCTGTTAATAATAATATATTAGTAGTATGTGCAGCAGGAAATGAAGGCGATGGAAATTATAACGCATTTGAATACTCTTATCCAGCAGCTTATGTAGATGTAATATCTGTTGGTGCTGTTGATAGAAAAGGTATTCCAGCAAATTTCTCTAATTCAAATTTAGTTATAGATTTAGTAGCGCCAGGAGTGGATATAGTTTCAACTTATCCCAATAATCAATTTGCAAGCCTAAGTGGAACTAGTATGGCAGCTCCTCATGTAACTGGTAGTTTAGCTTTATTAAAAAATTGGTCTAAAGATGTATTTCAAAGAGATTTAACTCAAGAGGAAATATATGCTCAATTAATTAAATGTACAAGGACATTAGGATATCCAAGAACTGTAGAAGGTAATGGATTAGTTTATTTAAAAGAAAAAAAATACTGATAAATTATTAAAGGCTTAATTACCCTGTATATAGGTAATTAAGTCATTTTTTTATGGGATAAAAGAAAGAAAATAACAAGAAAAAAGGAACAATATTTAGAAAAATAAATTTTATGCTCGAAAAATTTGAAAAAAATGTTATAATTAATTATAAAGGTAACAAAATTGTAACCAAATTAATGTTTGAATTCACAAAATTATATATACGGAGTTGGTAAAATGATTAAATTTACAAATGTGGAGAAAAGGTACTCTGATGGAAATAAGACCTTAAGAAATATTAACTTACAAATAGAAGATGGCGAATTTGTATTTTTAGTTGGGCACTCAGGTGCGGGAAAATCTAGTATATTAAAACTTATAACAAGGGAAGAAAAAGCTACTAGGGGATCTCTCTTAGTTAATAATAAGGATATTACTGAAATAAAGAATAGGGTGTTACATAAATATAGAAGAAACCTAGGCATAGTATTTCAAGAGTACAGACTTTTATCAGAAAAAACTGTTTTCGAAAATGTTGAGTTAGCCCTAAGAGTTGTAGGAGAAAAACCTAAAAATATTAAATCTAAAGTAATGAAGGCTCTTGATAAAGTTGGAATTAAAGATAAATACAATAAATATCCAAATGAATTATCAGGAGGCGAATGCCAAAGAGTTGGAATTGCAAGAGCAATAGTAAATCAACCATCAATTATAGTAGCTGATGAATGTACAGGGAATTTAGATATGGATAATTCTATCTCTATAATGAAGCTTTTAGATGAGGTTAATAAAGATGGTATAACTGTCATAATGGCTACTCACAATTTAGAACTAGTAAAAGAGTTCCCTAAAAGAATTGTGAAAATAGAAAAAGGTCAAATAATATATGATACGAAGAGGGATAGATAATGAAGGTAATATCAAAAGTATTTTACAGTATAAAACAAGGATTTAAAGGTATATTCAGTAATAAAACCATGAGTATTATATCTATAGTCTCTGTTACATCTGTTTTAGCTATACTTGGTATAGTTTTAAGTATAGTTTTAAATATAAATTCATTTATGATGCAGGCTCAAGATGAAGTAAATGAAATTAGAGTTTCTTTAGAATCTGGTTTAAATAAAGATGAGATTGTAATTATAGAAAATAAATTAAAAAGTATAGCTGGTGTGGAAAAAATTAAATATCAAACTAAAGATGAAGCTTTTAGGAGTATGAAAGAAAACTTTGGAGATGATGAAGATTTATTAGATGGAGTAAAAAATCCATTAGATAATTATTATATAGTAACAATTAAAGATTCTAGCACTATTAAAACTATGGCCAATAAAATGGAAAAAATAGAAGGCGTTATAGAAATACAGTATTACCAAGATATAATGGAAAATTTCTTAAAAGCATCTAATACAGTTAAACAATTTGGCGGAGTGATAATAGGAATATTGCTAATTGTGTGTTTGGTATTAATATCAAACACAATAAAAGCTAGAGTACATAGTAAAAGAGATGAAATACAAGTAATAAAATATATAGGTGGAAGTAACAGATTTGTTATAGCTCCTTTCATTGTGGAAGGATGCATAATAGGTCTACTTGGATCTATTATGTCGGTGGCAATATGCACAGGTACATATAAATATGTAATAGATAATATTTCTGGTGTATTTAATTCAATTATAGGAAATATGATAGTTCCATTATCAAATATTTCAATATTGTTAGTAATTGTATTATTTACAACAGGCATAGTTGTTGGCATACTAGGAAGCGGATTATCAGTAAAAAAATACTTGAAAGTATAATATACAGGGGGAATAATAATGAAGAAGATAGTTTCTTTAAGTCTAGTTTGTGCAATGCTATTTACAAGTATTAGTACTTTAAAAGTAAATGCAGAGGACGCAAATAGTAAACTTAAATCAAATCAAGCAAAGCAAGAAGAAGTAGAGGAAAAGGTAGAAAATTTAAATGAAAAACTTTCTAAGATTGAAACAAAAATTAAAATATCTAATGAAAAAATAGAAAAAATAAATGGAGATTCAAAGCAATTAGAAGAAGAAATAGTTAAGTTAGAAAAAAATATTTCATCAAATGAAGAAAAATTAGGAGATAGATTAAAAGTTATTAATAATAACTATACACTTGGGTATTTAAAGGTTATACTAAGTAGTAATTCTGTTTCGGATTTCTTAAATAATATTTATATAGTACAAGAAGTAGTATCTCAAGATAAAGAAATGTTAGAAGAATTAGAAAGAAATAAAGAAAATATAGAAGTAAAAAAAGAAAAACTAGATAAAAATAAAGAAGAAGCAAAAGTAATTAAAGATGAATTAGTAAGTGATAAAAAAAGTTTAGATGATGATAAAGCAGAGTTAAGTAACTTAAAGAAAGAGTTAGAAAAAGAAGAGGATGATTTAGAAGTTAAACTACAAAACATAGCAGCTGAAAATGGTAGTAGCAATAGTAATAACGACGATAGCAGCTCAAATGCAACAGATTCTGTTATTTCTAATGGTTCGTGGCCAGTACCTGGATACTCTAGAGTATCATCACCTTTTGGATATAGAATACATCCTGTATTAGGATATAAAAAAATGCATACAGGAATAGATATACCAGCTCCTACAGGAACACCAACTGTTGCAGTAGAAAGTGGAACAGTAATTTTCTCTGGAAATCAAGGAAGTTATGGTAAAACAGTTATGATAAGACATGACAATGGAAATGTATCTTTATATGCTCATAATAGTCAATTATTAGTAAGTGTAGGACAAACTGTTAAAAAAGGACAGGCAGTAACAAAAATTGGTTCTACAGGAAGATCAACAGGTCCACATTTACACTTTGAAATAAGAGTTAATGGAACTGCTCAAAATCCTCTTAATTACTTATAATTTTTTTGAAGATAAGGAGTAAATTTTTATGCAAGAGTATGTAGTAGTAGATTTAGAAACTACAGGATTAGACCCTTATAAAGGTTGTGAAATAATAGAAATCGGTATAACTGAGATAAAAAATAATAAAATTATTAGAAATTATTCAAGATTAATTAAACCAGAAATATTAATACCTCCATTTATAACTGAATTAACTGGAATAAGTAATGAAATGGTAAAGAACAAAGAAGGTATAGAGATGGTTTTACCTAGATTCAGAAAATTTCTTGGAGACAGAGTTATGATTGCCCATAATGCAAAGTTTGATTTGAAGTTTTTAAATTATTACTTAGAAAAATTAAATTTACAGACTATAGATAATCATATATGTACATTAGAAATATTAAAAAAATCCAAATCGTATAAAGGTAAGAACAAAAAACTTGAAACAGCTTGTGAGTATTATAATATAAAAAATGAAAATGCTCATAGAGCAGATAGTGATACAAAAGCAACAGCAGAATTATTTTTAATAATAAAAGATGAAGTTTTTAATGAACTAGTATAAAAGTTAATATTGTAATCATAGAAATAAGGGTAATAGATAAAAATCTACTACTCTTATTTTTTTATTTGACAATGAGTATAGAATAGTAAAAAATATTTTGAGTAATGGGATAAGTTTGAAGGGAATTTTTTATAAAAATATATTAATATTGTATATAACAAATAAGTCAATTCATATTATATATAAGTACAGTTGTTAGGGGGTAGAGTATGAATTTTCTTTATATAAAAATTTTTATTGATGAACTACAGCTTTGTATTATTGATTACAGAGAAAATGAAAGAAGAAAGATAAAAAATGAAGAAGTTATTTTTCCAGTCTCCTTCAATATTGGGGATAGGCTTAATTATATAAAAAAAATAGTAAGCGTGATTATAGAACAATATAATGTAGTAGGGTATAAATTAGAAATTGATGATGATATTGGTGTTGAAATAATAGAAGCAGTTAAGATGGAAGGTGTTTTGGAAGAACTATTTTCATGCAAAGGGGTAGAAATATGGAAATAAGTCCTAAATTAAATTTGGAAATTATAAAAAAGATAGAGTCTGAAGGAGTAAACTCTGCCTTATATATAGTGAGAGACGAGCAGATGAATCGGGAATTAATATTAAAACAAATTGATAAGAAAAAATTAAAAGAGTATGATAAATATTTTGAAGAATCTAAGAAAATAAGTAAGTTAAGACATCCTAATATAATTACTATTAATTATGCATCTTATGATGATGATTATATCTACTTAACTATGCCATATTATAAAAATGGATCATTGAATCAATTGTTAGATCAAAGAAGTTTAACAGTAAAAGAAATAATAAAATATTCCATAGATTTTTTATCTGCAATATATTATATACATGATAATAATATGATACATTGTGATATAAAACCTAATAATATACTTATAAATGATAACAATCAAGCTATACTAAGTGACTTTGGATCTGCGATACAACTAGATTATGCGGGACTGGGTAAGTTGAAAAACGTGTATTATAAGCATATTGCCCCAGAACAATGTGTTACTTCAACAGTAAACAAAAGTATAGATATTTATCAAATAGGTACCACATTATACAGAATGTGTAATGGAAACGAAGAGTATAATAATCAACTAAAAAAATATAAAAATTTAAATGATTTAAAAATTGCTATATCTAAAGGTAAATTTCCTGTGAGAAAAAAATATTTGCCTCATATACCAAGGTCTTTAATAGAAATCATGGAAAAATGTTTACAAGTAAATAAAGATGAACGATATGAAAGTGTATTGGAGATTTTAAATGATTTATCTTGTATTAAGGATAATTTGAATTGGAGATATAGCCAAAGAAGTAAAAATTATTATACCTGGATTGAAGACGAAAATTATATTATTCTTAAAAAGGATAATAAAGTTTGGAATATAGAATCTAATATTGTTGAAAATGAAGCTATAAATTTAGAATCAAAAGCTCAAGGATATAGAAGGGTTAGAAGAATTATAAAGGAAAATAAAAAAACCTTACTTTAACCGATCAAGTAAGGCTTCATTAAAATATATTATAAAAAGGGGTTTATTAGGGAATATATTTTATTTGGGGAGTAATCAGTTATTGGGGAAATAACTGTACATTTATAATAACAAAATTCGACAAAGTTTGCAACTATATTTTGAAAAAATATTAAATAAATTAAATTGTAAATTTTGTGGAATTTATTAAAGGAAATAAGTGAATAAAAATTTAAATGGAAAGTATAAAAATGAAATATAAAAGGGCATAAAAAAACCCTTACTTTAACCGATCAAGTAAGGGTTTTAAAATATATTATAAAAAGGGGTTTATTAGGGAATATATTTTATTTGGGGAGTAATCAGTTATTGGGGAAATAACTGTACATTTATAATAACAAAATTCGACAAAGTTTGCAACTATATTTTGAAAAAATATTAAATAAATTAAATTTTATATTTAATTTATTTTAAATTAGGAAATTAGCAATAAATAAATTTCTAATTAATGGGCAATATACCTTTATAAGGAGTGATTATATGAAAAAAAGAACATTAGTATTTATTACCTTAATATTTTTACTGATGAATATTAATAATTCAGTTAAATGTTTAAGTAAGAATGATATAATTGATAGTTCACAGTATTCAAGTACTATTAATAATAACTTAAATATTAGGATATGTGAGTCTAGTGTAGTTAATGATAAGCTAAAACTAGACAGAGTATATAATACATATGCAATAATAACTATGGAAATATTTAATACAGGATTAGAAGATATAGAATTATCAAATATAAATACATATGCTTATCAAGATAATAAAGAAATAGCAACTTTTATTAAAAGTGAAAATGATGAATGTTTAGGTTTTGTAGGAACTCTAAACAGTGGAGAAAGTAAAATTATTAAAATAGGTGTTGGACTTCATGAGAAAAATATTCCTCTAGAACTTGTATTTGAAAATTCACCAGATTTAATCAATAATAAATGTAAAAAAATAATAAATCTATAAGATAATAAAAAGTGACCTTATATTACGTAAAGGTCACTTTTTATTATCTTATCTTACAATTTTGTACTTTGATTTATTTAATTTTACAAGGTATAATAAAGATAAATAAGGAGGTATGTATGAGTTATTCTGATAATAGTGAAAACAAAATAAGACGAAAAAAAGTAAGTTCTAGTAATTCACATAAAAGACAAGAAAGAAGTAATATAGAAAATTCTGCGTATAATAAACAATTAAATAGAGGAAGTAATAGAGCAAATAAAAAAGATTTCGATGAAATTGAAAAGGAAATATATTATAGAAAAAAAAGAAGAAAATCTAAAAAGAGAAATAATATTTTTAAGAATTGTTTGAAAAGTATATTAGCCTTGATAGTCATACTCTCTGTAATTTCTGGTGTAGTAGTGGCAGTATCCTTAAAAGGGTCACCAATACTTAATAAAGAAATGATTTATGCTAATTATAAAACAACAAATATAGTTGATATAAATGAGATACCAGATGATTTAAAGAATGCTATTGTAGCTACAGAAGATAAAAGATTCTATGGTCATAATGGAGTAGAAGTTAGGTCTCTAATAAGATCAGCTATTAGTAATATATTTAATGCATCTACTCAGGGTGGAAGTACAATAGATATGCAAGTATCTAAAAACTTATTAACTAATGATGAAAAAAGTATAAAAAGAAAGATAAAAGATATTTATAATGCTATGCAAATGAATAAAATAATGACTAAAGATGAAATACTAAGTGCATATTTAAATAATATATATTTTGGAAAATCTAGTTATGGAGTAGCACAAGCTGCGCAGACTTATTTTGGCCAAGATGTAAGAACTTTAAATTTAGCACAATGTGCTCTCCTATCTGGAATTACCAATAATCCAGCTAGATATATGCAACATGATGAAGCTAAAAGAAGACAAAAGACGATTTTATCTAATATGTATGAACAAGGATATATAGATCATAGTGAATATATTAGAGCTGTTAATGACCCAACACCATTTAAATCAGAAATAGATTAATAATTAGGAGTATCTAGAAGATAAATCTAGGTACTTTTTTATATTGAAGAAAATTATTTTTAATGTAATGCTTATTTATAGCCTTGATATTATCTTATTAATCTTTATAATAAGATAATATAGAATAAAATAAATAACTTGTAAAAAATAACAGATACTATAGAGGTGTAAAATGTACAAATTCAAATTTGACCAACAAGAATACATATTAGATAAAGATAACTTTGATGAATTAATTAATGATGAAGAGAAACCTGTAAAAGATGTTGATTTAGATTTAATATTAAAAGTATTAAATGAAAGTGGAGAAGACATAATATTTGATGAAGAATATTATATGGAAGCTTGTCCAAAATGCTTAGCTGGAGTAAAAGAAAAATTCTTCCATTTCTTAGAGTATCATTTTTATATATACACTAAAAATGGAGAATATGTTATAAGTACAATAGATAAGGATTACGAAGGTAAATCATTTAATAAGCTATCTAGAGCAAATGTAGTAGATGATAGTTATATTGTTAGTATTATAATGTGTAAACATTGTAAAGACTATATGATACAAATAGAAAACTGTGAAGTTTAAAAATTAATATATCTTATGAAAAACTGCTAATAGTTTAGATAATACTATTAGCAGTTTTTTTATATTTTATTTATATTTTGGATAACATAGAGGACAAAGAACAATAACATCCTCATCAGTTTCTCTACCTAAATTTTTATTAATATGATAAACATCTACATTATTTTTTGATTTACAAATAGAACAAGAATTATCGTGTTTATTTAAGATGTTTTCTTTAAATACTTTCCAATAAATTGAATTTAAATAATCTTCATATTTTATTCTAAGACTGGTTTCAAGGAAATTAAGATATAAATCATCTAAATCATCTTTATTTAAGTGAGTATGTTCTTGTTTGAAGTACTTACAATAGTCACTAGGATTTGGAATAGAGTCATTAATAATACACTTTATATAATATCTATAGCTTTCATCAGGACCCTCTAAGCTAAGATGAGAGCAAAATGTACAGCAATTCTTTGGTAACTTATCCTCTAATACTTTATTATTGTTATTCATAAAAAACCTCCCAAATTTTATCAAATAGTAAAATGCTTGTCTTATTCTTCATATATAATAATTTATTAAAAAAAATTGATATTTATTACAAGAAATAAAAATTAAATTAGAACAGGTTTAAAGGGTTTTAATAAATAAAAATCAATATATATATTAAATAATTAAAAATAGGTGATGGGATGCAAATATATGATTTTGATAAAAATAGAAAACGAGTAAAAAAAGAACTTAATTTAAAGTTAGAAGAAAATAAAGCAAAATTACGCCGAAACAATTTAAAGGTTAATGTAATCAATGGTGAAAAAAAAGATGTATATGAAATAAATGATGCAGAGAGTAGTTTTATTTATGTTAATAATAAAATTATAGGTATTAAGGATTTTACTTCTAAATTAATATATAAGTCTATTTCTAATAAAAAAATAATGTGTAACAAGTTTAGTAATTGTGAATTTAATAGTGTCAAATTTGAAAATTGTACTTTTCATGGAACATTATTTGAAAATTGTAAGTTTAATAAAGTTAATTTCTCTCATTGTGATTTTTATGATAATGAGGGAAGTATAGGGATTTTTCAGAATCATTGTATTTTCAATAACTGTATCTTTGAACATACGAATCTTAAAAATATGGTATTTCAAAATAGTGATTTTATTAAAATTAAATTTATTTTTACTAGTTTAAGGAATGCTATTTTTGATGAATGTAATATTAATAGGATTTTATTTTCTGATTGTAATTTAAAAGCTATGAAAATAATAGAGACACATATTAATGTTTTAAGATTTGAAGACAAGTATTTAAGTAAGGTGGATGAAAATACTTTTATTGATAAAATAAATATTAATGAAAATTATGACTATGACAATTTATTTAAAACCTATAAAAGTATATCATCTATATATGAAAGTAATAGATATGCTTCTTATGGTGGAGAGTATTATTATTTGGCTAAATGTATGGAAAGGAAAAGTTTAAAAGGGTTAGAAAGATTTAAATCAAATATATTTTGGATAATATGCGGATATGGAGAAAGACCTACCTTTGCTTTAGTAACTTCCTTTGAGATAGTATTATTGTTTGCTATAATGTATATGTTTTCAGGACTTTGTATAAATGGATCTACAATTAATTATAGCTTTAATATATTGTATCTTTTACCTAAAAGAGCCATTTATCTAGATTTTATTAAATGCTTTTATTTTAGCTTAGTGACTTTTACAAGTGTAGGTTATGGAGATATTTTCCCTACAGGATATAGTGTGATTTTTTCTTGCTTTGAAATGATACTAGGAGTAACTATGGTAGGTGTATGGACAGCAACACTAGCTAGAAAAATAATAAGATGATAAGTTTTGTAAAACTAGATTGTATATGATAAATTATTATATTATATACAATAAATAGGAGGTAAAAATGAAATTCAGAGATTATAAGTATGAGAGACCTAATTATGATAAGGTAAAGCAATTATTTTTAGGTTTAGTAGAAAAAATTAACAATGCTTCTACTTATGAGGAGCAATATAAATACATAATGGAATTAAATGATATAAGAAAGCAAATAGAAACTATGTCTAGCATTGCATCTATAAGAAATAGTATAAATACAGCAGATGAATTTTATGAAAAAGAAATAGATTATTGGGATGAACATGGACCTTTATATACAGAGTTAAATGCTGATTTTTATAAAGCTTTAATAAACTCAAAATATAAAAAAGGAATAATTAATGATTTTAGTGAACAGTTTTATAAAATATGCGAATGTTCATTAAAGAGTTTTTCTTCAGAGATAATAGGAGATTTACAAGAAGAAAATAAGTTAATGTCTAAATATACAAAGCTTTTAGCATCTGCAAAAATTAATTTCAAAAACGAAGAATTAAATCTATCTGGATTATATAAATACATGTTATCTAACAATAGGGTAGAAAGAGAAGAATCATCTAAAGCATATTATAATTATTTTGAACAACATGAAGATGAATTTGATACCATATATGATGAACTAGTAAAAATAAGACACAATATGGCAAAAAAACTAGGCTTTGATAGTTTCGTAGAACTTGGATATATAAGAATGCAAAGAACAGATTATAATCCTGAAATGGTAGTTAATATAAGAAAACAAGTGTTAGAGTATATAGTACCACTTTGTAATAAATTATATGAAATACAGGCAAAAAGAATCAATGTAGAGAAGCTAACTTATATAGATGAAAATCTTGAGTTTTTAGATGGAAATGCAGAAATCAAAGGTGATTCAAAGTACATTATAGAAAATGGAATAAAAATGTATGGTGAATTATCAAAGGAAACTAAGGAATTCTTTGATTTTATGCTGGAAAATGAATTAATGGATTTAGAAACAAAACACAATAAATCTGCTGGAGGATATTGTACATATATACCAGAATATAAGGCTCCTTTTATTTTCTCTAATTTTAATGGAACTAGTGAGGATATGGATGTATTAACCCATGAAGCAGGACATGCATTCCAATTATTTATGTCAAGAGATATAGAAATGCAAGAAATAAACTTCCCTACTTTAGATAGTTGTGAAATTCATTCTATGAGTATGGAATTTATAACATATCCTTGGATGGAAATATTCTTCAAGGAAGATACAAATAAATATAAATTTGCTCATTTATGTTCAGCTATTAAATTTTTACCATATGGAGTTGTAGTAGATGAATTCCAACATATTATTTATGAAAATCCTAGTATGAGCAAGGATGAAAGAAAACGAATATGGAGAGATTTAGAAAAAAAATATCTACCTCATAGAGATTACGAAGGAAATGAAATATTGGAAAAGGGTTGTTGGTACTTTAAACAAGGACATATATTCAAGGATCCATTTTATTATATAGATTATGTATTAGCAGAAATATGCGCATTCCAATTTTTGAAAAAAATGGATGAAAATAGAGAAAAAACATGGAAAGATTACTTAAGTATTTGTAAAGTAGGAGGAACTCAGTCATTTTTAGAAATAGTTAAAAGTGGTAATTTAATATCTCCTTTTGAAGAAGGATGTATTCAATCAATAATTAAAAATTTAGAAACTAATGTGGATAAATATGAAGAAAACTTGTAAATAGAAAATGACAGTAAGGTTGTAAGTAAAATTACAGCCTTATTTTTATTTCTTATGAAAATATAATTTGTTGTTTTGTGATATATTACATTGGGTATATGGAAATTATAAAAGTAAATAAGTAAGCTTTTAATTAGGAGGAAATTTCCAATGAATTTATCAAAAAGAATACAATCAGTTCCACCATCAACAATTATGGAACTTTTAACCTTTGCATCAAAGGCGAAGCAACAAGGGAAAAAGGTTTACCACTTAAATATTGGACAGCCAGATATAAAAACCCCAGATGGTTTTTTTAAGGCTATAAGAGAATATAAGGGAGAAATCTTAGAGTATGCGCTATCTGAAGGCTTATCAGAATTAATAGAAGCAATAAAAAATTATTACAAAGATTATAATCTTGAATTTAATAATGATGATATATTAATTACAAATGGTGGTAGTGAAGCCTTACTTTTCACTATTCTTACTATATGTGACGAAGGTGATAATATATTAGTACCTGAACCATTTTATTCAAATTATTTCAACTTCTGTAAATCAGTAGGAGTAAATATTAATCCAATTACTACTTTAGCGGAAAACGGATTCCATTTACCTATAAAAGAGGAGATAGTATCAAAAATAGATAGTAATACGAAGGCAATATTATTCTCCAACCCAGGAAATCCAACTGGTGTAGTTTATACTAAAGCAGAATTAGATATGATAGCAGAAATAGCAGAAGAATACAATCTATGGATTATAGCAGATGAGGTTTATAGAGAATTTGTATACGAAGGAGAATATACTAGTGTAGGTACTATTGAAAATATTAAAGACAAAGTAATCATAGTTGACTCAGTATCTAAACGTTATAGTGCTTGTGGAGCTAGAATAGGATCACTAGCATCTAAGAATAAAGGCTTTATAAAGGGTATACTTAAGCTATGCCAAGCTAGATTATCTGTACCAACATTAGAACAATTAGGAGCTATAGAACTTTATAAAACTGATAATTCTTATCTTAAGGAAGTTAATGAAGAGTATAGAAAAAGAAGAGATGTACTATACAATGAACTTATAAAAGTTCCAGGTGTTGTATGTAAAAGACCTACAGGTGCATTTTATATTGTAGCTAAGTTACCTGTAAAAAATGCCGATCATTTTACAAAATGGTTACTAAGTGATTTTGATATAAATGGAGAAACAGTTATGCCATGTCCTGCTGAAGGATTTTATCAAACTGAAGGATTGGGAGTAGATGAAATAAGGCTTGCTTATATATTAAATACAGAAGATTTATCAAAGGCAGCAGTACTACTGAAAGAAGGTTTAGAAACTTATCTAGCATTAAATAAATAATAAAATTGTATTTTTATAACAAAACCAGAGTTCATCATAGGACCCTGGTTTTACTTTATAGAAAACATTGATTTTAAGTACTTCTCCAACATAGTTGTTGCTCAAGTAGTGGTCGAAGCTACTGGAAATATGAAGTGTAGCATCTATCAGCAGTTTAAGCGAAGTAAATTTTTACATAAAATTGAAAATTAGTAACATTACTGTAATTTTCTTTGTTACAAATTTGTAATCATAGGTAACAGACGTGTAACTGTAATTTCAACCCCTTAGGTGATATTATAATATTATAAATTAATAAATAAAAAACGAACTAATAAATATAAATAAATTATGAGGAAGTGTTGAAGATGAAAAAAGGAATTATAGCAATATCATTATTATTAACAGGGGCTTTATTAGTAACTCCACTTGCAAATGCAATTACAGAAAGAGATGTACAAGAAGATTCAAAACCAGTAAAAGTAGAACAAACTACTACAATTAAAAAAGAAGAAGCATCAAATGAAGCTAATGATAAAACAACACAAACAGAAGAAAATAATACACCAGTAAAAGAAGAAGAGATAGTAGTAAAAAATGAAGAA
>JAVXJA010000002.1:169071-191777 GCA_036648085.1 Terrisporobacter sp.
AGAAGAAAATAATACACCAGTAAAAGAAGAAGAGATAGTAGTAAAAAATGAAGAACCTGTAAAAGAAGAAGTTAAAACAGAAACTACTGAAATTTTAAATGAAACTGTAGTAAATAAAGATAAAGAAGAAGTAGTACAAGAGAGTGGAATGTCAAAATCAGATGCAGAAGCTGTTTTAAATAAATACTTAACAGATGTTGAAAATGTTGATCTTACTTATACATACCAAGGTGATGAAAATAAATTTGAAGCAATGCAAGAAAAAGGAATAAAAGGATATGTATTCTTACCAAATGTAGAAACAGACATGGCATACTTAGTAGACAAAGATAATGGAAGCATATACTTCTTCCATCCATCAGGATACTTTGAATTATTACAATAATAAAAAATTGAAATAAACAAATGGGCTGAGTAAAATCAGTTCATTTTTTATTTGCCATATTATAAATAGATTTAGTATTTTCTATATTAAGAACTTGTCACTAAAAAGTAATAAATTGACGGCATTTTTCTTTATTGATACAATGATAAAAATATAAATTTTTAAAGGATAGAATAATGATATCAATAATAATTCCAATTTATAATGAAGAAAAAAACATAATAAAAATACAAGACAATCTATTAAAATTAAAAGGTGACTTTGAAGTGATTTTCTGTGATGGTGGAAGTAGTGATAAAACAATTGAATTAATTGATGATGGTTATACTGTATTGAATAGTCCTAAGGGTAGAGGAAATCAGATGAATTATGGAAGTGAATTTGCAAAGGGAGATATACTGTTCTTTTTACATTGCGATAGTATAATAGAAGAAGATGCATTGATGAAAATACAAAAAACAGTAGATAAAGGATTCCAAGTTGGATGTTTAAAAATAGAATTTGATAATTCAATAATTTGGATGAGAATCTGTGGTATAATGTCAAATTTACGCTCTAAAGTTACAAAAATTGCTTTTGGGGATCAAGGTATATTTATTAAGAAAGAATTATTTGATAAAATGAATGGTATGCCCAAACTTCCTATTATGGAGGATTTTGAATTTTCTTTAAGACTAAGAAGAAGAAAGCATTATATTAAGCAAATAGACAGTAAAATAATAACTTCTGCCAGAAGATTTACTGATAAAGGGATTTTAAAAACCATGTATCAAATGCAAAAATTTCAAATTCAATACTTATGTGGTAAAAATATTGATGAAATAAATAAAGAATATAGGGATATTAGGTGATAAGATGAAAGAGGCAATAATTATTTTTACGCGGGTTCCTATTCCAGGAAAAACTAAAACTAGATTAGAAAAGATGTTAAGTAAAATTGAATGTGCAGAAATTCATAAGAATTTTTTAAAAGATATAAGAAATACTTGTAAAAATACTAAAAGAGATATTTTTATTTTTTATACTCCTATAGACCACAATAATATAATAAAAAATATTTTTGGAGATGATGTCAATTACAAGATACAAGAAGGAAATGATTTAGGTGAAAAAATGTACAATGCAATTGAGCGTGTACTTAATAAAAATTATAAATCCTGTATATTAATAGGTAGTGATATTCCATTTTTAAATGTTAAAGACTTAGAAAAAGCTTTTAGCATTTTAAGAGAAAAAGATATAGTACTAGGTCCTACAGAAGATAAGGGATATTACTTAGTGGGAATGAATAAAGCAACTAAATCAGTATTTGAAAATATAGAGTACGGTTATGGTAATGTATTAGATAATACTATAAAATCTATTGAAAATGCTAATTTAACTTATGATCTAACTAATAAAAATAGAGATATAGATGAACCGGAGGATTTAAAGCATTTTTATGAAAATATAAAAGATGGAAAAATTAATAGGAATCTAAATACATGTAATTTTATATGTATGGTGTTTGAGGAGTATGGGGAAGAATGTTTAGAATTGACGGTTTAGAAGAATACGTAAAAAGATCAGAGTTTTTAGAAAGTTTAAATATTCCTAGAAATAGTAAAATTGATTTTCAGTTATTGGCACAAGGAGAATATAATATAAATTATTTATTTACTCATCCAATTACAAAAGAAAAACTAATTCTTAGGGTAAACACAGCTAGTCAAATGAATTTAGAGAATCAAATTGAATATGAATATAAGGCACTATTGCAATTAAAAGGAAGCAAGAGAACCCCAATACCAATATGTGTAGATGGGAGTAAAAAGCATTTAAATTATGGTGTATTAGTAATGAATTTTTTACCAGGTATAGATTTAGACTATAAAAACGATTTATATTTAGGGGCAAATTGTTTGGCTGATATACACAGTATAAAAGTAGAAGAAAATACACACTTATTATGTCCTGAAAATCCACTACAAGCAATATTAGATGAATGTAATGATATGGTTCAAACTTATTATGATTCTAATTTAGGCTGTGAAGAAAAGAAAAATCAAATAAGAAGAATGTTAAATGCAGGGCAGCATAAATTAAAAGATACAGGTGTTTACCTGGGAAGACGATGTATAATCAATACGGAATTAAATTCAGGTAATTTTTTAATTAATGGTAAAAATAATTCTAATTATATAATAGATTGGGAAAAACCAATACTAGGAGAACCAGCACAAGACTTAGGTCATTTTCTAGCACCCACTACGACTTTTTGGAAGACAGATATAATTCTTAGTGAAGAGGAAATTAATAAATTTACTACGGAGTATGTAAAAACTGTAGGAGATAGATTTGAAACAGGTGATATTGAAGAGAGATTAAAATTATATATTCCAATAACTTGTTTAAGAGGAATTACATGGTGTGCCATGGCTTGGGTTCAATATCAAGACCCAGATAAATTAATAAAAAATGAATTTACAGCAAAGAAGCTAGAAGATTATTTATCTAAGGAATTTTTAGATATGATAGAAGAAAGATATTTCAAATTTAACGCTTATAGAAAAAAACTATATAGAAAAAATTATATAGAGAAAAGTAATTAGACAAAAACTTTCATTAATGTTAACATTGACTTGCTAAAAATAAAATCAATATGGGAGAATTATAAGTATGCAAGAAAATATAAATAAAAAAAGTAACTTGTATGGAAAAATAGCAATAATAGCTTTATTAATAATGAGTATAGCAAGTTATTTTTTAGTGCCATCTGTAAAAACAACATTTGATAGTATTGTTTATATGTTTAAATCAGGTGATTTTATAATGGTTAGAAAATTTGTTGAATCATATGGACCTTATGCAGCAGCAGTATCATTTATGTTGATGATATTACAATCTATAGCAGCACCACTACCTGCATTTCTTATTACATTTGCAAATGCAAACCTTTTTGGTTGGTGGCAAGGTGCAATATTATCTTGGATAAGTGCTATGGCAGGAGCAGCACTATGTTTCTTCATTGCCAGAATTTTAGGACGTGATATGGCAATAAAACTAACTAGTAAAAAAGGAATAGAACAAGTAGATCAATTCCTAACGAGGTATGGGAAACAAAGCATATTAATCGCAAGATTACTGCCATTTATGTCTTTTGATATAGTAAGTTATGCAGCCGGTTTAACTGGTATGGGATTTTGGACATTTTTTATAGCAACAGGTTTAGGTCAATTACCAGCAACCATAGTTTACTCTTATGTTGGAGGTATGTTAACTGGAGGAGCTAAATTACTAGTATCAGGATTATTAATATTATTTGCATTAACTATATTAATTTTCTTAATAAAGCGAATATACAATGAAAGAAAAAATAAATGTAATGAAGAATAAAAAAAATTTAAAAGTAGGCTTATTTATTTTCATAATAGTAATTATTATGATTTTAAATAATAAATATGGATATTCAGATTATTTAAGTAATAGTAATAATATTGAATTTATACAAGGTATCGTTAATGATAATTTATCACTAGCCTTAGGAGCATATATAATTTTAACTATAGTCGGATGTGTTGTCCTAGCCATACCAGGTGTTACATTTGCAGTTTTTGCAGGTGTGATATTTGGACCATGGCTAGGAATATTTACATGTTTAATTGCAACAACAATAGGTGCATCAATGGCTTTTATTGTAGGACGATTCTTCTTGAAAGATATGATAAAACCAATGATAGAAAAAAACAAGACACTAAAAAAATTACTTTTTAGTGATAATGAAAAAAGTGACTTAATTATTCTTATGATTACAAGAATGGTTCCTATTTTCCCCTATAATCTGCAGAATTTTGCTTATGGAATTACAGATATGGGATTTTGGAAATATACAATCTATACATTTGTATTTATGTTTCCAGGTGTAGCATTCTTTACGATTGGATCTGTAGGATTCACAGCGGTATCTGATAAATGGAAATACTTTGCTATAGCGGGAGTTTTAGCAGTTATTGTAACCAGTGCTGGAATATTTATAAAAAATAAGTACTTAGATAAATATGAATAATAATAAATTAATTACTTTAAGAGGACAAATATGGAGAATAAAACAAAAAGCTGTATACACTGTAAATTATGTACAAAAAACTGTGACTTTTTAAAAAAATATGATATGGATTTAGAAGGTTTTTCTAAAAGAGAAGATTTAGCTTACAATTGTTTTCTTTGTGGAAAATGTAAGGGAGTGTGTCCGAAAGACATTGATGGAAAAGAAATAGCTTTAACAATGAGACAGAATAAAGTTAAAAAGAATAACAATGTTATTTTAGATAAGGATTACAATTTATTATTAAAAGAAAAAAATCCTTATAAATTTGCTAATTATAAAAATGCTAATAAAAAATCAGTTTTATTTCCAGGATGTAATTTTATATCATTTTTACCTAAAACGAGCAATAAAATAATTGATGAATTAAAGAACAATGATATAGGAGTAATTTTTGATTGCTGTCAAAAACCAATAGATGAACTGGGATTAAAAGAAGATGCAGAAAAAAATCTTGCTACTTTAAGAAATAAAATAAAAGAAGAAAACATAGAAGAAATTATTGTGGTTTGTCCAAATTGCTATTATTTCTTAAGTAAAAAACTGGATGTAAAAATAATAACTATTTATGAGAAATTAGAAGAATTAAATATGGGTAAAAAGATAAAAGAAACTTCTATTCCAATTTATTACCCATGTCCTGACAGAGATAAAAAAGCATTCTTTAATACCATAACACCTTTTATAGAAGGTAAAATAAAAAATTCATTTAAAGAGACTCAATGTTGTGGGTTGGGAGGATGCGCAGTTTCAAAAGAAAGTGAAATTTCAACTAAGTTTGCAAAATCCGTAGCTTTAGCAGGAGAAGAGAAACTATATACTTATTGTGCATCTTGTGTAGGTAATTTTAAAAGAAAAGGATTCTCAGAATCTTATCATATATTACCTATAATACTGAATATAGAGGAAGAAGTACCATTAGGTATGAAATCTTTATTTAATAGAGTCTTATTTAGGTTAAAAAAACAATAAGAATATAAAAGTAAATCATATTATGCAGATATATATATATGGAGATATAGATAAAAGGAGTTAACTGATGAAGAAAATTATAACAATATTAATGATATTAATAATGACTTTATCTCTTAGTGCATGTGGGAAAACTAAAGATATAAGTGCTAACGTAGATAAGATGACTTATGAAGGAATACTAGAAGAAGCAAAAGGAAGTACAGTTACTTTTTATGGATGGGGTGGGGATGAAGACCTTAATAATTGGTTAGATGAGGTTTTTGCACCACAAATGAAAGAAAAATATGATATAAGCATGGAAAGAGTTCCAATGGATATAGATCAAGTACTTAGTCAATTATCTGGAGAAATTCAAGCTGGAAAAGAAGATGGAAGTATAGACATGATATGGATTAATGGTGAAAACTTTAAGTCTACAAAAGAAAATAATATGCTTTATGGACCATTTTTAGATAAACTTCCAAATGCAAATAAATATCTTGATTTAGATGCAGAGGAAAATAATTATGATTTTGGATATGAAATAGAGGGATATGAAGTACCTTATGGAAAGGCTCAATTGGTTCTTATTCATGATAGTGCAGAAAGTAGTAATGCACCAAAAAGTAGTGAAGAACTTTTTAAATTTGCTAAAGAGAATAAAGGAAAAGTAACTTATCCAGCTTTACCTGATTTTACAGGAAGTGCTTTTGTTCGTAATATAATATATGATATATGTGGATATGAAGATTTTCAAAATATGAAAGCAGATAAAGAAACTGTAAAAAAAGCTATTCAGCCAGCTCTTGATTACTTAGTTAAATTAAATCCTTACCTATGGAATGAAGGTAAAAGTTTCCCTGCTGATTCGACTCAATTAGATAATATGTTTATGGATAAAGAAGTAGTTATGAATATGAGTTATGAACCGTATTCAATATCTAGTAAAATAGAAAAAGGAAGTTATACTGATACTAGTTCAAGTTTTATATTTGATAAAGGATCTATAGGAAATACAAATTATATGGCAATAGCTAAGAACTCTGGAAATAAAGCTGGAGCTATGGCTGCAATAAATGAAATGATAAGTGCAAAAATGCAAGCATCTAAATTTGATGCTATAAAAACTTTACCAGTAGTAGATAATAATAAATTATCAAATGAGGAAAAAGAACTATTTGATAATGTGAATATAGGAAAAGGTACAATTACACAAGAGGAACTTCTTTCAAAAAGACTTCCTGAAATGCCTGCGGATTTAGTTCTTATAATAGAAGAAATTTGGTTAGAAGAGGTTGTAGGTAAATAATGAAGAAAAAATATACACCATACTTACTTTTAATGCCACAAATAATAATTTTGATTATTTTTGCAATAGGGCTTATAAATGGAATCACTCAAAGTTTTGGGGTGATTCCTACTTTTGGTTTAAATGAGCCTACTTTAAATTATTATAAAGAGGTACTTACATCAAGAGATATGCTAAGTTCAATTTTATTTAGTTTATATATTGCAGGAACTTCATCATTGTTTTCTGTGATTATAGGAACGCTAATATGTATGATTATTGTAACAAATAAAAAAAATAAGGGAAGTTACGAAAGATTAATTCAAATACCCATTATTGTACCTCATGTGGTAGTAGCAATTTTTGTATTAAATATATTTTCAAAAAGTGGACTAATTGCTAGGATATGTTCTTGTTTAGGATTAATATCTGGACAAGAGCAATTTGTGAATTTGATTTATGATAAATATGGAATAGGAATAATTTTAGCTTATTTATGGAAAGAGATACCTTTTATTATTTATTTTGTATTATCAATTATGGCAAATATAAATGATAGTTTAGGTGAAGCAGCTGTAAACTTAGGAGCAAGTAAATGGATGACTTTTAAAAAAGTAACGCTACCTTTATGTATGCATACGATCTTAAGTGGATTTTTAATTATATTTGTATTTGCTCTTGGGGCTTATGAAATACCACAACTGCTTGGACCAACCTTACCAAAGGCATTACCAGTACTTTCACATATTCAATATACTCATCCTAATTTACAAAATAGACCTTATGCTATGGCACTAAATGGAATTATAATTGTAATAGCCCTAATAGCTGCTTTACTTTATTATAAATTAATAAAAAATAACATTTCAGCATTGAAAGATAAGAATAGGTGAAAAAATTGAAAATAAAGAAGATAGATAAAAGTAAAATTATATTAGTCATAGTTGCTATATGTATTTTATTACCATTATTGAATTTAATAATATGGGCATTTACTAAAAGGTGGTCTTGGCCGGATTTATTACCAGAGATATACTCTTTAAGAGGGTTTGAAGAAATTTTCAGAAGAAAAGGTGAGATGTTAACAATATTCATGTCTAGTATAATGCTTTCTATGGTAGTAGCCATACTGTCAGTTATAATAGGTCTAATGACATCTAGAGCTTTTGTATTTTACGAATTTAAAGGAAAGAATAAATTATATTTTGCTAGTATATTACCTTTTTTAATACCTTCTACAGTATTTGCCATGGGAATTCATGTTACTTTTATTAAGTTAGGATTAGCTAATACTATTTTAGGCGTAATAATAGTTCATTTAATTTATTCTCTACCTTATGCTACAAGACTTTTAATGGATGGAACACAGGCTGTAGGAAAAAAGTTAGAAGAGCAAGCAAAAGTACTAGGTGCAAATACTTTTCAAGCATTTACAAAAGTTACTTTGCCTATTTTATCGCCAGTAATTTTATCTTCGCTTATTATGGCGTACATAACTTCTTTTAGTCAATATTTTTTAACGTTACTAATAGGTGGAGGGAAAATAAAGACCTTTACTATAGTAATGTTTCCATATATAAGTGGAGGAGATAGAAATATTGTGGCAACTTACTCTTTAGTATTTTTAGGGATAACTTTAGTAATATTTAGTTTTTTCAACTTTGTAGTATCTAAATTAAATAAAAATATAAGTACAGATTTTTATAATTAATAGAAAATAAATAGGTGAAATAAATGAGTTTAAAAATAGAAAATTTAAAAGTGAATTTACAAGGAAGTGAAATACTTCATAACATAGATTTAAATATAAATAAAGGAGAGTTTATATCTCTTTTAGGTCCTTCAGGATGTGGAAAAAGTACTTTATTAAAAAGTATAGCAGGATTGAATGAATTAGAGTCTGGAAAGATAGTTTTATGTGGAGAAGAAATTCAAAATATATCTCCAGAAAAAAGAGGGACGGTAATAGTATTTCAGGATTTAAGGTTATTTCCACATTTATCAGTGGAGAAAAATATTGCCTTTTCTATGAATTTAAACAAAATACCAAAGAATAATCAAAAAGAAGTTGTAAAAAAACTTCTGAAAGATGTTCAACTAGAAGGTTTTGAAAATAGGAAGATAAGAGAAATGTCTGGAGGTCAATTACAGAGGGTAGCTCTTGCTAGAGCTCTTGCAGCAAAACCTAAAATTTTACTTCTTGATGAACCTTTTTCTGGACTAGATGAAAAATTAAGAGAAGAAATGGGTCAGTTAGTTAAAAATCTTCAAAGAGAAAATAATATGACCATGGTATTAGTTACTCATGATAAAAATGAAGCCTTACAACTTTCTGATAGAATTGCCCTAATGATGCATGGAGATATTATTCAATATGATAATCCATATAAAATGTATACAAAACCAGAATGTAAAGAAGTAGCAGATTATTTTGGAAGAAATAATTATTTTACGGGTAAAGTTGAAAACAAAATATTTAAATGTGATGATTTTGAGATATTTTGCAATAAAGAAGATGGTGACTATGAAGTAATGCTTAGACCTTATAGTATTGAAATAAATAAAGATAAAAAGGATTTTCAAATAAATAAAATCAGTTATTTAGGTGATTTTCTAGAAGTTTCTTTAGTTAAAGATAAAAACGAAATTTTAGTTAAAATAAGTGCTGAAAATTTAATTAATGATTATTTTAAAATAAACAATAGAATAGGGATAAATATAAAAGAAGAAGATGCTTGCTTCTTTAGAATATAAAAAGAGGATTAATTATGAAAAATATAATTTTTGATTGTGATAACACTTATGGTATAGAAAATTGTGATGTTGATGATGGCTTAGCTTTGATTTATTTACTAGGAAATAATGATGTTAATTTACTAGGTGTAACTACAACTTATGGGAATAATAAAGTAGAAGTAGTTTATCCAAATACATTAAAAATGGCCAAAGACTTAAAAATAGAAAATTTAACTGTAAAAAAAGGTGGGTCAGAACCAAATGACTTAGAAAATGAGGCTAGTGATTATTTAGTGAAAATGGCTAATAAATATGAAGGAGAATTATCCATATTAGCAACTGGATCTTTGACTAATATTTATGGAGCGTATTTAAAAGACAGTAGTTTTTTTGAAAAAGTTAAGGAGATAGTATTAATGGGTGGAATAACTGAGCCACTTAGGTTTGCTAAATGTGAAATGAATGAACTGAACTTTTCATGTGATGCCATGGCAGCATATACAGTTTTGACTAGTGGGAAAAATGTTTCTGTGATTACGGGTAATAATTGTCTCAAAGTGCTTGTAACTAGAGATGATTATGAGAGGGAATTATGTGATTATTCAAATCCTATAGTAAGTTATATTAAAAATAAAGTAGATTATTGGTTTGATTATAACTTTGAAAACTTTGGCATAGATGGGACTTATAACTGGGATGTTACTGCAGCAGTTTATTTAATGAAACCAGAGCTTTTTAAGGATTATAGATATAAAATGAATTTAAGTATTGAAGATTTAAAAAGAGGTTTCTTGAGATGTGATGATGATAATAATGATTGCGTTTTAAATCTTCCTAGAATAGATAACGAAGAGTATTATAATAAAGAAATTTACAATACTTGGAAGAAAATTCGAATATAAGTTAATTAAATATTAATAAAGAAACCTATGGCAAAATATATTATATATATTGCCATAGGTTTTACTTATAGAAAAAAATTATACAAAAGAAGATATATAGATCTTTTCTATATAACTTTAACCATGAATAAAGATTTGGTATAATTGAACATGGCTTAAAGTAATAAGCTTAAAAAATAGTAAAATATCTGGAGGAGTAATTATGAAATTTAATAAATTAGCAAAAACGTTATCTGTGGGAATGTTATTAGTATTAACTTTAAGTACTGTAGTAGGATGTTCTTCTAAGGAAGAAAGCACATCTTATAATGAAATAGATTCAACTAAAACAATAGAGTTAGTTGGAGAAAATGAAAAAACACTAGTTATAGATGTTAGAGGTGCTGATGCATATGCAAAAGGACATTTAGCTAATGCAATAAATATACCATTTGATGAATTTGAAGGTAAAATAAGTGATTTAGAAGGTTATAAAGATCAAACAATAGTATTAATTTGTAACACAGGGAACAAAAGTGGTAAAGCAGGAAAAATATTAGTAGATAAAGGATTCGCTAAAGTTTACAATGCTGAAGACGGAATGGAAGAGTTTGATTATGAAACTGTTAAATATGCTAATATAACTGGAAGTGAGTTTGAAAAACTAGCTGCTGAAAACAAGGATGCGGTTATATTAGATCTTAGAGATGCTAAAGATTTTAAAAAGAGTTCTGTAGAAAATGCAGTAAATATATCTATGGATGAGTTTGAATCAAAAATGGGTGAACTTGATAAAGAAAAAGATATATTATTATACTGTAATACAGGAACAAGAACTGCGGAAGCATCACAATTGTTAGAAAAGAATGGATATACAAAAATCACCAATTCAGTAGATGGTGTAAAAGAATACGAATTTAAATTAGTAAAATAATTTGAAGTTAAAATAATACAAGGGTATTTTAAAATGTAAATTTAACATTTTAAAATGCTCTTATTTTTTATTGTAAGGATTTTATATATTTAGAAAAAATATATAATTAACCAATAGTTAATAATATTAAACTATTACTTAACTAAGCCTCCATTGTTTACATCTTTTGAAATAAGTATAATGAAAATATAAGATATTATAAAATAAAAAGTACAAGGAGATAATTATGGAATTATGTATTGGTGAAGTTATATATAAATTAAGAAAAGAAAAAGGTGTAACTCAAGAAAACTTAGCAAATGCTGTAGGTATATCTGTGGCAGCAGTATCAAAATGGGAAAGTAAAAGTTCCTATCCAGATATTACGATACTACCATCTATTGCTAGATTCTTTAATACTACTATAGATAAACTCTTAGGCTATGAAATAGAAATTAGCAATGAAGAAGAAGCAAAGGTCATTCTTAACAAAGCCATAAATTTATTAGAAGAGTCTACAAAAAGTGATGATAAGGAAATTGAAGAAGCATCTAAGTATATATTAAGCTCTTTGTATGCTATGAATGATGAATATGAGAAGGCAGAGGGAATCTTATTAACTTTACCAAAGGTTACATCAGATAGGGATGATATGTTGGTTGGACTTTATATTAATCAAAAGAAAAATGAAGAAGCTATAAAATTATTAAGGATGCTAACTTATAAAAAGTTAAGCAATTTAATAATGTCCTTAGGAAGTTATGTTAGTTTTTTTATGCAAAATGAAAATGTGGATAAAGCAAAAGAAGTATTGAATCTTCAAGAAAAACTTACAAAAATATTTGGTGTAGATTCTATATATTAAGTGAATACTAATTTAATGCTTGCTGAAATATATGCAAAAGAAAAAAATAGTGAAAAAACATTAGTATATATTGAAAAAATGATTGAAAGTTATAGTAAAGAATTTAATTTTAATGGACATTTATTATTTAATGAAATAGAGTTATTTGAAGGTATTCATTCTAAATCTTATGTTTTTTCAAATTTAAAGAAGATATTAATAGATGAAAAATATGATTTTTTAAGAGAAGAAGAAAGTTATAAAGATATAGTAAATAAATTAGAACAATTAAGTTAAAAAACACATAAAAAGTATCAGTAATATTAACTTAATACTACTGATATTTTTTATGTATTAGTCTATGATTAAATCCTCAATAATAATATTTTGAGCCGGTTTACTAATAGCTAGAGCCATATGTATAATATGATCTTCATACAAGTTTAAAACTTCTTGTATTTTTTTCTATTAAGGACTCTAATCATGCAACCACCAAGATTTTTTTCAACGGACCAAGCAAGATAGTTTGACTAACTATACCAATATCTGTGGAAAGAATAAGGTCTATTAAACTACTATCTTTTGAAAGTATTATAAAAATTTTAATTTAACTCATGAAAACCCAATAATCACTAGTATATATTGAAATAGTTGTTCAGACTTAGATGGTAGAGGTAACTTACCAGTTAAATGCCTTACATACATCTCTTAATGTAGCAGCAGAATCACTACGAGTAGTTCCCTCAATAGTTCTTTTTGCATAATATAAAAATGATCTAGAAAGTGTTAAATGATATTTAATCACGGTATCACCCTTTATAACTAAATTTAAATCTATTTTAAAAGATAGAATAAACTAGATTTACTATACACAATATTACAAATATTGCATAGAGAATAAAATTTTAATATTTAGAATAATTATTAGGAATTGTAATAAGTAAAGTGCTTTTATTTGTAAGAATTTTAAAATTTATGGTAAAATTATTACTATAAGTAAATTTTATATAAAAGACTATATTATTTTAAATACATTTAAAATAAGGAAGGATTAAAATGAAAAAAATATTAGTATTAGCAGAAAAGCCTTCAGTAGGAAGGGATATAGCTAGAGTATTAAATTGTAATAAAGATAAAAATGGATATATAGAAGGCGACAAATATATAGTAACTTGGGCATTGGGACATCTAGTAACATTATCAGATCCAGAAAGTTACGGAGAAAAATATAAATCATGGAATATGGAAGACTTACCAATACTTCCACCTAAGTTAAAAACTGTAGTTATCAAAAAAACATCAAAACAATTTAATACAGTAAAAGCTCAGTTAAATAGAGAAGATGTAGGAGACGTTGTAATAGCAACAGATGCAGGTAGAGAAGGAGAACTGGTGGCTAGATGGATAATAGAAAAAGCCCATATTAAAAAGCCATTAAAACGTCTTTGGATTTCTTCAAGTACTGATAAAGCTATTAAAGAAGGATTTGCAAAATTAAAAGACGGAAGAGAATATAATAATTTATATTACTCAGCTATAGCTAGAGCAGAAGCAGACTGGTTAGTTGGAATAAATGGTACTCGTGCCTTAACTACTAAACACAATGCACAACTTTCTTGTGGTAGAGTTCAAACGCCTACTCTTGGAATGATTTTAAAAAGAGAAGATGAAATAAGAAAGTTTATACCAAAGGATTATTATTCTATAGAGGTTACAACAATAAAAGGTAGCTCTAGTTTTAAAATGAATTGGGCTGATAAAAATAATAGCACAACTTCATTTAATGAAGAGAAAATAGAGAACATTGCAAAGAAATTAAATGATAAAGAAATAAAAGTAGTTGATGTAAAGAAAGTAGATAAGAAAAGGTACTCTAAACCTCTTTATGATTTAACAGAATTACAAAGAGATGCAAATAAAAGATTTGGATTCTCAGCTAAAGAAACTTTATCTATTATGCAGAAATTATACGAGCATCACAAAGTACTTACTTATCCAAGAACTGATTCTAGATATTTAACTACGGATATAGTAGATACTTTAAAAGATAGAATAAAAGCAGTAAATGTAAGTGACTATTCTAAAGTTTGTAACAAATTATTAAAAACTACTATAAAAGGGAATAAATCTTTTGTAGACAATTCTAAAGTTACTGATCACCATGCAATAATACCAACAGAAGAAAGAGTATTTTTAGGTGATTTAAGCGATAAAGAAAGAAAAATATATGATTTAGTAGTAAAAAGATTCTTGGCAGTTCTTTCTCCTCCATTTGAATATGTAGAAACTACAGTAACTGGAGAGAGTGAAGGGGAAATATTTAAAGCTAAGGGAAATAAAGTTGTAAATCTTGGATTTACTGAATCTTATAAAGATGAGGAAGATGAAGTAGTTGGAAGCATTCCAGATATATTAGTAAAGGATATATTAAAAGTAGAAAATGTAAAAGTTAAAAGTGGAAAGACTAATCCACCACCTTATTTAAATGAAGGAACTCTTCTTACTGAAATGGAGAAAAATAATTTAGGAACAGTTGCAACAAGAGCTGATATTATAGAAAAATTATTTAATTCATTCTCAGTTGAAAAGAAAAATAATAAAGAGCTACACATAACATCTAAGGGTAGACAACTTTTAGACTTAGCTCCAGAAAAATTAAAAACACCTTCATTAACAGCAGAGTGGGAGACTAAACTTACAAATATATCTAAAGGAAAAGATAATAAAGAAGTTTTCATTAATGAGATAAAAGAATATACAAAAGCTATAGTAAAAGAAATAAATAATAGTGAAAGTAAATTTAAACATGATAATTTAACTAAAAATAAATGTCCGAATTGTGGGAAATTCATGCTTGAGGTTAATGGTAAAAAAGGTAAGATGCTAATTTGTGAAGATAGAGAATGTAGTACTAGAAAAACTGTCTCACAAGTGACAAACTCAAGATGTCCAAATTGCCATAAAAAGCTTGAACTTAGAGGTGAAGGAGAAAATAAAGTATTTGCATGTGCATGTGGATATAGAGAAAAACTTTCAGCTTTTAATAAAAGAAAAGATGAAGAAAAGAAAAAAGGTTCAAAGAAAGATATACAAAAATATCTTAAAAATCAAAACAAAGAAGAAACTTTCAACAATCCTTTTGCTGAAGCATTAGCAAAACTTAAGAAATAAATAGGGAAAAATATAAATTTTGAATTTATAAATTAGGGGATAGAAACAGTATATAAGTAATTTAACTAATAGGTGCAAATGAGGAATAAGTATGAATAATTTAAGTACACGTGGGTTAGAAATAATTAAAATACTAAAAAAATTAAATTATCCAGTTAGTAGTTTAGTTTTAAGTGAAGAAATTGGTTGTTCAACTAAAACAATACAAAGCGAAATTAAGGATATTAATAAACAGCTTAAAGATACTAAAATAGTCTCTATTAGAGGGGTAGGATATCAATTAGAAGGAAAAATTGATGAGGAAGAATTTAATAGTAGCTATATAGGGAATATAGATAGAATAGAATTTATAATAAAAACCATGATTAACTTATATTTGAATGAAAAAAGTAGTATAAAGCTAGAGGCATTAGCTGATTCAATGTTTATAAGTGTATCAACAGTGAAAAATGATTTAAAAGAAGTTAAAGAAATTTTAAATAGATATAATGTTAATATTGTATCTAAACATAAGTATGGTTTAGGTATAGATGCCAATATAAGTAATATCGTAAAGTGTATAGTTGATTTATGTAATAGAAAAGATAATGAATTAGTATTACAAGATTTTTTAAACGAGGATGTGAATAATAATATCTTTAGTTTGAAAAATAAAATATTAAAATCTTTAGATGATAAAGAGTTAATATTAAGTGATATAGAGTTCAAAAACTTATGTAGTACTATTTATATTCAATTAAGTAGAATAAACAAAAATGGTTACGATGATATGATTGTTTATATTATAGAGGAATATAGAATATTACGTGAATCAATAATGAATGATGATTTAAATAAAGAAAAAATAACTAAGGCAATTAGTTTATTTTGCAAAAATTTAAAGTTAGCCACAGCTATAGATATAAGTAAAGATGAGTTTTTTACAGAGTGTTTATATAATCACATTAATAATTTAATAAAGAAAGATAAACTGGGCATTAGTAATTATAATGTAGTAAATAATGATGTTAAAATAAAATATCCATATGCTTATGAGTTAGCTAAAATAGCTAAAAAGACTATTGAAAGTGAGTTAGATTTAAACATTGGGGAAGATGAAGTATCTAATATTGCTGTTCATGTAGGAGGAGCAGTAGAAAGATATTCTAGTAATAAAAAAATAAAAGTTTTAAGGGTAATAATAGTATGTGCATCAGGTGCAGGAACGTCCATGCTAATAAATACAAAGTTACAACATTTATTTAAAGATAGACTAGAGATAGTTAAAATTATACCATCTTATTTAATAGACTACATAAATGCCTTAGATGTGGACTTTTTAATTTCAACTATGCCATTGGATTATGATAAAATACCTGTTATAACAGTTTCACCATTTTTAACGAATAAAGAAATAAAAATAATTGAAAAATTTATGGATACAGGATATGTATACGAAGACGTAAATATAAAAGACTTCTTTGAACGAGGTTTATTTTTGATAAACTTAGATTGTAAAAATAAAGAAGAAGTTTTAGAGTATATGAGTAATGCTCTTTTAGAAAAAGATGTTATTGATGTAGAAATGAAAAATTCTTATTTTGAAAGGGAAAAAATTGCTACAACTGAAATTGGAAACATGGTTGCTATGCCTCATGGGTCTAAAGGTAGTATAAAAAATAATAAAATTGTTGTAGGTATTTTAGAAAACCCTATTAATTGGGAATATGGAAAGGTTAAACTTGTTATAATGTTAGCATTAAATAATGAAAAAATTCTTGATTATGAGCAAGTATTTTCAAATATTTATAATAAGTTAGATACTATTTCAAAGGTAGTAAATATATGTGAAAATAAAAATTATGAAAAGTTCATAAAGCTATTTTAGCAACTAAGATAAATTTCTCTTTTAATTAAGAGAAATTTTTTGTCTTTTTGGAAAAATCGTTTTCATTTATTATGGTATTAGGATAGTAAAGAAATATGTCAGCAAAATAATATATACCAAAATACAGGAGGAAAATAAAGTGATATATACTGTAACATTAAATCCATCTATAGATTATGTCATTAATTTAGATCATTTAAATACTGGTCATGTTAACAGAGTAAACTCTGAAAATGTATATCCAGGTGGGAAAGGTATAAATGTTTCAAGAGTACTAAAAACATTAGGACATGATAATATAGCTACAGGATTTGTAAGTGGATTTACAGGTGACTTTATAAGAAACTCTTTAAATGAGTTAGAAGTAACATCTGATTTTATTAAATTAGATAGTGGACTTACTAGAATAAATGTAAAGATAAAGAGTGATGAAGAAACTGAAATAAATGGTCAAGGTCCACATATTAGTGAAGCAAAATTAGATGAATTATTGAATAAATTAAGCAAGTTAAATAAAGATGATATATTAGTTTTAGCTGGAAGTATGCCATCAACATTAAATGAAGATTTATATGAAATAATAATGGGAAAAGTTAAGGTAAGTCAAGTTAAAGTAGTAGTTGATGCAACTAAAAATCTACTTTTAAATGTATTAAAACACAATCCATTTTTAATAAAACCCAATAACCATGAACTAGAAGAAATGTTTAAAGTTAAAATATATAATTATGAAGATATAGTGACATATGCTAAAAAACTAAAACATATGGGCGCTAAAAATGTACTGGTTTCTAGAGGAAAAGATGGGGCTTTATTATTAACAGAAGATAATGAAGTATTAGTTAGCAATGTAGCTAAAGGCAATGTTATAAACTCAGTTGGTGCGGGAGATTCTATGGTAGCTGGTTTTATATCTGGATACAAAAATACAAATTCCTATGAAGAAGCTTTAAAGCTAGGTGCAGCCAGTGGAAGTGCAACGGCATTTTCAGCAGATTTAGCTACAAAGGAGTATATTGACGAATTAGCAAAACAAATAAAGGTTGATAGGAGATAGATATAATGAGAATAACTGATTTAATAAGTAAGAACTCAGTTGGATTAAATCTGAAGTCAAATAATAAATTAGATGTAGTTAATGAATTAGTTAACTTAGTAGATAAAAGTGGAAATTTAAATGATAAAAAATTATATAAAGAAGCAATATTAGTTCGTGAAGAGTTAAGTACAACAGCGATAGGTGAAGGTGTCGCTATTCCTCATGCTAAAAATAAATCAGTAAATAAAGCTTGTTTAGTAGCAGGTATATCTAAAGAAGGTATAGATTATGAAGCTTTTGATGATAGTTTATCACATTTATTCTTTATGATAGCAGCTCCAGATGGTGCTAATGATACTCATTTAGAAGTATTATCAAGATTATCTACAATATTAATGGATGAGAATTTTAGAAATGATTTAATAAATTCGTCTTCTGTAGATGAATTTTTAAAATTAATAAATCAAAAGGAAAAAGAAAAATTTCCAGAGGAAGAAGTTAAATCTGAAGAAGTAATTGAAGAAAAAAAAACTGAGTTATCTACAATACTTGCTGTAACAGCATGTCCAACAGGCATAGCACATACATTTATGGCAGCTGAAAATTTATCTCAAAAAGCTGCAAGCAAAGGCGTTTCTATAAAAGTTGAGACTAATGGATCAGCAGGAATTAAAAATGCATTAACTAAAGAAGAAATAGAAAATGCCACTTGTATAATAGTAGCAGCAGATAAAAATGTTGAGATGAATAGATTTAATAATAAAAAAGTAATTATAACAAAAGTTGCTGATGGAATACATAAAGCAGATGAACTAATTGACAGAGCGATAAAAGGTGATGCGCAAATTTATAAGGCATCACAGAATAATAATGAAGAGAAAATATCAAATGAAAAAGAAAGTATAGGAAGACAATTTTATAAACATTTAATGAACGGTGTATCTCACATGTTACCATTTGTAGTAGGTGGAGGGATATTAATAGCTCTAGCATTTTTATTTGATGATTATACAATAGATCCAGCTAACTTTGGTATGAATACTCCTTTAGCAGCCTTCTTTAAAACAATAGGTGGTCAAGCATTTGGATTTATGTTACCAGTTCTTGCAGGTTATATTGCAATGAGTATATCAGACAGACCAGGCTTAGCAGTTGGTTTTGTAGGTGGAGTAATAGCAAGTGCAGGTTATACTTTTAGTAGTATTATGAGTTACGACCCTAAGACGGCTATAAGTGCAGGATTCCTAGGAGCATTACTTGCAGGATTTCTAGGTGGTTATTTAGTATTGTTACTTCGTAAACTATTTGATAAATTACCAGATGCTTTAGAAGGTATAAAACCAGTATTATTATATCCAGTATTAGGAATACTTTTAATAGGATTAATAATGATAAGTATAAATCCTATTGTAGGGTCAATAAATACTTCACTTAACAACTTCTTATCATCTATGAATGGAAGTAGTAAGATTGCGCTAGGTGCAATACTTGGAGCAATGATGGCGATAGATATGGGAGGACCTTTTAATAAAGCAGCTTATGTATTTGGCACAGCTCAACTTACAGTAGTTAATGCTGGTCCAGAGCAATTTGCCATAATGGCAGCTGTTATGATAGGTGGTATGGTCCCTCCACTTGTAATAGCTTTATGTACAACATTCTTTAAAAATAGATTTACTGAAAGTGAAAGAAAATCAGGTGTTGTAAATTATGTAATGGGATTATCATTTATAACAGAAGGTGCAATACCTTTTGCAGCATCAGATCCATTACATGTAATACCGGCATGTGTTGTTGGTTCAGGTTTAGCTGGTGCTTTATCAATGGTATTTAATTGTGGACTTAGAGCTCCTCATGGTGGAATCTTTGTTTTACCTACAATAATAAATCCTTTAATGTATATTGTTTCATTAGTAATAGGATCAGTAGTAGGTGCAATACTATTAGCAGCATTAAAAAAGCCTTTAAGTAAAGCTAAATAAATACAATTTTAAAATATACTTATTATAAAAACAGCAGAGAAGAAATTTCTGCTGTTTTTTTATTTTGTATGAATTTGAGTAGAATATATATTTAAGGTGACAAAAGTGTAAGGTCAAGTTATCTTAGGTAACATTAGTGTAAGGGAAAAAGATGTAAAAACAGTGTAAAATAAAATTATGTGAAAGAGGAAAAAATAAATTTAATATACACGAAGGAGAATAATAATGAAAAATATTACGGTAATAAATCAAATAGGACAAAAGAAATAGATAATATAAAATTTGATGTTGAAGAAGGTGAATTTGTAGGAATAATGGGACCAAGTGGTAGTGGCAAAACTACACTTTTAAACTGTATTTCTACCATAGATACTTTAACAGCTTATGAAAATATAGCTTTACCTTTAACTATAGAAGGAGCTAAATCAAATGATGTAGAAAGTAAATTAATAAAACAATTTTTGTTCAAACCTTAATTTATTTCTCATTACCTTTAGCCTTGGCATTTATACATTCTGTTGTAGGAGTGAAGGTTATAAATAGTTTTATTACTATGTTTGGTAAACCAGATATAGGTATGTCTTCGCTAATTACAGCTTTAATATTTTTAATTGTTTATATAGGCTACTTATTTGCAACGTATAGTGGTTATAAAAATATAGTTAAAAACACCTCTTATTAACTTGAGAGGTGTTTTCTTATGTAAATATATAAAACTAAGGCTTAAGATAAAACAATATATTTTAGGAGAGACTTGTCAATAATATGTATTATTACAGATAAGAAAGGTAGAGATATTAATGAAAGATTCATACTGGATTACGTCATGTGAAAATAAAGAATATAAAAGCTTAGAAAAAGATATTGATACAGAGTATTTAATAGTGGGAGGAGGAATTACAGGTTTAACGACAGCTTATTTATTAAATAATGAAAATAAAAAAGTGACCATAGTTGAGGCAGACAGGATAGGTTGGGGATCTTCTGGAAGAAATACAGGTAAGGTTACTAGTCAACATGGTTTAATTTATAATAATATAAAAAAAGAGTATTCATTAGAAACAGCAAAATTATATTACGAAGCTAATGAAGATGGATTAAAACTTGTTGAAAGTATTATAAAAGAAAATAATATTGATTGTGAGTTTAAAATAGTTTCAAGTTTTATTTTTACAGAAGATGAAAAATACGTAGAGCAAATAGAAGATGAATACAATACGTGTAAAGAAATAAATATATCTTGTAAATTGTATAATAAACTAGATGGTGTACCTTTAGAGATAAAAGCAGCTTTAGAATTTAAAAATCAAGGTCAATTTAATCCTAAAAAATATGTAGATGCCTTAGCAAAAGTAGATAAAGAAAAAGGTGTAGAAATATATGAAAACACTCCTGTAATAGACGTAAAACTAGGAAAAAAATGTGAACTTGAATGTGCTAATGGATGTAAAATAAGAACGAAAGTTTTAATTATTGCTTCTAGTAATGCTTGGTATGATGGATTAAAGTTTTATTTCTCTAAGGAGGAAGCATCAAGATCATATTTACTTTGTGGTAAACTAAAAGAAGATATTTTAGAGGGGAATTTTATAAGCGTGGAGGAACCAACAAGAACTTTCAGAACATATAAAGATGAAAAAAAAGAAAATTGTTTAATAGTAGGTGGACAAGATCATAAAACAGGTAAAAGTAATAATGAAATGGATATATATAATATAATAGAAGAATATGCTAAAAGTAAATTTAACATAGAAGAAGTTTTATGTTCATGGTCAGCGCAAGACTACGTATCCTTTGATAAAATACCTTATATAGGTAAAATTAATATGAAAGAAGATAATGTGTATATAGTAACAGGAACATCAAAGTGGGGATTAAGCAATGGAAGTGCAGGTGCTATAGTAATAAAAGATTTAATAACAAAAAAATATTCCAAATATGAAGAATTATATAATCCAAGTAGACTAAAAAGTTATCTTAATACAAAGTTCCTAGAAGCAAATATGGAAGTTGCCTTTGATTATATTAAAGGTAAGCTTATTTCAGGTAGTAGTGAAATGCCTAAAAATAAGAATGAAGGCAAAGTTGTAAGTATTCATGGCAAAAGATATGGAGCGTATCGTGATGAGATAGGTGAATTATTTATAGTCGATATTACATGTACTCATTTAGGGTGTGAGCTGAGATTTAATAGTGGAGATAAAAGTTGGGATTGTCCATGTCATGGATCTAGATTCGATTATAAAGGGAATATACTAAATGGACCTGCATTAAAACCTTTAAAAAGATATGGACAAGGAAAGAATGATATTGATCCAAAGTTAATTTAAATATAATTATGATACATATTAGTTTAGAATTTATAATAGTTGTAAAGGGAATAATAGATAATTCTTGAGACATAATCTTTAAAATAAAGAAATAATTCATAAAAACTTCATAATACTTTCTAACAGTATTCACACAAAAAATATTATATGTTATAAAATATATATGTAAGTAATAATAAGGAGGAATAAAATGTCTCAAAAGAATAATGAAAATGAAAATAATAAAGATATA
>JAVXJA010000003.1:0-152152 GCA_036648085.1 Terrisporobacter sp.
CTAACTAAATGGTTAGATGCTAATGATTAATATTATATAAATTTACATAAAAAGGGATTGAACAATATATGTTTAATCTTTTTTTATGTTTAAAAGTAGTATATATTTTTTGTCTTTAATAATAACTGTGATTTAGCAAAAGTATAGCTATAATACAACTTACATGTCTTAAATTTACTGCAATGGGATATTGGGTAAAACATAAAATAAATAAATACAAGACAGAATATATGATAGAGGATGATAACTCATCAAAGGAGCCAGATATATATGGTGCAATGACAGAGATATTTGATAAAAATATACATACAAAAGCCCTAATTATAAAAAATAATTAGGGCTTTTGTATTTATGTTATATTAAGATAATAACTTATTAAATTGTTTTATAGCATTTTTATTATATTCTTCATAATTTACATTCATACATTTAACATTAGAATTAATTAAATCAATCATTCCTTGGTATAAACCATCTGTAGAATTATCTACTAATGTACCACCATTTTGTATCATAAATTGTTTAGGTCCATCGATATTTGTAGATATAACAGACAATCCTAATATATCAGCTTCAGCTATAACTATACCAAAACCTTCATGATAAGATGAAAGAACAAAATAATCACATTTTTTTAATACTACAAAAGGATTAGTCATAGATTTAATAATAATAATATTATCTGAACATATTTTGTTAGCAGCATACTCTAAGGTTTCTTTATATAATGAACCATACCCACCTATTATAATTAAATATGAATCATTATGTTCTCGCCAAACTTTTTCAAAAGAGTCGATTAACCTTAAATGCCCTTTTTCTTTAGAAAATCGACCTATATTTATGAACTTTTTAGAATCACTATTTAATATATTTATAAACTTATTTAAATTCATATTTAACTTTGTATCTTCATCCAATGAAAATGGTTGTTGAGCTAGATTTAGTACTCTTTTATAATCAATAATATTGTTAGCAACAAGTTTATTTGAATTTGAATAAAAGTGGTCAACAGATTCCATCATATCGTGTGTTACTAAAGATACTTTATCGTACTCCTTGTAGGCATAAGATAAAACATCTTTACGTTGATTAGATTTAGTTCTTATTTCTTCAACCATATTATTATGAACATAAATTACATTATTACATGGAATTTTTGAATATTTCATAATAGGACTTTTTTCATAACCGCAAAATTGAATTGCATGTGAAAAACTAGCATTACCAAATAGACGTTTAATTTCATATTTATATGCTTCATCTAAGTACTTAGACATAGTGGTTGCAGAAATAATGCCTTTACTAAATAGATGATAAATAACTTCTTCTTTAAATGTAAGTATCATTTTACCCTGCATAGGAATGTAGTTAACTAAAGAAGTTAATTCTTCAAATTGAGTTAGATGCGACTTAACTTTTCTAGGAATATAATTAATATAATAATTTCTTTCTTTAAGATCTAAGTTTATTAATAGATTTTTTATTGATGCTGTTATACCATTTTTAGCCATATTGCCAACATAGATTAGTACGTTTTCTTTGTTGTTTTTTTCTAAGTTTTTACTTTTTATTAGGTTTTCTTCTCCTAATACAACAGTTCGACAAATTTTATCGCATATATCTAAGTTGTCATATTTACAAAATTCATTAATAAAATAATTATCATTATAATTTTTAGGTGAAGCTATTTCTTTTGCTAAATTATCTGTATCACTAACCATAGGGAATGGTAAATCATTCATATCTAAATACATTCCTCTATTTTCAAGATATTCATTTTTATCATATGTAAATAAAATGATTTTATTTTTAGACAATACATAGTCAAACATAACGCTAGAATAATCTGTTATGAGGCAGTCAGTAGCAGCTAAAAATTCATATGTTTCAAAATCTTTTGGCATTGGTTTTATATGCTTAAACATTTTATAATTTATTTGTTGTCCTGCAAGGGGATGAATATTTACATACATTACTTGTTTTTCAGATAATTTTTTATCAAGTTCAAGTAAATGATACAGTGTATATGTATTTTCTATATTTTTGCCAAGAGGTACGTTATGATTTCTATACGTAGGCATATAAGCAATAATTTGAATATCATCTTCAATTTCATAATAATCACGAACTTTATTTTTTATAGAACCATCAAAAAATATCGAATTTCTAGGATACCCACCTAATAGGATTTTAGCATGTGATAAATTTTTAATCATATAGTCGTTTACCATAAGATTCATAGTAAATTCATTTGGATAAAGTAAATAATCTGCTAAAATAAAGTTTCTTTGTATATTTCCTAAAATATATGAATCAGCATGACTTTTTTTACCTAAAGTCTTAAGAGGTGTACCGTGCCAGGTATTTAAATACACCTGTTCGTCTCTTTTTATAAAGAAAGGTAAAAAGGATGTATCATTGAACAAATATTTTGAAGTAGCAACAATTCTATAATATTCCTTTGAGTCTAAGAGCAATGTTTTTACACCCTTTAGCTTATAATTTTCTAAAACATCTTCAACTAATTTTTGATTGGAATCTTTAACAGTATAATAAATTTTATAATCTTCATACAAAGAATTGCTTGCCAGTTCTTTTAAAAGATAAAACATATTTCCATTAAATGTTCTACCATGTTGAGACTCTAATAATATAGATTTATCACAAACAGGCAATCGTTTTATGTAGTTACGATATTTTATTTTATTAAATGATAGTTTTTTAAATTTATTCTTTGATTTTATGAAACTTTTTTTTATTTTTTTTATCATGTATTTTCTCCCTCGTTATAAGCTATAGATAAGATAATTTTCTATAAAATTTTATATATTCTCATAATAATTTCAACACAACTTTAGTTGGATTTTGTTAGAATAAATAGTATTCATATTAAAAGAGCTATTTATTAGCCTAAAAAATTGAAATTTTAACATAATCAATTATAGCAATTGATTAAAAAATTGTAAATTAGTTATTAAAATTGGTTATGTAAGTGTTTTAATGGAATAATTTATTTTATAAGGTAACATAGATAATTATTATATTTAAAAATCAAGTACTATTATTGCTACTTTTGTAAAAATGAGGTAAAATATGGTTTAAATATTAAACAAGAAATTATACACTAGGGGTAACATAATTTATGGAAAAAATTATAAATTTAATAAAAACTCAAGTTTGTAGAATTATTTATAATGATGATATAGATAACAATGTATGGATATTTTCATCTACAGATAATAAAAAATTCAATTACAACTCAAAATATATTTTTGAATATGTAATTAAATATGAAAAAAATATAACTCCATACTATATAATAAATGATGATGATGAGAGATGTAGGCTTCAAAAAAAATACGGATTTAATTATTTTATAGATTCAAAAAGTAAGGATGGAATTAAAAAAATTCTTTCAGCTGGTGTTTGGTTTACATCAGCAGGTTTGCCATTGTATGGATTTGATATTGGTAAAAAGAGAACTATTGTAAATTTATGGCATGGTGTACCTTTAAAAAGAATTGCTTTAATGGAAAATAAGTATGGATTTTTAAAAAAACTATACTTTAAGAAGATATTTTCTGATAATTATTCTTACATATTAACTACATCAAATTATTTACTATCAACAATGAGAGATAGCTTTAGAGTAACTGATGAAAAAATAAAAGTATGGGGTCAGCCAAGAAATGACGTTTTATTTAAAAGAAAAGATAATAAAGAAATAGAAAAATTATATGATAATATGCCAGATTATAATAAAATTATATTATATGCACCAACACACAGAGATAAAGAAATAACTAAAATATTTCCATTTCATGATTATGATAAAAAGGAAATGGAAGATTTTTTAGAAGAACATAAAATAATAATTTTTATTCGGACTCATATTTTAGAACAAGCTAATATATCTAACTATTTAGGTAATAGAATCAAAGTTATTGATGAATATAAGATAGAGGATATTATGGAAGTATTAAATTTATTTGATATTTTAATAACAGATTATTCTAGTATTTATATAGATTATTTATTATTAAACAAACCCATAATATTTTTACCATATGATAAAATTGAATATTTAAATAAAAGAGGAATGAATTTTGATTATGATGATATTACACCAGGATATAAACCCAATAACATGAAGGAATTTTTCGCAGCAATAAGTACAATATTAAAAGGAAAAGACGAGTTTCAAGAAAATAGAAGTATTATTAATGATTTATTTAATGAAGTAAAAACTCCATGTTCAAGCAATATTTGTTTGAATATAAAAAAACATATAAATGAAAAACAAAATTAAGAAAAGGAGAATTTTAAATGAAAAAAGTAATTACATATGGAACATTTGATTTATTACATTATGGTCATGTAAATTTATTATCAAGAGCAAAGGCATTAGGAGACTATTTAATTGTAGTTTTATCTAGTGATGAATTTAACTGGAATGAAAAAAATAAAAGATGTTACTTCTCATACGAGGAAAGAAGACATCTTTTAGAGGCAATACGTTATGTTGATCTTGTAATACCAGAAACATGTTGGGATCAAAAATCAAAGGATGTTCAAGAGTTTAAAATAGATACATTTGTAATGGGAGATGATTGGAAAGGTAAATTTGATTATCTTGAAGAGTATTGTGAGGTAGTGTACCTTCCTAGAACACCTGAAATATCAACTACTCAAATAAAAAATGACTTACAAATGGTAAAGTAGGAGAATATTAATGCTAAGCAAGATTAAAAAAAAGATTAAAAAAATTTTAATAAAAATATTAAGTATTTCACCTTACACAAAACAACTTGCTGTAAATTTAAATGCTAATAAAAAAAAGAAAGAATATATAAATAAATATTACAAGAAAAAACCAATTAATGATAAATTAATAATATTTGAAGCATATATGGGTAGACAATATAGTTGTAGTCCTAAATCTTTATATAGGGCTATGTTAGAGGATGAAAAGTATAAAGATTTTACAAAGATATGGGCATTCAAAAGGCCAGAAGAACATAAGTACTTATTGAAAAATGAAAACACCATATTAGTAAAATATAAAAGTAAAGAATACTATGAAACCTATTCTACAGCTAAGTACTGGGTGACAAACTCAAGAATTCCTAATGAGATAAAAAAACAAGAAGAGCAAATATACATTCAATGTTGGCATGGAACACCATTGAAAAAATTAGGCTTAGATATTGATAATTATACAGGAACTAAGGTATCTACAAAAGATTTGCATAATAACTATAAGATAGATGCCGAAAGATATAGTTATTTAATATCACCATCATCTTTCTTTAAAGAAAGAATAACATCTGCATTTGGATTAAAAGATATAGGGAAAGAAAATATATTTATTGAAAAAGGATATCCAAGAAATGATTTTTTATATGAGTATACAGAGTCGGATTGTGATGATATAAAAAGAAGACTTAATATTCCAAAGGATAAAAAAGTAATATTGTATGCACCAACATGGAGAGAAAATCAACATAAACCAGGAATAGGATATACATATGACTTAGGTATGGATTTTGATTTTATTAAGAATGAGTTAGAAAAAGATTATGTGATATTGTTTAGAGCACATTATTTTATAAGTAATGCTTTTGATTTTGATAAGTATAATGGATTTATCATTGATGTATGCAATTATGATGACATAAATGATTTGTATATTGCTAGTGATATGTTAATTACAGATTATTCAAGCGTATTTTTTGATTATGCTAATTTATGTAGACCAATTATATTTTATATGTATGATTATGAAGAATATAAAAATAAAATGAGAGATTTTTATTTAGATATAGAAGAACTACCAGGAGAAATAATTAAGGATGAAAATATATTATTAAAAGAAATTATTAGAATAGAAGATAATTTTGCATATGATGATAAATATAAAGAATTTAATATTAAATTCAATCCACATCAAAATCCTTGTAGTACGGAAGTGCTAAATGCATGTGTCAGAGAATTTTAAAATTTTATAAATTAATTATGAAAGAGATACTTTAGATTGCATAGATGTCTATAATTATCTCTTTTTATATATCTAAAATTAAGTAGAATACATTTAATACAACTAAATAAAAAACAGGGGGGAGTATAAAGATGACAGTAAAACTTATTGCCGCAGATATGGATGGAACATTGTTAGATAGTAATAAAAAACTATCTCCACAGTTATTTAAAACTATTAAGGAACTGAAAGAAAAAGAAGTTCTGTTTGCTATAGCAAGTGGAAGACAGTACTATAATTTAGTTAAAGAATTTGAGGATATAAAGGAAGACCTTGTATATATAACTGATAATGGATCTATAGTATACGATAATAATGGGGAATCAATTTATACAGAAGAAATAAATCAAGAAGAAATAATAAAAGCATTAAAAGATGTGAGAGAAGGAAAAGATTTATATCCTATTTTTTGTGGGGTTAAATCAGCATATGTAGAAAATGATAATGAAATATTTTTAGAAAATGCAAAAATGTATTATGAAAAATTAGAAATAGTAGATAATTTACTAGAAGTTTTGAAAGAAGATAAAATATGTAAGTTTGCAGTTTACGATATGGTTGATGCAGAAAAAAATGCATATGAGTTATTAGAGAAATACAATGATAATTTATTAGTTTGTTTATCAGGACAAAATTGGGTAGATTTAATGAATCCGGGTGTAAACAAAGGTGAGGCTATAAAAATACTTCAAGAAAATTATAATATTTCTTTTGATGAAACTATGGCATTTGGAGATTACTTAAATGATTATGAAATGATGCAAAACTGCAAGTATAGTTATGCCATGGACAATGCACATTCTTCTTTAAAAGAAATATGTAATTATAGGGCAAAATCTAATGATGAAGATGGAGTAGTAGATGCTTTAAAGAAGCATTTTGATTTATAAATTATTAAGGACTATAAGATTTAATTCTTATAGTTTTTTCTTTTTAAACAAGATGCTAAATATTGACATAATTATTAAATTTAAGTATATTAGTTATTGCTAATATACTTAAATTCAACAATGGTTATAATATAACTAAAAATGGAAGGAAACTAGATAGTGGAAGAAAAATCAAAAAAACTTGCACGAGTTTTGAAAGTTCTGGCGAATGAAAATAGATTGTTAATATTATATTATTTATTAGAAAAACCGATGACGGTAGGAGAATTGAACAAAAAAATAAAAAATATTACTCAATCAGGTTTATCACAACATTTATCAATGTTGAAAGCACATGATTTACTGGATAGCAACAAAGAAGGTTTAAATATTACTTACTTTGTAAAGGATAAAAAAATCCAAAAAATTTTACAAGTTTTAAGAGAAAATTATAGCAAAGAAGATTAATAAAAATGACGGATAGGTGGTAAATATGATTACAGCAGAGAATTTATTTTTTCTATCACTGCAAGTATTTTCTAGTGGTGTAGCAGGATATATTACTAATAAATATGCAGTAAATATGATATTTAAGGAATATACACCATTAAAAATAGGTGGAGCGGTTAAGAAAAACAAAGAAAAGTTTATAGATGAAATAAGTGATTTAGTAGAAAGAGATATAATTAATTCTTCTACAATAAAAGATAATGTATTAAAGGAAAATTTCAAGAAAACTATGGAAGAAACGTCTAAAGATTTTTTCGGCAAGTCGCTATATGAGGTTTTTCATGATATTAAAATAGAAGAACTAATAGGTATAGAAGAAACAATAAATAATACGGAAGAACTTATTAGAGAAAATTTAGGATCAGTTTTATCTAAATTACTTATAAATATAGGTGAACATCTTAAGATAGAAGATATGCTAAGTGATGAACAAATATCAACTATAATTGATTACATATACAAGGAAATAAACAATGTAATAAATGAAAATGGTGAGATTAAAAATTTAGTTTCAAATTTATATAATGAGCAAGGTAATATAAGTTTAAGCCAAGTAGTTTCAAAAGAAACATGTAGTAAAATAACTAGAATTATAAGTTGTGAAATAATGAACTCTATAGATGAGTTATTAGATAGTAAAAAAGAAACTAAGCAATTAGTAGATAAAGTTTTATCTTTAATAGATATTAAAGCTGTAATGAAAGACTTACAAAAATCTTTTGGAAGTAAAACTATAGAAGAAGTGTTAAGTGAAGAAGGTATAGATAAGTTAAGTTTAATAATCTATAAAAATTTAGATGAGCTAATTAAATCTGAAGATGGCAAAACAAAGATAAATGAATTAATTAATGAAGGAATAATATCAGCTAGAAATATAGAGTTAACAGTATTTGAAATGTTTCCAATTCATTTTGGAAGGACTTCAAGTGAATATTTAGTCAAAATAATAAGAAATATGGCTCCTTATTTTATATCATGGATTGAAGAAAATAAAGAAAAGATAGAAACTATGATTGATGATTCTATTTTAGAAAGTATTGATAATATAGATGATGAATTAAGAAAATCTATGATTTCAAAAGTAAAGGACTCTATGCTTGTTGATTTTTCTTCTAAGAATCAAATAGTAGATAAAATAAGTGATTTTATTACAACATATGCAGACAATGAAGAAATTTCATCAAAACTTTATGATAAATTAATTAAATTTTTAGAAGAAACTAAGATAAAAGATATAGTAAAAATACTAGAAGAAAATAATTTATTAAATAATGAAAAAATAACAGAAAAATTTCTTAATAAGTGGGAATATTGTGGAAAAGAAGTTTCAAAAGACTTACTTAAAAAACAAAGCTCAAAAACTATTAATAATTTAATTAATCAGGATTTTTATAGATTATTTAATAAAAATATTAAACCTAATTTATATGAATTATTAAATAGTAATAAAGATAAAATAATGTCTTATTTAGATGATGCAATTTTTAATTTAGTACACTCTAAGATTGATAATATTTTAGATGCTAAAGTGAGCGATTTGATAAAAGAAGATAAAGTAAGTTATTTCTCTAAGATGTTACCCTACAAGATAGATAAATATTTAAAAGTTAAATCAAGTAGATATAAAAGAAACATATCAAATATGATAAATAATTATATTAAAGATATAAGATTAGATTGTATTATAAAAGAACATGAAAATGAGATAATAGATTCTTCACTTGAAAAAATAATAGGATTTGGAAAAGATTCAATTGAAAAATATAAATCATATGAAGTAAAAGAAATAATAAAGACTATTAATAGTAATGAAGTGTTTGTTAATGATATTACAGAAAAAGTTTATGATGAAGTAGTAAATAATTTACCAACAAAAGTAGATGGTAATGTGAAAAAAGTTATCTATGATAATTTAATAAAACTAGATGAAGAAGAATTATGTGATATAGCTCAAAGTTTTATGGGTAAACAATTAAAACCACTTTCAATGTTTGGTGCATTTTTAGGAAGTGTAGTAGGTTTAATATTTGGAGTTACACTACAAAATATTAATGGTACTTATGGATTTTATAATAATGTACAAAGTACTTTAATAGCATGTTTAATTTTAGGTGGTGTAGGAGTTATGACTAATGTAATAGCTTTATGGATGATATTCTGTCCCTATGAAAAAAATACATTTGTATCTAAAATTCCTATTTTCAAAAGATTCGCTATAGGATATATACCAGCTAATAAGAATAGTTTTGCATCTGGAATGGCCTATTTTATAGATAATGAGTTATTAAGTGGTACAAGATTATCTAATTTATTTGAATCAAAAAAAGGTGATTTAAAAACTAGTGTTTTTAATAATATATCAAATAGTAATGATAAAACTTTATTGAGTATAGTAAAAGCTAGAAAAGAAAGCCTATCAAAATCATTATATAAAGCCGTATTAAAAGTATGTAGAAAAAACAGTTCAACTATAAGTGGTTTTGTAGCTAATAATTCAGTTCAAATAGAAGGTGATAAGCTCGTAGTAAATTCATTTGTAAAAACTAAGATTTTAAGTTATATAAATAACTTAAATAAGCATGAAGATAAATTAATAACTTATTTAGAAGAAAAATTAAAAATAAATAAATCTATATCAGATATCTTACCAGAAGATATGGTTAATATTATTAACGATAAAATAAATAATGATATTAATTCTTTAATAAATAAAAGCATAGAAGAGGAATATATAGAAAAATTAATAAAAGACTTAATTATTAATAATGCACAAATATATAACTCTTTTGTAAATAAAGATTTAAAAGAAGTAATAAGTGAAAAAATATTTATAAATTTAGATAAATCCTTAAAAAATAATAAATCTATAAACCTTTTACTTCTTCAGTTAAAGGCAATTTTAAGCAATATAATGATTAATTACATAGAGATTGAATTAAATGAAGAGAAAAGATTTGATGAATTATACAATGGAAAAATAAAAGACAAAATTGATAATGATTTATATAGCTTAACTGAAAAATCTATCAATATAATAAGTAGATATGCTAATAAAAACCAATATGTGATTTCATCATTAGTTATTAAAATAGTTAGAAGTAATCTTAATTTCTTTGTGAAAATGGCTTATGATTTTGCAGATGGAGATCGACTAGTAAGAGATGTTATTGAAAATATATTAACTAATAAATTAGAAACTTTATTAGTTGAAGAAAAGAATGAAATTTCAGCTATTCTTTATAACTGCCTATATAGGGAAATATATCCTAGCAAAATTAAAGATTTAGGAATTACAACGAAAGAAATTAATACTAATTTATTACTAGATAGATTTATATATGGATTAAAACAAAGTGATGACTTTAAAAACCATATACATGACGCTAGTGATTTAGTAATAAATAAAGTAAAGGATATAGAAGTAAAAGAAATAACAGATTGTTTAAATATAGATACTATTGAGTTGGCTTATAATAAATGCGAAGGCTTTATAAATATTTTAGAAAAAAATATAATAGAAAATCTAAAAGTTAATATTAATGAAGCTAATGAATTTATTTATGAATTAATAAGCAATAAGTTAATGAGTAAACTCTACACTATAAGCTTAGTTGAAATATCATGGGAAATAAATAGAGAAGATTTAAGCTATACTGTAAAAAATATTGTTGAAATAATAAAAACAAGTGAAGTTATAAGAGATTGTACATTAAATTTATGTGATAATATCTATAATTCATCTATAAAAAATATGAAATTAGATAAAGTATTAAATCAAGATATTTTAATAAAAGACATAAATAATAGTATAAATATTGTTCTTGAAAATAAAGATTTTAATGAAAAAAATAAAGTATTATCTAATGACATTATAGAATTAGTAATTAATAATAAGTTTAGATTTATATCTGAGGATTTAAGAAAAGGCTTAATAGAGAAAACTATAGAAGGTGGTTTAAATACAATAGAAAGATATATAACTCCACTACTGATATCTTTAGATTTAAAAGACATAACATTAAAAGAAGTAGAGCATATGCATGCAAAAGAAATACATATGTTATTTAAATCATTTTCAGGAGACTTCTTTAAGAAGCTGTATGTATATGGTGGTTTTGGATTTATATTTGGTATAAATTTATATCTATCAATTATATTGTTAATAATTGATAATGTGTATACTAAAAAAATAGAAGGTAGAGTTGTAAACTCTCAAGAAAATTTATTTAAAGAATAAAGAAAAGATGCTTACAGTATAAAAGCTGTAAGTATTTTTTAAAATAATGGATAAAATTTGTTAAATTCCTAAAGATAATAATGAATTATATTTAGGAGGAACTTTAATGAAGTACATAAAAAATTATATAAAACCAATGTTATTTTTAATGGTAGGAATACTTTTATTGTCCTTAGTTCAAAATCCAAGTTTAATACCTATGATGCCTAAAGTTCAAACGAATATTCAACAGGGTCTAAAGGTTGTTAAAGTAACAGAAGAAAAATCTGAAATAAATGATGATGAATTAACTATTAGATTTAAAGTACCAAGTATTCACTATAAGGATAAGCAAGTAGAAAAAACAATTAACAATTATATTAAACAGAATATAAAGGAATATATCAATGTGCAAAGACAAGTGAATAAAATTAATAAATACAGTGAAAAACACGCAATAAATATATCATATAGCATAGTGTTTGAAGATGAAAATATGGTAAATATAATTATTGAAAAAAATACTACATGGGGTGAAACAGATTATAAATTAGAAAAAGATAGTTATGTATTTAATTTAAAAACAGGAGATAGAATATATTTAGATCAGTTTTTGAAGGACAACAAGGATTATAGTAGTGTGATTATAGATACAATTCAAAAGGGATTAACGGAAAACCATCCTTTATATAATGATTTAAATATAGATAAAAATACAAATTATTATATAGAAGATAGATATATAAATATATATTTTAATCCTTATAAACAAAGTCAAGATGATACACAATATGAATTTAAAATACCATACGATGTATTTAAAAATAAAATAGAAGCATCTGCAAATTTTTTTTTTAGTTAATACTATAAACAGTGAAGTTATAGAGAAGAATAATAAATACATAAAGAGTAAATTAGAAATTCCAGTTATTTATGGAGATAATAAAGAAATAGAAGAGAAGGTTAATAAACAAATAAAGGGGGACATAATGGATTATTATAATAATTCATTAAAAGAAGCTGAAAGTTTTCAAGAAGATTTTGAAACAGATAATACAAATTTTTCAGCAGACGTGTCTTACTATGTAAAGAAAAATACAGATAAAGTAATAAGTTTAGTGTTATATTTTTATAAGTATAGTGGAGGGGCTCATGGATATTACGAATATGTTCCTTATAATATTAACATGAGAAATGGAGAAGTTATTAATTTAAAAGACTTATTTAAAAATGATGCTGACTATAAGAATATATTAAATGGAGAAATAAAAAATCAAGTAGATAAATTAGAAAAGGAACAAAGTGCTGAAGGTATATATGATTTCAAAAGTATAAATGATAATCAAAAATTCTATATACAAAATGATAATATAGTTATATATTTTGACTTATATGAAATAGCTCCATATGCAGCAGGAGTTCCTGAGTTTACTATAAATATAAAAAAAATAAAGAATAATATAAAGGACAATTATATAATTCTATTTAAATAAAAATGCTATCAGGATAAATTCTGATAGCATTTTTATTTAAATTTTAGGATTTAAAGAAGCAATTTTTGTAGTTGCAACATAGAGTCTTGAGATTTCATACCAAGTTTTAAAATCAACTACTCCAGTTTGAGGTAAGTTAAAAATCTTTTGGAATGTCTTTACTGCATTTTCAGTATCTGAACTAAAAACTCCATCTTCATTAACTCTAGGTATAGCTGGATAAGATTTTGATATAGCATTTAATTGATTCTGTATTGTTTTAACATACTTACTATTAGATCCTTTTTGTAGGGTGAATCCAGGGAAAGATACAGGAACGCCACTAACAACATTAGCTGTAGCAAAAACTATTTCATCTCCATAGAAGTACTTTAAGATTCCTTGATAATCATATCCTTTATCTCCTAAATCTTTGCTTCCCCATTGTGTCATTTGATCAGGACATTGTGATTTTTGACCATCGCAGTATTGAGAAAGTAAAGGCTGTCTTGCTGTAGGAGGTCTTCTTATAAAATTATTAAAAACATCATCAACAATTACGCTTATTTCATCAAATACATTTCTGTTATGAATATATTTATGATCATAAGCAGTAGAAGACGTAATAGTAAAGCTGTAGCCTTTATTTCTATACCATTCTGTAAATACTCTATTTAAAGTGAACGATATTATAGCTACTACGTTTGCGTAGATGGTTTGATCAGGCCATGTGGAATAAATTTCAGATGAAGCAACATTTTTAATATAATCTTTATAGGAGACCCAAAAATTTTGCGCACCAGTATTTTCAGGTAATCCATCATGAACTACTATAAACTCAGGAACTACAGGTTCATCTAAAACAACAAAACCAGTAGGCGGTGGTAGAGGTTTTAAACTACTTTCTGGTATTTTTGGAGGATAAGTTCCCCAAAGGGTATGTTTAGGAATATCGTAAGTAATTTCAGTTTGTCTAGAATGGGAATTTCCTCTGTTAGATTGTGGAGTCATAGGAATTCCTTGTAATGCTTTAACTATAGGTAGTATTTGAGTGCCTTTAATAATTAAAGACTCGTATCCTTCTACTATTGCTTCTACCACATATTCACTATAAGGTTTAACAGTAGAAGTAGGATCTAAAGAATAAGATACATCTGGAGCTTCTAAAGCTAAGTCCAATACTTGACCGGATTCATCTGTTTGTAGATTGCTATAGATTGTACCCGTACTATTTTGATTTTCATCCATACCATAAACATTGATAGTAGCATCTTTTATAGGCCTATTGGTTAAAGAATCTATAACATTAACATTTAAAAAACCATCTTGCATATAATCACCCCTTTTATTTTATAAACTATGTTATTTGTACTCTATTTTATTCTATGAAAAATACTTTGGATTTGTTAAAGAAGTACAAGTATTAAAAATGTAATTATTAATTTTTTATACTTATGGAGATAATAATCATTAAAATGAAAAAACTTTTAAATAATAATATATATGCAAAGAAAGGTAATCTTAAAATATGAAAATTTGGATAATTATTTTAGCAATCCTACCAGTAGTAGGCTTTATACGTTGGATATATATAAAAGATAAATATGAAAAAGAGCCTCCATTGAAACTATTAAAATATTTTATATTAGGAATTATTGTGAGTATTTTAGCAATATTTATAGAAGGTTTCTTAATTAAATTAGATATGTTTAATGGTATGTTAAGTAATCTATATGTTGCTTTTTTTGTGGCTGGATTTACAGAAGAAGGTTTAAAAGCTGTTATGTTAATACCTATATTATTAAGAGAAAAGGATTTTAATGAAAAATTAGATGGAATAATTTATTCAGTTTTTTTATCTTTAGGTGTTGCTACAATAGAAAACATCCTATATTTAATGAGAGAAAAATGTGAAACATCATTTGAATTAGGTTTGAGCAGAGGATTAATTTCAATACCAGCACATATTATGTTTGCAATTACTATGGGTTACTATATATCTAAATATAAATTTGAAGAAAATGACGATATAAAAAATAAATATATTGTTAAGTCTGTTTTAATCCCAATATTACTTCATGGAATTTTTGATTTTATATTGATGATAGCCACTAGATGGGCTATTATAATCTTTATAGTATACGTCATATTCTTATGGAAAATCAATTTAGATAAATTAGATAACTTTACACTATATTCAAAAATAAGATATTATAAAAAAAAATATAAAGATAAAAAGGGAAGAAAAATTAAATAATTAAGATATTATAATAATTTTTGAACATGATTTTTAAAAATCATTGCCACAAAGAGCTAAGAATTAACTATACTTAAATTGTTAGATAAAATAAAATGAATTTCGAATTATTGAGGAGATGATGTTTTGAGTGAGAAAGTAAAAAAAGAGATTATAGAATGGATAAAGGTATTTGCTTTAGCTATAGTATTTGCATTTGTTATAACACAATTCATAAAACCAACATTAGTTAGAGGAGACTCTATGTACTCTACCTTAGAAGAAGGAGACTACTTAATTATAAATAGAATGTCTTATAAATTTGGAGAACCTGAACCAGGTGATATTATAGTTTTTGAATCAGATTTACAACAAGAAGATGGAACAAGTAAGGATTTAGTAAAAAGAGTTATAGGTGTTGGAGGAGATTCAGTTAAAATTGAAAATTCTAAAGTTTATGTTAATGGAAAGGAACTTAATGAACCGTACATACATAATGAAATAACAGAGGGGGATATTGATACTGTCATTCCAAAAGATAAAGTTTTTGTACTAGGTGATAATAGAGAAATAAGTTTAGATAGCAGATACGATAGTGTAGGATTTATAGCTGATGAAGATATTCTAGGAAAAGTTATAATTAGACTATATCCTTTTAATAAAGTTGGAACAGTAGAATAAAATTGTGAAAGGAAAATGGATATGAGGCAAATTAAATTAAATGTTGAATGTGAAATAAGAGAGTATTTAGTAGAAAATCAATCTAAAGGATTAAAATTGCAAGATATTGCTTATGAACTTGAAGATAACTACGATGGATATATCGCTCTTTCATCTATAAATAATAAACTTCAAGAACTAACTACTGTGGTTAATGAAGATTGTAATATTAAATTTTTAGATACTAACAATAGTGATGGATTTAGAGTATATTCAAGGACTTTAACACTTATATTTATAATGGCTTGTGAAGAGTTATATAAAGATTGCAAAGTCAGTATAGAACACTCTTTATCTAATGGTCTATACTGTGAAGTTCATACTGTTAGAGAATTAACTGAATCAGATAAAAATGAAATTAAAAGTAAGATGAAAGAGATAATTGAAGCAGATTATCTTATAGAAAAGTTTATTTTAGACAAAAAAGAAGCCATAAATCTCTTCGAAAAAAATCATATGTATGATAAGGCAGAGTTATTAAAGTATAAAGAATATAATGATATTAAAATATATAAGTGCAATAATCATATAGACCATTTTTACGGTCATATGATGCCGTCTACTGGATATATAAAAACTTTTGATGTTATAAAATATGAAGGCGGTTTTATACTTTTAGGACCGAAAGAAGAAGATAAGACTAAAGTAAAAGATTTTTTACCACAACCTAAATTATCTAACACATATTTAGAAATGGAAAAATGGTCTAAACTTATGGGGGTTGATACTGTACTATCATTAAATAGAATAGTTGAAAGTAATCAGTGTGGCGAATTAATTAGAATAGTTGAAGCATTACAAGAAAAGAAATTAGGTGAAATTGCTGATATAATAAAGCAGGAAAATAAAAGAATTATATTAATAGCAGCACCTTCTTCATCTGGTAAAACTAGTTTTGCACATAGATTGTATATCCATTTGAGAGTTAATAATTTAAAACCAATTTCTATATCTTTAGATGATTACTTTGTAGATAGAGATGATACTCCTTTAGATGAGTTTGGAAACTTTGATTTTGAATCAATCTATGCTATTGACTTAAAAAGATTTAATTCAGATTTAAAGGATTTACTAGATGGAAAAGAAGTGAATATTCCTAAGTTTGATTTTGTTTTAGGTAAAAGGGTAGAAGGTAAAAAACTTAAGATAGAGAAACATCAACCGATTATTTTAGAAGGAATACATGGATTAAATCCAATGTTAACATCTTCTATTTCAAATAAAGAAAAGTTTAAAATATATTTAAGTGTGTTAACCCAAGTAAATTTAGATGAACATAATAGAATACCTACTACAGATTTGAGATTAATTAGAAGAATAGTTAGAGATAATCAATTTAGAGGTCATGATGCAAAGAGAACAATTTCAAATTGGGAGTCAGTAAGAAGAGGAGAAAAGCAAAATATATTTCCTTATCAGGAAGAAGCTGATATGATTTTTAATTCTTCTTGTGTATATGAATTAGCTATTTTAAAAGGTTATGTTAAGCCTTTACTTGAAGATATAGATAGAGAGCATGAGGCATATACGGAAGCTAATAGATTATTGAAATTTATTCAATATTTTGTACAATTAGATGATATATCAGACTTACCGCCTACATCTATATTGAGAGAGTTTATTGGTGGAAGTAAAATTGTTGAATAAACGAGCCTTTTAGCTCGTTTTTTGTACGTTCAGCATGTTTACTGAGCCAGAAACCTTATCGACTAACCAACAGGAAGATAACCCGTAAGCAAGGGCGTCACTGGTAACGGTGAGCCTGAAGAAATCATATACTCTTATGTAATTGCAGATAGATTTGAATGTTCATGAATAAGTATGGATTAGAATACGTAGCATATCTAGGATTTAGACGTTGGCGACATGAGCGAAGCGAATTTTTTATTTTAATTTAAGAAGCATTTGATAGTTTTTATGTAAAAAGATTATATAAAAACTATATATTCCTCAAAAAAAATGTATATTAATAATTCAGATATAAATTTAATTTATTACAAAAATTTACTTATTTAATTGTAAAAAAAAGAATAAAATTGTAATTAAAAAATTTGGAAAAAATAAATTTAAATAAGGAGAAGCTTTTGACAATTATATACACTTAATATATAATGGGATTATATTAAATAAAAATGTTTTAGGGGTGGAATATATGAAAGAAGTATTAGTATTGAGAGATTTAGATTGTATAAAAGCAATTGCTCATCCTCGTAGAGTAGATATCTTGAAAACGTTTGAGAGAGACCCATTATCGGCAAAACAGTTATCAGAAATATTAGACGAGCCGCATGCAAAGATTAATTATCATATCAAAACATTATATAATGTGGGGATTTTAGAATTAGTTGAAGAAAAAATCAAATCTGGTATTGTAGAAAAATATTATTATCCAACTGCAAATAATATAGTAATTAGCAGAAAAATAATAGATTATACTTTAGAAGAAGATTTAGATAGAGAAAATATATCTATATCAGATTTTGAAGATACGATAGAATCATTCTATGATGCTGCTGAGGCGGGGGCTTTAAATGGGGATAGTGTTTTAGAATATGACAACTTACTTTTAACAGAAGATGAAATAAAGGAATTAAGAAACTCTGTAAGAGGTAAAATAGATGAATTAGTATCAAAAAGAGAAAGTAATTCTTTAGAAAATGAAAAAAAACATGATATAGTGATGTTTGCTATACCAACTGAAATAAATAATTAGTATGTTGAAGTATCAATCTCTGGTTGATACTTTTTTTTTAGAAAATAATATTTAATAAAAATATATGTTTTAAATAATATATTAATATACACCATATATAAATCTAAAATGTTAAAAGGGGAGATGTAGATGAGAAGCCTTGGAAATACAAATATAAAAATAAAAAGGGTTGGCTTTGGTGGAATACCAATACAGAGAATAACTCAAGAAGAAACTAATATAGTTATTCATGAACTGGAGAAACAAGGAATTAATTTTATTGATACTGCAAGAGGTTATACTATTAGTGAGGAGTACATAGGAAATGCACTAGAAGGAAAGAGAGCAAAATTTTATATAGCAACAAAAAGTATGTCTAGGAATTATGAGAATATGAAAAAAGATATAGAAATAAGTTTGAAAAATTTAAAAACAGATTATATAGATTTGTATCAAATACATAATCTTAAGCCGGAGGAGTATGATGATATATTTGATGATTATAACGCGTATAGAGCTTTGCTTGAAGCAAAAGAAGAAGGTAAAATCAAGAATATAGGTATAACTAGTCATAGTTTAGATACAATAAAAAAAGCTGTAGATGATGAAAAATTTGCTACCATTCAATTTCCTTATAATATAGTAGAAGATCAAGCAGATGAAGTTTTTAGAAAGGCTCATGAGAAAGGCATAGGAACTATAACTATGAAACCTTTAGCAGGTGGAGCTATAGATGATGGATTGTTAGCTATAAAATATATACTATCAAAGAATTATATTGATGTAGCGATACCCGGTATGAATAATATTGAAGAAGTACAACAAAATGTATTAGCTATAAGTTGTGGTGAATTAACAGAAGAAGATAATAAAAAAATAGAAAAAATAAGAAAACAATTAAATGGTAATTTCTGTAGAAGATGTGAATACTGTCTTCCATGCCCTAAAAAGGTGAACATACCACAGAACTTTTTACTTGAAAGATACTATTCAAGATATAATTTAAAAGAATGGTCTTTAGAGAGATATAATCAACTAGGAGATGCTAAAGCTAGTAATTGTATAGAATGTGGGCTTTGCGAAGAAAAGTGTCCATATAATTTACCAATAATAGAAATGCTTAAAAATGTATGTAAAATATTAGAATAAAATATATTGATAAAGAAGACAATAAATAAAAAACAACAATTTTATGAATCATAAAATTGTTGTTTTTTAGCTTAAAATATATTTAGATTTAATTTTTTTGATAAAGTCTTTAGAACCCTTAAACCACCTATACTATTTCCTTTCTTATCTAATGCAGGACCATATACTCCGATACCTATTTTTCTAGGGACAGAGGCCATTATTCCACCACCAACACCAGACTTGGCAGGAATACCTACTTTAAGTGCAAATTCTCCAGAAGCATCATACATTCCGCATGTAATCATGAAAGTTTTTACCATTCTACAGATTTCTTCACTTATAATACGCTTACCGGTTTCTATATCGATACCATAATTTGAAAATAAAAGTCCTATCCTAGCTAAATCTTTTACAGTAACTTCTATAGAACATTGCTTGAAATATAAATCAAGAGTTTCTTCTACATTAGCTTCGATATAGCCATCGTTTTTTAAGAGATATCCCATGGCTCTATTTCTATCACCAGTTAATTTTTCTGATTTATATACGGATTCATTTATTTGTAAAGTGTCATTTTTAGCTAATTTTCTAAAGAATGCTAACATTCTATCTTCTTTTTCTTGCAATGTATTACCTTTTATTAAAGATGTTGTTACAATAGCTCCAGCATTAATCATTGGATTGCAAGGTTTTTTAGTATCGTTAGTTTCTAATTTCATTATAGAATTAAATGGATCTCCACTTGGTTCCATGCCAACTTTTGAAAAAACATAATCCCATTCGTTATCCATTAGAGCCATAGCTAATACTATTGTTTTAGAAATACTTTGTATAGTGAACTTTTTATCACAATCACCAGCAGAGTACATGCTATTATTCATATCAATTACACAAATACCTAAATCTTCCGAATTTGCATTTCTTAACTCTGGTATATAACTTGCAACTTGTCCATCAAGAGTATATTTTTTATTAGAATTTATTATCTGTTGTAATATTTTTTCCATATATAGATTCCTCCTTTATTTTAAATTTAAAAAGCAGTTATAGTTTTATATTAAAATTTATTTAATTATTAGTATTTTAAAGTCATTTAGATAAATATAAAGTTTGTTACTTAGAAATTATATCATAAGTTACATTATATTTCGAAATTGGATAAAGCTCAATTTCAACACGAGGATTTTCTTTATCAATATAATCAAATAGTAATACAGGTTTTAATTGTTTATCATTTTTTATAATACCGCTTTTTTCTATTCCATCACAAATACTTTTGGGGTAATTATGTAAATCACCCATTCTTTTATTAGGGAAGTATAACTTCATAACTGTTATTAAGTCTTCCTCTATTACTTCACCGTCATACTGAGTATTTATATATCCAGCAATCATATTTTCATAAGCTACATATTTAGAATATTTACCTGTAGAAGGCATCCATGCTTGACCGTGGATATTATGCAGTTTAAAATTAGATTTACTAATAGGTCTGCCTGGTATTGTTAGTTTAATCAAATTATCACTTCCTTATCATTAGTTTATTATAAAACTAAAGAGGGTTTAAAGAAAGGAAATTTTATGAATAAAGAAAAGTTAATAGATATTTTTGAAAAAAATGGAATAGATACTGTGGGTATTGCTCCTGCAGGTCCATATACTGAATTAGTTGAGATTTTAAAAGGAAAAATAGACAAAAAACATACAACGGGTATGGAAGAACCAAATCTAGATAGAAGAATAAATCCTAAATTAATAATGGAAGATGCAAAGTCAGTAATAGTATGTACATTTCCATATTACATTGGGAATATTGAAGATGCTAATATATCTAAGTATTGCTATGGCAAAGATTACCACATAGTTATAGATGAAATGTTAAATAAAATATGTGAAGAGATAAAGTATGACATAGAAGGATTTGATTATAAAATTTTTGCAGATAATGGTCCTTTAGTAGATCGATATTTAGCTTATTTATCAGGGATTGGTTATTTTGGAATAAATAATAATATAATTACAGATAAATATGGTTCTTATGTATTTATAGGATATATTATAAATAATTATGAATTTAAATGTGATGAACCTTTAGATAAAACATGTAATAAATGCAATAAATGTGTGGAATATTGTCCGGGAAATGCTTTAAAGGGTAACTATGAAATGAATCCACAAAAGTGCTTGTCATTTTTAACACAAAAAAAAGAGGAATTATCACTTTGTGAAGAAGTTAAGATAAAAGATAATAAAATGTTATTCGGTTGTGATATATGTCAAGATGTATGTCCTCACAATAAAAACATTGAAAAAACAAAACTAAAGTCATTTACTGAAAACTTAATTACAAAGCTAGATAAAGAGGAAATAAGTGAAATATCAAATAAAGAATTTAAGCGAAGATATAAAGACAGAGCTTTTAGTTGGAGAGGTAGAAAAATAATAAAACGAAATATGGATATTATGGGAGAGGAGTCTGTGAAAAAATAAATTCACAGGCTTTTTATTTTGAATAAAAATTATTAAGGAAATTAAAAGACTATAATTACATATAATTAATTAGGTTGATAATGGGATTTATTACATTTTATATAAATAATTGAGTTATAGAAAGGGGAATAGTATGCAAAGATTTAATAATACATCAGAATTAGAACCTTTGGAGGATATACTTGGTCAAGAAAGAGCTATAGCAGCTATGGATATTGGATTAAAAATAAATAATCCAGCTTACAATATATACGTAGCAGGGGAGTCGGGAACAGGTAGAAGTACCTATACTATGAAAGCATTACAAAAATATGCAAAGAATAAAAGAAGTCATAAAGACTGGTGCTATGTATATAACTTTGATAATCCAAGACAGCCAATAGTAATTAGCTTAGATAGAGGAAGGGGGAAATTTTTTAAAGAAGATATAGATGAAATGATTGATACTTTATTTGAAGAAATAAAAGACGCATTTGATAGTGAAGATTATGAAATAAATAAAAATGCAATGCTAGAAGAATATGAGATGGAGAAAGAAGCTTTAGTAAAGAAGATTAAAGAATATGGAGAAGAAAAAGGATTTAAATTGAAAAGTAGTAAGTTAGGGATGGTATTTGTTCCTTTAGATGAAAATTTTGAAGATGAAGTTTCTTCAGAGGAATTCTTTAAAATAAAAAAAGAACTTGAAAATATGGCTATTAAAGTTGTTTATCAAATTAGAGAAATAGAAGAACGTATAAAAATGATTATGATAGAAATAGAAGATGAAGTTGGTAGAGTGGTTATTGACCCACATATAGATCAGCTTAAGGAAAAATATAATGATAATGAAAAAGTTATTACTTATTTGGATCAAATTAGAGAGGATATTTTGAAAAATTTAGAATTATTTTATTTAGAGGATGAAGAATTTAGAGAAATTTATAGTAAGGATTCATTTTTAAAATATGTTGTTAATTTATTTGTAGATAATCAAGATAATGATAATGCACCCGTAATTATAGAAACTAATCCTAGCCCATCACAATTATTTGGAAAAGTAGAGTATGATTATAATAACGGTAATGTTAGAACTGATTTCACAAAAATATTTTCTGGTTCAATTCAAAAAGCTAATGGAGGGTATTTGATTTTATATGCTCAACAGCTTCTAACTTATCCAATATCATGGGAGCTACTTAAAAAAACAATACTATCAAAAAAAATTGGCTTAGATACAAAAGTATCCATAGAGCCGGAAGAGATACCTTTAGATTTGAAAATAGTATTAATAGGAAGTAATTATATTTACGATGCTCTTTATAGATATGATGATGAATTTAATAAGTGTTTTAAAATATTTGCTGATTTTGATAATGAAATGAATAGAAGTGAGATTACTGAGAATGGAATAGCTCAGTTTATCGCATATCAATGTAATGAAAATAATTTAAAACATTTCACATATGATGCTGTACAAGAAATAGTTAAGCAAAGTACAAAATTGGTAGGAAATATAAAAAAACTTACTACAGATTTTAACAAGTTATTAGAAATAATAATAGAAGCAGATATATTTGCACAAATTGAAGAGAGAGAATTTGTAGAAAAGAGAGATGTACAAAGGTCCATTAATGAAAAGAAATATCGTCTTAGTAAAATAGAAAATAAATTAGATGAGTATATTCAAAATAATACAATAATTATAGATACAGATGGAAAACGAGTAGGTATAATTAATGGATTATCAGTTTTAAGTATGGGTGAGTATTCTTTTGGAAGACCATCAAGAATAAGTGTAACAACAAGTATAGGTAACAAAGGAATTGTTAATATAGAGAGAGAAGTTAAGATGAGTGGTCCGATACACAGTAAAGGTATATTGATTTTACAAGGGTATTTAACAGAAAACTTTGGGCAAGAATTTCCTTTATCTATAAATGCTTTCATTTGTTTTGAACAAAACTATGGTGGTATAGATGGAGATAGTGCATCTTTGGCAGAACTATATGCTATATTATCATCTTTAAGTGAAATTCCAATTAATCAAAATATTGCAGTTACAGGATCTATAAATCAAAAAGGTGATATTCAAGTTGTAGGAGGAATAACTGAAAAAATTGAAGGATTTTATAATGTTTGTAAGCAAAGAGGATTTGATAATAAAGCGTATGGAATAATACTACCAGCAGATAATATGGATAATTTGATTTTAAGTGAAGAAATGGAAACGTCAATAAAAGAAGGTGTATTTTCTATTTACCCAATTAGAAAAATGGAAGAGGGAATAGAAATTATAATGAATAAAATGTTTGAAGAAGTGAAGAATCTGGTAAAAAATAAATTAGAGAAATATAATAAAGCTAAAGAAATAAAAAAAGAATAGTTATAGATGTGTACTTAAAAGCAAGAACTTCTAAAGTTTTTGCTTTTTTAATACAAAAAAGAGAAAAATTGAAAAATATATGGTTGTTATAGATTGGCTAAATTGATAGATAATAAATACAAACACTAAAATAAGGGGGAAAATAAAATGAAAGATATAAATAAAATTTTAGATATACTAGAGGTAACTTATCCAGATGCTCATTGTGAGCTAGAACATACAACGTCTTTTGAATTGTTAATAGCAACAATGTTATCAGCTCAGTGTACTGATGTTAGAGTGAATATTGTAACAAGAGCAATGTTTAAAAAGTTTAATACTGCAAAAGATTTTGCTAAATTATCGGAAGAAGAAATAATGAAGGAAATTAAAACTTGTGGCTTATATAAAAGTAAGGCTAATAAAATAAAAGCTACAAGTGAAATGTTGTGTAGAAACTATAATGGACAAGTTCCAGATACTTTGGAAGAATTAATAAAGTTGCCTGGAGTTGGAAGAAAAACGGCTGACGTAGTTTTAAGTAATGCATTTAATAAGGATGCAATAGCTGTAGATACACATGTTTTTAGGGTAGCAAATAGAATTGGAATAGTAAATACTAAGACACCGGAAAAAACAGAATTTGCATTAATGGATGCTATACCTAAAAATAGATGGTCACATTCACATCATGTTTTTATTTTCCATGGTAGAAGAATGTGTAAAGCTAGAAAACCGGAGTGCCAAATATGTCCAATTAAACAAGATTGCGATTTTTATCAAGGAAAGGAATGATACTCTTGAAAAAGCTTAAGATTGCAATATTTCTATCATTAATTATTATATCTTTGAGCAATGTAGTCTTGAGTAATGCTATTAGCTTTGAAGGTAAAATACACAAAAATATATATTTAGAAGATATAAATTTGTCTAATTTAACGAAAGAAGAAGCAATAAGTAAAATCAATGATGTATTAAATAAAAAAAATACTTTTGTTTTACGTTTAGGTAATAAAGAATATGTTTTTCAGAAAGATTATATAGATACAGAATATAAGGTAAAAGAAATTGTAGATGAAGCCTATGCTATAGGACGAAATAAAGATGTTATAACGAATATAAGAACAAAAACAGATTTAAATTTAGGTGATGAAATAATATTAAATTATAAATATAATTATAACGAAAGAAAACTTAAAGGTTATTTAAATTGTCTTTACGAAGACATTTATAAAAGTCCTATTAATTCTACGGTAAGAATTAAAGATGGAGATATTGTGATTAGCAAAGAAGAGTACGGATATGAACTAGATAAAGAAAAAATGGAATCTATAATAATATCAAAAGTAAAAAAAATAAACTGTCAAGATGAAGTTATTCCGATTATGTATTTAAAACCGAATAATTTATATAGTGAGCTGAGTAAAATTGATACAATGTTAGGTAGATTTGAAACACATTTTAATCCTAAAAATGAAAATAGATCTAATAATATAAGGTTAGCATCCAAGGCTACTAATAATATATTACTTAAGCCTAATGAAGTATTTTCGTTTAATGAGAATATACAAAATTCTCATATACAACAATATTTTAAAGAAGCACCTGTTATTATAAATGGTAAGCAAGACAAAGGTAAAGGCGGAGGTATGTGTCAAGTATCTAGTACTATATATAATGCAGCTTTATATTCAGGATTGAAAATATTGAATGTTACAAATCACTCTATACCAAGTCCTTATATAGAAAAAGGTAGAGATGCAACTGTATGTAATGGATATATTGATTTGAAATTTTCTAACAGTTATAATACACCAGTATTTATATACAATCAAGTATATGAAAATAAAGTAATTTCTACCATTTATGGAAGTAGTAATGATAAAAAAGATATCGAGATATATACTGAAATAACAAAAGAGATTCCTAATGAAAGTGTTATAAAGAATAGTGAAGATTTAGAGTTAGGAACAAGTATGGTAAAACAAGAAGGCAGAAAAGGATATAAAGTAAAAACTTATAGAATATATAAAACTTCACCTGACGCAATTACAGAATATATAAGTGAAAGTTATTATCCACCAGAAGACAAAATAACTCTATATGGAATAAGAGAATTGAGTAAATAGATAAATCTAAAATGAAACTTTTAATAAGTTGATTTTCTGTTATAATATATTTAGACAAAATATTAAAAAGCTTAAAATTAAGCATAAACAATAACGATATTAAAATATACGGAGGATAGCTATGTCAATAAATGTGGTATTGGTAGAACCTGAAATACCTCAAAACACAGGCAATATTATAAGAACGTGTGCAAATACAGGAGCAACTTTACACTTGATAAGACCTCTTGGATTTTCCCTAGAAGATAAATATTTAAAAAGAAGTGGACTGGATTATTGGGATATATCAGATATAAAATATTATGATAGTTTAGAAGAGTTACAAGAAAAATATCCTGATAGAAAATACTTCTATTCTACAACTAAAACAAATAAGTCTCATTCAGATATGAAATTTGAAGATGGATGTTTCATAGTATTTGGAAAAGAAACAAAAGGATTACCGGAAAGTCTCTTAAATGATAATAAAGAAACATGTATGAGAATACCAATGGTTAAGTTAGAAAGAGCAAGATCTTTAAACTTATCTAACTCCGTTGCTATTGTAGTTTATGAAGCTTTAAGACAAATAGGATTCCCAGATATGAGATAATCATAAACGAAACAGTGCAACAAAGAAAGGATATTATGAGGATGAATAATATAAAAATAATATGTGATAGTTTATCGGATGTTAATAAAGAGTATTTAGAAAAATATGATATAGAAGTAGTTCCTTTAACTGTTATATTAGATGATAAAGAATATAGAGATAGTATAGACATAACACCAGAAGAGTTTTATAAAATGCTAAGAAAAGAGGATGCTTATCCAAAAACTTCTCAAGCGACTTATGCTCAATTTAAACAAGTTTTTGATAGATACACAGAAGAAGGTAAAACTATATTATATATAGCAGGATCTTCTGCAGCTACAGGAACATGTCAAAGTGCAATTATGGCTAAAAATGATACTGAGGGTGAAATATATATATATGATAGTTACAATTTAACTTTTGGAGCTGGTTTTTTTGTAATTAGAGCGGCAGAACTTATAAAAGAAGGTAAAACTATAGAAGAAGTATTTATAGAACTTGATAAAATAAAAGAAAACTATGTAATGATGTTTTCTGTAGATACTTTAGAATACCTTAAAAAGGGTGGAAGAATTTCATCTACAAAAGCAGCAGTAGGAAGTATTTTAAATATTAAACCAATACTAGAAGTTAAAGATGGATTAGTTAGCCAAGTAGGTCAAGTAAGAGGAAAGAAAAATGTGGTTAACAAAATGATGGAAGCAATAAAAGATAGACTTGGTGATGATATTGATAATAGTCAAGTTTATGTAGGGTATAGTGATGATGAAAAAGAAAAAGAAAAAATCACTCAAGCTGCTAAAGAAATGTTTAATCCTGATAAGATTGGCTACTTTATGATTGGTACTTGTGTTGGAGCTCATTCGGGTCCAGGTGTAAGTGGAATACTTTGTTTTAAAAATAAATGATATAAAACACAGAGATGATTTATCATCTCTTTTTGATTGCGAATTTTAAATGATAAAATCAGTAAAAATTTACATTTTATTATAAATACGTCTTTAAATGGTTGAATAGTATAACATAATAATGGAATAATATAAAAAAAGAATGAAATCTACAAAAAAAACATAAAATTATGTGGATTATTGTAGAAAAATAGTGTAAAATAAAATTGTAAAAATGTTACACTTAATTATCTCAGGAGGGACTTATGAAACTTAAAAAATTAGTATCACTATCATTAACAATGGTTATGTCAATAGGATTACTAGCTGGATGTTCTTCAAATAAAAAAGAAGATGTATCAAGCAAAGTAGTTAAAGTAGGTATGATAACAGATGTTGGTGGAGTTCATGATGAATCGTTCAATCAATCATCATGGGAAGGCTTAGAGGCAATAGAAAAAGAATTAGGAAAAGATAAAGTTAATGTTAAATACTTAGAATCAACTCAAGACGCAGACTATACACCAAATATAGAGGAATTTGTTGATCAAGAAATGGACTTAATAATAGGGGTAGGATATAAATTAGAAAAAGCTATAGCAGAAGCTGCTAAAAACTATCCAGAACAACAATTTGCAATAATAGATTTTGCTTACGAAAAGCAACCTGAAAATGTAACATCTTTATTATTTGAAGATAATGCATCAGCTTATTTAACAGGATTAATAGCTGGTAAAATGACTGAAACTAATAAAGTCTCTTTCATAGGTGGTCAAAAAGGTGTAGTTATATCTAAATTCGAAAATGGATTTAAAGCTGGTGTTAAAGATTCTAATCCAGATGCAGAAGTATTAGTTCAATATGCTAATAGTTTCTCAGATCAAGCATTAGGAAAATCAATAGCAACTTCTATGATTAAAAAAGGTGTAGATATAGTATTCCCAGCTGCAGGTGCTGTTGGTACAGGTGCTATAGAAGCAGTTAAAGAAAATGGAAAAATGGCTATAGGTGTTGATAGAGACCAAAATAGTTTAGCGCCAGAACATGTAATAACTTCAGCTATGAAGAACATAGATATTGCTGTTGGAAACTTAGTGAAATCTTTCGTAGATGGTTCTTACAAATCAGGTGAAGTTATAGTAGGTACATTAGCAACTGGTGGTGTTGGTATAGCTCCAACTAGTGATAAAAATGTTCCAGCTGAAATATTAGAATATGTTGAAAAACAATCTAAAGAAGTTATAGATGGAAAAATAAAAGTTCCAGCAACTGATGAAGAGTTCAAAACATTTGGAAAATAAATTGTAAGTTATTAGTTATATTTATATAAAGAATTATTCCATGGAGTAGCTATACGTTATTCCATGGATTTTTTAATTTCAATATGAAAAATATAACACATAAGCATTACGACAATATACGACAATAAATATTGGCAAAAGCCATATAAAATGATATAATTGTTAGGGCAAATAACGTACACTAAATACATAAAAAGATTAAAAGGCTATACTAAATAATAAAAAGTATATTTAGAAATAGTATAATTTTAATGGGATTTGTAAGAATAAAGTTTAATGAAAAATTACATATTTTATGAGTTTATTAAAATATACGATTTTTAAAGATAGTGACGGAAAAATAAATATTAAATCCATAAAAAATTTAATTTGGCTAGCAAATAGATTATATGATTTATGGATAATATATATATATATTATCCGTTTTTTATTTATGAAAAAAATTGGTCAGACGAGGAGGAGACAAATAGCTATGAATAATAATAGCATTGACTACAGTCAAAAAGTTGTAGAGATGAAAAATATTACTAAAATGTTCGGCAACTTTGTAGCAAATGACAATATAAATTTGACTGTACATAGAGGTGAAGTACATGCACTTTTAGGAGAAAATGGAGCAGGTAAATCTACTCTTATGAATATATTATATGGTCTTTATAATCCTACATCAGGGGAAATATATATAAATGGTGAGTTAGTAGATATAAGTAATCCTAATGTGGCTATATCTAAAGGAATTGGAATGGTTCACCAGCATTTTATGCTAGTTCAACCTTTTACAGTAGCCGAAAATATAGTGTTAGGAATAGAGCCCACACAAAATCTAGGTGCACTAGATATGAAAAAAGCTATTGATGATGTTAAGGAAATATCATCTAAGTATGGATTATTCGTTGACCCTATGGCTAAAGTTGAAGATATAACAGTAGGTATGCAACAAAGAGTTGAAATATTAAAAGCTCTATATAGAGGTGCAGAAACATTAATACTAGATGAACCAACGGCTGTTTTAACTCCACAGGAAATAACAGAACTTATTAATATAATAAGAAACTTAACAAAAGAAGGAAAATCAGTAATTATAATAACTCACAAACTTAAAGAAATTAAGTCTATAGCAGATTATTGTACTGTAATTAGAAGAGGAAAATATATAGATACAGTTAAAGTATCGGATGTTTCGGAAAATGGTTTAGCAGAAATGATGGTTGGAAGAGAAGTTAACTTTAAAGTTGACAAAGAAGAAGCCAGACCAACTAAAACAGTATTGAAAATAAATGATTTAATAGTTAAAGATAATAGAAAAATAAATGTGGTTAATGGGCTTTCATTAGAAGTAAAAGCTGGAGAAATTCTTGGAGTTGCAGGTATAGATGGTAATGGTCAATCAGAATTAGTAGAAGCTTTAACTGGTCTTAGAAAAATTACTTCAGGTATGGTTGAAATAAATGGAGAGACAATAGTAAATAAAACCCCAAAACAAATATTTAATAAAGGAATAAAAAATATTCCAGAAGATAGACAAAAAAGAGGTCTTGTATTAGATTATACAGTTGCTGAAAATATTGTTTTACAAAATTATAATAATAAGAAATATTCTAAAAATGGAATATTACAAAGAAACGCAATTAACGAACAAGCTCAAAAAATAATAAATAGGTTTGATGTTAGACCAAATGATTTAAATGCGTTATCAAGAGGGTTATCTGGTGGTAATCAACAAAAGGTAATCATAGGTAGGGAAGTAACAAATATTGAAGCTTCAAGAGAACATAGTCAAGAACCCCAATTATTAATAGCTACTCAACCAACAAGAGGACTGGATGTAGGAGCTATAGAGTTTGTTCATAAATCATTAGTTCAGCAAAGAGATGCTGGAAACGCTGTTCTTTTAGTTTCGCTAGAATTAGATGAAGTTATGAATGTATCAGATAGAATAGCAGTTATCTACGAAGGAAAAATTGTTGGAATAGTAGACGGAAAAAGTGCAGATGAAAACACACTTGGAATGATGATGGCAGGAGGTGACTGCAATGGAAAATAATACAAAAACAAAAAAGAGAATATCTCTGTTAAGTGATGCAGTTAAATTCTCATTTGTATCTATACTTTTAGGATTATTAGTTGGAGCAATAGTGCTTCTTATTTCTGGTAATGATCCACTTGTAGCTTATGGAGCTATGATAGAAGGTATAATAGGAAAACCTAAATATATTGCTTGGACTATAATAAAAGCTACTCCATATATACTTACAGGTTTATCTATAGCATTTGCTTTTAAAACAGGGTTATTTAATATAGGAGCAGAAGGTCAATTTATAATTGGAGCATTAGTTGCTACATTATTAGGATATAGCTTAGATTTACCAGCTATAATTCATATACCTTTAACTATGATAGTAGCTGGTGTAGCAGGTGGTTTATGGGGAGCTATAGCTGGGTTTTTAAAAGCTAAGTTTGGAATAAACGAAGTTATAGCAACAATAATGTTAAATTGGATAGCATTTTATACGAGTAACTTAATGGTTTCGGGTAGCTTTATATCTGTTCCAAACAGTGAAGCATCAGTTAACATAAAAGAAAGTGCAAGTATAAGCATTGACTGGTTAAAAGGTTTAGTTGGTCCAGCAACTAGTATTAACTGGGGTATACTAATATCTATAATATTAGTATTTGTTATATGGTTTGTTTTAACAAAAACAACATTAGGATTTGAATTAAGAGCTGTTGGTAATAACAAAGATGCAGCTGAATATGCAGGTATAGATGTAAGTAAATCTATATTAAAATCGATGGCTATAGCTGGTTTATTAGCAGGTGTGGCAGGAGCAATACAAGTTATGGGTGTAACTCATAATATAACAGTATTAGCAGCTCAAGAAGGATATGGATTTGATGGTATAGCTGTTGCTCTTATAGCTAACAGTAATCCAATAGGAGTTATATTCTCAGGATTATTATTTGGTGCATTTAAATACGGTGGAATAAAAATGCAATCTGTTGGTGCTCCTTCAGAAGTTATAAATATAGTTATAGGTTCAATAGTTTACTTTATAGCTCTAAGTAATGGATTAAGATTACTATATATTAAAATGAAACAAAAGAAAGCAAAAGGGGGTAATATATAATGCAAGATTTAGCGATTATAATTAGTACAACGTTAATGTATTCAACTCCCCTTATATATACAGCATTAGGAGGAGTATTCTCTGAAAACTCAGGTATCGTAAATATCGGTCTTGAGGGAATGATGACAATAGGTGCTTTCGCAGCAGCGGCAGCAGGATATTTAACTGGGAACCCATGGTTAGCATTTTTAATAGGTGGTCTTGCAGGAGCGTTATTTGCATTAATTCATGCAATTGCAACAATTAAGTTTAATGCAGATCACACTATATCAGGAGTTGCAATAAATCTTTTAGCACCAGGATTAGCATTGTTTTTATCTAAAATAATGTTCTCAGGAGCAACGACTACACCAACTATTTCAATGGAAGATAAGATGCCGAGATTCTTTAATGGTGTATTTGAATCAGGTGGAATATTAGATACAATGTTTAATAATTATGCAACTGTATATATAGCTTTCATATTAATAGCTGTAGCTTATTATGTTTTATATAAAACGAAGTTTGGTCTTAGAATAAGAGCTGTAGGTGAACATCCAGGAGCAGCGGATACTCTAGGAATAAATGTTGCAAGAGTAAGATACAGCGGAGTTTTAATTTCTGGATTTTTAGCAGGTCTAGGAGGCGCTTCGATGTCTTTAGCTTTAGTATCATCATTTAGACCTACACTGGTATCTGGGCAAGGATACATAGCTATGGCGGCTGTTATATTCGGTAAATGGAGACCTCAATGGGCAGCACTTGCTTGTTTATTATTTGGTTTCTCAACGGCGCTTTCTGTATACTTTGGAAGTCCAACATTACCATTCACAATAAATGAAAATATATTATCAATGATACCTTATATAGTTACATTAATAGTACTAGTACTATTTGTTAAAAATTCTAAAGCTCCATCAGCTTTAGGTACTACTTATAAAAAAGGTGAAAGATAATTTATCAAAATACTATGAAAAATTTTTTCGTAGTATTTTTTTGTAGAAATTTATAAAAACATATTTAATAAATATATATATATGGTAAAAAATAATAAATAATTATTTGATTAAAATGAATTAAAAAATGATTAAATGCAATAATAAAAATAGATGTATTAAACTAAAGAATAAGTTTCTCTTAATTATTTGAAAGGGGCGATACAATGACTGATAGAATAATGCATATAAATTTTAAACCCCAAGATATGCAATTAGTTAGAGAAGTTCTTGATAATAAAAGCTATTCTAATATAATTAATTATGTTAGTGGCTTAAATGGTATATCTATAGATATGAACAAAGATATAAGTTGTAATAAACTTTGTAACGGTATTACAGAATTAATATTAGAAATAATTAGAGAAAGAAACTTAAAAGATTACATATGGAAAAACTATACTAAAATAGAAGATGAGGAGAAGCAAAATGTTTACATAGAAGCGCAAAATATATTTAATAAAAAAGAAGGATTTATAAAGGAAACTATCTATAACAAAGTTTATGAGTTTTTTGCTGATAATGAGGATTTAAATTTAGATGTAGATATTGATTTAGATATAGATGGATTTTATAAATTTAGAATGAAAGATTTTATGAGTTATATATCTATAGTAAGTGATATAGCTTTAGAAGAACATTTAATTAAAAGAGATAAAAAAGAATTTTTAGAGTCGTTAAAATATTTTATAGATATACAAGAAGAAAAAATGGATTTATTAAAAGTTAATATAACAAAGGATGGTAGATTTATATTAAGTGATGAATATGGCAAATTACTTGAAGAATTAAATAACCAAGAAATAATAAATATTGCTATGCAAGAAAACTTAAATAAAGAAGATATCTTAATAAGTGCAGTAATGACACTTTGTCCTAAAAGAATTGAAGTACAAGACAATTTAAAAAATAATAAATCTAAGGATGTAATAGAAATATTAAAACTATTATTTGAGGGAAAAGTAACTGAAGTGTATATGAATTAATTATTATAGATAGGAATAAAATGTGGAAATATTATGGTTGAATCATATTAACCTATCTGATATAATTTAAATTAATTAAAAAGAGTGCGTTGAAGAGACTAAGTAAAATAGAATCATTATTTTAAAGAGAAGAATGAGCCTTGGCTGTGAGCTCATCGAAAATAACTCTATTTGAAAACTAACTTGGAGCAGAATTTATTAGCATACAATTATATGTGAAAGTATTCGGTTGACTACCTTATAGTCATCAAGAGGATATATAAATATTTATATATCAACTTGGGTGGAACCACGACATGTTACTCGTCCCAAAATTTATGGGACGAGTTTTTTTATTGTAAAAAAATAAATTTTATAGGAGGTAAGATTATGATAAAAGTTACATTAAAAGATGGATCAATGAAAGAATTTGAAAACGAATTATCTGTTTTAGAAATTGCAAAATCAATAAGTGAAGGTCTAGCAAGAGCTGTAGTTGCAGCATCAGTAAATGATAAAGTAGTAGGTATGGACCATGTAGTTAAAGAAGATTGTACATTGAATTTATTCAAATTTGACGATGTAGAAGGTAAGGATGTGTTCAGACATACATCTGCACATATGCTAGCACAAGCTATAAAAAGATTATATCCTAATACAAAATTTGCAATAGGACCAAGTATAGAAAATGGATTCTATTACGATATAGATTTAGAAGAAAGATTAACTATGGAGGATCTTGCAAAACTTGAAGCTGAAATGAAAAAAATAGCTAAAGAAGATCAAAAGCTTGAAAAATATGAATTACCAAAAGAAGAAGCTCTAGCATGGGCTAAAGAAAATGGTGAAATATACAAAGAAGAATTAATAAATGATTTACCAGAAGGTGAAATAATATCATTCTATAAGCAAGGTGATTTTACTGATTTATGCAGAGGGCCACATTTAGTATCTACTAAAAAAGTAAAAGCTGTTAAACTACTTAGTGTAGCAGGTGCTTACTGGCGTGGAGATGAAAAAAATAAAATGCTTCAAAGGATATATGGTATATCTTTTGAAAAGAACAAAGATTTAGAAGAATATCTACATTTATTAGAAGAAGCTAAAAAGAGAGATCATAGAAAATTAGGTAAAGAATTAGATTTATTCTTTATACCAGAAGAAGGACCAGGATTCCCTCTTTTCTTACCTAAAGGTATGGAATTAAAGAATTCTTTATTAAAATTCTGGAGAGAAATACACAAAGAAGATGGATATGTAGAAATAGAAACTCCTATAATATTAAACCAAAAGTTATGGGAAACTTCAGGACACTGGTATAACTATAAAGAAAATATGTACACTGTAAATATAGATGAGGAGTTATTTGCTATAAAACCAATGAACTGTCCAGGATCATTAATATACTACAACTATAAGCCGCATTCATATAAAGAATTCCCTATGAAGGTTGCTGAGCTTGGTAGAGTTCATAGACATGAATTATCAGGAGCTTTACATGGATTAATGAGAGTTAGAGCTTTCACTCAAGATGATGCTCATATATTTATGTTACCAGAGCAAATAAAAGAGCAAATAAAAGGTGTTGTAGATTTAATAGATAGAGTTTATAAGACTTTTGGATTTGAATATCATTTAGAATTATCAACTAGACCAGAAAAATCAATGGGTTCTGATGAAGATTGGGCAGCAGCTGAAAATGGTTTAAGAGAAGCTTTAGAAGAATTAAATCTACCTTATAAATTAAATGAAGGTGATGGAGCGTTCTACGGACCAAAGATAGACTTCCACTTAAGAGATTGCTTAGGAAGAACATGGCAATGTGGTACTATCCAGTTAGATATGCAATTACCTCAAAGATTTGACATAACTTATATAGGTCAAGATGGAGAAAAACATAGACCAGTTATGATACACAGGGTTGCATTTGGAAGTATAGAAAGATTTATAGGGATATTAATAGAGCAATATGCTGGTAAATTCCCTGTTTGGTTAGCTCCAACTCAAGTAACTATATTACCTATATCTGATAAATACCTTGATTATGCAAATCAAGTTAAAAAAGCTTTATTTGATAAAGGTGTAAGAGTTGAAATGGATGATAGAGCAGAGAAAATAGGATTTAAGATAAGAGAAGCTCAACTGCAAAAAATACCTTATATGCTAGTTGTAGGTGAAAAAGAAGCTTCAGAAAACCAAGTTGCTGTTAGATCTAGAGACAAAGGTGAAATGGGTAGTATGGAGTTAGATTCATTTGTATCTATGATAATAAAAGAAGATGAAGACAGAGTTAACATAATACAAGGCTAATTTAATTATTTAAATAAAAAATAACCTAGAGTTCATCTCTAGGTTATTTTTATTTAAGTAAAGTATATATATGAAATATTTTGGCGACACGTTTTTCAACAAAGAACATTTTAGCAAGGCTCTTTTTGTATTAACGATTGTAATTCTTCAAGTGTCATAGTTTCCTTGTCATATAAATAATTAGCTACGATATTTAAATCATTTATATTATTTTTTATAAGGTCTACGGTTTGTTTATAGCAGTTCTCAACTATTTTATTAGTTTCTTTTTGGATTTGTTCTGACATAATAGTTTTTGATTCACCATCAATAGTCATAAATCCAAGTTTACTCATACCATATTCACAAACCATTTGATCAGCTATATCTGTTACTTTCTTTAAGTCATCTTTGGCACCGGTAGATGAATGATGGAAAATAACATCTTCAGCAGCTTTACCAGCTAAAAGAACTTGTATTTTACCAATAAGTTCTTCTTTAGTATAAATATATCTGTCTTCGTCTGGTAATTGAAGTACATACCCTAAAGCTTCGCCTCTAGGTACTATAGAAATTTTTTGTATAGGACAAATACCTATAATATTACTTACAATAGCATGACCAGATTCATGATAAGATACTATTTTCTTTTCCTTTTCAATTAAGACTGAGTTTTTTTGCTCGATACCTGCAATAACTCTTTCTATTGCTTTGTCAAAATGATAAGGTGTAATCTCTTCACTGTTGTCCCTTACAGCATATATTGCTGCTTCATTTGCTATATTAGCTAAATGAGCTCCATTAAAGCCGTGAGTTTTTCTAGCCAGCATTTTTAAATCAATTTCTTTACTTAAAGGCTTATTGTTGGTATGAACTTTTAAAATTTCATACCTAGTGTTGTAATTAGGAGAATTAATACGAATATGTCTGTCAAATCTTCCTGGTCTTAATAATGCTTCATCTAATAAGTCCAGTCTATTCGTAGCTCCTACTATCAAGATGTTGTCATCCTTGTTAAATCCATCCATTTCAACTAAAAGTTGATTTAATGTTTGATCCTTTTCATTGTTACTTTCAGAGTGCCTTCTTGCTCCAATTGCATCAATTTCATCGATGAAAATTATACTAGGTGATTCTTTTCTAGCCTTTTCGAAAAGAGTACGAACTCTTTTAGCACCAACACCTACATATTTTTCTACAAACTCAGAACCAGTAACATTAAAGAAAGAAGACTCTGTTTCTCCTGCCATTGCAGAAGCAAGGAGAGTTTTACCTGTACCAGGAGGACCATAAAATAAAATACCTTTAGGTATTTTTGCACCCATTTTTATGTACTTTTCTGGTGATTTCATAAAGTCTACTACTTCGAAAAGCTCTTCTTTTACTTCATCTAAACCAGCAACGTCCCTAAATGTTGTTTTAGGTTTTGTGCTACTATGATCTTCAGAAGAATTTTCTTTTTCCAGTTTTGTTTGTGCAAATGCAGGAACTGGATTATTGATTTTTTTCAAAAAATTATTTATAATATTCATATTTGGCCACCTCAAGAGATAGAATTATTACTTACTTTATATTTACCAAAGTTGTAAAATTTTATTATAGAAATTTAGATAAATTAAGTTTATAATAATCTATAGTTTAGTAAGAGTATTGTCAAAAAGTCTTAGTTATAAATATAATAAACATAAATAAAAAAAATATATAAAAGTAGTTGACAATTATATTAAAACAGCGTATATTAAATAGAGTAGTGTTAAGCACTGCGAAAAATAATTAGAAAACAAGAAGAAGTCCGTTTCTCGCCTTACGCCATGGGTTAGTAAGGTTAATATAAGTTTAATTTAATAAATATGAAAATATTTATAAATTAAGTGTAATTTTGACTTATATGGCGGATGATAATAATATCATTCGCTTTTTATTTTTATATAAAACAATTTGGAGGTGTCCTACCATTAGTAAAGAATTAACAATGAATGACCAAATAAGAGATAAAGAATTAAGAATTCTATCTGAAACAGGAGAACAGTTAGGTATAATGTCTTCTAGAGAAGCATTAGATTTAGCAGCTAGTAAAAACTTAGATTTAGTGAAGATTTCACCAAACGCTAAGCCACCTGTTTGTAAAATAATGGACTATGGGAAGTACAAATACGAACAATCAAGAAAAGAAAAAGAAGCTAGAAAAAATCAAAAGACTGTAACAGTAAAAGAAGTAAGACTTAGACCAGGTATTGAAGAAAATGACTTGAATACAAAGGCTAATAATGCTATAAAGTTCCTTAAAAAAGGAGACAAAGTTAAAGTAGAACTTCGTTTTAGAGGAAGAGAATTAGGACATAAAGAAATCGGTAGACCAGTAATGCTTAAATTTATCGATATGGTTAAAGAGTTTGGAGAACCAACAAAGGCCCCTGCATTTGAAGGGAACAGCATGGTTGTAATTATAGATCCAAAAAAATAGATGATTAACTGAGAGGAGGAAATTTAACATGCCAAAAATGAAAACTCATAGAGGAGCTGCTAAAAGATTTAAGAAAACTGGAAGCGGTAAATTAAAGAGAGCTAAAGCTTTCAAAAGTCATATATTAACAAAAAAATCACCAAAAACTAAGATGAACTTAAGACAATCTGCAATAGTTAGTGAAGGTGATGCTAAGAGAATAGCACAATTATTACCTTATTAATAAGTAATTTAACTAAATTACAAACTTAATCGAAAAAATATTAAAGAACGCAAAGAATAAAGGAGGTCATGAACATGGCAAGAGTAAAAAAAGCAATGAACGCTCGTAAGAAGCATAAAAAAGTGTTAAAACTTGCAAAAGGATTCATAGGATCTAGAAGCAAATTATATAGACCAGCTAACAATTTCGTAATGAAAGCATTAAAAAATGCTTATATAGGTAGAAAGTTAAAGAAGAGAGACTTCAGAAAACTTTGGATCCAAAGAATAAACGCAGCTGCTAGAATGAACGGAATATCTTACTCAAGATTAATGAACGGATTAAAATTAGCAGGTATAGAAGTTAACAGAAAAATGTTATCTGAAATGGCTATACACGATCCACAAGGATTCGCTAAATTAGTAGAAGTTGCAAAAGCAAAATTAGCTTAATAACTTATAATTATAACGAATATTAAAGCATCTATAAATGACATTAGTCTTTTGTAGATGCTTTTTGTATATATAAATTAAATAACTATAATAATAATTAAAAGAAATAACAATAATACTATTTTCGTATAGTATAATGTTGTTATTAAGTGCAAATTAATTTATAATAGTCAATAGTGAAATTTGGAATATAAATACAAGGAGGGGAAACCCAATTGAAAACCATATCAAAAAAGCTACTTTTCAAAATTAATGCCATGCGACCAGCTCAAGTAATGGTTATAGGTTTTGGAATGGTAATATTGTTAGGGGCATTAGTTTTAAACTTACCCATAGCAAGTAAAAGTGGCGAAAGTATAGGATTTTTAAATGCATTATTTACTTCAACTTCTGCAGTATGTGTAACTGGACTAATAGTAGTAGACACATCAACTTATTGGAGTGAATTTGGACAATTTATAATTATAACATTAATACAAATTGGTGGATTAGGATTCATGACCATTGCAACAATGTTTTCTCTTTTAACAAGAAAGAAAATAAATTTAAGAGAAAGACTTTTAATTCAAGAATCTTTAAATCAAATGAATTTATCTGGGCTAGTTAAACTTACAAGATACATAATAGTAATGACATTTGTAATAGAAGGCATAGGAGCATTGTTATTATCTTTAGTATTTATACCAAAATTAGGACTATTAAAAGGTATATGGTATAGTATATTCCATTCAATATCTGCCTTTTGTAATGCAGGGTTTGATTTAATGGGAGTTATTACTGGCGAATTTTCATCTTTAACATATTTTATTAATAATGGTCTAATTAATTTTGTTGTATGTGGGCTAATAGTATTAGGTGGACTAGGATTCCCAGTTTTATTAGATATAATAAATAATAAAAAATACTCAAAACTAAACATACACTCTAAAATAGTATTAAACACTACAGGTATTCTTATATTAATAGGATTTTTCTTTATATTTATTGCTGAGTTTAATAATAATGGAACTTTAGGTGATTTAAATTTAAAAGATAAAGTATTATCTTCCATGTTCCAGTCAGTAACATTAAGAACAGCAGGCTTTAATACTATAGATTTAACCTTACTAGGTGAAAGTACATTATTCCTAATGATTATTTTAATGTTAATAGGTGCATCTCCAGCATCAACTGGTGGAGGTCTTAAAACAACAACTATAGCAACCTTATTTTTAGCAGTAAAAGCATTTATATTAGGAAAAGAAGATATAGAAGTTTACCAGAGAAGAATAAGTGGTAGAACGGTAAAAAAAGCACTGGGCATATTTTTTATAGGTGTATTTATAGTGTTATTTGCTACACTAATGTTATCTATTGTTAACCCAGGATTTACACTATTAGAGTGTAGTTTCGAAGTAGTTTCTGCATTTGCAACAGTAGGACTTAGTATAGGTGGAAGCCCAAGCTTAACATCTTTAGGAAAAATAATAATTATAGTATTGATGTTCTTAGGTAGAGTTGGATCTCTTACTATATTTATTGCGTTACTTTCAAAGAATATGAAAGTTAAATCTAAAATTAAATACCCAGAAGGAAAAATAATAGTAGGGTAAAATCGATTTGAAAGGATGGAATTTATGAAACAGTATATAGTTATAGGATGTGGTAGATTCGGATCGTCTCTGGCAACAACTATGAATCTATTAGGTCATCAAGTTATGGCAATAGACAAGAATGAGGAAATAATTCAAAATTTATCTGATAAAGTAACACATGTAGCAGTGGTAGATGTTACAGATGAGTATGCATTAAGATCTTTAGGATTAGGTAACTTTGATGTGGCAATAATAGCAATAGGTTCTGATATAAGGGCGTCGATAATGGCAACCCTTATAGCGAAAGAAATGGGTGTAGAACAAGTTGTATGTAAGGCTAAAGATGAATTACAAGCAAAAGTTTTATATAAAATAGGAGCAGATAGAGTAGTATTCCCAGAAAGAGATATGGGAATAAGAGTGGCTCACAACTTAGTATCAGATAATATATTAGATCATATAGAATTAGATCCAGAGTATTCTATTATGGAAATAGTTGTACCTAACAAATGGGTAGGCAAAACTTTAATAGAATTAGATCTAAGAGCTAAATATGAAATAACCATATTAGCCATAAAAAATGGAGATAAGATAAATGTAATACCTTCTCCAGAAGAGCAATTACAAGTAAACAGCATCTTAGTAGTTATAGGGAAAAATAGTAATATAAGTGCTATTATTTCGGAAGATAAAATCAAAAAATAGGAGAATTAAAAAATGCCTATAAATATAAGCAGTAAGGATAATGAGAGAATAAAATATACAAAATCATTATTAAAGAGTAAAAATAGACAGAAAGAAAGCAAGTACATAATAGAAGGGTATAGAATATTAACTTTATCCTTAGAATGTAATGTAGACTTAGATTATGTATTTATTAACGAAACTTTTGAAGATAAAGAGGAACATAATAAATTTTTAAGCATATTAAAAAATAATAAGATTAAAATATTTAAAACTACAAATAAAATTTTTAATGAATTAGTTGATACAGAAAATACACAAGGAATTTTAGGTGTAGTGAGATTTAAAGAAAGAAAAATTGAGCATAATATAAGTTGTGATTATAAATTTATATTAATTTTAGATAGAATACAAGACCCAGGAAATATGGGTACGATAATTAGGACAGCGGATGCAGCAGGAGTAGATGCTATAATAGCATTAAAAGGTTGTGTTGATATATATAATCCTAAAGTTATCAGATCAACTATGGGATCTATATTTGATATGAATATTATTCATTGTACTCAAGAAGAATGTTTAAAAGAGGTTAAACAAAAGGACTTTAATATAGTATCAAGTTATCTAAATACAGATAACTACTACCATAAGACTAATTATGGAGAAAAAGTTGCATTAGTTATAGGTAATGAAGCTAATGGAGTTAATGAGGACTTGATAAATGAGTCAGACATACTTGTTAAGATACCTATCTATGGCAATGCTGAATCTTTAAATGCAGCAATCTCATCAGCTATACTAATGTATGAAATAAAAAAATATTTAAGTTAATCTGTTGAATAGGCATATTTTCTATGCTATAATATGAACAAAAACTATATATTAAAAGTGATGATAGAGAAAAGTATTATAATTTAACTTAGGAAAGAGAAAAATACATTTGCTGTGAGTATTTACTAGGTATTTATAAGAAGTTCCCTCTGGAGCTTTAAAGCTGAACAGATAATAAGTAGGCTTTAACGTTAAGCGCGTTAAGTTTATTTGAGTGGTTTATTAATATTTTATATTTGTAAACTACTAGGGTGGTACCGCGAATTACAGTCTTTCGTCCCTAGAGGGGATGAAGGGCTTTTTTTTATTCAAAAAATTAAGAAAGGGTGAAGAAAAGTGAAAGAACAATTAACAAGCTTAAAAGAAATAGCCTTAAGTAAAATTAAACAATCTTCTTCAATGGAAGAGTTAGATAGCCTAAGAGTAAAATACTCTGGTAAAAAGGGTGAACTTACTGCAATATTAAAAGGTATGGGTAAATTATCTGCTGAAGAAAGACCGGAAATGGGTAAAGTAGCCAACGAAGTAAGGGAAGCTATAGAAAATGAAATTAATACAAAAAGAGAAGAAATAAAGAAAATAGAATTGGAAAAAAGTTTAGCTAAAGAAGTAATAGATGTTACTATGCCAGGTAAAACTTTCAAAGTTGGTAAAAGACATCCTATAACTCAAATTATAGATGAGGTTACGGAAATATTTATGGGAATAGGATTCTCAGTGGCAGAAGGACCAGAAGTTGAAACTGTTGAAAATAACTTTGATGCTTTAAATGCACCTAAAAATCATCCATCAAGAGATATGTCAGATACATTCTACTTTAATGATAATTTATTACTTAGAACACAAACGTCTCCAGTTCAAGTAAGGACAATGAAAAATCAAGAGTTACCTATAAAGATAATATCTCCAGGTAGATGTTTTAGAAATGACTCACTAGATGCGACTCATTCACCAATGTTTCATCAAATAGAGGGATTAGTAGTTGGAAAAGATATTACTATGGCTCAATTCAAAGGAACTTTAGAATTATTCGTTAAAAAGTTGTTTGGAGAAAAAACTAAAACTAAGTTTAGACCTCATAATTTCCCATTCACTGAACCAAGTGCAGAAATAGATGTTACTTGCTTCAAATGTGGAGGAGAAGGCTGCCAAATGTGTAAAGGTGAAGGCTGGATAGAAATACTTGGTTCAGGGATGGTTCATCCAAATGTACTTAGAAATTGTGGAATAGATCCGGAAATATATACTGGATTTGCATTCGGTATGGGTGTTGAAAGACTTGCAATGCTTAAATATGAAATAGATGATATTAGATTATTAGTTGAAAATGATATTAGATTTTTAGATCAATTTTAATAAAAGGAGGAAAATAAAATGTTAGTACCTGTAAAATGGATTAGAGATTACGTTAATATAAATATTGATACAGAAGAATTTGCTGATAAAATGACTATGACTGGAACAAAAGTTGAGAAAGTAGAATTTTTAGGTAAAGAAATAAACAATGTAGTAATAGGGAAAATAGAAAAAATAGAACAACATCCAAATGCTGATAAACTTGTAGTTTGTCAAGTCAATGTTGGTGAAGGGGAACTTGTTCAAATATGTACTGGAGCAACTAACGTTTCTGAAGGAGATGTAATACCAGTTGCTAAAGTTAACTCTACATTACCTGGTGGAATAAAAATTAAAAAAGGTAAATTAAGAGGAGAGGTTTCTAATGGAATGTTATGTTCAGCCGAAGAGCTTGGAATAGATGAGCATTTTGTTAATGAAAGAAGTAAGGGTGGAATATATATCTTAAATGATATGGAAAACTTAGTTTTAGGACAAGATATAAAAGAATTCCTTGGACTTAATGATGCAATAATAGATTTCGAATTAACAGCAAATAGACCTGATTGTAGATCAATGATAGGTATAGCTAGAGAAGCGGCTATTACTATAGGAGAAAAAGTAAAGTATCCAGAAATAGAAGTAAAAGCTTGTGATGAATACATTAACTTTGATGTAAAAGTAGAAAGTCCAGAGCTTTGTATGAGATATGGTGCTAGAATAATTAAAGATGTTAAAATAGAGCCATCTCCATACTGGATGCAAAGAAGACTTATAGAAGCTGGAGTTAGACCAATAAATAACATAGTTGATATAACTAACTTTGTAATGCTTGAATATGGTCAACCACTACATGCATTTGATTTAAATCAACTTACTACTGGAAAAATAGTTGTAAGAAATGCAGTAGATGGAGAAAAGTTTACTACTTTAGATGAAGTTGAAAGAGCTTTAGATAAAGAGATGTTAGTTATAACTGATGGAGAAAAAACAGTTGCTATAGCAGGTGTTATGGGTGGTTTAAACTCAGGAATAAGTTCAAATACTATATCTGTATTATTTGAAGGAGCAGCATTTAATGCAGATAACATAAGATCTACTTCCAAAAAATTAGGACTTAGAACTGAAGCATCAGGGAAATATGAAAAAGGTATTTCTACAGAACTTTCAATAGTTGGTGTAGAAAGAGCTTGTCAATTAGTTGAAATGTTAGGAGCAGGTAGCGTTTTAAGAGGAACAGTTGAAGATTGTCCTACAAAACAATTTGCTCAAACATTAACAGTTAATCCATCAAGAATAATAAAAAACATAGGCATAGATTTATCATTAGATGGATTTGTAAAAATATTAGAAGACTTAGAATTTAAATGTGACTTAAAATCTGATGATGAGGTAGTAATAGAGGTTCCATCATTCAGATTAGATATAGAACAGGAAGCTGATATATATGAAGAAATAGCTAGAATATATGGATTTGAAAACATACCATCAGAGCAATTAGAAGGAAATGCTACTGCTGGTGTTAAAACTCCAGTACAAAAATTCATGGATAAAATCAAAGATACAGCTACAAGTATAGGATTATATGAAATATTAACTTATTCATTTGTAAGCCCTAAATCTTTAGATAAAATAAAATTACCTGAAACTGATAAAAAGAGAGATTACATTAAATTAATAAATCCACTTGGAGAAGATACTTCAGTAATGAGAACAACTATGATGCCAAGTATGTTAAATGTATTAAATACAAATGTATCTCGTAAAGTTGATACTGGTTTAGCATTTGAATGTGGTCACACATTTACACCACAAGATGGATTACCAATAGAAACTAATCATTTATGTGTTGGTATGTATGGTAAAGACGTAGACTTTTTTGTATTAAAAGGTTCATTAGAGACTATATTAGAATCTGTTGGATTTAAAAATTATGAAATAATACCAGAAACTAATAATACTACATTCCATCCAGGAAGATGTGCTACAATAATGTATAATAGCATGTATATCGGCACTTTCGGAGAAGTTCATCCAGAGGTAGTTGATAATTACAACTTAGGACAAAGGGTATATCTTGCAGAACTAGATTTAGATTTAATATTTGATAACTCAGATAGAACAATAATTTATAATCCATTACCAAAATATCCATCAACTTCTAGAGATATTGCATTATTAGTAAAAGAGGATGTAATAGTTAAACAAATAGAAGATATAATAAAAACTAATGGAGAAGATATATTAGAAGGATATAATTTATTTGATGTCTATAAAGGATCTCAAATAGCTGACGGATATAAATCTATAGCGTACTCTATAACATATAGAAGTAAAGATAAAACTCTTACAGATGACGATGTAAATAAAGTACACCAAAATATAATAAGAGAGTTAGAAGAAAAACTAGATGCAAAACTAAGATCAAACTAACTCATCTTTTTTGATAGGGGGATTAGTGAGATGAATAAGGTAGTTGTGAGGATTCAGGGTTCTGAATATAATATCGTAAGTGGTAAAAATCCAGAGCAAATTAAGACTGTAGCAAGATATGTAGATGATGAAATGAAAAAAGTGAAAGACGGTAATCCTAAACTTAACTCAGTTACTACTTCTATAGTTGCATGTTTAAATATTGCTGATGTACTATTTGATTGTTCTAATGAAAATGAAGAATTACAAAATGAGATTGAGGAATTAAAAAATGTAAATAATCAACCAAATGAAGAAGTTAATACAGAAATTAATAGTATTAATGATGAATTAGAACAGAAAGAGCTGGAAATAATAGAAAAAGATTACCATATGGAAGAAATGAATTTAAAGTTAAAAGAAAAAGATGATGAAATTGAAAATTTAAGCAAGGTTGCTGAAGAACTAAGGCTAGAATTAGGAAAATATAAGGCTGAAATTAATGCCTTAAGGGAAGAGGCTAATGAAGCTAGTGAAAGAGCTAGAATTGCTGAAGGAATGTCATCTCAATGGCAGAATAAAACTTATGATTTGCAACTAAAGTATACACAATTAGAAAGTAAACTTAAAAGTAGAGAATGTTCTCTATAAGTAATATAGTTGGGGGTGTTTCGAATTTTGAAACACCCTTTAAAATTCATATAGAAATGAAATTTTCAACTGATCAAATAGAGCAACGTACTTGTTTTTTAGGTCGTTGGTTACATGAAGTGATTCGCCGATATGTCGCTCAAGCGCAGCGAATTTTAACGTAATGATGGAGGTCATATATGGAAGAAGTAGAATTATTAGCACCAGTTGGATCCTTTGAATCTCTAAAGGCTGCAATACAAAATGGAGCAAATGCAGTGTATCTTGGTGGTAAAGATTTTAGTGCAAGAGCATCTGCAAACAATTTTGACAGAAATGAATTAAAAGAGGCTGTTAAATATGCTCATATAAGAGGCGTAAGAGTTTTTGTTACTACAAATACTTTAATAAAACAAAATGAGTTAGAAGATTTTGTAGAATACGCCAAATATTTATATGATATTGATATAGATGCATTAATATTACAAGATATTGGTGCAGCAATGACTATTAAAAAACTATTACCAGATTTTGAATTACATGCAAGTACTCAGATGGTAGCTCATTCTCTTGAGGATGTAAAATACTTAGAAAAATTAGGATTTGATAGAGTAGTTTTAGCTAGAGAATTAAATGTGGATGAGATAAAACAAATCTGCAGTAATACGAAAGTTGACATAGAAGTATTTGTCCATGGAGCTTTATGTGTATGCTATTCTGGTCAATGTTTAATGAGTAGTATGATAGGCAATAGATCCGGTAATAGAGGAAGATGTGCTCAACCATGTAGACAAAAGTATAAAATGATAGACATATCTACAGGTAAAGAAATGTCATCTGATGGAGATTATTTACTTAGTACAAGAGATTTAAATGCAATAGAAGAAATAAATAAAATAATAGATGCTGGAGTATATTCACTTAAAATTGAAGGAAGAATGAAGAAACCAGAATATGTAGCAACAGTAGTTGGAAGTTATAGAGATGCAGTTAATGATTATTTAAAAACTAAAAAAGTAAATATTTCTCATGATATAATGACTGATTTATATACTATTTTTAATAGAAAGTTCACGAAAGGTCTTTTACTTGGAGAAGTAGGTAAAGATGTTATGAATTCACAAATACCTAATAACCAGGGTTTATATATAGGTAAAGTTGTAAATTATAACAAAAAAGCTAAAAGATTAAAAATTGCTTTGGAAGAAAACCTAAAAAAAGGTGATGGTATCAATTTAGGTGGAGGAGTAATAGGAAGAATAATAAAAGATGGAAATATCACAGATATAGGCTATAAAGGTGAAATTATAGAGCTAGACTTTATAGGTGAAGCTAGAAGAAATCAGATGGTATTTAAAACATCGGACACTAAGTTGATTGATACTGTGCAAAGTACTTTTAAACAAGATAAAGAGCTAACTAAAAGTTATGTAGATGGAGAAGTTTTTATAAGGCTAGGAGAAAGTCCTGTAATAATATTAAAGGACCTATTAGGTAATGAATCTAAGGTAGTGGGTGATTTTATTGTTGAAAAAGCATTAAAGGTACCTATGAGTAAGGAAAAAATAGAAACTCAAATGAGGAAGTTAGGAAAGACACCTTATGAGTTAAGAAATATTAGTATAGATTTAGAAGATGGAGTTAGTTTACCTATAAGTGTTATTAATAACATGAGAAGGGAATGTACTGGTAAATTAAGTGAAGAAAGAATTTCAATTAAAGATAGAAAATATAAAAAAGAAAAAATTAGATATAATCCAGATAGAGTAGTAAGAAATAAAGATAAGATCATAAGAGCAAAAGTTAATAGTTTAGAGCAATTACAAGAAGTATTAAACTTTGATGTAGACGTAATTTATTATGAAGATGCATCTAATATTGAGCAAGCTTTACAGTATGGTAAAGATGTTGATAAAAAAGTTATATACTCAGCTCCAAGGATTATAAGAAATAAAGAATATAGCAAGTTAAATAAAATAAAAAAATTAAATCCTAATACTTTACAAATAGGAACTTTAGGTTCAATAGAATATTTTAAAAATAAAGATTATTGTATAGATTATTATCTAAATCCTTTTAACAGTGAAACAATAAATCATTTTAAAAAGGAAGGAGCTAGTACTGTTTGTATATCACAAGAACTTAATATAAATGAGATACAAGAAACTTTAGTATATACTGATGTGGATGTTGAAAGTGTAGTGTATGGATATACTCCAATGATGATTAGTGAATATTGTCCAATGGGAGTAGTGGTAAGAGACTGTAAAAAGGATAAAAAATGTAAGGAATGTAAAGAAAGTAAATATGCTCTAAGAGACTTTAAAGGAGAAGAGTATAGATTGTCTCAAGATTTATTCTGTAGAACGACAATTTATAATTCTAAGCCAACTTGTATGTTAGATAATTTACAAGAACTATTTAATATAGGGGTTAATATATTTAGATTAGACTTTACTGGAGAAAGACCTAGTGAGGTAAAAGAAATTTTAGAATCTTATTTTGAAGTTATAAACAATGATTTTAGATTAGGAAGTAAATCTACTAGATTATATAATAAATTAGACGAAAAAGGAATAACTACAGCACATTTCTATAAAGGTGTTGAGTAATTATATAATTAACTACAACAAAAAAATAGTACTAGAAGATTTATTAGATCTTTAGTACTATTTTATTTAAATATAGTTAAAGTGTTTCGAATTTTAGTATTGATTCATCGACTTTAATACTAAAAGTAAGAATTCATAAACATTTTTAACAGAAGGTATACTTAAATGCTCGTTTGGAGTATGAACTTCAAACATGTTTGGACCCATAGAAATTGCTTCACAACTAGGCATTTTATCAAGTAATAAACCACACTCAAGACCTGCATGTATAGCAGTTATAACAGGTTTTTCACCAATTAACTTTTCATAAACGTCTATACATAATCCTTCTAATTTAGAATCCTTTGCATATTCCCAAGCAGGGTATCCATCCGTATTTTCAAAAGTAGCCCCTACAGTATCACAAAGCATTTTAGTTTTGTTATTTAAGTTTTCTCTTAATGTTGCAACAGAACTTCTTACTGCACTTTCAAATGACATAATATCATTTTCTGTTTTTACAATTCCTAAGTTTGAAGAACTTTCTACTAAACCTTCAATATCTTTACTAACAGTTTGTATTCCGTTTGGTATAAAGTTAAGTAATAAAATAGCTTTTGATTTACACTCATCAGTTATAGCTTTATCAGCAGTAGTTTCAGATACTACAACTTCTAAACCTGAATCTGTAGTTTTAAATTCATTTTTTAGTATTTCTTCTAATTTAGTAATATTAGCTTTTAAAGCTTCAGCTTGGTTTTTGTTTACTGCAACTACAGCTTCACACTCACGAGGGATAGCGTTATTTTTAGAACCACCGTTAACTTCTACTAAGTCAAAATCTACATCAAGTAGATTTAATATTCTACCCATAGCGACATTTGAATTAGCTCTTTGTTTAACAATGTCCATACCAGAGTGTCCACCAAGTAATCCCCTAATTTCTATTATGAAAGATTGTGTATTATCTTCTAAAGTTTTATATGTAAGAGGTAATGTAACATAAGATCTATTTCCACCAGCACAACTTACTAGTAAGAAACCTTCTTCTTCTGAATCTAAGTTTATTATGTATTTACCTTTTAATAAGCTAGCATCTAATCCGTTAGCTCCAGTCATACCAGCCTCTTCATTAGAAGTGATTAATACTTCTAATGCAGGATGTACTAAATCATTAGAAGCAAGAACTGCCATACTCATAGCAACTGCTATACCGTTATCAGCTCCAAGAGTAGTACCACTTGCATATATCATTTCATCTACTATTCTAAGTTTTAATGGATCATTTTCAAAATCATGGTCAACATCCTTATTTTTTTCGCAAACCATGTCCATATGTCCTTGTAATATTACTCCGGGGCAATTTTCATATCCTGCAGTAGCTGGTTTTTTTATAATTACATTAAGGTGTTCATCTTTTATTACTTCTAAATTTAACTCTTTTCCAAAGTTAACTAAGAACTCACTTATTCTTTCTTCATCTCCAGATCCCCTAGGTACTTGAGATATTTCTTCAAAATACTTAAACACTAATGTTGGATTTAACTCTTTTAATACATTCGTCATAATAAACTCCCTTTCTTTTTTTAACCGATTAATTATTAAACTATAAGTTAATAATGTAAATAACTTAGTTTTACTAAATAAAAACGACATTATATGTTAAAATATAATATGCTAATGTATAATATTATTTAGTCTATAAGTAGTATAATACATTTTAGAGAAAAATAAACTAATATAAGTGAAATTATAGAGAAAAATTTACATAAAGATGTATGAAAAAGAGGAGGGAACATGAATAAAAAATCACTAAAAGTTTTAGAATTTAATAAAGTTATTAATTTATTAGAGACAAAGGCCTCATCTTCTTTAGGATTAAAATATATTAATGATTTAACACCAAGTCCTGATTACAAAGAAGTTCAATATAGGTTACAAGAAACTAGTGAAGCTCAAGGTATTCTTGCAAAAAGAGGACATGTTAATCTTGGAGGAATTCAAGATATTGCTGATAGTTCTAAAAGAGCTGAAATAGGAGCTGTATTGGACCCAGGAAGTTTACTGAAGATAGCAGATACTTTAAGGGCTGCAAGGAATTTAAAGAGAGCCTTAAGCCCAGGCGAAGAAGAAGATTTTAATTATCCTATAATTAAAGCATTATCAGATGGATTATATGTATATAGAGATATAGAGGATGAAATTAATAATGCAATAATTAGTGAAGTGGAAATTTCAGACAATGCTTCTCCTACATTAAGAAGTATTAGACGAGGTATTCTTCAAAAAAATCAATCAATTAGGTCTAAATTAAACTCAATAATATCTTCTGCTACATATCAAAAGTATTTACAAGATGCAATAATATCTGTTAGAGGAGATAGATTTGTAGTACCAGTAAAAGCTGAGTATAGATCACAAGTTTCAGGTATAATACACGATCAATCTTCATCTGGAGCTACATTATTTATAGAGCCTATGAGTATAGTTGAAATGAATAATGAGCTTAGAAAGCTAAAGTTAGATGAACAAGAAGAAATAGAAAAAATTCTAACTGAACTTAGCAATATGGTAGGTGAAATAGCCGGTGATTTAATATCAAATCAAACAATACTAGGTAAAATAGATTTTGCATTTGCGAAGGGTAAATTATCAATAGATATGAAAGCTATTGAGCCTATATTAAATCAATATAAACATTTAAATATAAAAAATGGAAGACATCCTCTACTAAATATAGATAAAGTTGTACCTAATAATATTTATTTAGGAGAAGAGTTTGATACCTTAGTAATAACAGGACCTAATACAGGTGGTAAAACAGTAACTATAAAAACTATAGGATTATTTGCTTTAATGACACAAAGTGGTATTCATATTCCTGCTGACTACGGAAGTAGCATGTGTGTGTATGATAATATATTTGCTGATATAGGGGACGAACAAAGTATAGAGCAAAGTTTATCAACATTCTCATCTCATATGACTAAAATCGTTGGAATATTAAATGAAGTGACATCAAATTCTTTAGTTATATTTGATGAATTAGGGGCAGGTACAGATCCTGTAGAAGGTGCAGCCTTAGCCATAGCTATATTAGAAGATGTAAGCATGGCAGGAGCTAAATGTATAGCTACTACTCACTATAGTGAGTTAAAAAACTATGCACTTACAAAAAATCGAGTAGAAAATGCTGCCGTAGAATTTGATCTTAATACATTAAGTCCTACATACAAGTTGTTAATAGGAGTACCAGGGAAATCAAATGCCTTTGAAATATCAAGAAAACTAGGATTAAGAGATTATATAATTGATAAAGCCAAAGAGTTTATAAATACAGATAATATAGAATTAGAAGATGTTCTTCAAAATGTTGAGAAAAATAGAATAAAAGCTACAAAAGATAGAGAAGAAGCTGAACAAATTAAATTAGAAATAGAAGAACTAAAAGCAGAGTATGAAAGAAAGCTTGAAAAACTATCTATTTCAAGAGACAAAATGATGGAAAAAGCAAGGGCTGAAGCTTTTAGTATTACAAGACAAGCTAAAGAGGAAGCTGATAATATCCTAAAAGAGCTTAGAAATATGGAAAGTCAAATGGCTTCTAAAGAGAAAAATCAAAAGATAGAATGTCTAAGAAAAGAATTAGCAAACTCTATGGGCAATCTTCAACCATCTGTAAAAAGTATGATAGTTCCTAAAATTTCAAATAAGGAAATAAAAGATTTAAAACCAGGGGACGAAGTAAAAGTCATAACATTAAATCAAGATGGAACAGTAGTATCTGTTGATAATAAGAAAAAAGAAGCAAGTATACAAATTGGTATAATGAAAATGACTCTTCCTTTTAAAGCTTTACAAATATCAGAAAAAGATAAAAAATCCATAGTAACTAAATCAACTAGAAAGATAATAAGTGCTAAATCAGGAAGTGTAAAAAGAGAAGTTGATTTAAGGGGTATGAATTTAGAAGAAGCAATTATAGAAGTGGATAAATACTTAGATGATGCTTGTGTTGCAGGTTTAGAATCTGTAACTATAATACATGGTGTAGGAACTGGAGTACTTAAAAAAGGACTTCAAGATGTATTTAAGAAGAATAAACATGTTAAATCTCAAAGACCTGGACAATATGGTGAAGGTGGAATGGGAGTAACTATAGTAGAAATAAGATAACTATTTATTTAAGGAGATGGGTTAATTGATAATAATTTCAGCCTGTTTAGTTGGAGTTAATTGTAAATATAGTGGAGGAAATAATGATAATGAAAAAGTAAAAGAATTTTTAAAAGATAAAGAATTTATTATCATATGTCCAGAGCAACTAGGAGGATTAGCTACACCAAGAAATCCATCTGAAATAAATTATATAGATGGTAGTGAAGTTTTAAATGGAAATAGTAAAGTGATAACATGGGAAAATATTGATGTAACAGATAATTTTGTAAATGGAGCAAAAGAAAGTTTGAAAATTGCACAAATGTATAATTGCAAACAAGCTCTGCTTAAAGAGAGTAGCCCATCTTGTGGATGTAATTTTATTTATGATGGAAGTTTCACAGGGAACAAGGTTTGTGGAATGGGAGTTACGGCTGCTTTATTTAAAGAAAATAATATAGAAGTTTTTAGTGAAAAAGAGTTATAATATATATTTGAAACAATAACGAAATGAATATCTTGAAAAAATGTAAAAATTAATTTAACATAGAAGAATGATGATGAAGAGAGGAGAAAATAATGCAAGATTTTAAAATAGCAATAGCTAATAGCCTTAAACAAAAAATAGAAGATTTAACATTAGAAGAAATAGTAGCACTTCTTGAAGTGCCACCAAATAAAGACATGGGGGATTATGCTTTTCCTTGCTTTAAATTAGCAAAAGTATTTAGAAAAGCTCCTAATATGATAGCAACGGATTTATCAGAAAGCATAGAAGTTAAAGGTGAAATATCAAAAGTTATGCCACTTGGTGGATATGTAAACTTCTTTGTAAATAAATCTCAGTTAGCTCAAACAGTAATAAATGATGTTTTAGATAAAAAAGAAAAATACGGAAATAGTGATTTAGGACAACATAAATCGGTAGTAATAGATTTCTCATCTCCTAATATAGCTAAGCCTTTCCATATAGGACATATAAGAACTACTGTTATAGGTAATGCTTTATATAAAATATATGATTCTCAAGGATACAATGTAATTAGAGTAAATCACTTGGGGGATTACGGAACTCAATTTGGGAAACTTATAGTTGCCTTCAAACTTTGGGGTAATAAAGAAGTTATAGAAGCTAATCCAATACCAGAGTTATTAAAATTATACATACAATTTCATGATGAAGCTGAACAGAAACCAGAAATGGAAGATGAAGCTAGAGCTTGGTTTACAAAGTTAGAAAATGGTGACGAAGAAGCTAAAGAATTATGGCAATGGTTCAGAGATGAAAGTATAAAAGAATTTGCAAGGGTTTATGATTTATTAGATATAGAATTTGACTCATATGCAGGTGAATCTTTCTATTCTGATAAAATGGATACGGTCATAGAACAAATAAAAGAAAAAGGATTATTAAAGCAATCTCAAGGTACAAATATTGTAGATTTAGAAGAATTTAATATGCCACCAGCTCTTATAACTAAGAATGATGGTTCAACATTATATATGACTAGAGATTTAGCAGCAGCAGTATATAGAAAAAATACTTATGATTTTGAAAAATGTATATATGTAGTTGGCTCACAACAAGCATTACATTTCCAACAATTATTTAAGGTATTAGAACTTATGGGATTTGAATGGGCTAAAGATTTAGTACATACTCCATTTGGTATGGTGGCATTGGAAGAAGGAACTATGTCTACAAGAAAAGGTAGAGTAGTATTCTTAGAGGACGTATTAAAACAAGCTATAGATAAGACTAGAGAAACTGTACTTGTTAAAAATCCAGATGCTAAAAATGTTGATGAAATATCTAAACAAGTAGGTGTTGGAGCAGTAGTATTCCAAGAATTATCTAATAGTAGAATAAAAGACTATACATTCTCATGGGAGAGAACTTTAAGTTTTGAAGGTGAAACAGGACCTTATGTTCAATATACTCATGCTAGATGTTGTGCAGTTTTAAGAAAAGCTGAAGAAGAAGCAACTACAGATATTAACTATGATTTATTATCTAGTGGTGACAGTACTGAAGTATTAAAAGTAATAGGATCATTTAATAAAGCAATAGTTTCTGCAATGAGAAAAAATGAGCCACATATTGTCACAAGATTTGTATTAGATTTAGCTCAAGCATTTAATAAATTCTACCATGAGAACCCAATTTTAGTTGAAGATGCAGAGTTAAGAAAAGCAAGACTTGCTTTAGTTGCTGCAACTAGACAAACTTTAGAAAATGGACTTAGAATATTAGGGATGCAATCTCCAGAAAGAATGTAATAGAAAATGGCAGCGTAAAGCTGCTATTTTTAATTATTAAACATAATTTTTAGGGCTTCTGAATACAAGAAATGAAATTTGACAAAAATACTAATTAAAAGACTTATAAGGGAGTTAATTTATGAAAGAAAATTTAATAAGAAATTCTTATCTAAATTCTTTTAATATTAATGATGATAATGGATTAAAAAATTTAATTATTATAAATACTAAGTGTTTAGTTGATGATAAAACTCAAAGATATGTGTATATAGACAATAATCGTTTAAAAGATGAATTAAGATATTATAATTTTTATGCAACAAAACCATGTTACGATGATATGCTAAATATCTTATTACCATTGATACTGGCTAATACGAATATTCAAAAAGGTGAAGATGAAGTAGTAAGTTTAATTCAAAAGTATGTGAAATACTTTAAAAAAGAGGATAATTTATTTGAATATATTTTAGGTAGTGTTCTTTATAATACATTGATACATACTTTGTTAGACAATAAAAGCATAGAGTATGGAGATTTACTTCAATGTTTAAAAGAAAAAATTATAGTATTTTCCATTGAGTTAGAAAAGATTTATATGATAAAATTTCAAATGGCTAGAATTAATACTATTCAATTAATTGACAGTTATATAGATTTAAAAATAGAGAATTATGAGGACGGAAAAATAATAAAAAATTTATTAAATATTATTTATGATATCTATATAGAAGAACGAAATGTAAGCAATAATGGAGTATTAAGCATTAAAAAATCTATATTATCAATATTAGGTGAAGAAACAAATCTAAATATAGACAATATAGACTTTATTGAACAAATGTCTTATTACATAATAAAAATAAGAAATTATAATATTAATAAAAAAACTTATAATTTAAGTTCAGATCCAAGAAATTTAATTAAATATAATTCTGGTGATACAGTCTCAGATGCAATACTAAATAAGATAAATATTGAGTCAAAAGAGTTAAGAGATAATATCCTTTATATTAAAATTAAATCTAAATCTGGTGAATATGATTTCAAATTTAGAAAAGCTTAAAATTTAGTAGTTTTGTTCTAGATAATTTATAAACTCTTGTTCAGTAGTTTCAGTTAAGAAGCATAATTCTTTTACGATGTTATTTTTGAGATTTATAAATTCCTCAAGCTTTGTGTTTTCCCCAGTAAATTCAAGAGCTTTTATTAATAATAATAAATCTCTTTTTGATAAATCATTTATAGAGACTTGATCAATAGATTCCATAATAAATACATCCTTTCATAAATAGTTGATTTTAGCATAAGTTTGAAATATTTACCTTACATATATTATTTTAACTTAAAAACCATAGAAAGACATAGTATAAATTTAAAAAGGAGTGAAATATTTGAAAATATTATTAACGACATTAAATTCTAAATTTATTCATACAAATTTAGCGATTAGATATTTAAAAGAAAGTGTAAAAGATTTAGTTGATGTTGACATAAGAGAGTATACAATTAACAATCAACTTGACTATATTTTAAAAGACATATATAAGAATAATTATGATGTAGTATTTTTCTCTACATATATATGGAATATTTATGACATAGTAAAACTATGTGATAATTTAAAGAAAATAAAACCACAAATTAAAATTGGTTTAGGTGGTCCAGAAGTCACTTATGATAGTGACTATGCCATGAAACAATATGAATTTTTAGATTATATACTATGTGGTGAAGGTGAATTAATATTTAGAGACTTAGTTAAACATTTTTTAGGTGAAAAAACTATAGAAGATGTTAATGGAATTGTATATAGAGCAGATGGAAAAGTAATTACAAATGAATTCATGAAATTACTACAAAACTTAGATGAAATTCCAAGTCCATATGAAAAACTAGATATAAAAGAATATGAAAATAGAATAGTATATTATGAAACATCTAGAGGATGCCCTTTTAATTGTCAGTATTGTTTATCTTCAGCTATAAAAGGTTTAAGATATTTTAGTACAGACAGAGTAAAAAGAGACTTAAAAAACTTAATAGATGCAAAAGTATCACAAATTAAGTTTATAGACAGAACTTTCAATGCAAATAAGAAATTTGCAAAAGAAATCATGGAATTCCTAATGGAAAATGATAATGGATATACTACATATCACTTTGAAGTAACAGCACATTTATTAGATGATGATATGTTAGACTTTTTAAAAACATGTAAAGAAGGATTGTTCCAATTTGAAATAGGAGTACAAAGTACTAATCAAAAAACACTAGATGCCGTGGGAAGAAGAGATGATTTTGAAAAATTATCTTACGTTGTAACAACAATAAAATCATACAGAAATATACATCAACATTTAGATTTAATTGCAGGTCTTCCTTATGAAGGATATGAAAGATTTGAAACATCATTTAATGATGTATTTAATTTAGGCATAGAGCAATTACAATTAGGTTTCCTTAAAATGATAAAAGGTACAGGCATGAGATACAGTGCTGAAAAATATGGATATAAGTTTAAAGATTATGCTCCATATGAAGTACTGTATAATGACTTTATGACTTATGATGAAATATTAAAAATTAAAGATATAGAAGAAATATTAGAAACATATTATAATTCTAATAACTTCCATTTATCTATTGAATATATAATTAAAAATTACTACAGTAAAAGTCCATTTAAATTTTTTGAAGAGTTTTCTACTTACTTCGAAGATATGGGATATTTTCATATGGCACAAGGCAAAAATCAATTATATAAAATATTATTAGATTTTTATAATGAGAAAATAAACAAAGATAATGAATTGTTTGGTGAAATACTTAAATATGATTATATATCTTTAGGAAAAATATCGAGTGTACCATCTATATTTGATAAAATAGAAATATCTAATTTTAAAAGTAAATCTCATGACTTTTTACATGATGAAGAAAATTTAAAAACGTATTTCCCTGATTTTATAGATACACCAACAAAATACATTTTAAAATATGTGCATTTTGAACCTTTTAAATATGATATTTTAAAATTAAAAGAGAATATAAATGAACAATTAGAAAAAAATCAGACTGTCATACTATTTGATTACAATACAAATAAAATATTTGATAAATCAAAAACTTATACAGTAAAGGTAGGAGAAGAAAATGAAATTTAGGATAGATAAATATTTACTTAAAAAGACAGATGAACTTGCATTTATAACCGTAAAAAAATATGGGGAATTCCATTTAGATGGATACGAAATGCCAAAAGATGGATTAAATGTTCCTATAAAAAATGAAGTTTTAGTAAAGGGAATAAAAGAGAAGACTGCCGAACATGGAGTTAATTCTATGTCTATTGCAGATGCTATGATCTATATGATAGGGATTGATTCTCAGTTTGTATATAATGAAGAATATAAAAAATTCTTATTTGCATTAGAAAATAAGATTGATTTTAATATAAGAGCATATGCTGGTTATATGTCGAGAAAATACTTTGAACTGGGAGAAACAACGGATTCTTTAATATATATAAAAGCTTTAGTTACTTTATACCCAGAGGATATTGAAGGACTTTATAATTATGCAATAGTATGTCAGGAAGTTGCTACAACTTACCAAAAGGATGAAGATCCTAAGGCTATGAATGACTTTCTATTAGAAGCTGGTGAAAAATTAGAAAAAATTATTAATATGGATGAAAGTTTTGCTTTAGCATACTATCACCTAGGTTATCATTATTATAATCAAAGTCAATATATAAAGTCTAAAGTTATATGGGAAGAAGCTATGAAGCTTGGTTTAGATGAAGATATAATAGCAGAAATACAAGAGAACTTAGGGAAAATGGACTACAAAGTTCAATACGAAGAAGGATATTCATTAGTATTCCAAGGAAAATTTGAAGAAGGTCTTGAAAAGTTATTACCATTAGAAGAAGAATATAACGACTGGTGGAATCTTTTATTTATTCTAGGTATAGCTTATAAAAATATGGGTGAAATAGATAAAGCTAGATTATACTTTGAAAAGATTTTAATATTAAGACCTAAACAAGTAGATACTTTAGTAGAACTTGCTCTTTGTGAGGCATCTTCATTTAACATGGAAAGAGCTGTGGAGATTTTAGAACAGGCAGCTAAATTAAAAGAAGATCCAGAAATACTTTGTAATCTAGGTATGGCTTATTTAAACGTAGGAAATATAGATGATGCAATCTATTATATAGAGAGAGCTTATGAACTTAATCCAGAAGATGAAATAACAATATCTTGTATGAGAGAATTAAGCAATTATAGGATTAACTAAAAAATAAAATAAAATAAATTTTTATATTATAAAGCTACAATATTAAATAATTAATTTGATATTGTAGCTTTTTTTGTAGAAAAAAATCGTTTATTAAATAACAACTATTCTATAAAAGAAATTAAAAAAAGAATAGTTTTAAATGATGAATTTGAGTTATAAATTGGTATACAATTTAAAGAATATAATATATAATCTAATTAGATGACACATGAAAATAATGGAAACACCCTGGAATATCTAATCAGAAAAACTTATCTTAAATGAAATCGACATTTTAAATACCAAAATAATAAATACAAGCTAATTTAGAAGGAACAATCTTTTTTACAATTAAATAGTAGCATAGGACAAATTTGCGTTGAAATATTGTATGAATACAGTATGATTCATGTCTATGCTTGTTAAAAAATTAATTTTTTTAGCTAATAGAGCAGTTTGTTTATAATTTTGCTCGAAATATATTTATAAATATATTGAAAATAAATACTTAAGGCATCTTTTTGTTATTTCTAAAAAAGGGGTTAAATAATTACAAAGAGGGGAAAAGAATATGAAAAAAGATATTAACGTTCTTGAACAAATGCAAAATATGACAGTTGACTTAAACAGTAAAATCATGATAGAAAAAGCTGAAAAAGACGGCGTTGAGACAATGTATAAAAGAAAATTAGGTTACAAAGTACAATGTGGATTTGGTCTTCAAGGTGTGTGCTGTAGAAACTGTGGCATGGGACCTTGTAGAATAAGTGCTAAAACTCCAAGAGGACTTTGTGGTGCTGATGAACATACAATAGTAGGAAGAAACTATGCAAGAATGTGTGCTGCTGGTACTGCTGCCCATTCAGATCATGCTAGAGATATAACTCATACATTGGCATTGACTTGTCCAGGTGGAGACTATCAAGTAAAAGAACCAGAAAAACTAATAGAATTTGCTAAATTTATGGATGTTGATCCAGAAGGCAAAGATGTATATGAATTAGCTCATGAAGTAGCTGAAGTATGTCTAATGGAATTTGGTAAACCATATGGAGTATCAAAATTATTAAAGAGAGCTCCAAAAGTAAGACAAGAGATATGGCATAACCTTGGAATAGAGCCAAGAGCTATAGATAGAGAAATAGCTACAGTAATGCATTCAACTCATGTAGGGTGTACAGCTGATTTAGATTCTTTAATCAATATGTCTATGAGATGTTCTATGGCAGATGGTTGGGCTGGATCTATGATTGGTACAATGATTTCAGATATATTATTTGGAACTCCAAAGCCAGTTCATACAGAAGCTAACTTAAATGTATTAGCAGGAAATAATGTTAATATAATACTTCATGGACATGAGCCAACATTATCAGAAATGATAGTTGCAGCATCTGAATTACCAGAAATGCAAGCATTAGCTAAAGAAGTAGGGGCTGATGGAATAACATTATCAGGTATATGCTGTACAGGTAATGAATTAACTATGAGACATGGTGTTAAAATAGCTGGTGATTTCCATCAACAAGAATTAGCTGTAATAACAGGTGCTGTGGAAGCTATGGTAGTTGACGTTCAATGTATATTCCCAGCAATGTCAGAAGTAGCTAGCCATTATCATACTAAATTTATAACTACATCTCCAAAAGCTAAAATAACTGGATCTACATATATGGAATTCCATGAAGATACAGCTATGAAAGATGCTAAAAGTATAGTAAGAGAAGCTATAATGAACTTTAAAAATAGAGATCAATCTAAGGTTTTAGTTCCAGATTTAAAATCAGAAGGTATGGTTGGTTATGCTGAAGAAGCTATAGTTGGTCAGTTAAATAATGTTGTTAATACTCAAATAGATGAAATGGATACATTAAAACCATTAGTAGATGTTCTTGCATCTGGTGTAATAAGAGGGATTGTAGGTGTTGTTGGATGTAATAATGCTAAAACACCATCTAACTATAACCACTTGACGATTATAAAAGAATTAATCAAAAATGACTTCTTAGTAGTAACTACAGGATGTGGTGCTTCCGCAGCTTGTAAGAATGGTTTAATGTTGAAAGAAAATGCTGCTAAATATGCAGGAAAAGGTTTGGCTACAGTTTGTGAATTAGTTGATATACCTCCAGTTATTCACTTAGGATCTTGTGTTGATAACTCTCGTATATTAAATGTATGTTCATTAGTTGCAAATGCTTGTGATATGGATATAAGTGATTTACCGGTTGCTGGATGTGCTCCAGAATGGATGTCAGAAAAAGCAATTGCTATAGGTACTTATGTTGTTTGCTCTGGTATAGATACTTACCTAGGAGTTATGCCTCCAATAACAGGGTCTGATAGAGCAGTTGAATTATTATGTGGTGGATTGACAGAGCAAGTAGGAGCTTGTTTCCATGTAAATGAAAATGCTGAAGAATTAGCTAAAATGATAATGGATGACATAGAAGTTAAGAGACCACACTTTGAAGAATTATATCAAGAAAAAGTTTTAAATAAACGTTTAGCAGAAGTAGTAGCTGAATAATTATTGATTAAAAAAATAAATAGAAACTAGTCTATTTTTATAAATTATTTAATAATAGACTAGTTGAAATATACTAATAGAACCAAATAGCTTTTAAGTTATTTAGACAATACATAGGGTGGGAGATGATTTTTGATATGAAAATAGCAATAACAGGAAAAGGTGGAGTAGGTAAAACAACATTTTCATCAATGATATCAAGAATGTTTGCAGATGAAGGATTTAGAGTTATAGCAGTAGATGCAGATCCAGATGCTAATTTAGGATTAGCATTAGGTTTTCCAAAGGATGTCTATGAGTCAATAGTACCAATATCAGAAATGAAAAAACTAGTATCTGATAGAACTGCTACTAGTGAAGGTACATTTAATAAAATGTTTAAACTGAATCCAAAAGTAGATGATATTCCTGAAAAATACTGTAAAGAACATAATGGAGTAGGATTACTTACATTAGGGACTGTAGATACAGGCGGTTCAGGATGTGTTTGTCCAGAACATGTACTACTTAAAAGATTATGCTCTCATTTAATATTACAAAGTAAAGATGTTGTTGTAATGGATATGGAAGCTGGTATTGAACATTTAGGTAGAGGTACGGCTCAAGGAGTAGATGCTTTTATAGTAGTAGTTGAGCCAGGCGAGAGAAGCTTACAGACTTATAGAAAAGTTAAAAAACTTGGAAATGATATAGGTGTAAAAAAAGTATACGTTGTTGGAAATAAGATGAGAAATGAGGAAGATATCAACTTCATAAAATCAAATATTGAAGAAGATGAAGCCCTAGGATTTGTACATTATAACCAACAAGTAATAGATTCAGATAGAGCAAACCAATCTCCTTACGATATAAGTGAAGCAACTAGAAAAGAAATAAAAGCTATAAAAGAAAGACTAGTTGAATTAAAGAATCAGAACAGTTAGATCGATTTTTAGTAAAAAAGATTAAGACACTCTATGAGTGTTAATATAAAAACTGTGGGAGGAATAATTATGGGATTCAAGTCTGATATAGAAATTGCTCAGGAGGCAAGACCTCTAGATATTAGGGAAATAGGTAAAAAATTAGGGTTAACAGAAGATGATTTAGAGTTATATGGTAAATATAAAGCTAAAGTTGACTACAATTTATTAAAAAAAGAAACTGGAAAGAAAAAATCTAAATTAATATTAACTACAGCTATAAACCCAACTCCAGCTGGAGAAGGTAAAACAACAACTACTATAGGTGTTGCTGATGGTTTACAGAAAATAGGAAAAAATGTTCTTGTTGCATTGAGAGAACCTTCTTTAGGACCAGTATTTGGTGTAAAAGGTGGAGCTGCTGGTGGTGGATATGCTCAAGTTGTTCCAATGGAAGATATAAACTTACATTTTACAGGAGATTTCCATGCTATAGGTGCTGCTAATAATTTACTAGCTGCAATGCTAGACAACCATATGCATCAAGGTAACGAACTTAATATAGATAGTAGAACAATTACTTGGAGAAGATGCGTTGACATGAACGATAGACAACTTAGAAATATTGTCGATGGTTTAGGAGCAAGAGCAGATGGTATTGTTAGAGAAGATGGATTTGATATAACAGTTGCTTCAGAAGTAATGGCTGCTTTCTGTTTAGCAAGTGACATCATGGATTTAAAAGCTAGATTAGGAAGAATAGTAGTTGGTTATAACTTTGAAGGTCAACCAGTTACTGCTGAACAGTTAAAGGCTAATGGTGCTATGGCAGCTTTATTAAAAGATGCCTTAAAACCAAACTTAGTTCAAACTTTGGAAGGAACACCAGCTTTCGTACATGGTGGACCATTTGCTAATATAGCTCATGGATGTAACTCTGTTATAGCTACAAGAATGGCTATGCATTTTGCTGATTATGTTGTTACTGAAGGTGGATTTGGTGCTGACCTTGGTGCTGAAAAGTTCTTAGATATAAAATGTAGAATGGCTAACTTAAAGCCTGATGCTGTTATAATAGTTGCTACAGTTAGAGCCCTTAAATACAATGGTGGAGTTCCTAAAGCTGATTTAAATGAAACTAACTTAGAAGCTTTAGAAGCAGGTCTTCCAAACTTATTAAAACATGTTGAGAATATAACTCAAGTTTATAAATTACCTGCAGTAGTTGCTATAAATGAATTCCCAACTGACGCACCTGAAGAAGTAGAATTAGTTAGAAATAAATGTAAAGAACTAGGTGTTAACGTTGCTTTATCTCAAGTATGGGCTAAAGGTGGAGAAGGTGGAGTAGAACTTGCTCAAGAAGTAGTAAGACTTTGTGAACAAGAAAATGACTTCCAATTCTGCTATGAAGATGATTTAACATTAGTAGAAAAAATAGAAGCAATAGCTACTAAGATATATGGAGCTGATGGAGTAAACTTCACTCCACAAGCTAAAAAAGAATTAACAAGATTAGAAGGTTTAGGATTTGGAAATATGCCAATATGTATGGCTAAAACTCAATATTCTTTAACTGATGATCTTAACGTATTAGGTAGACCAACTGGATTTAAAATTACAGTAAGACAAGTAACAGTTTCTGCTGGTGCAGGATTTGTTGTTGCACTTACTGGTGAAATAATGAAGATGCCAGGTCTTCCAAAACGTCCAGCAGCTGAAAGAATAGATGTTGATGAAAATGGAGTAATTGCAGGATTATTCTAGATATAGCATGTAAAAATATGAATTAACATAATTAGATATACAAATAGTAGTGCACAATAATATCTTGTGCACTACTATGGAATTACCTTGAATACCTAAAGGAGGCAAAAGTACTTATGGAGAGTATGGCACAAAAAAGTTGTGTAGATTTTATAGAGGTATTAGCATCTAAAGCTGCAGTACCTGGAGGCGGAGGAGCTGCTGCATTAGCAGGAGCTATAGGTATGGCTTTAGGTAGTATGGTTTGTAACTTAACTACAGGAAAGAAAAAGTATGCGGAGTATGAAGAAACTATTCAAGAAATTTTAGGAAAAGCAGCTAAATTAGAAGAAGAATTATTATCTATGATAGATAAAGATGCTGAAGGTTTCTATCCATTATCAAAAGCTTATGGTCTTCCAACTGCAACAGAGGAAGAAAAACAATATAAAGCTGAAACGATGGAAAAATGTTTAAAAGTTGCATGTGAAGTTCCTATGGATATAGTAAGATTATGTTTTGATTCAATAAAACTACATGAAGAGTTAGTTGATAAAGGATCAAAACTTGCTATAAGTGATGTAGGATGTGGAGTTCAATGTTTAAGAGCTGCAATATTATCTGGTCAACTTAATGTAATAATAAATGTCAACTCTATGAAAGATAGAGAATATGCAGGAAAAATAGATAAAGAATGTAATCAATTAGTTCAAGATGGAATAAAAATATGCGATGAAGTATATGAAAAAGTATTAGTAGCTTTAGGATAAAAAATAAAGTATTACAACTAATACTATAAAAATATATTATAAGCCAAAATTGTAATATATTTTTATACAAAACAATTTATACAATACACAAAGAAAATAAGAAAAGTATATAATTAAATTAAAGATGATAAGAATTTTAATTGCTTATTTTGAGCAACGGGATAAGTCGCAAGACTTAGACGTTGGCGACATGAGGGTCGCGAATTTTTTATTAGATGTGGGAGGCGAAATAAGAGTGGGTGAAATAATTAAAGGTAAACCAGTTGGAGATGCTTTAAGTGAAGTACTTAAAGGTGAATGTGAAGCATTAGTTAAAGATGGTATCCAGCCTAAATTAGCAATATTAAGAGTAGGGGCTAAACCAAACGATCTTTCTTATGAAAAAGGTGCTCTTAAAAAGTGTGAAGTTATAGGAATACAAACAGAAGTTACTGAGTTAGAAGATGGAACAACTCAGGAACAATATATAGAAACATTACAAAAGTTAAATAATGATTCTTCTGTACATGGAATATTAACATTTAGACCATTACCAGAAGGAATAAATGAAGACGTAATAAAAAATGTAATAGCACCTGAAAAAGACGTTGACTGTTTTAGTCCAATGAATACTGCTAAGCTTATGGAAGGAGATAAGACTGGATTCCCTCCATGTACTCCTACAGCAGTAGTTGAAATATTAAAATACTACAATGTGCCACTGAAAGGAGCTAATGTAGTTGTATTAGGTAGATCAATGGTTGTTGGTAAGCCAGTATCAATGTTATTACTTGGTGAAAATGCTACAGTTACTATTTGTCATTCAAAAACTCAAGATTTACCAAAAGTATGTGCTGATGCAGATGTATTAGTAGCAGGTGTTGGTAGAGCGAGAATGGTTACAGCTGACTATGTTAAAGAAGGTGCTGTTGTAATAGATGTTGGCATAAATGCTAAGCCAGAAGGTGGCGGAATTTGTGGTGATGTTGATACAGATGATGTAGTAGGAAAAGCATCATTAGTAACTCCAGTTCCAGCAGGTGTTGGTTCTGTTACTACTTCTATACTTGCTAAACATGTAATAAAAGCATGTAAACAACAAAACAATAAGTAAAGAAGACATAATATATTCGCTATATATATTAAGTATAGTTAAAACTTTAGGGGGATAATAACTATGGTAATATCTGATAGAAAACCAATGGCTGAAATACTAGGCTTTTTAAAAGATGCTAAAAAAGTTATATTAGTAGGTTGTAATCAATGTGCAGCTGCTAGTAAAACTGGTGGAGAGCCTGAAATACAAGAAATGAAAACTTTATTAGAAGCTGAAGGGAAAGAAGTATTAGGATACTTACTTCCAGATACAGCTTGTAACTTATTATTAGGAAAAAAAGAATTTAAATCTTTAAAAAATGAATTAAAAGATGCTGATGCTATATTATCATTAGCATGTGGAGATGGAACTCAAACAATAGTTAAAAATACAAAAAAACAAAATATTCCTGTTTATCCAGCAAATAATACTTTATTTATAGGTGAAGTAGAGAGGGTTGGACAATTCGAAGAAGCTTGTAAAGCATGTGGAGAATGTGAACTTGGTTGGACTGGAGGAATTTGTCCAGTTACTATGTGTGCTAAAGGTTTAATAAATGGTGCATGTGGTGGAGCGAAAAATGGTAAATGTGAAGTTGACCCAGACAATGATTGTGCATGGGTAATGATTTACGAAAGACTTAAAGATTTAGGTCAATTAGATAACTTAACAGAAGTTAGAGCTCCAAAAGATTATTCTAAACAACTTAATCCAAGAAGACACAACGCAAATAAAAAAGCCGAAGCTGAAGCTTAAGAAGTATAGGTAAATAAAGGGGGATTATTTTCATGAGTATGTTACAAGAAGCATTGGAAAGAGGAGAATTTGCTGTAACTGCAGAGATGGCACCACCAAAAGGAACAGATCTTTCTCATTTAATGGAATGTGCAAAGATGTGTGTAGGAAGGGTTCATGCAGCAAACGTAACTGATTTTCAATCAGCTGTAATGAGAGCAACATCTCTAGCTACATGTAAATTATTAAAAGATATAGGGTTAGAGCCAGTAATACAAATGACTGGTAGGGATAGAAATAGAATAGCTATAGAAGGTGAAATGCTTTCTGCTGGTGTCTTTGGTATAGATAATTTATTAGCACTAACAGGTGACCATACAAGTGTGGGTGACCATCCTCAAGCTAAACCAGTATTTGATTTAGATTCTGTAAGTATATTGAAAACAGCTTCTACATTAAATAGTGGAGTAGATAGTGTGGGATTAGAATTAAAAGGTAAAACAGATTTCTATTTAGGAGCTTGTGTTACACCTGAATATGCTCCAATAGAAGTACAATTATTAAAAATGCAGAAGAAAATAAATGCTGGAGCTAAGTTTTTTCAAACTCAAGCAGTTTACGATATAGAGCACATGAGAAAGTTCAGAGAACTTACTAAGGATATGGATTGCAAAGTCCTAGCTGGTATAGTTCCATTAAAATCACCTGGAATGGCTAAATTCATGACAGCTAACGTTCCTGGTATATTTGTTCCAGATGAGCAAATAGAAAGATTGAAAGCAGCTGGCAAAGGTAACTATGTTCAAGAAGGAATTAAGATGGCCGGAGAATTTATAAAACAATTAAAAGAAGAAAATCTTTGTGACGGTGTACATATAATGGCAATTGGTGCAGAAGAGAATGTTCCAAAAATATTAGATGAAGCTGGATTATAAAATCAGTTTCAATAAAAATGGGGGATTAAACATGAAAGTTGCAGTAATTGGTGGAGGACCAGGAGGATATGTAGCAGCTTTAAAAGCAGCTATGCTTGGTGCTGAAGTTACAGTTATAGAAAAAAATAGACTTGGTGGAACTTGCCTAAACGTAGGTTGTATACCAACAAAAGCATTACTAGCTTCTAGTGATGTGCTAAGAACTATTCAAGAAGCTAAATCATTTGGTATTAATGTTGAAGGGGATGTTAAACCAGATTTTGATGCTATAGTATCAAGAAAACAAAAGATAACGGATGAATTAGTAGCAGGCATTCAATTTCTTTTTGATAAAAGAGGAGTTAAAAAGATAGATGGATACGGAAAACTAATAGATAAAAACACTATAGAAGTTACTAAAGATGATGGTAGCATAGAAGAAGTAAAAGCTGATAAAATAATATTAGCTAATGGATCTATACCAACAGTATTCCCATTCATGCCTTACAATGGTAAAAATGTTATTACTTCAGATGAAGTATTAAGTTTAGATAAATTACCAAAATCATTAGTGATTATAGGTGGTGGAGTTATAGGATCTGAAATAGGTCAATTCTATTCTACATTAGGTACAAAAGTAACTATAATAGAGGTTCTTCCACAAATATTAGGAAGAATGGACTCAGATGGAGCTAAAGCATTAGCAAGACAATTCAAAAAAGACAAAATAAAAGTTATGTGTAATGTTGCAACAGATAGTTTTGAAGTTAGTGACGATATAGTAAAACTTAATTTAAATAATGGCAAATCAATCGAAGCAGAAGTGGTATTACTTTGTACAGGAAGAAAACCTAATTTAGCTAGCTCTGGTGTAGCTGAAGCTGGTGTTAAAATGACTGACAGAGGATTTATTGAAGTAAATGAATATATGGAGACTAATATTGAAGGTGTTTACGCTATAGGAGATATAATACCAACAGCAATGCTTGCACATGTAGCATCAGCTGAAGGTATGGTAGCTGCTGAAAATGCAGTAAAAGGAAATGGCGAAACAGTTAACTATAAATCAATCCCAAGTTGTGTATATACAGAGCCTGAAGTAGCAGGTGTTGGTAAAACAGAAGATGAATTAAAAGCTGAAGGAATAGAGTATAAGGTAGGTAAATTTGATTTTAGAGGTTTAGGAAAAGCTAAAGCTATAGGTAAAATACAAGGATTTATTAAAGTATTAGTTGATAAGGATGATGTAATAATAGGTGCAACTTTAGTAGGACCTCATTGTACAGATTTATTAACTGAATTATCTCTAGCAGTAGGTTTAGGATTAAAAGCTAAAGATGTAGGCAGAGTAATACATGCACATCCAAGTTTATCTGAAGGTATAATGGAAGCATTACATGATGTACATGGTGAATGTGTTCATTCAGTACCATCAACTTTATAAGTAAAAAACAGAGTAAAAGATAAAAGCTCTGTTTAGGCGTACTAAGGGGGAAATCTTAAATGAGTTATAACATAGCAGTAGCTGGAAAAGGTGGAACTGGTAAAACAAGTCTTACAGGGCTTTTAATAGATATATTATTAAAAGAAAATAAAAAACCAATTTTAGTAGTTGATGCTGATGCTAATGCAAATATAAATGAAGTATTAGGTATAGATGTTGAAGCTACAATAGGTCAAATTAGAGAAGAAGCTAATATGACTGAAAGAAGAGGGGATTCATTTCCTGGAGGTATGACAAAAGCTCAGTTTTTACAATGGAAGTTAAATTCTATCATAGAAGAAGGCGACGGATACGACTTATTAGTAATGGGTAGATCTGAAGGTGAAGGTTGTTATTGTTTCGTAAATGGAATATTAAGAGAACAAGTTCAAAAGGTTTCTGGACAATACAATTATGTTGTCACTGATAATGAGGCTGGTATGGAGCATTTAAGTAGAAAAACATCTAAACATACTGATACTTTATTATTAGTTAGCGATTGCTCAAGAAGAAGTATTCAAGCCGTTGCAAGAATTAGGGATTTAGCACGAGAATTAAATCTTAGTGTAGGAAGTGTTTATCTTATAGTAAATAAAGCACCACAGGGAATTTTAAATGATGGTGTTAAAGAAGAAATAAAAAAACATAATTTAAACCTTCTAGGTGTAGTACCTTTAGATGAATTAATATATGAATATGATTCTAATGGCATTCCGCTTGTGAAATTGCCAGAGGACTCAAAATCTAGAATGGCCATGGAAGATATAGTGGCTAAATTAGAATTAAAATAGGCTTAAGGGGGAAAAAGATATGGCATTTAAAATGTCTGTGCAAAAGAGCTCAGCAAAGATAAGTGAAGTTATAATAGGAACAGGAGAAAAAGCTATAAAAATAGGTGGTCAAAATATATTACCATTCTATAGCTTTGATGGAGATACAGGAAATACTCAAAAAGTTGGAATAGAAATAAATGATGTTTATCCAGATAGCTGGATTGAGTGTTACAAAGAAATGTATAAGGATGTACTAGATGATACAGCTGCTTGGGCAAAATATGTTCAAGATAATACTGAATCAGATTTTATTTGTTTAAGATTTGTTGGAGCAGATCCAAATGGAGATGATAAATCTGTAGAAGAATGTGCAGAAGTAGCTAAAAAAGTATCAGATGCTATAGAGTTACCTTTAGTAATAGCAGGGTGTGGAGTAGCTGAAAAAGATGGTAAATTATTTGCGAAAGTTTCAGAAGCGTTAGAAGGTAAAAATGTATTAATATTATCTGCAGTAGAAGACAACTATAAAGAAGTTGGAGCTGCAGCAGGTCTTGCTTATGGACAAAAAGTAGCTGCTGAATCAGCTGTTGATATAAACTTAGCTAAACAAATGAATGTTTTGTTAGCTCAATTAGGTGTTAAATCTGAAAATACAGTTATGAATGTTGGATGTTCAGCTGTAGGATATGGATATGAGTATGTTGCATCTACAATGGATAGAATTAGATTAGCTGCTTTCAACCAAAATGATAAGCAATTACAATTACCAATAGTTACACCAGTTTCTTTTGAAGTTGGTCATGTTAAAGAAGCTATAGCTACAGAGGCTGATCAACCAGAATGGGGATGCAGTGAAAGAAGAAGTATAGGTATGGAAGTTTCAACAGCTACAGCTGTATTAATAGGTGGTTCTGATGCTGTAATACTTCGTCATCCAGAATCAGTAAAAACTATAAAAACATTTATAAGCGAGTTAGCTTAATAATATTTGTAAGGTTAGGGGGATAAAATAATGGCACTAAAAGCTTTAGATATATTTAAATTAACACCAAAGAAAAACTGTAAGGAATGTGGATTTCCAACTTGTATGGCTTTCTCTATGAAGGTTGCAAGTGGAGCTGTAGAAGTAGAAAAATGTCCGCATATGTCTGATGAATCAATACAAAAGTTATCAGAGGCTACTGCACCTCCAATGAAAACTTTAAAAGTTGGAGCAGGAGAAAATGAATATACTCTAGGTGGAGAAACAGTTTTATTTAGACATGAGAAAACTCTAGTTAGTAAAAATAGATTTGCTGTTGCTTTCTGCGATTGTATGACAGAAGAGCAAGTAGATGCAAAAATAGCTAATGTTAAAGCTGTAGAATACGAAAGAATAGGCGAAATAATGAAAGCTGAATTTGCTTGTGTTACATACAGCGGAAACAAAGATAATTTCTTAAATGTAATAAACAAATTAAAAGAACAAACTTCAGTTGCTTTTATATTAAACGTTGATGATGCTGAAGTAGCTAAAGAAGCTGTTGCAGTGCTTGCTGGATTAAAGCCAGTAGTAATTGGAGCAACTAAAGAAAACTATGAAGCTATGATAGACGTAGTTAAAGCTGATAACTTAGTTTTAGGTTTAAAAGCTTCTAGTTTAGAAGAATTATATGAAACAACAGAATTAGTTCAAAAAGCTGGTTACAAAGAATTAATACTTGATGTAACAGCAGAAAATATAAAAGATACTTATGCTAATGCAGTTCAAGTAAGAAGAATAGCATTAAAAGATCAAGATAGAACTTTTGGATACCCATCATTAGTATTTGTAAACAAATTAGCTAATGGGGATGAAATGTTAGAAGTTGCATTATCATCTGCATTTACAGTTAAATATGGTTCTATCATAGTTATAGATGATATAAATTATGCAAAAGCTTTACCTTTATATGCATTAAGACAAAACTTATTCACTGACCCTCAAAAACCAATGAGAGTTGAAACTAAAATTTATCCAATAAATAATCCAGATGAAAATTCTCCAGTATTAGTAACTGTTGACTTTGCTTTAACTTACTTCGTTGTAACTGGTGAATTAGAAAGGTCTAAAGTTCCTTGTTGGTTAGTAATACCTGATGCAGGTGGATATTCAGTTCTTACTTCTTGGGCTGCTGGTAAATTTGGTGGTAGCGTAATAGGAAACTTTGTTAAAGAATCTGGTATAGCTGATATGACTAAGAATAGAGATTTAATAATACCAGGAAAAGTTGCAGTTATACAAGCGGATGTACAAGATAACTTACCAGATTGGAATGTTATAGTAGGTACTCCAGAAGCTATGGAATTACCAAAATTCTTAAAAGAATATATGGAAAATAAACAATCTGTTACTCAAAACAGCTAATAACTATTAATAGATAATCTAAGGGGGATAAATAGTATGGAAAAATTTATGATTATAGGTGAAAGAATTCACTGTATAGCACCACCAATAAGAAAAGCTATAGCTGAGAGAAATCCAGAACCAATTATAAAAAGAGCTATTGAACAATTAGATGCAGGAGCTCATGTAATTGATTTTAATATAGGACCAGCAGAAAGAGATGGAGCAGAAATAATGGAGTGGGGAGTTAAATTACTTCAAAGTGAATTAAACAATGTTCCACTAGCATTAGATACAGCTAATGTTGCTGCTTTAGAAGCTGGATTAAAAGTTTATGATAGAACTCATGGAAAACCAATTATAAACTCTGCAGATGCTGGAGATAGAATGCATTTAATGGAAGTTGCTGGTGAATATGATGCAGCTATAATAGCATTATGTGCTAAGGAGGGGATACCTTCAGATAATGAGCAACGTATGGGATTCTGTACTGAATTAATAGAAGCAGCTGCTATGGCTGGTATAGATCCAGAAACAGATGTATACTTTGATCCACTTTGCTTAGTTATAAAAGGTATGCAAGACAAGCAAATGGATGTTATAGAAGCTATAAGACAAATGACTGAAATGGGATTAAAAACTACTGGTGGATTATCAAATGTTTCTAATGGTTGTCCAAAACACATAAGACCTATACTAGATAGTAACTGGTTAGCAATGGCAATGGCTAATGGTTTCTCTTCTGCTATAGTTAATCCATTAGATGAATTATTAATGCAAACAATAAAATCTTGTGACATAATAAGAAACTCTAACTTATACGCAGATTCTTATTTAGAAGTACATGATCTTGCTTTTGATTATAAAGGGTAACAAAAATAAGGTTAAGATAGATTAAATTTAAATTAATAATAGGATTAGGTTTAAACAGCGAAGCTTGTTCAATTAAAGCTTAGCTTGATAATAAACTTATAATTCATAAAAGGGGGAAGTAAAAAGTGAATTTATATAACATAATTTACACAGGTGCTAATCAAGCATACGATGCTGCAAATGGAGCACTTACAGCTGCAATAGCAGAAAAAGGTAAAGAATGCCCGGTGGCATTCCCAGATACAGCATATTCTCTTCCATGTATATATGCTGCAACAGGTCAAAAAATGGCTACATTAGGAAACTTAGAAGGTGCTTTAGAAGTAATAAAATCTTTAATAGTTGAAAAACCATTACTTGAAACAGCGTTAAATGCAGGTTTAGCGACAGCTTTAGCTGCTGAAGTAGTTGAAGCAGTAAAATATGCATTAAACCCAACTCCATATGAAGCTCCATGCGCAGGACACGTAGTTGACCCTATAATAAGATCTCTTGGTGTACCACTTGTTACAGGAGATATACCTGGTGTTGCAGTTGTTCTAGGGGAATGCCCAGATGCTGAAACATTAGCAAAAGTAGTAAAAGATTATCAATCTAAAGGTTTATTAACTTTCTTAGTTGGTAAAGTTATAGATCAAGCTATAGAAGCTGGCGTAAAAATGGGTGTAGATCTTCGTGTTATACCACTAGGATACGATGTAACTTCAGTTATCCATGTTGTTTCTGTTGCTATAAGAGCTGCATTAATATTTGGCGCTGTTAAACCTGGTGATCTTCCAACATTACTTGAATATACAGCTAAGAGAGTTCCTGCATTTGTTAATGCATTTGGGCCACTTAGTGAATTAATAGTTGCTTGTGGTGCAGGAGCTATAGCCCTTGGATTCCCAGTAATAACTGATCAAGTTGTTACAGAAGTACCTTGTAACTTATTAACTCAAAGAGATTACGATAAATTTGTTGCAACTTCTTTAGAAGCTAGAAATATAAAAATAAAAATAACGGAAATACCTATACCAGTAGGATTTGCTGCAGCTTTCGAAGGTGAAAGAATAAGAAAAGCTGAAATGGCTTATGAATTTGGTGGAAATAAAACTCCAGCTTGGGAATTAGTTGTAGCTAAATCTATGGCAGAAGTTGAAGACCACAAAATAGAAGTTATAGGTGAAAATATAGATATAGCAAATATAGATACGATTACAAGACTACCATTAGCAGTAGTAGTTAATGTTGCTGGTAAAGCAATGCAAGAAGACTTCGAACCAGTACTTGAAAGACGTTTCCACTATTTCATGAACTACATAGAAGGATTAATGCATGTAGGTCAAAGAGATATGGCATGGGTAAGAATATCTAAAGATGCTGTTCAAAAAGGATTTACTCTTGAGCATATAGGTGAAGTTATGTATGCTATGATGAAAGATGAATTTGAAGCAGTTGTTGATAAATGTGAAGTTACTATAATAACTGATGAAGAAATGGTTAATGCTAGAAAAGCTGAAGCTTTAGCTAGATATGAAGCTAGAGATAGTAGATTAGCTTCACTTGTTGATGAAAGTGTTGAAGATTTCTATTCTTGTAACATGTGTCAATCATTTGCTCCAGCTCACGTTTGTGTAGTTACTCCTGAAAGACTTGGATTATGTGGTGCAGTTTCTTGGTTAGATGCAAAAGCTACTAAAGAACTTAATCCAACAGGACCTTGTCAACCAATAGCTAAAGGTGATTGTGTTGATGAAAAGAAAGGTATTTGGGAATCAGTTAACCAAACTGTAAACGAAATATCTCAAGGTGCAGTTGAAAGTGTTACTCTTTACTCTATAATGGAAGATCCAATGACTTCTTGTGGATGTTTCGAGTGTATATGTGGTATCATGCCAGAAGCTAACGGATTAGTTATAGTAAACAGAGAATTCCCTGGAATTACTCCAGTTGGTATGACATTTGGTGAATTAGCTTCTATGACAGGTGGTGGAGTTCAAACTCCAGGATTTATGGGTCATGGTAGACATTTCATATCTTCTAAGAAATTTGCTTACACTGAAGGTGGATCAGAAAGAATAGTTTGGATGCCTAAAGAATTAAAAGATTTCGTAGCTGAAAAATTAGATGCTACAGTTAAAGATATATCAGGAATAGAAAACTTTAGTTCAATGGTTTGTGATGAAACTATAGCTGTAGATTCTGAAGCAGTTTGTGCATTCCTAGAAGAAAAAGGACATCCAGCATTAACTATGGATCCAATAATGTAATTTAAATATAATAATTGGGGGACAAAAAATATGAGTACATTATCTGAATTAAAATATTCTCCAAAGCATACTTGGGTAAAGGTTGAAGGCGACCATGCTTATATAGGTGTTAGTGACTTTGCTCAAAAACAATTAGGAGAAGTATTATTTGTTGAAATGCCAGAAATAGAAGATGAATTAACAAAGGATGAATCTTTTGGTGTTATAGAATCTTCTAAAGTTGCTTCTGATTTAATAGCTCCAGTATCTGGAGAAGTAGTTGAAATAAACGAAGATAAATTAGAAGATGAACCTGAGTTTGTAAATGAAGCTCCCTATGAAGCTTGGATTTGTAAAGTCAAAATGTCAGATTTATCTGAATTAGATTCTTTATTAAGTGGAGAAGAATACGAAAAAGGTTTAGAATAATTGTTAATTAATTAAACTGAATAGAAGCATAGTAAATTTAAGTATTAAGTTTACTATGCTTTTTTTACGAAATAGAAATATGGTATAAATTGTTAATTAATTACCTGTTTTAGTGAAAGATTACACTTAATTATGCTAGAATTATAGTATATATTAATTTAATTGGGGTGAGGATATGGCTAAAGTACTTTTTAAACCACAGAACAAAGAGATAGAAGGTGAAATAGGGGAAAATTTATTAGAATTAGCAAGAAAGACAGATATTTTTATTGATGCACCTTGTAATGGATCTCAATCATGTGGTAAATGTAAGGTTAAATTACTAGAAGGTAAATGTGACTCTGAAAAAAGCATACATATAAGTGATGAAGAATTAGATCAAGGCTATATACTAGCTTGTGCTACAAAAATAACTGAGGACATAGTAATTGGAGTACCATCAAAACTATCATCATCTATGCATGGTATGAAAATAGAAGGATCAGATAAAAAGGTAGATAAAAAATTATTTGATAGAGGAAGACAACTATTAGAAGATAATGATTTATCTTACAGTAGTAATATTGTAAAGCAATATATTGAATTAGATAAACCATCACTAGATGATAACATAAGTGATGTAGATAGATTAGAGAGACATGTTAGACAGTGTGCTGGTATTCCTGGGATAGATTTTAGAGTAGATGTATTAAGAAAAATCACAAAAGTTTTAAGAGAAGAAGATTTTAAGGTGACATTAACATATTTAAAAAAGAAAAATAAAATAACTATTTTAAATATTGAAGCTGGAAATACAGAAGAAAAATTATATGGATTAGCTATTGATATAGGAACAACTTCTGTAGTTGTATGTTTAGTAAATTTAATAACTAATGAAGTAATAGAAAAAGCATCCTCAGGTAACTCTCAAATTAAATATGGTGCAGATGTTATTAATAGAATAGTATTTGCTGTGAGAAAAAATAATATTGAATTAATGAGAAAGGCAATAGTTGACGATACTCTAAACCCTTTAATGGAATCTATTTATGAAAAAACAGGAGTAGAAAAAGATAATGTAGTAAGGGTAGTGCTTTCTGGAAACACAACCATGTCTACTTTATTCTTAGGAATATATCCTGATTATTTAAGATTAGAACCATATATACCACCTTTCTTAAAATCGCCTAATTTAATGGGTGAAAATGTAGGGCTTAATGTTAATGGAAGTGCTTTAGTTTACTTGGCACCAAATGTAGCAAGTTATGTTGGTGGAGATATAACAGCAGGTGTACTATCAGCAGGTATTTGGGCAAGTGAAGAAAATACTCTATTCATTGACCTAGGCACAAATGGGGAAATAGTATTTGGAAACAAAGATTTTATGATGTGTTGTGCTTGTTCTGCAGGTCCAGCATTTGAAGGTGGAGGAATAGGTTGTGGGATGAGAGCCTCTGCTGGAGCTATAGAAAAAGTAGATATAGATAAAGATACATTACAGCCTAAATTAACTATTATTGGTGATTGTGATCCAGCAGGAATATGTGGTTCTGGAATAATAGATTTAATTTGTCAAATGTTACTTAAAGGTGTAATAGATAGAAGAGGTAAAATTCAAAGAGAATCAAATAATAGAAGAATTAGATTTAATGAGCATGAAATTGGAGAATATGTATTAGCTTTTAAAGAAGATTATGAAGAATTAGAAAATGACTTAGTAGTAGATGAAATAGATATTGATAGTTTTATAAGAGCCAAAGGAGCAATATATTCAGGAGCATCAGTTCTTATTGAAAGCTTAGGTATGGATTTTGAAGTAATCGATAAGGTTTATATAGCAGGAGGTATAGGTAATAATTTAGATATAGAAAACTCTATATTAATAGGATTACTACCAGATGTGGATAGAAGTAAGTTCCAGTATATAGGCAATAGTTCTTTAGTTGGTTCATATTTAACATTGATAAGTAGTGATGCAAGACATAAATTAGAAGAAATAGGTTCAGAAATGACTTATGTGGAATTAAGTGTATATCCAACATATATGGACGAATTTGTTTCAGCATGTTTCTTACCTCATACTAATATTGATCAATTCCCAACAGTAAAAGATTTGTTGGATTAAGCATAATAAAATTAAATAAAAATAGATAATTATATAAAAAATTATCTGTTTTTATTTAAAAAAAATATTATGGTATAGTGTTTGACTTGTAAACAAGATGAGTATATACTTAAATTAATAGAAAATTTGTAAATGAAATCATGAAGGTTTCTTTGGTATTGTAATGCCTTTGGGAATCTTTTTTTTGATTAGATTTATAATTATAAGGGGGATTTTATATGTGCGAATCATCTGCATTTGTATTAGGGAAAGATAATCAATTAGAAAAAGTAATGGAAAATGTAGTAACAGTAGATCCATCTGAAGGAAAAGTTTATTTAACAGATTTATTAGGAGAACAAAAAATAATTGATGGATTTATAAAAGAAATAAGATTAATGGATCATAAAATAATACTAGCTCAAGAATAAAAATAGAATCAGGGGAATGTCATATGATAATAGCTGTAATTGATGGAATGGGTGGAGGAATAGGTTCTCAAGTCGTAAATTCTTTGAGAGATGAGCTTCCAACATATATAGAAATATATGCACTAGGGACTAACTCTATAGCTACAAGTGCTATGATGAAAGCTCATGCTAATAAAGGTGCAACGGGTGAGAATGCAATTATAGTATCTTCCAAAAAAGCAAGTATAATTGTGGCACCAATATCTGTAGTGATGCCAAACACAATGATGGGAGAAGTAACTAGTAAAATTAGTGAAGCTGTGTCAGATAGTGAAGCATTTAAAATACTTCTACCAATTATGCCGGAAAATTTTGAAGTAGTAGGAATTGAAGGAAAGCCGTTATCATTATTAATCAAAGACACAATAAAAATAATAAAAAAAGAATTTAATATAAAATAAGGGGGAGTTTGAAATGTTTAATAAAAATATAGCCTTATTCCATGAAGGGCATCATCATGACCATGTACATACAGAATGTGGATGTGGAGGAAACTGTGGCCATACACACGTAGAGGACGAAATGAGTAAAGATGAAAAAACTTTAAAGATATTATTAGTTCACTGGGTAAACCATAATGAATCTCATGAAGAAGGATTTAAAGAATGGGTAAGTAAAGCTAAGGATATGAAAAAAGAAGAAACAGCTAAGTACATAGAACAAGCTATTGAATATATGCAAAAATCAAATGAAATGTTATTAGAAGCAAAAAAACATATGTAATCTAAAATAGAGGCAAATGAAATTGTGATTTTCTTTGCCTCTATTTTATAGTGATAGATATAGATACTTTAAATAGTAAAAAATATTATTTATATTCATTGACATAAAGGTTTTCATAAGATATAATTAATAATGTAATGGAGAAGTACTCAAGCGGCTCAAGAGGATCCCCTGCTAAGGGATTAGGCTGGATTAAACCGGTGCGAGGGTTCGAATCCCTCCTTCTCCGCCAATAAAAAGACCTAAGATATTTATCTTAGGTCTTTTTTATATTGAAGTAACTGAATTATCTACTTCTCAAGCACATCTAATTTTTTAGCGACAATATTTGTAGTACTTGCCTGTAATAATAAAGTTACAACAATAGTCATAAAAACAGTAGAAGAAATTACTTCGTAGCCAGGAACTTTACTAGAAACAACTATTCCTGATAAGGCAGCAGGTATAACTCCTGTTTCTCTTACCCACATCATAAACAATTTCTCATTTTTAGACCAAGCAGCTTTTATGTCAAAAGCGGTACAAACTATAACTACTATTGGTCTAGCTATAAATATTAGTATTAGAACAATTAAAAATGCTTTACCTCCATATTTAATTAAAGATTGTAAATCTAAATGTGTACCTAAAATTATAAAAATAGACATTCTTGCAATCGTAGAAATATTTTCTCTAAAATGCACTGCTTCTACATATATTTCGTCCTCTATCCATAAGTGGAAAAATTTCTTATTTCCAGCTACTAAACCAGCAATAAAAACAGACATATATCCACTACCTCCTAATCTCTCGGAAATTTCATAGGAAAATATAACTATAGATAAAGATATGATAGGCCAGTATTTATCAAAGATACCGAAAAATTTATCTGATGATAAACTAGTACCAATAAGAGCAACAACAATGCCTATAAATAGTCCAACTACGATCATATATATAAGTTTAAATGTAGTGCCTGATAGACTAGCCTGTTGAGCAGTTGTAATGCTTACTAAAATAGAAGAAAATAGTATGGCACCAAAGGCATCGTTAAATGCAGATTCACTTATAATTGTTTGTTTTAATTTATTTTTAATTTTTACTTGTTTAAAAACTGGTATTAAACTTGCTGGATCTGTTGAGGCAATAATAGATCCTAATAGTACGCTAGTTTGCATAGGTAAATTTAATAAAAAATGAGCACCAATAGAAATTATAAAAGCAGTAATAAACACTCCTAAAGAAGCTAAGAGTAAAACACTTACTTTAACCTCATTTAAAACTTTCAATTTTACTTCTCTTCCGCCTTCATAGAGAATAAATGCAGAACCAAAGGTTAATATTATTTCATTTGCTACAGGAAATGCTTCTATATTTACTAAATTAAAAAATGTTGGACCAAAAGCAACTCCAAATAACAAGAAAATAACTACATCAGGTATCTTTAATTTTTCTCCGGTAAAAGCGCCAATTATTCCAAGGACACTAATTGATGCCATAATAAGTAATAATTCATTTGAACTTACTGCTGCTATATTCATTTCATTCATAATGTCTTCCCTTTCCAAATTAAATATTAAAGTTATTATTTGTTTTAAAGTGTAATTATATGATATAAATTCACATAATTTAGAAACTTGTATTTTTTTTCAAACATTAGTAGAATTAAAATGTGGAGGGTAAAAGACATGGACATAAAAAATGATAGAATAGATACAATGTTAAGAAGATTGGAGAATCTAAAGTATAAGTTAATACTAGACTCTTTAATTGTTGGAATTCTAGTAGGGCTAGTAATAGTAGTGCATAGGATGATATTATCAGGATTAAGCCCCATATTTATTTCTTTTTATAAAAAAGCTAGTAGCAATTATTTATTAATACCGGTAGTTTTTTTAGTACTTATATTACTAGGATTCATAGTTGGAAGAATGGTGAAAAAAGAACCTATGATTAGTGGTAGTGGTATACCTCAAGTAGAGGGAATATTAACTAGGAACCTGAAACAAAATTGGTTTATGGTTTTATTATATAAATTTATAGGTGGATTAATTTGTTTAGGAGCAGGACTTTCACTGGGAAGAGAAGGACCATCAGTTCAAATGGGGGCTTGTATAGGAGAAGGAATATCTAAGAAAACTAAGAAATTAGATAATGAGAAAAAATATTTAATAACTAGTGGAGCCAGTGCAGGACTATCAGCAGCATTTAATGCACCTATATCAGGAGTAATGTTTTCTTTAGAAGAAACCCATAAGAATTTCTCCCCCTTAGTTTTATTATCAGCAATGATAGCATCTCTTACAGCTGATTTTATTTCAAAAAACTTTTTTGGATTAACACCATATTTATATTTTTCACAATTAAGGTCATTACCACTAAAATATTATTGGGGACTTTTAATATTGGGAGTTGTAATTGGTGTAAGTGGAGTTATATTTAGTAATGGATTATTAAAAACACAGGACTTATATAAGAAGATAAATGCTTCAGTAGAAGTAAAGTGTATTATACCTTTTGTTATTACAGGAATAATTGGATTAATTTTTCCTATAGTGCTTGGTGGTGGTCATGACCTAATTATGACTTTAAAAGATAGTGAATTTACCTTAGTATTTTTATTATTAGTAATAGTTATTAAATTTTTATTTACATTTGTTTGTTTTGGATCAGGAGCACCTGGTGGAATATTCTTTCCTCTATTAGTATTAGGGGCTTTAGTAGGAAACTTTGTAGGTATAATTTATGTAAAATATCTAGGAATTCCAGGTATATATTTAGTTAATTTTATTGTTCTTGCCATGGCAGGGCATTTTGCTTCCATAGTAAAAGCACCTATTACAGCAATATTATTAATATCAGAAATGACAGGATCATTAAATCATTTGCTTGCTCTTGCTGTTGTGGTTATAGTATCTCAGCTAACGGCAGATCTATTAAACTCAAAGCCGATTTATGAAAGCTTATTAAGTAGAATTTTATCGAAGGGGACTAATAAATACGAAGGTAGAGTAGGAAAGAAAACTTTAATAGAAATAGTTGTCCAAGTGTATAGTGGAATAGACGATAGAAAAATAAAAGATATTTCTTGGCCAGAAAATTGTCTTTTAGTATCTATACATAGAGGAGAAAAAGAGATTTTACCTAAGGGGGATACAAAAATTTATGCAGGTGATTTGCTTTTAATAATGACAAATGAAGATACTGCAGCAGATATGTTAGAAGACATAGGTGAAATGGCAGCCACAATTTAATAAACAAAGTATACCATCAGTTGACTGGTTAAATGGAAAATCAACTATATATCCATTGTGTCAATTGGTGGTTTTTTATTACAATTAAAGCATAATAAAAATAAAAAGAGGGGTATATAATGTTAAAAATAATAAATTTATCTAAATCATATAAAAATAAAAAGGTAGTAGATAATATTTCTATGGAAATAAATAAAGGAGAAGTATTTGGGTTCATTGGCCATAATGGAGCAGGTAAAACTACTACTATTAAATCTATGGTTGGAATACATGACTTTGAAGAAGGTGAAATTTTAATAAATTCTAAGTCTATAAGAAAGCATCCTATAGAATGTAAAAAAGAAATAGCATATATTCCTGATAATCCAGATCTTTATGAGGCTCTTACAGGAATTGCTTATCTTAACTTTATTGCAGATATATTTAAAGTAGATAAAAATGAAAGAGAAGAAAAAATAACATATTACTCAGAACAATTTGAGATAGAGAAGGCTCTGGGGGATTTAATATCATCATATTCACATGGTATGAAGCAAAAACTGGCAATTATTTCAGCTTTAATACACAGTCCTAAAATTTTAATACTAGATGAACCTTTTGTAGGTTTAGATCCTAAAGCAGCATTTACATTAAAAGATATAATGAAAAGATTTTGTAATGAGGGTGGATGTATATTTTTCTCAACGCATGTACTGGAAGTTGCTGAGAAAATATGCGATAAAGTTGCAATAATTAAGGGTGGAAAAATAGTGGCTTATGGTAAAACAGATGATGTTAAAGGTGATAAATCCCTTGAGAATACATTTATGGAGATGATAGAGAATGAGTAATTTAGCTTTATTAATAAAAAATAATATAATAAATGAAACAGGAATTAATAAGTTAAAGAATGCAGATAAGAAAGAGAAAAGTAAAGCTATTGGTATGGGTTTATTAATATCTGTAAGTATGATAATTTTAGCTGTTTATGGGTTTGTTTTATGTTCCTATTTATCAAATTTTTTAATTGAAATTAATCAGATGGAGTTACTTCTTGTTTTAGGAATATTGGGATGTACATTTGCAACATTTTTTACTTCACTATATAAAGCATCTTCATATCTTTTCCAAAGTAAAGATTATGAAATGTTGGTAAGTCTACCAATAAAACAATCAACTATTTTAAGTAGTAAAGTGATAATGTTAATAATAAACAATTATTTATTTGGTGGAGTTTTTATTTTGATACCAGGGATAGTATATTTCATTAAAATGGAAACTAGCTCATATTATCTGATATTTTTAATCATATTAACTTTGGTAGCACCATTAATACCTATATTAATTTCTTCTTTAGTAGCATTTTTTATAAGTAATATTTCATCAAGAAGTAAAAAAAGCAATATAATATCTATTGTTTTAAATTTAGCAATAATCGTTGTTGTAATGGTTTTATCTTTTAATATACAAAATGTAATTATGAATCTTATACAAAATAGCAATTCAATAATTGAAGCATCTCAAAAGATTTATCCATTATCATACTATTTTGTAGATTCATTAAAAAACGGTAATTTAATATCTCTAATAATATTTTTATTAATCTCATTATTGCCTATGGCAGTATTTGTATATTTATTTGCAAATAATTTTAATAAAGTAAATAGTAAAATGAGTGAAACTTATAAAGCTAATAACTATAAATTTAAAGAATTAAAATTATCAAAACCTGTAATAGCTTTATTTAGAAAAGAATTAAAAAGATATCTTTCATCAACTATTTATGTGATGAACTCTTCTATAGGAATGGTACTATTACCTATATTTACTGTATCAATAGTATTAGTAGGATATGATAAAATATCTCAAATATTAGAAATGAATTATATGATGGATATGGTGTTGATACAAATTATAGGGATAATAGTATTTTGCATAGTAATGACTAATACGGCTTGTGTATCAATTTCACTAGAAGGTAAAAATTTATGGATATTAAAATCTTCACCAATAAAAGAAATGGATATTTTTAAAAGTAAAATATTATTAAATACAATTCTAACTATACCTATATCAGTTATTTCATTTGTAGTATTAGCTATAAAGCTAGATTTTCATATAAAATCTTCTGTAATTATAATAATAACAATAATATTATTATCAATTTTTAGTGCAACTTTAGGGTTATTCATTAATTTATTATTTCCAAAACTTAATTTTACAAGTGATGTAGCAGTTGTAAAACAAGGAGCTAGCGTAATAGTAAATATGATTTGTAATTTAATTTATGTTGTATCTATTTGTGGAATAGGATATTTATTTAAAATAAATGATATCAATAAATTCTTAATTATAGGTAATTTGATAACAGTTATGGGCATTTTTGCACTATATATTCTATTAAAGACTAAAGGTATCAAACTTTTTAGAAATCTTTAATTAAAGCACTATGAAAATGAAGGAGTAAAAATAATGGAAAAAATAAATTTTTCAAAGAATCTCTTAGGATTAAGAAAGAAAAGAAAAATAACTCAAGAAGAATTGGCTAATTACTTAGGAATAACAAAGGCAGCAGTTTCAAAATGGGAGCTAGGACAGAGTTATCCAGATATAACACTTTTACCAATAATAGCTTCGTATTTTGATATTAGTATAGATATTTTAATAGGATATGAGCCTATTATGGATAAAGATGAAGTTAGAAAAATATATACTCAATTAATTGAAGAGTTTTCAGTAAACGATTTTTATAATGTTTATAACAAGTGTATAGAGTATGAAAAGAAGTATTATACTTGTTACTTTCTACAATTTCACTTAGGACTACTATATTGTAATCATGCAAATTTAGCAGGAGAACAAGATAAAATAAAAGAAATATTTGAACATGCATTAGAAGTGTTTGTAAGAATACAAAATGATTGTAATGATGTAAAATTAGCTAAATCAGCATTATCACTAAAAAGTTATTGTAACTTAGTACTAGGTAAACCAGATGAGATAATAGAAGAACTAGGAGATATATACGATATACCGTTACCATCTGAGATGATATTATCAAAGGCATATATGGTAAAAGGAAATAATAAAAAGGCTATACAAACGCTACAAATATATATGTTTAATAACTTTATGAATAATATAGGGGCCATGACAGACATGCTATGTTGCTACAATGATAATATAGATAAATTACAGCTCTATTTAGATAAATTAATCAAATTAACAGACTTGTTAGAGTTGAAAACAGAGTATCCTCAAGGAATATTAAGTGTTTATCCAGTAATATCTATAATCTATGCTTCAATGGAAGATAAGGATAAATGCATATATTATTTAGAAGAGTGCGTGGATGTAATTGCAGAAAAGAAAGTATTTGAAATGAATAAAAATGAAAATAAAATATTTGACTATGTACCGGAATATTTAGAAGGAATGGATATAGGAAATATTTTGCCAAGAAAAGAAAATTTAATTATAGATAGCTTTAAGGAATTAATCTTAAATAATCCAGCATTAATGATTATTAGAGATGATATTAGATATGATAACTTGATTGAGAAACTAGAAAAAATTAAATAAAAATAGGGGTGAAGTAAATGGAAGTAAATATGGATAAAAAGAGATTGTATATATTTTTAGGCATAGTATTTGTTATTTCATGGGGTCTAGTAGCATCAATACCTTTAAGTGGAGATTACTATGGATCTCCTCGAAGTATGATTATACTTTCTGTTTTAATGATGATACCTACTTTAGGATCTTTGCTGACTAGAGGAATTACTAAAGAAGGATTTAAAACAATGTATTTAAAGCCTAGATTTAAAATCAATATAAAATATTATCTAATAGCTTATTTTATGACAAATGTATTTGTTATATTAGGTGCAGTAGTGTTCTTTTTAATTTTTCCTAATATGTTTGATGCAAACTTAACTATGTTTAAACAAACTTTACAAATGCAAGGGTTACCTACAAATAGTGTACAGGTAACATTAATAGCTATTATGGTTCAAGGTTTACTTATAGGACCTATTATAAATATTATTGTTACACTAGGTGAGGAACTAGGATGGAGAGGCTATTTATTACAAAAGCTTTGTAAACAACACTCAGCTCAAAAGTCTATAATAATAAGTGGTGTTATATGGGGAATATGGCATGCTCCAATTATAGCAATGGGGCATAATTATGGAATAGGATATATGGGATCACCTTGGCTTGGGATATTTGCAATGATAATCTTCTGTATATTTGTAGGGTCGTATTTTTCTTATTTAACAATTAAAACTCAAAGTGTTATACCATGTGCCATAGCTCATAGTGCTATAAATGCATTTGCAGCATTTCCAATGTATTTATGTAAGGGAAGTATAAATCCTTTTGTAGGGCCAAGTATAATGGGCATAATAGGAGGAAGTATATTTATTATAGTAGGTATTTACTGTTATATTTCAGTAGGCAAAATTGAAAAGCCTTTTGAAAAAGAAATTATAGTAAAGAATATATAAGTAAAAAATAATCAGATAAACTATAGAAATGTTTATCTGGTTATTTTTTTTATTTTATGTAATTAAATACTGCTAAGTTCTTTTTTTATTATAAAGTTACATAAAGAATATAGATTATTCTCTAAAATTTCATCATTATATTTGAGAGGAATTATATTTGACATATTGTAAAATAATACTTCATTATTTTCATTATCAATACCTTTATTTATATTCATTTCTAAATGAATTTGGTCATCTTTACATGATATAGAATAGTTATCATCGTAAATTGTAATATTATCTCGGCTACCATTAAAAATATAATAATTTATAAGTAGTTTTTTTGTAGTAATTTTATATTTCATAGGAAATAATTTGATTTTAAGGCTTGTAGAGTCAATATCTATTAAATTCAGTTTATCCTCTATTAAAACCTTAATATTTACAAGTTTACTTAGATTATAAATATCTTCATAATTATGTAGAATTATAGCTTCCATTATTTCATTATCTTTTGTTTCAACATAAGTTTTATATAAAGTTACACTTTCACCACCATCAATTTTGTCTTCTCTGTGGATTCCGAAGTATCTTTCCGCAGTGTCTAGAGAACAATTTTCTAGTCCTAATTTATCTTTAAAAGGTCTTATAAATTTCAAAATATCAAAGTCATCTTCTTTGTTTAGAGCAAAATTAATGTTATATTTTTTTAATCTATAATTAATAAAGGGTATGTCAAAACTACATCCATTATAAGTTACATGACTTTTGAAACAAGATACTTCATTTATAAAAGCTAAAAGGATATCTTTTTCTTCATCTTCATTTTCTGCAAAAAATTGTTTAATAATAGTTTTATTTTGGCAATTATATAAAATACCAATTAATATTATTTTACAGTACTTACTGTTAAGTCCTGTAGTTTCGATGTCAAATATAAAGGTATTATCATTTATTTTAAGATTTTTATCTAAAATTTTATTAATAATTTTCATGGTAATTCTCCTTTTTATAAATTTTGTAATATAATAATAGACATTGAACAAATTAATTTAATCATATATGAAATAAGGATTATAGTAAATCAAATATTATAAATAAATAACAAATACTTCAAGGTGGGAAATATGATAGATAAAGATAAATTAAACGAAAATCAGAAAAAGGCAGTTGACCATGTTAATGGACCGTGTATGGTATTAGCAGGACCTGGTTCAGGGAAAACAAGAGTGATTACATATAGAATTGCTAATATGATAGTAAATGAAAATATTCCAGCAACTAGAATATTAGCTATAAGTTTTACTAAGAACTCATCGCTTGAAATGAAAAATAGAGCCCTTCAAATTTGTAGTGATCCAAGAATACATAAAGTTACCTTTGGTACATTTCATGCCGTATTTTATAAGATATTAAGATATTTTGGAAGATATGATATGAATAGTATTCTTGATGAAAAAACGAAAAGATTGACTGTAAAAGGAATACTTAAAAATTTAAAAGTTGAAAATGGAGAAGATGATGAAACTGTAGGACAAGTTATTAATGAAATTTCTTATGTGAAAAATGAATTAATGGATAAACAGGATTTTGAGTCTGAAATTTTGACAAAAGATGAGTTTATAAATACTTACAATATGTATGAAGAGTATAAGGAACAAGTAAAAAGAATAGATTTTGATGATATGTTACTTAGAACGTATCATTTATTAAATAGCAATAAACAAGCTTTAGAAATGGTTAGAAACGTTTATAAATATATATTAGTAGATGAGTTCCAGGATATTAATAGAGTACAATTTGAAGTTTTAAAATTAATGTCTAATCCTAAGGATAATATATTTGTTGTGGGAGATGAGGATCAAAGTATTTATGGATTTAGGGGTGCTAGACCGGATTTTTTATTACAATTTGAAGAATTCTTTCAAGGAACAGAAAAAATTATGTTAGATATAAATTATAGGTCTAAAAAAGAGATAATAGAGGTGTCTAATAAGTTAATAGAAAAAAATATTAGTAGATATGATAAAACTATAAAATGTCATCAAGGAGAAGGTGGAAGTTTAAATTATATTATGCCAAAAGACTCTGAAGATGAAGCAGTTCAAATAGGAAAAGAAATATTAGAAGAAATAAAAAAGGATTATGTAGAATATAGTGATTTTGCAGTGATTTATAGGACTAATATTCAGTCTAGAGCACTAGTAGACGTATTTATGGATATGAGGATACCTTTTACTATAAAAGACTCTGTAGTGACAATTTATGACCACTGGGCGGCCAGAGATATTTTGTCTTATTTAAAAATTGCTGTTAGACAAAATACAAATGATGATTGGACAAGAATTATTAATAAGCCTTTTAGATATATTTCTAGGGATAACATGAATCAAATAAAAGAAGATAAGGATTTTATAAATTCATTAATCACAAAATGTAATTTACATCCTAAACAAGTTAAAACTATAAATGATTTAGATATTGATATAAGTTACTTAAAACATCAATCTCCGCAAGATGCTATATCTTATATAAGAACAACACTTGATTATGATAAATATATATTAGATTATTGTGTAAATAGAAAAATAAAGACTAATGGTTTAATAGAAATATTAAATGAAATAGAGAGTTCAGCATCTAATTTTGAAACTGTTGAAGAATATCTAGCTCATATAGAAAAAGTTAAAGAAGAGTTAGCAGAAAATCATAATAAAAAAGAAATGGATGGAGTAGTATTTACAACTATGCATAGTGCAAAAGGGCTAGAGTTTAGATATGTATATATTATAGGCATCAATGAAGGTACTATTCCTCATGAAAAGTCATATGAAGTAGATGATGAAGATAAAAAAGCTGAACAAATTGAAGAAGAAAGAAGACTTATGTATGTAGGAATGACAAGAGCTGAGGAAAGATTAACTTTAAGTTCTCCTATAAATAAATATGGGAAAAAGGCATTTAAGTCAAGATTCTTAGATGATATAAAAAATCCAACTAAAGATGAAATTGCAAATATTAAAATTGGCGATAAAATATATCACAATACTTTTCAAGAAGGAAAAATAGTTGGCAAAGATGGAGACATGATTAAAGTTAAATTTAAAAATGTGGAAAAAACTTTAGATTATAAACTATGTATTAGAAATAATATAATACAACCCCTATAAAACAAGGTGAATAAAAATATGGAAAATAATTATTGACAATGGTAATTTTTCTAACTACAATTGTATTAATAAAATTACAAAATGAAATTCTAAGAAAAAGAAAGTAGCCTAAATGAAGTTTAAGCGAGTTAGGGATTGGTGTAAGCCTAATAACAAAATTTAGTGCGAAGAGAGCTTTGGAGAAGATTATCAGAAATTAAGTATGATAATAGGTAGCACCTGCCTTAAGGGTTTGAGTGGATAGGTTTATATCTATCAACAAGAGTGGTAACGCGGTTAATTCGTCTCTTAGTCATTATGACTAAGGGACTTTTTTGCGTACAATGACTTTATATTACTTTGGAATTTATTGATAACTTATATATTAAATTAAGATATCCATAAAAGTAAAAGGTGTGTTTTAACAAAATAGAATTTTACCAAAAATAATTATTTTAAAGGGGGAAATGAGTATGAAAGGATTAAAAAAATTATTAGGTTTAATATTAGCGGCAATGATGACAATGTCATTAGTAGGGTGTTCTAGTGGAAGTGATAATAAAGAAGCAAGTGGGGATAAACTTCAACAAATTAAAGATGCAGGTGTATTAAAAGTAGGAACTAGTGCTGAATATGCACCATATGAGTTCCATAAAAAAGTTGATGGTGAAGATAAAATAGTTGGATTTGATGCAACTGTGGCTGAAGAAATAGCAAAAGACTTGGGTGTAAAAGTTGAATATACTGATATGGACTTTGATGGTTTATTAGGTGCATTAGAAGCAGAAAAGGTAGATGTGGTGCTTGCTTGTATGACTCCAAATGAAGAAAGAAAGAAAAGTGTAGACTTCTCAGAGTTATTATATGAAGATAGTAATGTTTGTGTAGTTAAAAAGGGTAAAGAAGACTTAGTAAAATCTGCAGATGATTTAAAAAATTTAAAAGTTGGTATCCAAAGTGGAACAACACAAGCAGATTATGTAACTAATGTTTTAGGGATAACAGGAGCAAAACAGTTAAAGAGAGTTCCAGATTTAATGTTAGAACTTCAAAATGGAAATATAGATGTTATAGTAACTGGTAAAAATGTTGCTGAAATAAATATAGGTCAATATGATGGATTATCAATAGGCAATACAACAGTTGGTAAAGAAGTAGCAGAATCAACAGCAGCAGCAGTAAAAAAATCTTCTGATAAGGTAGATAATTCATCATTTATAAAATCTATAAATACTACAATAAAAAGATTAAAAGATGAAAATAAAATGGATGGATTTATGCAAGAGGCATTAAAATTAGCAGAATAAGAGCCAGTATAAGTAGGAGGTGTTATTATGGATTTTAGTAGATTGAATGGGTACTATGGATTAATACTTGAAGGAGCAAAAGTTACAATATCAATCTCATTAGTAGCTTTAGTATTTGGATTTATACTAGGTTTACTGATTTGTCTAATGAAAATGTCAAAAATTAAAATATTAAAATGGCCATCAAGTGCTTATGTTCATATACTTAGAGGAACACCTTTATTTGTACAAATTTTTATTATATATTTTGGATTACCACAACTTGGTATACAATTTCCTGATATAGGACCAGTGCCAAGTGATTTTGTGTCAGGTGCATTTGTACTATCAATAAATTCAAGTGCTTATGTGGCAGAGATATTTAGATCAGGTATACAATCTGTAGATAAGGGTCAAATGGAAGCTAGTAGATCATTAGGATTAGGTTATGTAGATACTATGAAAGCTGTAATAGTACCTCAAGCTATAAAAAATGTTTTACCTGCACTTGGTAATGAATTTATAACACTAGTAAAGGAATCTTCTATAATTTCAGTAATAGGAGTACAGGAGTTAATGTTTAAAGCTGGTATAGTAAGAACATCAACATATAAGGCATTTGAAGCTTATATAGCAGCAGCTATAATGTATCTTATAATAACAACTGTATTATCATGGTTAGTTGGCATACTAGAAAAAAAATTAGCTCAGTCAAATTAGAATATTTTAGGGGATAGTGATAAAATGATAAAATTAAAAAATTTGCATAAAACATTTGGGAATTTACACGTACTAAAAGGTATAGATTTACAGATAAATAAGGGAGAAATTGTAGCAATAGTAGGGCCTAGTGGATCTGGTAAAAGTACAGTGCTTAGATGTATGAACTTACTTGAACAACCGACAGATGGTCAAATAATATTTGAAGGCAAAGATATTACTGATAAGAATGTTAATATTGATGAAGTTAGACAAAATATAGGAATGGTATTTCAAAACTTTAATTTATTTCCTCATATGACTGTTTTAGATAATATAACTTTAGCACCAAGTAAAATAAAAAAGATAAGTAAAGAGGAAATTAATAAAAAAGCAGAACACTTACTTGATAGAGTAGGACTTTTAGATAAAAAAGATGTATATCCAGTTCAATTATCAGGTGGTCAAAAACAAAGAATAGCAATTGCAAGAGCTTTAGCTATGGAACCAGATATGATGTTATTTGATGAACCTACATCAGCCCTAGATCCAGAAATGGTAAAAGAGGTTCTTGATGTTATAAAAGAGCTTGCACAAGAAGGAATGACTATGGCAATAGTAACTCATGAAATGGCATTTGCTAAAGAAGTAGCTGATAGGGTTATATTTGTAGATGAAGGAAAAATAGTAGAAGATAATACACCTGAAAATGTATTTAATAATCCTAGCAATGATAGAACAAAAGAATTTTTAGCCAAAATTCTTTAAATATATTATTATTATTAAAAAGCTTCCAAAAACAATTTGGAAGCTTTTTTAATGATTAAATTATCGAATTAATTTAACAATAAATATTACTTTTAATAATAAAGAAGGTAAAATATAATATCATTGTTATTATAATTGGATAATACTAATTTTTATAAATTAAATAATCTTAATAATATATTCCTTTTTCGAAATAATCTTTAATTATGTTAAGATCATTAGTTTTGCCTAATGCTAGTATTAATTTTATTCTACATTTATGACCATTTAAATCTCCTGCAAAAATACAACCTAGATTTTTTAAATCTCTACCAGATCCTAAATAGCCATAAGAGTCGTAAACCCTACCAGTGTAGCATCTTGAAGTTATTACAACAATAACCCCATGCTCCCTAGCGTATTTGACACCTTCATACATTTGTGGAGGTATATTTCCACGGCCCATTGCTTCTATTACTATACCTTTATAACCCATATCAACGGCATGATTTATAAAAGTGTAATCCATTCCTAAACCTGATTTAAATAAAGCTACTTTATTTTCTACTTTATCAGTGTCTATAAAAGTTCTACGTGCTACATTTTTGAATAATAAAAGTTCGTTACTATCAACTATACCTAAAGAACCTTTGCCAGGTGATTGGAAAGTGTTTAAAGACATAGTATCAGTCTTAGTTGCTTCTGATGCTAATAATACTTCGTTGTTTAAAACAACAAGGACACCCTTGTTTTTTGCGTTTTCTGATATGGCAACACAAACAGCAGATGATAAGTTATTTGAACCATCATAACCAAGTTCAGAACTACTTCTCATAGCTCCTGTAACTATAACTGGTTTTTCGTGATTTATAACTAAATCTAAGAAGTAAGCACTTTCTTCTAAGCTGTCAGTACCATGGGTAATTACAACACCGCAGATATCTTCTCTGTCTAACAACTCTAAAACATTATGCTTTAATTGCATAAGTTTGTCTGGTGTCATATGAGGTCCTGGAATTTCATCAAAATCTTTTATTTCAAAATCGGCAACTTGACTAACATTTGTTGCCATAGACATTATTTGCTCTCCTGATAACGTTGGAACATTAGCTCCTATTTCATCATCTATTGTCATAGAGATAGTTCCGCCAGTGAATAGAATACCCACTTTTTTTCTATTAGACATAATATTACCTCCCTAAATTTAAATACTACAATTTATTATACCAAAATAAAGGACAAAATTTGATAGTTTTATAAGAAATTAATTTTGGAATTTAAATTTGAACACAAAAAAAGAGCCGGGGAAGCTCTTTTTTGTTCTGATAAATTAAATCTAATTCGTCTTAGACATAATATATATCTATTCATAAAAAGGGGTATTGAATAGAAACTTTAATTGGGTTATCAAGGGGATAACTACATTTATAATAATAGCAATATTCGACAAAAAATGCAACATAATTTTACAAATTTTTTGTGAAAAAGATGGATAATTATATTTATATAAAAAAATGTTAATATAAGTAATAGGAGTTAGCAATTTTTTCACTATAACATTAAAAAATTAGTATAAAAATGGTATAATAAAAAATGCTAACATAAAAGGAAAATATATTAACTACAATATTAAGGTTAAATATATAGATATAAATTATAATATATAGGACGGTGTAGTAAATGGAAATTTATTTAGATAATAGTGCAACTACAAAACCTTATGAAGAGGTAGTAGCAGAAATGGTTAAAGCACTTACTACAGATTATGCAAATCCTTCATCATTACATACAAAGGGTGTACAAGTAGAAAGAAAGATAAAAGAAATAAGACAAAATATAGCACGAAGTTTAGGTGTTAAAGATAAAGAGATTTTCTTTACATCAGGAGGAACAGAATCTAATAATACAATTATTAGAGGTGTTGCTTATAACTTTAGAAAAAATAAAAATCATATAATATCAACTAATATAGAACATCCTTCAGTATTAAATACATTGGCTGATTTAGAAAAAGAAGGATTTGAAATAACACTTTTAGAAGTTGACGAAAGTGGCAAAATAAGTGTAGAAGATGTTAAAAAAGCTATAAAGCCAAGTACGATTTTAGTTTCTATTATGCATGTAAATAACGAGGTTGGAAGTATACAACCTATAGAAGAAATAGGTAGATATCTTAAAACTTTAGACCATAAAGTATATTTTCATGTAGATGCAGTACAATCTTTTACAAAAATTAAATTTAGACCAACTAGATATAATATTGATTTTATGACAGTGAGTGGTCATAAATTCCATGGACCAAAGGGTATAGGATTTATGTATATTAAAGAAAATAGTAGATTAAAACCTATATTAACTGGTGGTGGTCAAGAAGTAGGAGTAAGGTCTGGAACAGAAAATGTACCAGGTATATACGGACTTGGTAAAGCAGTAGAAATAATTAATAAAAATTTAGAGGAAAAAATTGAAAAAATTCAAAATCTAAAAGTTTTGTTAAAAGATGAGATATTTAAAAATATTGATGGCGTAAAAATAAATTCACCAGAAGACGGAGTATGCCACATATTAAACGTATCTTTTGAAAATATAAGAGGAGAAGTATTATTACATTTCTTAGAGCAAAATCATATATATGTATCTACAGGCTCTGCTTGTTCTTCTAAGAAAAAAGGTAGTCATGTACTTAATGCAATAAAACTTAATCCCAAAGAAATTGAAGGTGCAGTAAGATTTAGTTTATCTGACTTCAATACAGAAGAAGAAATCTTAGAAACTGTTAAGGTTTTAAAAGACTCAATAAATGATTTAAGAAGCATAATAAAAAGACGATAATAAGAGGTGAAAGATGTATAATTCAGTTATAGTAAAATACGGAGAAATAGGAATCAAAGGTAAAAACAGATACCTTTTTGAAAACAAATTAATAAAAAATATAAAGAACATGTTAAAGCCAATAGACAAATTCAATGTTTACAAAGAATACGGAAGAGTATACGTTGATCTAGGTGATTATGAATATGAAGAAGTAGTAGAAGAGATTAAAAAAGTATTTGGCGTAGTTGGTGTATGCCCTGCTGTTAAAGTACTTAGAAATAATGAAGAAGATATAGAAGCTGCTTACGAAAAGTTAAAAGAAACTGCTATTATAGTGTTAGAAGATAAAATTGAAAATGGAGCTAAAACATTTAAAGTTGAAAGTAGAAGAGGAGATAAATCATTTAGATTAACTTCTCAAGAAATGAGTATGGATATAGGTGGATATTTATTATCTAAGGTTGGAGATAGAATAGAAGCAGATATGCATAAGCCTGAAGTAAAAATAAGATGTGAATTCAGAGAAAATAATGTTGTTGTTTATAGTGACACTGTACCTGGTTATGGAGGACTTCCACTTGGAACTAATGGTAAAGCTATGTCTTTATTATCAGGAGGAATAGATTCACCAGTTGCTACTTGGATGGTTGCTAAAAGAGGTATGGAAGTTGAAGCAGTACATTTCCACACATATCCTTTTACAAGTGAAAAATCACAAGAAAAGGTAAAAGATTTAGCGAAAATTTTAGCTAAATATGTTGGTAAAGTAAGACTTCATAAAGTAAATATACTTGAAATACAAAAAGCAGTAGGATTAAACTGTAGAGACGAAGAAATGACTATAATATCTAGAAGATTTATGATGAGAATAGCAGAAGAGATAGCTAAAGACAGACGTTGCGATGCTTTAATCACAGGAGAAAGTATAGGACAAGTTGCTTCACAAACTATACAAGGTTTAACTTGTACAAATGCATCAGTTAGCTTACCAGTATTTAGGCCGCTTATAGCAATGGATAAGAGTGAAATAATTGATATAGCTAAAAAGATAGATACTTTTGAAACATCAATTATTCCAGAAGAAGATTGTTGTTCAGTGTTTGCTCCTAAAAAGCCTGTAACTAAACCTAGATTAGATAGAATAGAAGAATCAGAAGTAGCATTAGATGCAGAGCAATTAATAAAAGATGCTATAGATAATATGGAAGTAGAAGTTTTAGAATTTTAATTAAAAATAAATTATAAAAATGAAAGTCTTAGATAATATTATATCTAAGGCTTTTTTAGAATACAATAAACTAGTATTAAATTTGGCTAGGAGGAAAAAGATGATTAACGCATTATTTGTAGGATTAGGTGGATTTATAGGTGCTATTTCAAGATATTTAATATCTATGTATTCTTCAAAAATATTTATTTTTAAAATCCCAATAGGAACATTATTTGTAAATGTTGTAGGAGGATTATTAATAGGAATTGTAATGGAGATGAATAGTAAAACAAATTTAATATCCCCGCACTTGAAATTATTTTTAACTACAGGATTAATGGGAGGGTTAACTACTTTTTCAACTTTTAGCTATGAAACTATTAATTTAATGCAAGAAGGTAGTTACTTATTAGGTTGTTTAAATATATTTTTAAATGTGTCACTAAGTCTATTTGGTGTTTTTATTTCAAGATATATAATTTAAAATAAAAAAAGAAGCCTTAATAATTTAAGACTTCTTTATAAGAATATTTTATAAAGTTAAAAACGTTAATATTGTATAAGTACTATTTTGAATTTTTATTGAATACTTTAACTCCGTATCTTTCAATAATTTTAGCAGCTTTTGCTATATCATCATCGTCGGCATCTCTAATATCTTTTAATTCATAATCAAGACCCATGTTTTCCCATTTATGAACACCCATAGTATGGTATGGTAATATTTCAAGTCTATCAATATTATTTAAAGAAGCAGCAAATTCTCCGATTTTAGATAAGTTTTCTTCGCTATCAGTTACACCAGGAACTAAAACATGTCTAAACCAAATTGGTATATTTTTTTCATCTAAATACTTAGCAAGTTTTAGCGTTTTTTCTACACCAACACCAGTTAAACTTTTAGATTCTTCATCATCCATATGTTTTATATCAAGTAATACTAAATCAGTATTAGCTAAAACTTTTTCTATTTTTTCTATGTCAATAAACCCAGAAGTATCTAAGCAAGTATGTATATTTTTTTCTTTTGCTTTTTCAAATAATTCAGCTAAAAAATCAGCTTGTAAAGTAGCTTCTCCACCAGATGCTGTTATTCCACCACCAGATGATTTCCAATAAGAAGAGTATCTAGATACATTTTCTATTAACTCGTCAGCTGTGTATTCAGTTCCACCTTTTGCATCCCATGTATCTCTATTATGGCAGTATTTACATCTTAATGGACATCCTTGGAAAAATAGGATACTTCTTATTCCAGGTCCATCTACTGTTCCAAATGTTTCTATTGAATGAATTCTTCCTCTAGTCATATTGCACCTCGTAATTTATATTATTTTATAGTATTAAAAATTATTGTTTTATGTTTATAAAATATATTTACCCAAATTTAAGGGAATATATCATTATTAATAGAATTGATTAAAATAATTTTTCTTAAAATGGGTAAAATAAAAAGACTAAAATAAATTTTAGTCTTTTTACTTGTATATATCAATTAGAATTAAGCCATTTTTCCGTGGAATGTTCTGTTTATAACATCCATTTGTTGTTCCTTAGTTAATTTTATGAAGTTAACAGCGTAACCTGAAACTCTTATAGTTAACTGTGGATATTGCTCTGGATGTTCCATAGCATCTTCTAAAGTAGCTCTATCAAATACGTTTACGTTTAAGTGGTGAGCTGAATCACCGAAGTATCCGTCCATCATAGCTGATAAGTTACTTATTCTTTCTTCCATGTTCTTTCCTAAAGCACCTGGTATTATAGAGAAAGTATTAGATATACCATCTTGAGAATGCTCGTATGGTAATTTAGCAACTGATGCTAATGAAGCTAAAGCTCCACTCTTATCTCTTCCGTGTGTTGGGTTAGCCCCTGGAGCAAATGGAGCACCAGATCTTCTACCACATGGAGTGTTACCAGTTTTCTTACCGTAAACAACATTTGAAGTTATTGTTAATATAGATTGAGTATGAACAGAATCTCTGTAAGTTTTATGCTTTCTTATTTTGTTCATGAAGCTTGTAACTAAATCAACAGCTATATCATCAACTCTATCATCATTGTTTCCGTATGCTGGGTATTCACCTTCGATTTCGAAGTCTACAGCTACACCAGCTTCGTTTCTTATAGTTTTAACTTTAGCATGCTTTATAGCAGATAATGAGTCAGCAGTTATTGATAACCCAGCCATACCACAAGCCATAGTTCTGAATACGTCTCTATCATGTAAAGCCATTTCTAATGCTTCATAAGAATATTTATCATGCATGAAGTGGATTACGTTTAATGTATTTACATATAAGTTTGCTAACCAATCAGTGAATGGTTCGAACTTAGCCATTACTTCATCATAATCTAAGTATTCTGAAGTTATTGGTTCAAATCTAGGTCCAACTTGAGCTAATGATTTTTCATCAACCCCACCGTTTATAGCGTATAATAATGTTTTAGCCATGTTTACTCTAGCTCCGAAGAATTGCATTTGCTTACCTATCTTCATTGCAGAAACACAACAAGCTATACCGTAGTCATCTCCCCAGTAAGGTCTCATTAAATCATCGTTCTCGTATTGTACAGAACTTGTGTCTATAGATACTTTAGAACAGAAATCTTTGAATCCTTGAGGGAATTCAGTTGACCAAAGTACTGTTAAGTTTGGTTCTGGAGAAGGTCCTATAGTATAAAGAGTATTTAAAACTCTGAATGAGTTTTTAGTTACTAATGTTCTACCGTCTGTTCCTTGTCCACCTATTGATTCAGTTACCCAAGTTGGGTCACCTGAGAATAAATCATTGTACTCTGGAGATCTTAAGAATTTAACCATTCTTAATTTCATAACGAAATGATCCATTAATTCTTGAACTTCTTCTTCAGTTATAGTTCCAGCAGCTAAATCTCTTTCGAAGTATACATCTAAGAAAGTAGATGTTCTACCAAGTGACATAGCAGCACCATTTTGATCTTTTATAGCCGCTAAGTAAGCGAAGTATAACCATTGTACAGCTTCTCTTGAATTAGTAGCTGGTCCTGATATATCGAATCCGTAAGATGCAGCCATCTTCTTTAAAGCTTGTAAAGCTTTTATTTGATCAGATATTTCTTCTCTTAATCTTATAACATCTTCAGTTATACAAGAAACTTCTAAAGAATCTTTTTGAGCGTTTTTATCTTCTATTAATTTATCAACACCGTATAAAGCAACTCTTCTGTAATCTCCTATTATTCTACCTCTTCCGTAAGCATCAGGAAGTCCTGTTATTACACCAGATCTTCTAGCAGCTCTCATTTCAGCAGTATAAGCATCGAATACACCTTGGTTATGAGTTTTTCTATATTTAGTGAATATTTCACTTACTTGTGGATCGCACTTGTATCCATAAGCTTCACAAGAAGTTTCAACAGTTCTTATTCCACCTTCTGGCATTATAGCTCTCTTTAAAGGTGCATCAGTTTGGAAACCAACAACAGTTTCTTTATCTTTATCTAAGTATCCAGGTGCGTAAGCATCTATTGCAGAAACAGTTTTAGTGTCAACATCTAGTGTTCCACCATTATCTCTTTCTTGTTTAAATAATTCCATTGCTTTTTCCCATAATTGCTTAGTGTTTTCAGTAGCACCAGCTAAGAAAGAAGCATCTCCTTCATATGGAGTGTAGTTATCTTGGATAAATCCTCTAACGTCTACTTCTTTAGTCCATCTTCCAGTTTTAAAACCTTGCCATGCGTTCATTAAGACATCCTCCTAAAAGTGATTGTTTAAATTAATATTTCAATAAACATTTTTTTATTGTATTGATAAGAATCAACAAGATATATTCTAGCACAAACACAGTATATTGTATACAAAAATCTCATGCCAATATCTTGATGATTTTACAAATATCTGTATCTGTTTTCTTATACTAAATAGATACCCCTTAGGAATATATAGTAAACATTTTTTTGAGAATATTTGTGAAAAATATAAATATTACTAAAACTCATAAATACTTATATTTTGAATACTTATAAATATAGGGGGTGATAAAATGACTGTGGTTATAATCTTATTTTTACTTGGATTTATATTAATTACTAAAGGAGCGGATATATTCATTGATTGTACTGTACAAATAGGCAAAAAAACAGGAATATCAGAAATGATTTTAGGAGCTACTATAGTTAGCTTTGCAACAACATTACCAGAACTAACGGTATCAGTTTTTGCCTCTATAGATAACTATACAACAATGAGTCTAGGAAATGCAGTAGGATCTATTATTTGTAATACAGGATTAATACTTGGTTTAGTAGTATTAATAAGTCCATTTAAAGTAGATAAAAAAATGTTTTTTTCAAAATCAGTGATATTATTAATTTCTGTACTAGTATTAATGATTTTAGGCATTAATGGAAATATAAATAGAACTGATGGGTTGTTGTTAATTGCATTGCTGATAGTTTACATGTATACAAATATAAAAAGTGTATCAGTAAGGGATAAGAGTAAGACAGATACAAGCATAAATGCTAGTGGAATACAGCCTAATAAAAATAAAAATATAAAAATAACATTATCATTTATTTTAGGATTAGTAATGATGGTGATAGGATCAAGGTTGTTAGTAGATAATGGAGTGAAAATAGCTAGTTTAATAGGTATACCTCAGGGAGTAGTAAGTTTAACTGTTATAGCGCTGGGAACATCCTTACCAGAATTAGTATCTTCACTAACTGCAATTAAAAAACAACATCATGGAATATCAGTAGGTAATATTTTAGGTGCTAACATATTAAATATTACGTCTGTAATAGGATTTTCATCTTTAATAAATGATTTACCTATATTAGCACAAAACATGAGGGTAGATTTTTCATTTATGATAATTTTACTGTTAATGTTAATTTTACCGACAATGAAAACACATAGATTACATAGAGTTCAAGGATTTTTAATGTTAGGAACTTACATAGTTTACATAAGTACTTTATACTTCATGTACATGGCTTAAGTAACAATAAAAATAAGATAAATATACATATATAGAAGGCTTTATTTAGAAAATTTAGTTGAAATAGCTAATTTACTGAATAAGACCTTTTTTTTGGGTAAAAATATAATTGCATAATATTGAAATAAACTATATAATAGAAAAGTTAAGATTTATGATAACGGAAAGGAAATAAATAATTTATGAATATAATAAAGTTTGAAGATTTACCAATAAGTGATGAGATAAAGAGATCAGTGGCGGAGCTAGGATTTGAAGAACCATCTCCAATTCAATCACAATCAATACCAGTAATATTATCTGGAAAAGACGTTATAGGACAAGCCCAAACAGGTACGGGAAAGACAGCAGCATTTAGTATACCAGTGCTAGATATGGTAGACCCTAATAACAGAAACGTACAGGCGGTGATATTATGCCCGACTAGAGAGCTTGCAATCCAAGTTTCTAGTGAAATAAAAAAATTAGGGAAATATAAAAGTGGAATAAAAACACTTCCAGTTTACGGCGGACAACCAATAGATAGACAAATAAAATCATTAAAGAGCGGAGTACAAATTGTTATAGGAACACCAGGTCGTGTTATAGACCATATCAATCGTAGAACTCTAAAAATGAACGATGTAAAAATGTTAGTTCTTGATGAAGCGGATGAAATGTTAGACATGGGATTCAGAGAAGATATTGAATTAATATTAGAACAAACACCAGCAGAAAGACAAACAACTTTCTTCTCAGCAACTATGTCAAAACCTATCTTAGAATTAACTAAAAAATATCAAGATGATCCAGAGTTAATTAAAATAGTAAGAAAAGAATTAACTGTACCAAATATAAAACAATACTATATAGAAACTAGAAGAGCCAATAAGTTAGAAGTATTATGTAGATTAGTAGATGTATATAATCCTAAATTATCAGTAGTATTCTGTAATACAAAAAGAGGTTCAGATGAGCTAGTTAGTGAATTACAAGCAAGAGGATACTTTGCAGATGCTTTACATGGTGATTTAAAGCAAACTCAAAGAGATATAGTAATGGATAAATTTAGACAAGGAACAATAGATATACTTGTTGCTACAGATGTTGCAGCTAGAGGTATAGATGTTGATGATGTTGAAGCTGTATTTAACTACGATCTTCCACAAGATGAAGAATACTATGTTCATAGAATCGGAAGAACTGGTAGAGCAGGTAGAGAAGGTGTATCATTCTCATTCGTATTTGGAAAAGAAGTTAGAAAAATGAAAGATATCGAAAGATATACTAAATCTAAATTAGTTAGACATGATATTCCAACTATAGCAGATGTTGAAGAAAAGAAAGTAACTGCTTTCTTTAAACAAGTTAAAGATGTTATAAAAGATAGTAACTTAACTAAACAAACGCAATGGATAGAAAATCTTTGTGAAGAAGAAGGAATAGAAGCTGTTGAGATAGCATCAGCTCTTGTAAAACTTGCATTAGGTAATGATGACAATAAAGAAATAGTAGAAGAAAGTTCAAGCTATAGAGATGATGCAAGAAGAGGACGTAGAGATAGAGGCGAAAGAAGCGACAGAGGCGAAAGAAGCGACAGAGGTGAAAGAGTCGAAAGAAGACGTCCAAAAGGTACTGAAGCAGGTATGGTAAGATTATTTATCAACGTTGGTAAAAATCAAAGAGTGCAAGCTAAAGACGTTGTAGGAGCTATAGCTGGTGAAGCTGGAATACCAGGTAAATTAGTAGGAACAATTGATATTTATGATAAATATACATTTGTAGAAGTTCCAAAAGAAAACGCTAAAAAAGTTTTAGAAAAAATGAAAGATATAAAGATAAAAGGAAATAAAATTAATATAGAAACAGCTAATACAAGAAGAAAATAATATAATAGAAAGGGGCTGTCCATGAACAATTGTAAATTGTTCTATGACAGCTCCTTTTTTGTTTTAATAAATTAAATATAGTATATTACTTGATATTATGTATGTATTTTACAAGGAAATATTATTGACTTTATGTTATAATAAAAATACAATGTTAAATTAATTATCACTAAAAATCTTTTCTATTGTATGCATATTTTATTTACAATAACAAGAAAGACAGTAATATTTATTCTCAATTCTTTTTGTAAAAAAGCAAATCGTTTTGACATTGCTATATTAATCATAATAAACATGTGATAATTATAAAACATAATTATATTTACTTATTTTAAACAAACGTAATATATTTACATTTGTTTTATATAATAGTTATTTAAATTTGATAGATAGACAAATATTAAATTATTGATAAACAGCAGTATAATATAAATAAAAATATTATCGTAATTAATACCTCCATACACATAAATCACTTATTTATGTGGCTAGCTAGAATAGGAGGGAATTTATGGATAAGAAATTTGATGTAAAAAAATTAATACAAATTAGTTTACTAATAGCAATAGAAGTGATTTTAACTAGGTTCTGTTCAATACAAACACCAATAGTTAGAATAGGATTTGGGTTCCTACCAATTGCAGTTATTGCAATGATGTATGGACCATTAAGTGCTGGTATAGCCTATTTAATAGGGGATCTTTTAGGAATGGTATTATTCCCATCAGGAGCATACTTCCCTGGGTTTACGTTTACGGCATTTTTAACAGGAATAACTTATGGTGTATTCCTTTATAATAAACCAGTTACGTGGTCAAGAATAGTAGGAGCAGCATGTACTGTATGTCTTATATTAAATTTAGGGCTAGATACTTATTGGCTATCAATAATAATGGGCAAAGGATATTTAGCGCTACTTCCAACACGTATTTTAAAGGCAGCATTAATGATACCAGTGCAGTCATTAATAATAGGTGCAATATGGAAAAAGGTTGTGATAAGATTTGTAAAAATATCACATGCATAGCAATTATAAGCAATAAAAAAGTAATGTTAAAAGTAATTAATTATATCAAATAAAGTAATAATAATTATAGTATAGTTAAACAAAAGTGATATAACTGCTAGAATTTATTAGGTAATGACATAATCAAGATATAAGTGTGTAGCAGAGCAACCCTGCGAATTTAGATAGGGTAAAATGGTTGCAAAATAATTCATACCAAAACCAAATAGCTAGGTTGGAGAATAAAGTCTATCAATTATAATTTATAGTAACTTGAATGTAAATAGCAAGTGTCTAGGAATACAGATGTATTTCTTAGGCACTTTTTTATTATAAAAAAATAAATATATAGAATATAACAAGTAAAAATTGGAAATAAATATATTATGGGTAATATATAGGTTGAAAAAGTATTGCAAATTTAGATATATACATAAAGCAACAAAACTAGTTAAATTTCATGGAAGGATAAAAATGATGTTAACTAGAATTGATTAGTGTAAATATTTGCACTAGGGGGGATAAATATATGATTAAATGCTACTTAGAAGATAGGACTTTGTTAGTTGAAATATTATCTGCAGAATTAGATCACCATATAGCGAGAGAAGTGAGAGAAGATGTAGATGATATTTTATTTAAAAAACAAGTGAATTATATTATTTTTGATTTTAAATATGTTAATTTTATGGATTCTTCAGGTATTGGAGTGATAATAGGTAGATATAAAAAAATTGTTAACCATGGTGGAAAAGTATCAGTGATAAATATGAAGCCTAGAGTTGAAAAGGTATTTAATTTATCAGGAATGAATAAAATCATAGATATTTATGAAACTTTTGAAGATGCAATAAATTCTTAAATTATTAAAGGGGGAACTTTTATAATGAGTAATATGTTAGAGGTAAAATTTTCAGCTAAATCAGAAAATGAAAGTTTATCAAGGGTAATAGTTGCATCTTTTGCAGCAAAACTAGATCCAACATTAGATGAAATATCTGATATAAAAACTGCTGTATCTGAGGCTGTAACAAATGCAATAATACATGGTTATGATGAAGATGAGTCTAAGTTTGTATATTTAAGATGTGAAATAAAAGATAGAACAATAAAAGTAGTAGTTGAAGATAGAGGAAACGGAATTGAAGATGTAGAAGAAGCAATGCAACCTATGTATACATCTAAACCAGAACTTGAAAGATCAGGAATGGGGTTTTCATTCATGGAAAGTTTTATGGATAATTTAGATGTTATTTCTATACAAGGTGAAGGAACTAAGGTAGTAATGACTAAAACAATAGAATTACCTAAATAAAATCTTAATAAAGGATAGAGGTTTGATTATGAGTGTAGTTGCAAAAAAACAAGAGAAAAGACACTTGCTTAGTCATGAAGAAACCTTAGAGTTGATTGCAAAAGCTCAAGAAGGGGATGAATTGGCTAAGGAAGTGCTCATATCAAACAACTTAGGATTAGTCAGAAGCGTTGTATCTAAATTTTCTAATATAGGATATGAAAGAGATGATTTATTTCAATTAGGTTCAATAGGACTTATTAAAGCCATATATAAATTTGATTCTACATTTAATGTGAAATTTTCTACATATGCAGTACCTATGATATTAGGAGAGATTAAAAGATATTTAAGGGATGATGGTATGGTTAAAGTATCAAGATCTCTTAAGCAGTTAGCAATAAAAGCAAAGTCTCAAAGTGAAGTATTAACTAAAAGATTTGGAAGAGAACCCACTATAGAAGAGATAGCATGTGAATTAGAAGTAGAAAAAGAAGATTTAGTAATGGCTATGGAAGCAAATTTTTCTGTTGAATATTTACATGGAGTTATACATGAAGAAGAAGGTTCTCCAATATGCTTAATAGATAAAATAAGCTTAAAAGGAGAAGATGACGAAGAAAAAGTAGTAGATAATCTACTATTAAAAGAAGTTTTAGGAAAATTAGAAAAAAGAGAAAGACAAATAATAATGCTTAGATATTTTGAAGATAAAACTCAAAGCGAGATAGGTGAAATATTACAAATATCTCAAGTTCAAGTCTCCAGAATAGAGAAAAAGGTATTGTTAAAACTAAAATCATATATTGGTTAAATATTAAGTTCTTTTGATAAAATCAAAAGAACTTTTTTACTTATTTATAAGGATATTATATTGCTTCAAAATCTGTGGATAATTTATGAAATTTAATGAACTTTTTAATGAAATAAGAGTTTAAAATTTGTTTTTCTTCAAATACTAAAATAATAGAATTATGTATATGGCAAATTAATTTTATAAGAACAGGAGATGATAAGATATGTCTAATATGAAATTTAATAAAGAAGAATATAAGAAGTATGTAGATGAAATTAGCCCAAAACCTTCTTATGTAAAAAATTATATTATGGCTTTTGTGGTAGGAGGAATAATTTGTTGCATTGGTCAAGGGATTAATGATTTTTATATGAAGATAATTGATTTAGATAAGCTTGCAGCAGCTTCTGCTACATCTATAACTTTAATATTTATAGGTGCATTTCTTACTGGGTTAGGAGTATATGATTTAATAGGTAAAAGAGCTGGTGCAGGGTCTATAATTCCCATAACTGGTTTTGCTAATTCTATAGTATCTCCAGCTATGGAGTTTAAAAAAGAAGGATACATTATGGGAGTTGGTTCAAATTTATTTAAAATTGCTGGACCTGTTTTAGTATACGGAATATCTTCATCTATAACATGTGGACTAATATACTATGCAATTAAATTATTCTTCTAATATTTACACTATTGTTATTTAAGGATGTGATAAATAAATGAATCAAAAAAGAATTGGAAAAAGAACGATAAAATTAAATAATAGACCTACAATAATTGCAGCATCCTCTATTGTGGGGCCAAAAGAAGGACAAGGTCCTCTTAAAGATAAATTTGACTTAATATTATCAAATGATTTATATGGTCAAAAAACCTGGGAGTTGGCAGAAAGTAAAATGGTTCAAACTGTAATGGAAATGAGCGTTAGAAAAGCAGATAAAACATTAGATGATGTAGATTTATTATTTGGAGGAGATTTAATTAATCAACTTTTCCCTGCATCTTTTGCAGCTCGAGAACTAGGTGTCCCTTTCTTTGGAATATACGGGGCATGTTCAACTATGGCAGAAGGATTGTGCTTAGGCTCTATGGCTATTGATGGAGGATATGCTAACTATGTACTAGCTGGTACATCTAGTCACTACTGTACAGCTGAGAGACAGTTTAGATTTCCTTTAGAGTTAGGGACCCAAAAACCTATGACAGCTCAATGGACAGTGACAGGTGCAGGAAGTGTACTATTATCTTCTCAGGGTTCAGGTCCTAAGGTTAAATATATAGTGCCAGGTAAAGTTATAGATAAAGGTATAAGTGATGGAAATAACATGGGAGCAGCTATGGCACCGGCAGCAGTAGACACAATATACTCTTATTTTGATGATACAAAAGATGACCCAAATAGCTTTGACCTTATTGCAACTGGAGATTTGGGCAAATTAGGTAAGCAAATAGTTATAGATTTATTAAGAGACATGAAAATAGATATATCAAATGTATATACAGATTGCGGTGTTGAAATATTTGATATTGAAGGGCAAGATGTACATTGTGGTGGTAGTGGATGTGGGTGTTCAGCATCCGTATTTTGTGGTTACATATATGATAAATTAGTAAAGAAAGAATTTAAAAAAATTATGCTAGTATCAACAGGAGCTCTATTATCTTCGACAAGTACTCTTCAAAAGCAGACTATACCATCTGTAGCTCATGGAGTAGTGATTGTAAACGATTAGGAGGTGTCATATGTTATTGAATTACATGAAAGTTTTCTTAGTAGGTGGTATGTTATGTTTAATAGCTCAAGTAATGATGGATTATTTTAAGTTACAAACACCTTACGTAATGGTAATATACGTTACTTTAGGAAGCATATTAACATTTTTAGGAATATATGATCCAATTGTTAAATTTGGTTCTAGTGGAGCTACAGTACCTATAATAGGTTTTGGATATTCTTTAGCTCAAGGTGTTATACAAGGAATAGAAAAAGATGGTTTCTTAGGTATATTTACAGGAGGAATATCAGCTACAGCAGGAGGAGTAGCAGCAGCTATTTTCTTTGGGTATATAATCTCTATAATATTTAATCCTAAAGCAAAGCCTTAATATTAAAATATGTAAATAAAAAAACTTCCTTAGAAAAAATTCTAAGGAAGTTTTTTGTTTATTCATTATTCTGACTGTTACCACCTTGTGTATTATCTACAGGTGGTTCAGGAGTATTTGTATTATTATCTCCACCGCTAGGAGGAGTTGGAGTCGGTTTTTCTGGTGGTGTTTCACCACCTTGATCACCATCTTCTTCTGGAGGATTTCCTCCATCACCAGTATCATTAGTAGAAGGATTTTCTTCTTCTTCCTCTTCTACAGTTGGCTTTTGAACAGGAGATGGTTGAGATGTAGCTCTTGAAGGATAAGTTCCTTCTACAAAGGCTGCACTAACTCCATAAGATGAAGTACCTCCGTCAACTGGGTTTATTTTAGTGAAGTAAACACCAGCAGGTTTAGAGAATTTTGCATCTTTCATTAAATTTTCATGTATAGGCCCCATTACTTTAGACCAAAGACCAGCAGCAGTAGAACTTGTTCCAGGAACACTTTGTCTAGATATTTTATTACCTTGAGCATCTGTTCTACCAGCATCATCACCTATATAAGTAACACCTACATAATACGGTGTATATCCTGCAAACCAAACGTCTAAACCATCATTTGTTGTACCAGTTTTACCAGCAACAGGCATATCTCCTAAAGAAGCTGATTTACCTGTACCTTCTGTTACAACAGCTTGTAACATATCAGTTAATACATAAGCAACATCTTCAGAAACAACTCTATTTTCTTCTGGATTACTTTTAACTAATAGTTGACCATCGTAAGTAGTTATAGTAGTAAATACTGTTGGTTCAATGTACTGTCCACCATTTGCTAAAGTAGCATAAGCAGCAGCCATCTCAAGAGGAGATATACCATGAGACATACCACCAAGTACTAAAGATGAAAATTGTCTATCTGTAGTACGTACTTCTTTTGTTTTACTATCTAGTAATGTTGATATACCAAAGTTTTTAAGATAATCTATCATGACATCTGTAGCTTCTGAATAAGAATCTCCAAGACTTTCTGCAGTTTTTACAGCAATAGTATTTGAAGACATAGCTAAAGCTTTACGTAAAGACCATGTATCACGAGCAGGAGTCGTAGTTTTTGGATTCCATTTTTGGTTATCTTTAAATTTATAACCGCCTCTAGCGTCACTATAAGCAGTTGATTGCGTATATTCTAGCGTATCAATAGCAGGTGCATATACTGATAATGGTTTTATTGTTGAACCAGGTTGCTTAGGTGTAGTAGCTCTATTTAATGTTCTCTTACCTTTAACATGTCTACCACCTATTAAGGATTTAATCTGACTAGTTTTATGGTCTAAAATAACCATAGCTGATTGAGGTTGTATGATTCCATCTTCACCTCTTGCACTAGTTACAGGGAAATTATTATCATTATCATATTGTTCTTCTAAATTATTCTGCATACCAGAATCTATAGTAGTGTAGATTCTAAGACCACCATTGTAATACATATTATTTGCTTCTTCTTTAGTGTAACCTTGTTCCATTAGTGAATCGATAACTTCGGAGTATACATAATCCTCTACAGAAGAAACAATATTAGTTTTAGATCTTGATAATTTAATTTCTATAGGTTTAGCAACTTCTTCATCATATTGTGCTTGAGTTATATAATTAAGTTTTAGCATTTTACCTAAAATTATCTTTTGTTTATTTTTAGCTTTTTCATTAGGAACAGCTTTTCTAACTACCATAGTTTTGTTTTTTAGTTGTTTATATGTATCAGCATCAGGAATCAGTCCCCATGATGATAATTTATCAATCATTTGCATTTCTACATCAGTAGGTTCATCTAAAGTATCATCTTGTGTATTTACATAGAATAATAATTTATTTTCTAAATTTTCTTTTGATTCTGCACCGTTTAACTTGTCTGTTGTATAAGGTGAATAAATAGCTGGATTATTTGTTGAACCAATTAATAATGCTGCTTCACCTGGTGTTAAGTCATTTTCAGTATCATTTTTAGAAATATCTTTACTAAAGTATCCTTGTGCTGCAGCTTTTACACCGTATAAACCTCTACCAGCATAGAAGTTATTTAAATAAGCTAATAATATATCTTCTTTAGATACAGTTTTACTCATTTCATAAGCATAATAAATATCTTTTATTTTACGTGTAATACTTTGTTCTTGTGATGTAATTAACATTTTTGATACCTGCATAGGTATTGTAGAACCACCTTGTTTAGTACCAGTTAGTGTTTTAACAACAGAACGAGCAAGTCCTCTTAAATCAACTCCATTATGTTCGTAAAAACGCTCATCTTCTGTAGCAACTAAAGCATTTTGTACATCTTTATCTATTTCACTTAGATCACTGACAGGATCTTTTTTGTCTGAGGTTTCAGCCTTAGATAATAGTTGGCCATCAGCGTAATATAACTCAGTTGTTTGATAAGTTTTCTTCTCTAATAAAGCTTTTGTTACTGGTTCAGTATTTCTAAGAGAAGCAAAAACAATTCCAGATGCAACAGCTACACCCACAACTAAAACAGCTAAAAATACCACACCTACAGTTTTAGCACCCTTGAATCTTCCATTACTTTTAGAAGAAGTTTTCTTCTTTTTAGCAGAACTTCTAGCATTATTAGAAGAACTCGAGGCTTGAGGTGTATTTTTTTTGTCTGATGAACTTACTTTTCTTCTTTTTATTTTATTTTTATCATCGCGATCATCTCTTCCCATAAGATTAACCTCCTTATATTAATCAAATATTATAACATAACTAATGATTTTTACCAAATTTTAAACTTACAGTTTGTATTTTATGTAAAAGACATAATATAATTATACATTTATTGTATAGGAATAATAAAGTAAAATATTAAATTTATAAAATAATTAGCTAAAAAAAAGAGTTAATTAATTAATAATTTTATAAATTTTTAATATTTTAATAGTAACTTAATTTTTGTGATATTTATATATTATTAACATTTTAATCATTATTTAAATTGTAATATTAAAAAAACTTTATTAAATTTGATTTTAATTTTTTTATAATCAAAAAAGAACTGTCCTTAGACAGTTCTTTATATTTTAAGAGTTTTCTTCAACCATCCATTTGATATGAACAGCATATCCCATAGCTGGATTATTTTCTAGAGCATGAGAAATAGCTCCTATTATTTTGTCATCTTGTATTATTGGAGTACCACTCATACCTTGAACTATACCACCAGTTTGTCTTAAAAGTTCTTTATCAACTATCTTAATCTTAATTCCTTTAGATGCAGGTCTTCTTTGTTTTTCAATTCCTACTACTTCTATATTATATTTTTTACATTTGTTATCTGTATCTTGTAAAATAATTTGAGCTTTTCCTAATTTAACTTCATCTAAAGAAGCTACTTTATACTTTTTATAACTACATAAATCTAAATTGCTTACATTACCTTTAATACCAAAATTAGTATTACTATGAAAATCTCCTATTACAAATTTCTTATCAGCACTTACACAACCAACACAACCTTTAGACGATTTCTTTATACTTAAGTTGTTAGTACATGAAATATAGCCAGATTTAATTGGTATTTTTTTCGTATTACCTATATTTATAGGGTGACCAACTGCACCAAATTTGTTGGTCACGGGATTGATATAGGTTAATGTAGCAAAACCGGAAATTAAATTGTTAAATCTTATTTTTTCTAAAATTTCTTTGCTACATTTTAATGTAAAAATAGAATTATCCCTTTTTACTAAAACATTTACACTTTCATTATTATTTAAAATAGATACAATAGAAATAAAGTCTTGAAAGGAATCAATACTTTTATTTTCTATTTTTAATAAAGAATCACCTATTTTAAAAGGTGAATTATCAATTTCATTTCTTACTACAATGTTTTTTAATTCAGCATCAATTTGCAAAACATTTCCCATGGGAATTAAATACTCATTATCATTTTTTTCTAAACAATGTGAATAAATAATATTATTTGAGAAAAAATATAATAAAACATAAAAAAATAATAAAATTAAACTACCAAATTTGAATTTATTAAGTTTTGAGTAATAATTATTCTGAGTCACATTTTTTAAAATATAAAACACCTTCTTTCTAATCGCTGATTATAATTGGTGCTTTAATATTAGGTTGCTCAGATTTAATGTTTTAATCCTTGGAAATGAGTTTCAAGAAGGCCGTAGATTGCCTAAAAAGACAAAGAATATTTCACAATGGCTATTATAGAAAGAATCAAAAAAAAAAAGAAATAAAATCAAACATTTTTTTCAAATAAATGATTTTATTTCTTTTTTTTTATTCTTTTTTTCTGTTTATTATTGGTAGATGTTAAAGCTACATCAGGAATTGGAGGAACAAAAACATCAGAATCATTACCACTTTCACAGTTTTGAACACTTGATATTAATGCAAGTTCATCTGATAAAACAGCAAAGAATGATGCTAATATATTTAAATCATTAGAAGATAATTCCTCTCCAAGGGCAATTGCTAGAGTGGATGATAACACTATGTAATCTATATATCCAAAACAACATAATTTAGATGTCTTATTATCTGAATCTGAGCTGGACTGATTATTAGAATTATTACGTTTATATGTTTTTTGCCTTTTTTTATTCTTACTACTAATACTACTATTATTGATTTTTGATTTACTCATAATTCACCTCCAAAGCTAAGTTCTATAAATTATATGTTTAAAAATTAAAATAAAAACTAGGAATATAAATAAGGAAATTAAAATAAGGAGATAATAATTAAAACATAAGAATATGTCAAAAGAAAGGATGAGTTATGAAAATTTATAAAATATCACTTATGGTAATAATTATGGCAGGCATTTTATTCATAGGAGCTTCACACCCAGCCCAAAATTTTTATAAAAGTACTGTATCTATGATTGGTGCAACTAATAAAAGCAGTGAATTAAAAGACGAAAATGAGAAAGACAAAAACAAAAAAGAATCTTATTTAATATGCATAGACCCAGGTCATCAATTAAGAGGTGATGGAAATAGTGAACCTATTGGTCCTGGATCTCCTTATACAAAAGCAAGAGTATCTTCTGGAACAGTGGGCATAAGTACAAAAAAACCAGAATATGTTTTAAATTTAGAAGCATCTTCTAAACTAAAACATATACTAGTAAGTAAAGGATTTAAAGTTGTCATGACTAGAGAAAATCATGATGTAAATATAAGTAATCTTGAAAGAGCCGTGTTTGCAAATAATCAAAAAGCAAATATGGTCATAAGAATACATGGTGATGGTTCTGATGACTCATCCATAAGTGGCGCTTCTATTTTAGTTCCAGCTAAAAGTGGAAAATTTACATCTGGGATTTTTGATGACAGTAAAAGATGTGCAGATTTAATAAAAAATAAAATGGATAACAAGGATTTTGAAGTTAATGGTATTTTTGAAAGAGACGATTTAACAGGATTTAATTGGTCAAAAGTCCCCGTGGTTTTAGTAGAAATGGGATTTATGAGTAATTATAATGAAGATGAAATGATGTCTAATCCAGAATATCAAGAAAAAATGATGCAATGTATAGCCGATGGAGTAGAAGAGTATTTTAAGACTAATTAAATTAATCAGGTGGTATTAATGAAAAGAAAATTGGAAAATGCTTGTGGCAAAATAATTACAAAAACTTTTAAGATGGCAAGTCCAATAAAAAGGCAAATTATAAATAGTAATTGTGAAGTACATTTATATATTCAAGAAAATGCTTTTGATATATTAAAAAATAATGGGTACAAAGAGGAAGCAAATTTTCTTAATCAATTCAAGGAAAATATAGAACGAGGACTAGTATGGGCAGATGAGGATTTTAAATCGTATTATCATTTTTATAATCCCACAGAAAAGAAAGGTATGTATGGTAATGCAGGAAATGCATTGACTATTGCTACTAAATATTATAATAATGCAATAAACTTTGCAAGAAATGGTGATTATAATAATGCTATGGCATATTTTGGAGCATCCTGTCATATTATTCAAGACTTAACTATACCCCAACATGCTAAGAGACAATTATTAGATAATCATAAACAATTTGAAACATATGTTAAATATAATTACAAAAAAATTAAGAGATTTAAAACAGAAGAAAAACCTATAAAATTTAGTACAATCCAAGAATATGTAGATTATAACTCTACAAGTGCATTAAATTTTGATTACATGTACAAGAATATAAAGAGTGAAGACGTAAAGTTTTATCTTACTGCATTTAAGGCTCTTAATTTAGCTCAGAGGACTACTGCTGGTTGTATGTTGAGTTTTTATGAAGATGTAAACAAAATTATTGAAAGTAAAAATCTACATTAAAAATAAAATTGAATTTTGGAGTTGAAAAATAATTACTATTAAATTTATTATTAGTAATTATTTTTTTATTTTCAAAAAAAGGAATATTAAAAAGGTAAAAATAATAAATATACATTTTTATAAAAATGAAATATAATAGTATAGATATTATAGACAAAAAATTTATGAAGAGGTGTGAAAATGCTTGTTGTAGAAAATGTCAGTCATGGATTCGGAGCTAGAGTTATACTAGAGAATGTATCTTTTAGACTTAAAAAAGGTGAACATATAGCACTAGTTGGTGCAAATGGAGAAGGTAAATCTAGTTTTTTAAATATAATAACAAAAAAACTTATGCCAGACGCAGGAAACATAAAATGGTCATCAAGAGCCACTGTTGGTTATTTAGATCAGCATTCAGTTCTTGAAAAAGGAAACACAATAAAAGATATCTTAAGAGGTGCTTTTAAACATATGTTTGAATTAGAGGAAGAAATGCTTCAAATGTATGACAAAATGGGTGAAGCAAGTGAAGACGAGATGACTAAACTTCTTGAAGAAACTGCTGAAATTCAAACAATATTAGAAAATAGTGGATTCTATACAATAGATGCAAAAATCCAAGAAGTTGCAAATGGACTTGGACTTGGTGATGTAGGATTAGATAAAGATGTAGATGATTTAAGTGGAGGACAAAGGACAAAAGTATTATTAACTAAATTATTACTTGAAAGTCCAACAATACTTATCCTAGATGAGCCTACCAACCATTTAGATGAAGACCATATAGTATGGCTTACTAGATACCTTCAGGAGTACGAGAACAGCTTTATATTAGTTTCTCATGATGTTCCATTTATAAATGATACTTGTAATGTAATTTATCATATAGAAAATGGTGAACTTACTAGATACAAAGGAAATTATGATGAGTACGAAAGACTAAGTACTATTAAGAAAAAACAAGAAGAAAGTGCTTATGAAAGACAAATCGAAGAAAGAAGAAAACTTGAAGATTTCGTACAAAGAAATAAAGCAAGAGTTGCTACTCGTGGAATGGCTAACTCAAGACAAAAAGTACTAGATAAAATGGAAGTACTAGAAAGACCAAAAGAAAAATTAAAACCTACTTTTAACTTTAGAAATGCTAGAGCAGCAGCTAGATTTATATTCCAAACTAAAGATTTAGTACTTGGATATAATGATCCTTTAACTAAACCATTAAACTTCCAATTAGAAAGAGGACAAAAAATTGCTCTTAAAGGGATGAATGGTATAGGTAAATCTACATTATTAAGAACTTTACTTGGAATGAAAAAGCCATTTGAAGGTGGAGTTCATTTAGGAGATTACTTAGAAGTAGGATACTTCGAGCAGGAATCAAATAAAGATAATTATAATACAGCATTAGAAGATGTATGGGCTGAATACCCAGGTCTTACAAACTATGAAGTAAGACAAGCATTAGCTAAATGTGGACTTTCAAACGAACATATAACTTCTCAAGTTAGAGTGTTAAGTGGGGGAGAAGCAGCTAAAGTTAGATTATGTAAATTAATGCTTAAAGATATAAACTTCTTAGTACTAGATGAGCCTACGAACCATTTAGATGTAGAAGCTAAAGATGAATTAAAGAAAGCTATAAAAGAGTTCAAAGGAACAGTACTTTTAGTTTGTCATGAGCCTGAATTCTATAATGATATAGTAGATGATGTATGGAATATAGAAGATTTCACTACAAAAATAGTTTAATCATAAAAGGAAAATAAATAGGCTTTATTTTTAAGGGGAGTAAAAGTGAAAAAATTATTAAAAATATTGATTTCATTTTCATTAGCTATATTTATTATTAGTGGATCTGTAATATTAGGTTTGAGATGTAAAAGTATATATTATAATGATGTATCAAAACTTAATATAGGCCAAATGAGTGGATTAACAGAAACGGAAATAAAATTAAACTATGATTATTTAATAAACTACAATCTAAATAATACAGTTGAAGAATTTGAACTACCAACATTAAAATCATCACAACAGGGAAAAATTCATTTTGAAGAAGTAAGAAATATTTTTCAAGTAAATAAAAAAGTATTTTATATATCATTTGTAATATCACTTATAGGAGTAATTATTAGTGTGAAAAATAAAAATATAAAGTTTTTAAATACAACATCTCTAATGACAATTGGATTGCCTATAATTACAGCAATTCCAATTATGATTAATTTTAATTATTTTTTTATTAAGTTTCATGAAATGATATTCTCTAATGATTATTGGATTTTTGATCCTAATTTAGATCCAGTTATAAATATGTTGCCAGAAGAAGTATTTCTTCATATTGGATTATTTATTTTGATGCTAATAATTTTAGCAAGTATATTAATACAGATTTTATACAGAATATTAAATAAAAGGTTATATAAATAAAATGATACCTAAAGATTAAATTAAAATCTTTAGGTATCATTTTATTTTACAAAGAATATAGATAATTAATCATTTTTTTTAGTTATGTTAATAATATCTTTAAATTTTCCAATAATATAATCATAGTTATCTCTTTTGTGAGGAAGAGTACAAGAAGAACAGTCTTTTATACCACTTTTAGTATATTTAAAATTACCACCACATTTATCTTTTAAAGCATAAAGTGGGCAATAACAAAATAAGCAGTTGAAATTATCAGGATCATTTGTTTTATGACAAGGGAAAAATTCACAATCTTTGTGATTAAAAAATTTATAGTTTTCACTCATTAAAGAATACCTCCAGTAATTGATAATTTAATTATACTAAATAATAACTTTAATGGTATAATTATAAAAAATTAATTAATTATATTTAAGATATAAAGAGTTCCCTAACAAAATAGAAACAACTAATTTACATACAGAAAAATACTAATATTAACGAGGTGTATATATGGAAAAGAAAATAGAGAGAGCCTTACTTATAGGACTTAACATAACAACAAATGTAAAAAAAATCGACGATATAAATGTTGAGGAGTCAATGGAAGAATTAAAAGAATTAACTAAAGCAGCAGGTGCAGAAGTTGTAGGTAGTTTTATTCAAAATAGACCTGCAATAGATGCAGCATACTATGTTGGAAAAGGTAAGGTAGAAGAACTTAGACAATACTGTGAAGCTACAGATGCTACTATGATAATATTTAATGATGAATTATCAGGAGCTCATATAAGAAATATAGAAGAAGTTGTAGGTATAAAAGTTATAGATAGAACAACTTTAATATTAGATATATTTGCTCAAAGAGCATTAAGTAAAGAAGGTAAATTACAAGTTGAGCTTGCTCAATTAAAATATAGATTACCAAGACTTTATGGTATGGGTGGAGCAATGAGTAGAACAGGTGCTGGTATAGGTACTAGAGGACCTGGAGAACAAAAACTAGAAGTAGATAAAAGAATTATCCTAAATAGAGCAGCAGATATAAGAAAAGAATTAAGAGAAGTATCAAAAAATAGAGAAACTCAAAGAGTTCAAAGAAAAAAATCAAATATTCCTATAGTTGCATTAGTTGGATATACAAATGCAGGAAAATCTACATTGTTAAACGAATTAATAAAGACACATAAAGATTATGAAGCAGAAAAAGAAGTATTCGTAAAAGATATGTTGTTTGCAACATTAGATGTTACCTTAAGAAAAGCAACTCTACCAAATAAAAGAGATTTCTTAGTTGTTGATACTGTTGGATTTGTAAGTAAACTTCCTCATGATTTAGTAGAAGCATTTAAAGCTACTTTAGAAGAAGTTCAATATGCAGATTTAATATTACATGTTATAGATGCAACAAATAGTGCTTTTGAACTTCAACAACAAACAACAGAGGCTGTACTAAAGGATTTACAAGCTGGAGATAAAAAAACTATATTAGTTTACAACAAGGTTGATAGATTAGAACTTGATATTTATCCAAAGAATCAAAAAGATAAAGTATATATTTCTGCAAAAAAAGGAATAAATATGGATAAATTATTAAAAATAATTGAAGAAGCCTTAATGGAAGATACATATGAAGTTACTCTTATGATTCCTTATGAAAGAGGAGATATATTCAGCAAAATTAAAGATAAGTATAATGTAAATGATTTTAATTATGAAGAAAAAGGTATTTCTGTTGATGTAAATTTAGATGAACAAGATTATAATATATATAAGGAATATATTTTAAATAGGTAATAAAATGGATATAAGTTGGAATAATATAGACGAAATACAAGATTATTTTATTACCTATCTTCTTTACAAGGAGTCCAAAACAGTATCACAAATAAGTAAAATCAGAAACATATCTACAATGGAAGTCAAAGATCAACTCATTAAGGCGAAATTGGAAATAAAATCCATGTCGAAGATTGAGGTAGAAAGCTCTAAAAACATATTAGATAAATATTTAGAACTTGATAAACCTGAACGATTTGAGTTTATTGAAGATTTAAGTCATGATAATGAAAGGATGGTAGAATTCAAAAGAGAGCTTTACAAAAGAATCAGAGTAGAAAAAAATGCTGAAGATTTAATAATTTTGATATGGACAACGGGCGAATTGAAAGAAGAAAAATATTTAGAATTATTACATTCTCTTACAAGACATAGACATTCAGATGTTAGGAGAATTACATATTCAGCAGTAAGGAAGATTCAATCTCCAAGTAGTAGGCAATGCCTAGAAAAGGGGTTGTATGATTCAAATCCACAAACTAGACAGTATTGTGCTAAAGCTTTAGCTATAGTAGGTAATACCAATAGTTTAAATATTTTAAAAAGACTAGTAACGCAGACAAATTATGAAAAGGAATATGTATTAAGAGCGTATGATGAAGCAATAGAAGCTCTTGAGTAGCAAAGTTTTTAGCAATAGTAGCATACAACTTAATAAGTAATTGTTATCAGAGATTTATCTCCAAAAATTAATGAAAAAAAATTCAAGGTTAATAGGAGGGGTTTTAATATGATAGTAAGACGTTGTGCAGGTGGAGTTGTGTTTTATGCAAATAAGGTTCTTCTACTAAAAAATGATAGACATGAATGGACTTTACCAAAAGGAAAAGTTCCAGAAGGTGAATTAGCTGCAGATAGTGCTGTTGAAAGAGTAAAATCAGAAACAGGTATTGAAGCGTGTCCATTAGTTTTAGCAGGAGATACAATGTATGAGTTCTTCTCAAGAAGTAGACAACAACAAGTTTGTAATGCAATAGTATGGTATGTTATGGAAGCTGAAAACCCAAAATACATAATAAGAGAGGATTTCTTAGAAGGCGGATTTTATAAAATAAAAGATGCTATGGAAATGTTATCTCATAATAAAGAAAAAGCGTTAGTTGATGTTTCATATAGAAAATATAAAGAAGAAAAGAAAAGCAATGCTGAAGTTGCCAAGTAGAGTATAATATAACTATATAAGAAAATTAAAAGAAAGGGTTAAACCCTTTCTTTTTTGGATATAGGAGGGGAAAATGAGTAGTTATAAAACATTACATCAATATGGCGTGGGTGAATATATAGTGGAAAAGTCAACTTTTATAGGATATTCAAAGCCAATAAAAACTGAAGAAGAAGCTATAGAATTTGTAAACGAAATTAAGAAAAAACATAAAGATGCAACTCATAATGTATGGGCCTACACAGTAGGTGAAAACATGAATATTCAAAGATATAGTGATGATGGGGAGCCACAAGGAACAGCAGGAATACCAACTTTAGAAGTTATAAAAAAAGAAGATTTGAGAAATGTAGTAGTCGTTGTTACAAGATACTTTGGTGGAATTAAGCTTGGAGCAGGTGGCCTTGTTAGAGCCTACACTAAAGGAGCCAAAGTTGGTATAGAATCAGGAATTGTAATAGAAAAAGTTAAATATACAGAAGTAAAAATAAAAATAGATTACAACTTACTAGGTAAAATTCAAAATGAAATTATGTCTTTAGGATTTAACGTTAAAGATACTATATATGGAGAAAATGTAGAAATAATAGTTTACTGTAAAAATGAAGATATTGAATCTTTATCATCAAGGATAACTGATATTACTAGTGCAACAGCACATATTAGTTTAGAAAATGAATACTTTTTATCAGAAAAATATGGAAAACTGCTATTATAAATGTAATTAAAATATAAATGTGTATATTCATGGGGGGAACTATGATAAAAAATATAGGCCTAATTATTATATGCAACTTAGTTATGTATCTTATTATTATGTCATTCATAATATTTACAAAGAAAAATAGCATATTTAAAAAAATGATCAAATTTAGATCTAGACCTAAATTTGAAGATAAAGACGCAGAAATAAAAAAATTAAATAAAAGATTAGCAGAGTTAGAAAAGAAAATATTTATACAAGATATACTAAATCACGTAAACGTAGAAAAAGAAATTAATGAAAAACTATTCTATATAAATAAAATTATAGATAATTTTAGTGATGAAGTAGTAGGTTATTATTTTAGAGGTGATTTATTTCTTAAGTTTGAAAAATATGAGGAAGCAATAAGTGATTTTGATAAAGTTTTAAAAAAAGATAATAAATTTAAAGAAGCATATAGAGGTAAAGGTGTGTGTCTTTCTAGACAAGGTAATTATTATGAAGCTATTGAAAATTATAAAAAAGCAATTGAAATTGATGATTGTTATGAGGTAGCTTATTACAACATGGGAATTTGTTATAGTAGACTAAAAAAATATAATAGGGCAATAGAATCTTATTCTAAAGCAATAGAATTAGATGAAAATGATATAAGTGCTTATTTTAATAGAGGTAGAAATTATAATAGATTGTGTAGATATGACAAAGCAGTGAAAGACTTTACACATGCTATAAGCTTGGAAAAATTTGATGATAGATTATATTATAATAGAGGAATATCTTATTCTCTTATGGAGAAACACGAAGAGGCCTTAATAGACTATAAAAAATCTATAGATATAAATCAAGATTTTGAAGAAGTATATTACTATGCAGGATTTTCATATTACTTACTAGGTGAATACTATAATGCTATAGATTATTTTAGCATGGCATTAGAAATAGAGGGAGAATATGAGCAGGCTTATTATGGTAGAGGATTAGCTTACATAAAAATTAATGATTATGATGAGGCAATTAGAGATTTTAATGAAGCAATTTTAATAAACGATGAAAATGCAAAAGCTTATTATAAGCGTGGTTTAGCATTCGATAATTTAGAAAAGTATGAAGAAGCAATAGAAGATTTTACTAAGGCTATAGAACTAGATTATAAAGATGAAAATATTTACTATAATAGAGGAACATCTAAATCTTTACTTAGAGATTTAGATGGTGCTAAAGATGATCTAACTAAGGCTTTAGAGTACAATAATGAAGAATTTAGAATATATGATGTAAGAGGTATGGTATATATTGAATTGCAAGAGTATGATAAAGCAATAGAAGATTTCACTAAATCTTTAGAGTTGTTGGAAAGTTCTATCTCATATTATTATAGAGGTTTAGCTTATTATGAAATAAATGAGTTTAACAAGGCCATAGACGATTTTACTAAAGTTATAGAGTTAGATTCAGAAGATTTAAAAGCATATCAAAATAGAGGAGATGCATATTGTAATTTAGGTAATTATGATGAAGCTATCAAAGATTTTGCTATGGTATCTCAGTTAGAAAAAGATATGGAATAATATTAAAGACTAAATCTAAATTATAGATTTAGTCTTTTTTTATAAGGTTGCTTAAATGACTTTTTTTCTTTTCTCCTCGGAGTCCTTTTTGGATTTCAAATAATCCTATTAAAAATAAAAAAATGCCAAAAGCCTTTCTAAGAACCTCTGAATTTAGATACTCAGCTAATAAAGAACCAGCCATAGCTCCAGCAATACCAAAGATAGCGATAGGAGCAACTAAATTTAATTCAACATCATTATTTTTAATATGAATTATTAAAGCAGTTATTGTCATTGGAATGGAAGAAAGTAAGTTAATACTTTGTGCTAATTTTGGATCTATGACTGCAAATAAAACTAAAGCAGGTATCAATATAGTTCCACCGCCCATTCCCATGCCGCCTATAATTCCTGCGAAAAAACCGATTATTCCTACAAGCATTAAAACACCATCCTAAATGCTGCAATTATCATAACTATTCCAAATCCAATTCTAAGAAATTTTCCAGTTACTTTACGTAATAGTTTTGCCCCTACAACTCCACCTATAATACTTCCAATAGCTGCCTGTATAGTTAAATTGACATCATAAGTTCCTTTGGATATGTATATAACAGAGCTAGTAGTTGACAAAAAAATTATTACTGCAAGGGCAGTAGAATGGGATTTATGTTCTTCAACTTTTAAAATATTATTTAAAATAGGAACTAATAAGGTTCCTCCGCCAGATCCAAAGACTCCATTTATAAAACCTGTAAAAGAACCTATTAAACAATTTTTTATAGTAAAATTAGAAGGGTTATTTTTCATGAAATTCACCTACTTTAAAGATAGTGTTTGCAGAAAAATAAAATTTATTTAGATTAAGATAAAAATTTAATAATCCAGAGAATTTTTATTGTGATTTCTGCCATAATGTATACAAAATATGCTAATGATGTATGATATAATAAACTTAAATTATCTTAAGGAAGGGGCTCGATTATGAAGAGAATAGAAAAAATAGAAAAAACTGTACAATGGTTAAGAGATAAAGTTGAAGAAGCAAATTGCAAAGGATTAGTAGTGGGAGTTTCTGGAGGCATAGATTCAGCTGTAGTATGTAACCTTATAAAAAAAGCATGTCCAAATAGCTCTATTGGAGTTATTATGAGTATAAACAGTAACCCTAAAGATAGAGAAGATGCGCTAAAAGTAATAGATGGATGTGGAATTGATTATATAGATATAGATTTAACAGAACCACAAGTAGAAATAAGAGATATGGCATTAAATGCTTTAAAAGAAAAGAATTTATTTAATGCAAATGGAGAAAGAACAGCAGATTCAAATTTAAGAGCGAGAGTTAGAATGTGTGCTTTATATACTGTTGCAAATGACTTAGGCTACTTAGTTGTAGGAACTGACAATGCAGCAGAAGTTCATACAGGATACTTCACAAAATATGGTGATGGCGGTGTAGATTTAGTACCACTGGCTAATTTAACTAAAGCTGAAGTGTATGAATGGTCAAAAGAGCTTGGAGTACATGAGGATGTTATAAACAAAGCTCCATCAGCAGGACTTTGGGAAGGACAAACTGATGAAAATGAAATGGGAACAACTTACAACATGATAGACAAGGTTGTTGAAGGAAAAAGAGATGAAGTTCCTGAAAAAGACTTAGAAATAATAGATAGATTACATAGAATAAGTGAACATAAAAGACAAGTGGCACCAAGACCACCTAAATTTTAAATTTAATAAAAGTAGGTTAATAGCTAAAACATAAGGACATACATTTACTAAATTGATTTTTTATGTTAAAATTTACGGTGTTAATAACATTTAATTTTAAAATGTGCAAAGCACATAAGAAATAAGGAGTGGAACTATGGGTCGTATAGGAAACATTATTAATAGAAAAGGTAAACAAGATGCTAAAAGAGGAGCAATATTCACTAAGCATGCAAGAGCTATAACTGTTGCAGCTAAAGAAGGTGGAGCTGATCCAGAATACAATGCAACTTTAAAAACAGCTATAGATAAAGCTAAAGCTGATAATATGCCAAATGATAATATAAATAGAGCAGTAGCTAAAGGTGCTGGTGCTGGTGCTGGTGAAGATTACTTCGCAAACACTTATGAAGGATATGGACCAGGTGGAGTTGCTGTTATAGTTGAAACATTAACTGATAACAAAAACAGAACTGCTGGTAACGTAAGATACTACTTCGATAAGAATGGTGGTAACTTAGGAACTACTGGTTGTGTAGGATTTATGTTTGATAGAAAAGGTCAAATATTAATAGAAGAAGCTGATGGAATAACTGAAGATCAACTTATGGATGATGCATTAGAAGCTGGTGCTGATGACATAATAACAGAAGATGGTGGATTTGAAGTAATAACAACTCCAGAAGATTTCATGGCTGTAAGAGATGCATTAAAAGAAAAAGGATATGATTTCTTATCTGCTGATGTTAAATTAGTGCCTCAAACTATAACTGTATTATCAGAAGAAGGACAAGTTAAGTTTATGGAAAGATTAATAGACGCACTTGAAGATGATGACGATGTACAGAACGTTTATCACAACTGGGAACAAGAATAATAATTATTAAAATTCAAAGACATATTGATTACTTTGGTAATCAATATGTCTTTTTTGTATGTTTAAAATGAAGTGAATATTCATATACATATTCTATATAAAGAACTTTTAATGAAAGGAGATTTATATGACAGATGTAAAAAATAATAGATGTATTGTATGTGGAGGAAAAATAGTAAGTGAAGAAGATTTAACTATATGTGAGTATTGCAATAATATTTATCATAAAATATGTTGGCAACAGGTATCAGAAGAATGCATTTATTGTAATAATAAAATAAATAAAATTTCAAATAACTTATATAAAAACAAATTATGGTGATACAATATTATAAAGGGTAATTAAGTGCATTTTGAGTAACGGGATAAGTCGTAGCGAAGCAAGACTTAGACGTTGGTGACATGAGCGAAGCGAATTTTTTTTATATCTGAAGACAAAAACTACATACACATAAATTGAAAATTAAAACCTAAAATCATGGATAATAGAAAGGGGTAAAACTTATGTTATACACACCAAAATATATTCGAAATAATGATTTAGACAAAAAAATATGTAACTGTACAGAGTGTAAAAAATACAGAATATTATACTGTCATACTAATATGGTTGAAAATAAACAGGCAGAAAAAAGAGAAATAGAAAGCGACGTAATTGCAACTTGTTCAAAATGTAAAAGAATGTATAGATTTGGATTAAAATATACATCAATAAATAAAAAAGATACATATGAAGTAGGCAAAGTTAATGAAATTAAAGAAAATTATAATGATGTAAGAGAAAATATTGAAAAAAATTATAACTCTTTTGATTCAGAATACACTGTTAAATCAGAAAATTTCCTAACTAAAGTAATAAAAGAAGAAAAAGATGATAATTCTGTAGTTTCAGAATATGTATTTATGGAAAAATAAAAGTTATTTGCATTGTAGATAATATGAATTTAATTATTGTTCATAATTAAAAATAAAGGCTATATAATTGGCCTTTATTTTAGTTAATAAAATATAGGAGAGTATATAAAATGGTTACAATTACTAAATACTTAACACATGAAGATTTAAAAAATAAAATATGTGATTGCAAAGAAGAAGATAAATTGAAAATTTTATTCAGAGAAGTCTGTGAGTCAGAAATCAGAGTACAACCAGAGCAGGGATTAAAAGGTGCTCATATATTAAGAAATGATAAGATAGTTGCTTGTTGTGAATTTTGTAAAAAAGTATATTTTATAATGACTACATTTGAAGGCGGATTTACAAGTCAGTATGTTAGCATAGATTCAATTGAATTATTTGATGGAAGTATGAAAGAGCTTAGAAGTATTATTAATAATATGTATGATGAATATGAACATGAAATTATAAATATGGCTACAGATGATTATTCAGTAAAGGTACTAGATAAATACGAAGATGATGAAAAAACTATGACTACATATGCTTATTTGAATAGAGAAGATAAAGCTTTATATGAAGATTTGATAAATTAATAAATAAAAAAATAGGATTGGAAGTTTTATTCCAATCCTATTTTTTATTTGTATGATTTTAATATGTATAAATTTAAATATTATTTAGATCTAAAGCTACTGCAGTATGTTTCTGAATTTAAATTAGTAGCCTCTACATTGGACGTTATTGCCACATCATGTAAAGTACAAATATTCCCTGCATTATGAGCGCAAGTTTTAACGTTGCAATTTAGCGAGTTGCAAGAACCTTCCGCCATAGAACTATTAGTAAAACTACCGTAGTTAGATTCATTTAAAAAAGAACTACAACACGTATTATTACTAGTTCTTGCTTTTTTTCCGTTTACTGATATTTTATTTGCATAGCAAGCACCACCGCTATTGTGGGTACAATTATTAACATTACAACCTATTGATGGCATAATAAACCTCCTTAATTAATTAATCATCAATAATTATTATTGACAAAATAATTAAAAATATTATCTTTGTTTCAAGAAAACATTAATAAATGTAAATAAAAGCCAAACATAGCTGAATGTAAGGCCTTTAAATTTAAATAAAGATGGATTGATTAATATAGATTAATGTGCCAATAATTTATTATATAAAGCTTCCTCCATAAGAGACTGAGCAACAAGTGAGGCTGATAAAGGATAAGATTTAGCCGGTGCCCAAATTTCAATTAATCCTTTTGAAAAATCATTTAAAGATACGTTCTCATCATCATTAATTTTAGTACAATAGTAAGCAGTATATTTTTTGATTTTCATGAAGTCTTCTAAAGAAAGGTCGTAAAAAAGTTGAGTTCTATGCTGAGGAGGCTTTAAAAAAAGAACACTTTGTTTAAATTCTAAAAAATCTAACCTATCAAGAAGATAATTATTTTTTTCATCCAAGAAAAACACCTCCATATCATTAAAATAAAATATTAATCTATAATATGTATAAAACTAGATAAATGAGACAAAAATAACCTAATAAAAGTTACTATTTTTTCCATGAATATTTTATGGAAATAAATTATAAAGAAGATAACGTAAGTAAGGAGGTTATTTTATGTTTGAAAAGAAAAAAACTTTTTCTTGGAAGATACCAGTATTAACATTAGTTGCCATATTAGCAATAGGAAGTGGAGTTTTTGTAGGTGTAAAAGTTAAAAACTCTATGGAAGCTAGTAATAATCAAGGGCAACAATCTTCAAAAGAAGTATTTTTACTAAATAATGATTGTGAAATTTGGGTACAAGGTCAAATAACAAGTAATGGATCATATAAAAGTCCTAAAATGATAGGAACTATACCTAAGGATTTATTAAATAAGAGCAAAGAGGAAATAGTATCTTATTTCACTACAAAATATCCTAATAAAGAAATTGTAAGTATGAATGAATATGAAATTGTATTATGTAATGCACAAAACAAAGAGCCAGGCAAAGCAAATAAATATTCTATAGAATCAAAAGATGGAATTATTTATGTATATAAATATGATAAGGAAGGAATGAAATCAGAAATAGAAAAAACTGCTATATCAGTAGATTCATTACCAAAATCAGTTCAGGAAGAATTATCATCAGGAATATTAGTAGATAATGAAGATGATGCATATTCTAGATTAGAAAATTTTGAAAGTTAATTATTTAAAAAATTAACATAAACTAAAATACCTTTATGTAAATAAGAAAATATTATTTATATAAAGGTATTTTATTGTTTAAAGATAAAATTAATATAGATTAGGTATAAATGTGGAAATATTCTAAATTAATATAGATATGGTATAATAGTTTAGAACATAAGTTTTGATTGAATTATGACTTATATGGGAGGCCTGCATTTATAATGATAATATTAGGAATAGATCCAGGGATAGCTATAGTTGGATATGGTATACTTGAATATAAAAATAATAAGTTTAGAGTTATTGATTATGGAGCAATAACTACTCCATCTACAATGAGTAATACAAAAAGATTAGAAAGAATTTATAAAGGAATAGACCTTCTAATAAAAAATTACGATATAGATGAAGTAGGGGTGGAAGAATTATTCTTCAATAAAAATGTAAAAACAGCAATAACAGTTGCTCAAGCAAGAGGTGTAATTTTATTAAGTTGTGCCCACAATGATAAGCCAATATATGAATATACACCACTTCAAGTTAAGCAAGGTGTAGTAGGGTATGGTAGAGCTGAGAAAGCTCAGGTACAACATATGGTTACATCAATGTTAAAGTTAAAGGAAATACCAAAACCTGATGATGTTGCCGATGCAATAGCTGTTGCAATATGTCATGCTCATGCTAATAAATTAGAAAAAACTTTAAAAAATATAGGAATATAAACAAAAGGAGAAGATGATGTATAACTACATAAAGGGAAGTGTGGAAGAGATTTGTTTAGATCATATAGTTATTGATAATAATGGAATAGGATACAGAATCAATGCATCTTCAAACACAATTATAAAAGTTCAGTTAGAACATGAATGTAAAATTTATACAAAATTAATTGTCAAAGAAGATGATATGAGTCTTTGTGGTTTTTATGATAAAGAAGAATTAAAAATGTTTGAACTATTAACGTCAATTTCAAAAATAGGTCCAAAAGTGGGTCTTGGCATATTATCTTTTGCTTCACCAAAACAAATAGGAGCATATATTTTAAGTGAAGATATAGCAAAATTATCTAAAGCTCCTGGTGTTGGGAAAAAGACTGCTGAAAGAATAGTTTTAGAGCTTAAGGATAAAATAGACAAAAATAATGTGGAATTTGAAAGTACTTTATTAACAAGTCAACCAATAGTACTATCACAAGATGAAGCTATAGATGCTTTAGTATCACTAGGATACTCATTACAAGAATCTAAAGATGCTGTTCATAAGTGTAAAAAGGATGGTTTAAATACAGAAGATATAATAAAGAAATCATTAAATTACTTAATGAGCAAATCTCTAAGATAATAATTTAAAGGGGGGACTAATTTGTACGGATTTGAAGATGAAGATGAAGATAGAATAATCACATCTGGTATGCAACATGATGATACTGAGATAGAAAACAACTTAAGACCGAAACTATTGGAAGATTATGTAGGTCAAGAGAAAGCTAAAGAGCAATTATCTATATTTATAGAAGCAGCTAAAAATAGAAATGAACCATTAGACCATGTTCTTTTATATGGACCTCCAGGTCTTGGTAAAACAACATTAGCAAGTATAATTGCCAGTGAAATGGGTGTTAATCTAAGAATAACATCAGGTCCAGCCATAGAAAGAGCTGGAGATTTAGCAGCTATATTAACGAATTTAAGTGAAAATGATGTTTTATTTATAGATGAAATACACAGAATAAATAGGAGTGTAGAAGAAGTATTATATCCAGCAATGGAAGATTATTGTATAGATATAATAATAGGAAAAGGACCATCGGCTAGAAGTATAAGACTTGATCTACCTAAGTTTACATTAATAGGTGCAACAACAAGAGCTGGTATGCTTACAAATCCTTTGAGAGATAGATTTGGAGTAATATGCAAGCTTGATTATTATAAAATAGATGAATTAACTAATATAGTTATAAGGTCAGCGAATATACTAGGTGCGGAAATAGAACATAGAGGAGCAGTGGAAATTGCAAGACGTTCTAGAGGAACACCGAGAATAGCTAATAGACTTTTAAAAAGAGTAAGAGATTATGCTCAAGTAAGAGCTAATGGAAATATTACATCAGAGGTAGCAGACCAAGCCTTAGAAATTTTAGGAGTTGATAGTTTAGGCTTAGATTATGTTGATGAAAAATTACTATTAACTATTATAAAAAAATTTAACGGTGGACCTGTAGGTTTAGATACATTAGCAGCATCTATAGGTGAAGATAGAAACACAATTGAAGATGTATATGAGCCTTATTTACTTCAACTTGGATTTATTAACAGAAGTCCAAGAGGTAGAATTGCTATGGCAAATGCATACAAGCATTTAAATATATCTTATCCTGAAAAATAAAATAATAATACTTGAAACAAGAATATTTGTTAACACTGTTTTAGTAGAAAAAAAATAGATTTTTTGATATTATGGTAGTTGTATGTTTTAAGTAATATATTTTGAAAGAAGGTTTAACATTGAAAACAAGCGATTTTTATTTTGATTTACCAGATGAATTAATTGCTCAAGTACCAATTTTAGATAGATCTAGTTCTAGATTAATGGTATTAGATAAAGAAACTGGTGAAGTAAGTCATAAAATTTTTAAAGACATTATAGATTATTTAAATCCTGGAGACTGTCTTGTATTAAATGATACAAGAGTTATACCAGCAAGATTAATAGGATCTAAAGAAGATACAGGTGGAAAAATAGAATTCTTATTATTAAAAAGAACCGAAGATGATACTTGGGAAACACTTGTAAAACCAGGTAAAAGAGCTAAAATAGGAACTAGATTTTCATTTGGAGAAGGAAAACTTATAGCAGAAGTTGTTGGAATGGGCGATGATGGAGCTAGAATAGTTAAGTTTGAATATGAAGGTATATTTGAAGAAGTTTTAGATGAATTAGGAAATATGCCATTACCACCATATATAACAGAAAGACTAGAAGAAAGAGAAAGATATCAAACCGTTTATTCTAAACACAATGGTTCTGCAGCGGCACCTACAGCAGGGTTACACTTTACTGATGATTTATTACAACAAATAAAAGATAAAGGTGTAGACTTAGCTTTTGTTACATTACATGTGGGGCTTGGTACATTTAGACCTGTAAAAGTAGATGATGTATTAAACCATGATATGCATTCAGAATACTATATGGTATCACAGGAATCAGCAGATAAAATAAATAAAGCAAAAGAAAATGGACATAGAGTAATAACGGTAGGTACTACAAGTACTAGAACTATAGAGTCTGTGGCAGATGAAAATGGAAGAATGAAAGCTGCATCTGGATGGACCAAAATATTTATTTATCCAGGATATAAGTTTAAAGTTGTAGATAACTTAATAACTAATTTTCATTTACCAGAGTCTACTTTAATAATGTTAGTAAGTGCTATTGCAGGTAAAGAGCCTGTATTAGATGCTTACAAATGTGCAGTAGAAAATAAATATAGATTCTTTAGCTTTGGAGATGCAATGTTTATTAAATAAGGGGAGAATATATGATAAAAAAGCATGATAAGAGGTTGTTAAAAATATCTAAGAATTTTGAAACAGCATTATCAATAGTATTATTAATTCTTGTGTTACTAGGTATGATGGATTTAATCAGAAGTGTTTATTATGCATACATAATAGATTTTTCTAATCCAGTAGAATATAGCCAGTTAAATAGCTTCTTAGCAGAAGCATTATTATTGGTAATTGGGGTAGAATTAGTAGTTATGCTATCACTACACATACCAGGCGTATTATTAGAAGTTTTACTATATGCAATAGCTAGAAAACTTATTTTACTTCCAAAGAGCTCTGGCATGGGAGATTTACTTTTGGGAATACTTTCAATAGGGGTAATATTCGCAATTAGAAAATTTTTAATATCTCCTGAAGAAAGGGCTATAAGTCTAAGTAGATTATACAATTTAAGACCATCTAAGGAGAATATTAAAGAAAATAAATTAGAAAGTTACTATGACAAAGGTAACAATAATTAGATTAATAGTTTAATATTTTAAACTATAACTAGACAGAAATAAGGAGAATTAACATGAGTGCAATAAGATATGAACTTATAAAGACTTGTAAACAAAGTGGTGCAAGATTAGGGAGATTACACACTCCTCATGGAGTAATAGAAACACCTATATTTATGCCTGTAGGAACACAAGCAACAGTAAAATCAATGACACCAGAAGAATTAAAGGAAATAGGATCTCAAATAATATTAAGTAATACTTATCATTTATATATGAGACCAGGTCATGATTTAGTAAAGGAAGCAGGAGGACTTCATAAATTTATGAACTGGGATAGACCAATACTTACAGATAGTGGTGGATTCCAAGTATTTAGTTTAGGAGCTCTTAGAAAAATAAAAGAGGAAGGTGTTTACTTTAACTCACATATAGATGGATCAAAACATTTTATATCTCCGGAAAAAGCTATGGAAATTCAAAATGATTTAGGTTCTGATATAATGATGGCATTTGATGAATGTGCACCATATCCAGCAGATAGAGATTATGTAAAGAAATCTTTAGAAAGAACTACAAGATGGTTAGAAAGATGTAAAGAATCTCATAAAAACACAGAAAACCAAGCATTATTCGGAATAATACAAGGTGGAATGTACAAAGATTTAAGAGAGCAATCAGCAAAAGAAATAACTGCTATAGATTTACCAGGATATGCAGTAGGTGGACTTAGTGTTGGAGAGCCTAAACCATTAATGTATGAAGTATTAGAATATACTACTCCATTAATGCCAGTAGATAAACCAAGATATCTAATGGGCGTTGGTTCACCTGATGATTTAATAGAAGGGGTAATAAGAGGAATAGATATGTTTGACTGTGTATTACCTACTCGTATAGCGAGAAATGGTACAGCTATGACTAGCCAAGGGAAAGTAGTTGTAAGAAATGCTAAATACGCAAGAGACTTTACACCACTTGACCCAGAATGTGATTGCTACTGCTGTAAAAATTATACAAGGGCATATATAAGACATTTAGTTAAAGCTAACGAAATATTAGCAGCTAGACTTATATCTACTCACAACTTAAGATTCTTACTTAAAATGATGGAAGATGTTAGACAAGCCATAATGGATGACAGATTATTAGACTTTAGAGCAGAATTTTTCACAAAATATGGGTATGAATTATAAGAGATTTGAGATATAATGTTTATTATACTTTGAATTAAGAGTAATAAACATATAAAGGAGTGAAAACTATGGATAAAAATTTAATAATATCTATTGTTTACATGGTTGTTTTATTTGCTGTATTCTATTTCTTATTTGTAAGACCACAAAAGAAAAAAGAGAAGCAATTAGAGACACTAAGATCAAGCTTAGAAGTAGGACAAATGGTAGTAACTATTGGTGGTATGTTAGCAACGGTAGCTAAAATAGAAGATGAATTTGTTGTTCTTGAAGTAGGGCCAAATAGAACTAAAATGCCATTTAAAAAATGGGCTATCGCTTCAGTAGAAGAGAAAAAAGAAAATTAATAATTGTAATTATAGATCTCTCCAAGGAATATATATATTTTGAGGGGAGGTTTTTTTATGACTAAAACAGTTCACATACTAAAAGGGTTAGGTTATGCATACATACTAACGCTTTTAGTATTACTAATTTATAATGTACTACTTACTTTTACTAGTATATCTGCTGAATCAGCTTCAATGGTAACTTCATTTATAACTACTCTATCAGCTGCCTTTGGTGGTTTCTATGCATCGAAAAATATAAAAGAAAAAGGTCTTGTATATGGACTTATAGTAGGTATACTATACATAATATTACTTATTACTTTATTTTACTTAGCAAAAGAAAAATATATTTTTGATATGACAGTGTTATACAAAGCATTATTAGTTACTCTTGCAGGAGGTATTGGTGGGGTATTAGGTGTTAACTTCAAATAAGTTCCATAATATGAAAAAATATGGTATAATTAGGCTAGTTGATTAGAAATGGGAGGTAGTAAAAATGGCTAAAAAACATATAAAAACTTTATCTAATGCTACTTTAAAAGAAAGTGCGGCTAAAGGTGGATGTGGGGAATGTCAAACATCTTGTCAATCTGCTTGCAAAACTTCTTGTACGGTTGCAAACCAAGAGTGCGAAAGATAATTTAAAAATTATTCTAGAATGTGAGGGTGTTAGTAAAATAATACCCTCACTTTGTTTTGTATATAAAAATTTACAGATGTTTTATTATGGGTATATAATAAAATATATAATATTTAGGAGGAACGATTATGAGTATGATACATAAATTTTCCATGGATGGATACAACATTGTTTTAGACGTGAATGGAGGGGGAGTTCATGTACTTGATGATGTTGCTTATAATTTAGTTGATTTATTTGAAGAGAAATCAATAGAAGAAATAGTCGAGTCTTTAAATAAGGATTATACTATAGAACAAATAAGAGAAGCTTACGATGAAATAAAAAGTTTAAAAGAAGAAGAACTTTTATTTACGGAAGATACATATCAAGATCACCCAAGTTTTGTTAATAGAAAAAAGGTTGTAAAGGCATTATGTTTACACGTTTCACATGACTGTAATTTAAAATGTAAATACTGCTTTGCTTCACAAGGAGATTTTGGTGGAGAAAAAGAAATAATGAACTTTGAAGTAGGTAAAAAAGCAATAGACTACTTAATAGCAAACTCGGGTAATAGAAGAAACTTAGAAATTGACTTTTTTGGTGGAGAACCACTAATGAACTTTGATGTTGTAAAACAATTAGTTGAATATGGAAGAAAAGTTGAAAAAGAAAATAATAAAAATATAAGATTTACTATTACAACTAATGGTGTGCTGTTAGATGATGATAAAATTGATTACATAAATGAACATATGCACAATGTTGTACTAAGTTTAGATGGAAGAAAAGAAATAAATGATAACATGAGACCTACAGTTAATGACAAAGGCAGCTATGATGTTATAATGCCTAAATTTAAAAAATTAGTAGAGAAAAGACCTCAGGATAAATACTATTATATTAGGGGAACATTTACTAGAGACAATCTAGATTTCTCAGAAGATGTACTACATTTTGCTGATGAAGGATTTAAATTAACTTCAGTAGAACCAGTTGTTGGCGATGAAAGTAATCCATATGCATTGAGAGAAGAAGACATAGAAACAGTATTTGCTGAATATGAAAAATTAGCAAAAAAATATGCGAAAAGAAAATTAGATGGAGATGAGTTTAAATTCTTCCACTTTATGATAGATTTAAATCAAGGTCCATGTGTAATAAAAAGAATAACAGGATGCGGAGCTGGAAATGAGTACTTAGCTGTAACTCCTCATGGTGATATATATCCATGTCATCAATTTGTTGGTAATGAAAAATTTAAATTAGCAAATATATTAGACGAAGAAATTGTTATACCAGAAGAAATAAGTAGTATGTTTAGGGAATCACATGTTTATTCTAAAGAAGATTGTAAAAAATGTTGGAATAAATTTTACTGCTCAGGTGGATGTCATGCAAATGCAATTAATTTTAATAATGATATTAAAAAGCCTTATGAGCTTGGATGTGAAATGCAGAAGAAAAGAACTGAGTGTTCTATAATGATTCAAGCAAAATTAATGTTAGAAGGAGAGTAGTCTATGATTAAAGGATTTCAAGGAAAGAATCCTAGTATTGACGAGTCTGCTTTTGTTGCAGAAACTGCAGATGTAGTAGGAGATGTATTTTTAGAAAAGAATGCAAGTATTTGGTATAAAGCAGTATTAAGGGCTGATGATAATCCAATATATGTTGGAGAAAATTCCAATGTACAAGATGGAACTATAGTACATTGTGGAGAAGATGGACCAACAACTATAGGTAAAAATGTAACTATAGGACATAATGCAATTATTCATGGATGTAAAATAGGAGATTGTAGTTTAATAGGAATGGGATCAATTGTACTTGATAATGCCGAAATAGGAGAGTTATGTATGATTGGTGCAGGTAGTTTAGTTACAGGCAAAAAATTTCCTTCAGGAGTACTGATTTTAGGATCTCCAGCTAAGGTTGTAAGAGAGTTAACTGATGCAGAAAAAGAAAATTTAAAAACAGCGGCACTTCACTATGTGGAAACAGCGAAAAAACATAAATAATTAAATTATACATTTTATAAACTAAAAAAGAGCAATGATAAAAATTGCTCTTTTTTAATTCAATTACAAAATATAAAACTATTTTTGGGTAATACAATATAGCATATAAGTTAATAATATTATAATATTTAAGTATAAAGACGTAAAATGAGGTGAAAACTTTTGATATATAATAAAAAATGGACATTAAAACATAAAGGAAAAGTAAAAGGGACAGATTTAAGCAAAAAAATTAATATTTCCCTGGAAATTAGTCAAATATTAAAAAATAGGGGAATAAATAGTGAAAAAGATGCAGAAATATTTATGAATCCATCTTTAGAATATCTTAGAGATCCATTTTTGATGAAGGATATGGGTAAAGCTGTAGAAAGAATAAAAGAAGCTATAGAAAATAAAGAACAAATATTTATATATGGAGACTATGACGTAGATGGAGTATCATCAACATCAGTATTATGTCTTTACTTTAAGTCTATAAATTATCCAGTAAAATATTACATACCTAATAGATTAGAAGAAGGATATGGGATAAATGAAGATGCAATTAGAAAGATTCATAATGAAGGTTGTAATTTAATTATAACTGTAGACTGTGGTATAACTTCAGTAAAAGAAGTTGATTTAGCAAATGAACTTGGAATAGATATTATTGTATCAGACCATCATGAATGTCAAAGTGAAATACCTAATGCCTATGCGATAGTTAACCCTAAGCAAGAAGAGTGTAACTATCCTTTTGATATGCTTTGTGGATGTGGTGTAGCATTTAAAATAATACAGGCTTTAACAGATAAAGAAGATTTCAAAATTTCTATGTATGAATATTTAGAAATAGTGACCCTTGCGACCATATGTGATATTGTTCCTCTTATTGATGAAAATAGAATTATTGTGAAAAATGGTTTAAAACTAATGAAAGAGGGCAAAAATTTAGGGTTAAGGGAGCTTATTAAAGTTTGTGGTATAGAAACTAATAAAATAGGTTCTTCTCATATAGGTTATTCTGTTGGACCTAGAATAAATGCATCTGGAAGACTAGGACATTCATATTTAGGAGTACAATTATTTACTACAGATTCTCAAGCAGAGGCAAAAGAAATAGCAAATATATTAGAGGCTAAAAATATAGAACGTCAAATGATTGAAAGTAAGATGTATAAAGAAGCAGAGGAAGTAATTGCAAGTGATGAATCATATAAAAATGATAAAGTACTAGTTGTAGCAAAAGAAGGTTGGCAACATGGAATAATAGGAATCGTTGCATCTAAATTAACAGAAAAATATTATAAGCCTACGGTACTACTGACAATAGAAGATGAAGAGGCTACTGGTTCTGCAAGATCTATAAAAGGTTTTAGTATATTTGAAGCCTTGGAATCATGTAAAGACTTAATGAATAAATTTGGAGGTCATGATCAAGCAGCAGGACTTGCTATGAATAGATATAATGTTAAAGAATTAAAAGAAAGAATAAATAAAATAGCAGATTATAGCTTAAGTAAAGAAGAATTAATAGAAAATATAAAAGTTGAATATGAATTAGATGAAGAAAGTGCAACTTTGGACTTAGTTGAGGATTTGCATAAATTAGAACCATTTGGTATGAGCAATCCATCCCCAAGATTTATAATGAGAGATTTACTGCTTACGAGTGTATATAAAATGGGTAAAAACAAACAACATCTAAAAATAATAGCTGAAAATAATAAATCCTATGAATGTGTAGGTTTTAATATGGCTTATTTAGCAGATGATTTTGAGATTGGTGATAAGATAGATATATTATTCCAAGTAGATGAAAATAATTTTAATAATGAGAGAAAAGTTCAATTTCTACTTAAGGATATAAGAATGTCTCATCCTAAAAATGCTACTAATAATAATATATCATTAAATTTATTAAATAAATCAGTTCCAAGTGATAAAGAAAGTATATATACAATAAATTTAGGTTGTAATGAAAATATTGAAGATATCAATTATAAAGGTGATTTAAGTATAAATATTTTTGATTATATAGTAGAAGATACTTTAGTAATAGCTAATACTATAAATGGGTTTTATAGAGCATTATCAGATATTTCACTTGTGAATTTAGACTTTGGAATTAATTATAATAGGATTACTCAAAAAAACAAGAAAGTACAACTTATATTTTCTCCTAATATTGATAAAATAGACTTAAAAAGATATAATAGTATTATTCTTTATGATTATCTGTATAATAAAGAAGAATATTCGTATCTAAAGAAGAATATTTTAAATAGTGAACAAATTATTAAGTATTATGGAGAAGAAGATAAGATTTATTTAAATAATATTATGGAAAATATAATTCCAAATAGAGAAGAGTTTATCAATATTTATAAGCAAATGCTTATAAGTAGAGAATTGGACATTAAATTAACTGATTTAAAAAGAGTATTTAGACTTATACCTTTAAAAACATTTGTTATATTAAATGTTTTTAAAGAATTAAATTTATTAAATTTTGAAATAAATAATGAAGAAAATACTATATCTATAAATTTATTAGAAAAGCCTGATAAAAAGCTTAATTTGGATGAAAGTATAATACTTAATAATCTAAAAAATTTAAAAGAAGAGTATCTAACGAGCTATTAGGAGGAGTTTTAAATGGATTTAAAACAAACAGTAAGAGTTATAGAAGATTTTCCGAAAGAGGGAATAAGCTTTAAAGACATAACAACATTATTACAAAATGGAGAAGCATTTAAATTTGCAATTGATGAAATAATAGCAGATTTAAAAGAGAAGAATGTTGATTTAATAGTAGGACCTGAAGCAAGAGGATTCTTAATGGGAACACCAGTTGCTTACGGAATGGGTATTGGATTTGTACCTGTTAGAAAACCTGGTAAACTACCATGGGATGTAGAAGGTTATGAATATGATTTAGAATATGGTTCTAATAGATTAGAAATACATAAAGATGCTATTAAGCCTGGCCAAAGGGTAGCAATAGTAGATGATTTATTAGCTACTGGAGGAACTATGGAAGCTGCAGCTAAATTAATAGAAAACTTAGGTGGAGAAGTAGTGTCAATGCAATTCCTAATAGAGTTAGAAGATTTAGACGGAAGAGATAAGTTAGGTAAATATAACGTTAACGCTCTTATAAAATACTAAGATAATTATAATAGTTGGTTTTTACCAACTATTTTCATATATAATAAAATTTATACTTTGGAGAATAGGTGGTTGTATGCATGATAAGGAATTACAGGAGATACTAGATAAGATAAAGGAATATGCTCCTAATACAGATACTACTCTTGTTGAAAAAGCTTACAGTTTGGCAAAATCGGCTCATGAAGGTATTCTAAGAAAATCAGGAGAACCTTATATAATCCATCCAATAGCTGTTGCAAATATTCTTGTAGACATGCAACTTGATATAGAAACTATATCTGCAGGTCTACTACATGATGTAATTGAAGATACGGATTACTCTTATGATGATATAAAAGAATTATTTAATAAGGAAATAGCAGATTTAGTTGATGGCGTAACGAAACTTGGTCAAATTAAGTACCAATCAAAAGAGGAAACACAAGCTGAAAATTTAAGAAAAATGTTTTTAGCTATGGCAAAAGATATTAGAGTTATACTTATTAAGCTTGCAGATAGACTGCATAATATGAGAACTTTAAAATATATGCCAGAAGAAAAAGCAAAATATAAGGCTAAAGAAACTCTAGAAATCTATGGAGGAATTGCTCATAGACTAGGAATCTCAAAAATTAAATGGGAATTAGAAGATTTAGCATTAAGATATATAGATCCAGACGGATATTATGATTTAGTTAGTAAAGTTTCTATGAAAAGAAGCCAAAGAGAAGAATATATTAATAGAATAGTTCTATTACTACAAAGAAAATTTAATGAAGTTGATATAGATTGTGAAGTTTATGGAAGACCTAAACATTTCTATAGTATTTATAAAAAAATGCAGAACAAAAATAAAAGCTTTGAGGAAATTTTTGATTTAACTGCTGTTAGAATAGTTGTGGATACTATAAAGGATTGTTATGCAGTACTAGGAATGGTACATACACTATGGGTACCAATGCCAGGAAGATTTAAAGATTATATAGCGATGCCAAAGGCTAATATGTATCAATCATTACATACAACTGTTATAGGTCCAGAAGGTGAACCTGTAGAAATACAGATTAGAACTCAAGAAATGCATAATATAGCAGAATATGGTATAGCAGCTCACTGGAAGTACAAAGAAGGAACAATGAGCAACAATGAGAAGTTAGAAGAAAAATTAAAATGGCTAAGACAAATGATGGAATGGGAAAAAGATGTGAAAGATCCTCAGGAGTTTTTAGATTCATTAAAAGAAGATGTATTTAATAGCCAAGTTTATGTTTTTACACCTAAAGGTGATGTAGTAGAACTTCCAGCAGAGTCCACTCCAATAGACTTTGCATACAGAGTGCATACAAAAGTAGGAAATAAATGTGTAGGAGCTAAGATTAATGGAAGATTAGTGCCTATTGATTATACATTGCAAAATGGAGAAATTGTTGAAGTAATAACTTCGCCAAATTCAAATGGACCAAGTAGAGACTGGCTTAAAATTGTTAAAACTCCAAATGCAAGAAATAGAATTAGACAATTCTTTAAGAAAGAAAGAAGAGAAGAAAATATTGAACGAGGATATGAAATATTAGAAAAAGAATTTAAAAAATATGGAATTCCTCTAAAAGATAATAGTGTTGAAAAATTCATGGAACAAATAGCCAAAAAGTTTAATCAGCCGAGTTTAGAAGATTTAATAGCAACTATAGGGTATGGTGGTATAGTAGCTAGTCAAGTTGTTCCTAAAGTGAGAGATTTTTATCTTAAAGAAGAAAAGAAAAAAGAAAAAGAAACTAGACAAAAAGAAAGTGAAGACTTAACAAAACATAATCTAACGGACAAAGAGTATAAAGAAAAAAGAAAAAGTAGTAGCTCTGGAGTTGTAGTTAGAGGTCTAGATAACATATTAGTTAGGTTTGCTAAATGTTGTAATCCACTACCAGGAGATGACATAATAGGATATGTTACTAAAGGTAGGGGTGTGGCAATTCATAGATCAGATTGTCCAAATTGCAAATTAGACGATGAAGTTTTCCAAAAAAGGTTGATAGATGTATGTTGGGATAATCCTAAAAGAAGTAAGTTTGAAGGTGAGATTAGAATTTTAGGAAATGATAGAAAAAGCATATTAAATGATATAACTCATATGATAGCAGTTCAAAAGCTTAATATAAATGGAATAAATGCTAGAAAATCTAAAGATGGAATAATTCATATAAATTTATTAATTGAAGTAAATGATATTTCGGAACTGACAAATTTAATGAAAAAGCTGAAATCAATACCTGGTATAGAGGATGTTTTCAGAGTGATAAATTAGGAGGGAAATATGAGAGCAGTAGTACAAAAAGTTTCATCTTCTCAAGTTACTGTAGATGAAGAATTAGTTGCTAAAATAGATGGTGGATTATTAGTTTTACTTGGAGTAACTCATGATGACACATCTAAAGATGTGGATTATATGGTTGAAAAAATAACAAATTTAAGAATTTTTGAAGATGAAAATGAAAAAATGAACTTATCCTTAAAAGATGTTGGAGGGGAACTTTTAGCTGTTTCTCAATTTACATTGTACGGAGATTGTAGAAGAGGAAGAAGACCTAGTTTTTCTGATGCAGCTAGACCAGAAGTAGCAAATCCTTTATATGAAGAATTTATTAAAAAAGTTAAGGATTTAGGAATTAATGTAGGTACTGGTAAATTTGGAGCACATATGATGGTGGACTTAACTAACGATGGACCAGTAACTATATTATTAGAATCAAGAAAAGAATTCTAAAGGGGGGGAAAACCATGATATTACAAAAAATTGTTGAAAACCGCATGGGTGAAAATACTTATGTAGTTGGAGAAGAAAATACTAAAAAATGTTTTGTTGTAGACCCTGGAGCAAGTTTCATTGATATAATGAACTATGTGAAAAAAATGAACCTAATAGTTGAATATATAGTTTTAACTCATGGTCATGGAGATCATATAACAAGTGTTTTAAACTTAAAAGAAAAGACAAATGCTAAAATAGTAGCACATGAAGCAGAAAAAGAAATAGTAATGGATAAGAAAAAAAATTTAAGTGCTTCACTTCCATCAGCTACTGTAGAATTTGATGCTGATATGTATGTTAAAGATAATGATACATTAAAAGTTGGAGACTTAAAATTAAAATTCATTCATACACCAGGACATACACCAGGAAGTATGTGTATAAAAGTAGATAATAAACACATGCTTACAGGAGATACTTTATTTGCTGGAAGTATGGGAAGAACTGATTTTTATGGTGGTGACAGTGGAAAAATGGAAAAATCACTTAAAAGATTAAAAAATCAAGATGATGACATAATAATTTATCCAGGTCATGGACCAAATTCTACTTTAAAAATAGAAAAAACGACAAATCCTTTTATGAGATAAATAAATACACTGCAAGGATTTCAGAAGGAGCTATAAAATGATAGGTGTTGTATTAAAAGGTCATGAATTTAACTACGAAGTAAGTGAACTTATTAAATTATTTACTTCAGATTTTAGATTTATTGACAATAGAGATTGCATGATGGTTGTAGAGAATACTTTATTTTTCCATAATAACAAGGTTTTTTCAAAAACAGTATATTGTGAGAATTATGAAGCGATACGTGAACATGTAGAACACAGGGATTTAGAGGGGCTATGTGAGAGGGAAACAAAAAAGATTATAAAGGAAACTATAAAAAGGAGTATTTTTAAAATTCTGGAAAAGAAGTTTGAAATTACACCACCATGGGGAATACTTACAGGTATAAGACCTGTAAAAATAGTACATTCATTACTTGATAATAACTTTAGTGATGAGGAAATAATAGAGAAATTGTCTAAAGATTACTTCATTAGTGATGAAAAAATTAACTTATCTCTTGATATTGCTAAGAGAGAAAGAAAGTTTATTTACCCAATAGATGAAAATAAAGTATCTTTATACGTGAGTATTCCATTCTGCCCTACAAGATGTTATTATTGTTCATTCCCTGCAAACTCTTTAAAGCAATTTGGAGGACTAAAACCTGCATATGTAGCAAAATTACTTCAAGAAGTCCAGGGTGTAGCTAAATTATTAGAGGAACAAAATAAATCAATAGAAACATTATATATAGGTGGAGGAACTCCAACTACTTTAACTCCAAATGAGATGGATACCTTAATAAAAGGTCTGTTTGAAAGATTTGATTTAAGTCAAATCAAAGAGTTTACAGTAGAAGCAGGAAGACCGGATACTATAGATAGAGAAATGTTAGAAGTTTTAAAGAAAAATAATGTAGACAGAATTAGTATTAATCCTCAAAGTATGAATGATGAAACCTTAAAGAAAATAGGTAGAAGTCATAGTGTACAAGAGATTATTGATTGCTTCCATTTAGCTAGGGAAGTAGGATTTGATAATATAAACATGGATATAATATTAGGACTAGTAGATGAAGATTTAAATATGGTTAGAAACACTTTAGAGAAAATAAAAGAACTATCTCCAGAAAGTCTAACTGTTCATACCTTAGCAGTAAAAAGAACATCAAAGCTAAAAGAAAATTTAGAAGATTACCATCTTGCTGAGTATAAGGAAATGGTAAAAATGATTAAATTAGCTATGGAATATGCAAAAGATATGGGATTAAACCCTTATTATATGTACAGACAAAAACACATGCTAGGAAATCTAGAGAATATAGGTTATGCCAAAGAGGGTTATGAATGTATCTATAATATACAAATTATGGAGGAAAAGCAAAGTAATTATGCATTAGGGGCTGGTTCTATAACAAAATTTGTATATCCTGATGAAGACAGGATTGAAAGGGTAGAAAACGTCAAGAATGTTGAACAATATATTGACAGAGTTGACGAAATGATAAAAAGAAAATATGAGGAGGTAGAGAAAAATGCTAAGTAAAGCGCCAAGAGGAACAAAAGATATATTACCAAAGGATATCTATAAATGGCATTATGTTGAGAAAAAATTCAGAGAAATATGTGCATTATACGGCTACGAAGAAATGAGAACTCCTATATTTGAACATACAGAAGTTTTCACAAGAAGTGTTGGAGATACAACAGATATAGTTCAAAAAGAAATGTATACTTTTGTAGATAAAGGTGATAGACAAATAAGTTTAAAACCAGAAGGAACTGCTGGTACTATAAGATCATTTATAGAAAACAAACTATATGCTGATACACAACCATCAAAATTATACTACATAACTCCATGCTTTAGATATGAAAGACCGCAAGCAGGAAGACAAAGACAATTCCATCAATTTGGAATAGAGGCACTAGGAAGTGATGCACCATCAATAGATGCAGAAGTTATATCACTTGCAGTACAATTCTTTAATGAATTAGGATTAAAGGATTTATCAGTAAATATAAATTCAGTAGGATGTCCTGTTTGTAGAGAAGCATACAATAAAACTTTACAAGAATACTTAGATGCAAAATCTGATGTGTTATGCGAAACTTGTCTTGAAAGAAAAGATAAGAATCCAATGAGAGTTATAGACTGTAAGAATCCTACATGTAAAGAAAATATAAAGGATATTCCTTATATGATAGATAATTTATGTGATGATTGCAGTGAACATTTTGACAAGCTACAAACATACTTAAATGAAATGGATATAAATTATGTAGTTGATAAAACTATAGTTAGAGGTCTTGACTACTACAAGAAAACTGCTTTTGAAATAATATCTAACGATATAGGTTCACAAAGTACAGTTTGTGGTGGAGGAAGATACGATGGTCTAGTTGAGCAATTAGGTGGACCAAAAGGAATAAGTGGTATAGGATTTGGTTTAGGAGCAGAGAGATTATTATTAACTCTTGAAAATAACAACATAGAAATAAAAAATCCAAAAGCTACAGATATATACATAGCAACAATAGGTGATGCAGCTAAAACTAAGAGTTTTGGACTAATAAAGGATTTAAGAAATAATCATATTAGTGCTGATAATGATCATTTAGATAAGAGTTTAAAAGCTCAATTTAAATACTCAGATAAAATAAATGCGAAATTTACTATAGTTATAGGTGATGATGAATTATCAAATGATTCAGCAACTCTTAAAAACATGGAAACATCAGAACAAACTACTGTAAAACTTAGTGAATTAGTAGATGAGTTAAAAAATAGATTATAATTAAAATTGACATATAATTAAGGTGAAAAAACGAAGTAATTTATATTATTGAGTTTTTCACCTTTTAGTGCGTATATGACGAAGGAGGAAACATGGATAACTTAAAAGGATTAAAAAGAACTCATTACTGTGGTGACTTAAGAATTGCCAATGTTGGTGACGAAGTAGTTTTAAACGGATGGGTACAAAAGAAAAGAAATTTAGGCGGATTAGTATTCGTTGATTTAAGAGATGTTAGAGGAATAAGTCAAATAATATTTGATACAAATGTAAATGAAGAAGCATTTAATAAAGCTGAAAAATTAGGTTCAGAATATGTAGTTGCAGTTAAAGGTATAGTTAGAGAGAGACAATCTAAAAATGCAAATATGGAAACTGGAGATATAGAAATAGAGGCAACTGAGCTTAGAATATTAAGCAAGTCAGAAACTCCACCAATATATATAAAAGATAATGATAATGTTTCTGAAGATTTAAGATTAAAATATAGATTCTTAGATTTAAGAAAGCCTTCTATGCAAAACAATTTAATTCTTAGAAGTAAAGTTGCTAAAATAGTAAGAAATTACTTAGCAGACAACAACTTCATAGAAATAGAAACTCCTTTCTTAATAAAGCCATCTCCAGAAGGAGCAAGAGACTATTTAGTACCAAGTAGAGTTAACGAAGGTAAATTCTATGCTTTACCACAATCACCACAATTATTTAAACAATTATTAATGGTAAGTGGTATGGATAGATATTTCCAAATAGTTAAATGTTTTAGAGATGAAGATTTAAGAGCTGATAGACAACCTGAATTTACTCAAATAGACTGTGAAATGTCATTTGTTGATGAAGAAGATGTAATGGGAATAATGGAAAAAATGCTTCAAGAAATATTTGAAGAAATTTTAAATGTTAATGTTACATTACCACTGCCAAGAATGACTTACAAAGAAGCTATGGATAGATACGGTTCTGACAAACCAGATACTAGATTTGGTTTAGAATTTGTTAATATATCTGATATTGTTAAAGAATGTGGATTTGGTGTATTTGCTAATGCTGCTTCTGATGAAAAAGGTAGTGTTAGAGGTATAAATGTTAAAGGTGGGGCTGAAGCCTTCTCTAAAAAAGGTATGAAGAAATTAGAAGAGCATGCTAAGCTTTATAAAGCCAAAGGTCTTGCTTGGATAAAAATAACTGAATCAGGAATAGAATCTCCAATAGCTAAATTCTTCTCAGAAGATGAAATGAAAGCTATATTTGAAAAAATGAATGGTGAAGCAGGAGATTTATTATTATTTATAGCTGATAAAAATTCTGTAGTTTACGATGCATTAGGACAACTTAGATTAGAAGTTGGTAGAAAACTTGATCTAATGGATAAAACTAAGTACAACTTATTATGGGTAACTGAATTCCCATTATTCGAAAAAGATGAAGAAACAGGAAGAATGATAGCAATGCACCATCCGTTCACATCTCCTCTAGATGAAGATGTAGAAGGATTAACTGGTGATGATAAGACTAGCTTAAGAGCTAAAGCTTACGATATAGTATTAAATGGATACGAATTAGGTGGAGGAAGTGTTAGAATATCTAACAGCGACACTCAAAAGAAAATGTTTGATGCTATAGGAATAAGTGACGAAGAAGCTAATGATAAATTTGGATACTTGCTAGAAGCTTTCAAATATGGAGTACCACCACATGCAGGATTAGCATTTGGATTTGATAGATTAATGATGTTACTTACAGGAGCTGATAATATCAGAGAGGTAATAGCATTCCCTAAAAACCAAAATGCAATTTGTCCGATGACAAATGCACCAGGTGTTGCAGATGATGTTCAATTAGAAGAATTAAGTATAAAAGTTGATATAAAAGATAAAGAATAGTAAATTTTTTATATAGATTTAAAAAGCCCAGCCTTTGTAGCTGGGCTTTGTTATATTGAAGTGGTTTATAATAGTTTTTTAGGAATTGTACGATTGATAAAGGATATATAAGGTTTTAATATTTTATTATAGGGGTATTAAATAAAATGAATAACATATTTTTTTATGAAACAGAAATAGGTATAATTGGAATTAGAGAGAATGGAAAAGCTATAATTAATATTTATTTTTCTAAAATAGAAAATGGTGATAATATGGAAGAAACAAATTTAATAAAAGATACTTTTATTCAAATAAAGGAGTATATCAAAGGCAAGAGAATTAAATTTGATTTACCACTAGAGCCACAAGGAACAGAGTTTCAAAAGAAGGTATGGCAAGAACTTTTAAAGATACCATATGGACAAACTAGGGCTTATAAGGATATAGCAGTAGCTGTAGGTAATGAAAAAGCTTCTAGAGCGATTGGAATGGCTAATAATAAAAATCCAATACCAATAATTATTCCATGTCATAGAGTTATAGGTTCTAATGGAAAATTAGTAGGGTATGCAGGTGGACTTAATATAAAAGAAAAATTACTTAATATAGAAAAAACTGACGTAAATAAAGGAGAATAACAATGCTAAATATAGGATGTCATTTATCAGTATCAAAAGGATTTAAAAATATGGGTAAGGAAGCTTTAAGTATAGATGCAAATACTTTTCAATTTTTCACTCGTAATCCAAGAGGAGGAAAAGCTAAAGATTTAGATGAAAAAGATGTAGACGCTTTTCTTGAATTAGCTAAAGAAAATGAATTTGCACAGTTATTAGCTCATGCGCCATATACTTTAAATGCTTGTGCAGCAGATGAAAGTAAAAGGGAATTTGCTATACAAACTTTCGCTGATGATTTAAAAAGATTAGAGAATGTTCCGAACAACTTATATAATTTCCATCCAGGAAGTCATGTAAAACAAGGGGTAGAAGTTGGTATAGATTATATAGCAGATATGATAAATAAATGTTTAAAACCAGAACATACTACTACAGTTTTACTTGAAACAATGGCAGGCAAAGGAACTGAAATAGGTAGAAGTTTTGAAGAATTAAAAGCAATAATAGATAAAGTTGAGCTTAAGGAAAAAATGGGTGTTTGTATGGACACTTGTCATGTATTTGACGCTGGATATGACCTTGTAAATGACTTAGACGGTGTATTAGAAGAGTTTGATAGAGTTATAGGTTTAGATAGATTAAAAGCAATCCATTTAAATGATAGTATTCATGGATTTGAAAGTCACAAAGATAGACATGCTAAAATAGGTGAAGGAAAAATTGGATTAGAAGCTATAACAAGAATTATAAATCATCCAAAACTTCGTCATTTACCATTCTTACTGGAAACACCAAATGAATTAGATGGATATGCTGAGGAAATCAAATTATTAAAAAGTGTGTACAATGATTAATTAAAAATAAATTATATTTAACTACTAAAATCACAGCTTTAAAGCTGTGATTTTTTAATATTTCATAGAGTAATTCAAAAAATAGAAAAGTAAAAAAGAGGATTTTGTATATTTATATGGAATAGTATACATGCAAATAAATTAAGGAGGTATTTTATGTTGTTAAATAGGTGGAGAAAGTATATTGCTATATCTATGATGTCATTATTTTTAGCGGGTACTATAGTAAGTGGAAAATCTTTTGCTAATACATCTGATACACTAGAAGAATCGGATACAATAAGTTATGCTATTCCAAGAGGATTTGAAATAACTAATAGTGGAGAGCAATTTACAATTAATGATATTAAAACAGTAGATATGACAGTTTCTCAAACTAGAAAAGACTATGAAATAAGCAAATACGACGATAATGCATATGACTGGTCTCTATTGGATTTCAATTATTAATATGAATAAAAAAAATAATATTACTAATAACTTTAAAAAAATAATATTACCAATAACTTTATTGATAGTTTCTTTTTTTGTTATTATATCTATATCTTCTAAAATATTAAACCCTTTTATAGGTATAAATGGAATTATAAAAATGGAAACTGGAGAAAAGGCTGTTGAAATTATTTCAGAAGACCCCTTAAGGTATATAAGCAATACATATGAAGACTTTACAGAATATATGGAGTCTGAAGGATTAGAAGTTGAACAAGTCGGAAGAGGATTTGAGTTAAAAAGTAAGAATTATGTAAAATTCTTTATGTCAGAAGGATTTCTAAATAGGTATGAAATATTTACAGAGTATAGAAAAAAATAGAAATAAAATACTTTAAAGCTCCCTGTTAAGATTAGGGAGCTTTTGTTTGTAACAATATATATGTAGATAAAAGAATGTATTATTTAACCTAAAATATTATATTTTTAGTAATTATAATTTACAATTATTATAGTTAAAAAATATGGGAGGCAAATATGGGAAATATATTACTTTTAGAAGATGATAAATCTTTAAATAGAGGAATT
>JAVXJA010000003.1:152252-154925 GCA_036648085.1 Terrisporobacter sp.
AAATAATAAAAGCTGTTGAAAAACAAGAAAGTAAATATCTACAATTGGGAGAAAAAACTTTAGCTAAGTATGGATATAACGATGATTATAGTATGTCTGATAATGTAGTGTTTAAAAAACATTTAAGCAATTTTATGATTACAGATTTAATTTGTTTAGGATTAGTTATTATATTGTTGTTATCAATAGTTATTTACTCAGTAAGATATATTTTCAACAGATTATTAAAAGTTAATAAAGATATAGAAAATATAATTAATTATAATTATGTTGATGATGAAGAATTTGTAGAAGATGGAATATTTAATAATATCTATTGGGATTTAAATAAATTATCTAAAGCTTTAAATATGAAAATTAATAATTTAGGTGATGAAAAAGAAAGTATAAAAGAATTGGTAACAGATATATCTCATCAATTAAAAACTCCATTAGCATCTCTAAAATTGTATAATACATTGCTGTTAGAAGAAGAGCTAGATGAAGAAGAAAGAATTGAGTTTTTACAAACTAATGATATGTCCATAGATAAGTTACATAATCTTATAGATTCTCTTGTTAATATATCAAGACTGGAAGCTAGTATGATTAATATAAAAAGAGAAAAGAAAAGCATAAAAAATACTATAGACAAAGCAGTGGATAATATAAAAGCAGTGGCAAAACAAAAGGATATAAAAGTAATTATAGATGGTTTTGAAGATAAGATAATACCTCATGATAGAAAGTGGACTGAAGAAAGTATATTTAATGTTTTACATAATGGAGTAAAATATACGCAAAAGAGTGGAACTGTTAGAGTGTCTGTAAGTGATGTAATTAATTTCGTAAGAATAGATATAGAAGATAATGGAATAGGAATAGATGAATGTAATTACAATAATATATTCAAACGATTTTATCGAGATGAGGAAGTTGAACATATTGAAGGAGCTGGTGTTGGACTTTATTTAAGTAGAAAAATACTAGAATCACAAGGTGGGAATATAATAGTATCGTCTCAAAAGAATATAGGTAGCAAATTTTCATTATTTCTTTCAAAAGTGTAAGACAACCTGTAAGTACATTGAAAGTCTAACTCTGTATTATTAAAGTATAAATAAATAGACAGGGAGATTAATAAAATGAGTATATTAAAAACAGTTAATTTAAAAAAATACTATGGTGAAGGTGAAAATCTAGTAAAAGCCATTGACAATACAAACATAGATATAAAAGAAGGCGAATTTGTTGCTATAATAGGTAAATCAGGCTCTGGAAAAAGTACTTTATTACATATGATTGGTGGATTGGACAGATCTACGTCTGGAAAAGTTATAAGAGGTGGTGTTACAAATGATTAATACTACTAAAATAGCTAAAAGTAATTTAAAAAATAATAAATCAAAGGGTATATTAATTATAGTAACAATTATATTAGCAACTACTTTGTTATTAGCTCTTGGAATGACTTGTGTCGACTGGAATGCTTATAACAAGCAAAGAGTTATTGAATATTCTGGAACACAACACGGTATTTATGCAGGTATAGATGAAGATAAATATGAAGAAATAAAGATTCATGCAAATATAGATGAAACAGGTATTGTAAATGGAATAGGTGTTAAATCATATAAAGATGAAAGTAAAATAGGAATATCCTATGTAGATGAAAATGCTATGAAATATTCTAATGTAAAGTTAATCAAAGGTAGTATACCAGTTAAAGAAAATGAAATCATCTTAGAAGATTTAGCTTTAGAAAAGTTAGGCTATGATGCAAAAGTAGGTCAAAAAATAAAGATAGAATTTGAAGATTTTTCAGATGGAGAGATAGTAAATAAAGAGTTTGTTTTAACTGGAATTATGAAAGCAAATGAGCAAGCTAAAATTAAAAAGTCTTATATGGGAGTTGTATCAAAGGAATATATGACTTTAACTAGAGATATGGCTAAAGAAAACTATAATGTATTTGTAACTATAAAAGATGCTAGTATTTTCTATTTATCCATAATAATAAAAGTTCAAGAGTTTGGTAAACTAAGAGCATTAGGTGCTACCAAAAAACAAATAAAATCTATAGTATTAAAAGAAGGTGTGATCTTATCTTCTATAGCAATACCTATAGGAGTGTTATTAGGATATATAATAAATAAAACTATATTTGGACCAATGATGGCATCAGATCAACAGATTTCAAAATTACCTATTTGTATAGGAGTTATAATAATAAGTCTTATAACAGTATTAGTTTCATTATTAAAACCAATGAAAGAAGCTTCAAAAGTATCCATAGTAGAAGCAGTAAGATATAATGGGCAAGACAAGTCAAAGAAAAAGACTAGAACCGGTTATGAAGAAATAAATCTAAATAGGTTATCTTTAGCAAACCTAACTAGAAATAAAAAGCGTACTTATGTAACTATATTATCTTTATCACTAAGTGGAATAATATTTGTGGTTATGTCTAGTGTTATGGGAATTATAGATATAAACAAGATGGCAAGAATGCATTATCCTTATGATATAGAATTAACGTTAGATGGATATACTTTTGGAGAAGAAGATAGCCCTAATACAGAAATGAATATATTACAAACTAAAAATCCGCTAGGTAAGGAATTTGGAAAACAAATTTTAAGAAATAAGGCGTAAATCCACTAGGTCTTTAGCCTAGTGGATGTAAGCCTTGCC
>JAVXJA010000004.1:0-12453 GCA_036648085.1 Terrisporobacter sp.
AGGATTTAACCTTATACCATCTAACTAATTTTTTCTACTTTCGTAACCTTTGAGCAACCACGTTGGCGACATGCAATTTTGAGCCACTGCGTGGACGACTCACTTCACACCTATCCTTATTTCATGATTATGTTGTGGTTTAGTTAGCTTTAGGAACTTCCAGCAATTAAAGGAGTTTTGGGTAAATTTCTTACCACTCTACACTCTTTATGAATGTAGGGAGCTTAATTAACAAAAATATTTTTGCATACGTTATAGTATACTTGAGTATATTTTTGGCAACTATTTAGTTGCTCCTACTAAAGAATAACATTTATCAAATCTTTTCTTTGTTCCTGGATCTAAACCTCTCGTTAAAGATCTGCAGCATGTAGCCTTATGTTCATCTTTAAATACATCATGGATTTTTTTACTAAGCTCTTTTGCTTTTTTTATAGCAGGATCTTTTCCTTCACTTCTACCAAATAATAAACCTATTCCTATTATAGCTCCCGAAATAGTTCCACAAGTACATCCAGAGCCTCCCATTCCACCAGAGAAACCTGATGCAACTTTTACTACGTCATCACTTACTCCCATATCAAAGTTATTTACCAAAGCTTTAAGTACTGATTCTGAACATGAAAAATCACCATTAACAAAATAACCTTCTGCTTCTTTTTTCACATTATTTAAACTTAATCCTTCCATAATAATCCCCCCTTTTATTTTAATTAAATTTTCTACTTTCTATTAATAATTTTAGCACAATTCATCTATTTGTAATTTATATTTTATACATATAAAAAAATAAACACCATTTATAAATCTTTTAATGTATGATTTATTTTCTTTTTATATATTTTATGATAAAATAGTTATTATGTTTTGATATTCTTGAATATAAATTTTTAATGAACAAATTGCAGATAATAATATTAAGTAATGTTGATTCAGATATCAAATACAAATAGATTTAAATCTATTAATGAAACAGGAGGATTGAAATGAGCATAAGAGAAAAATTTGCCGCATCATTTGCTAGATCAAAAACAATGAGCGGTCCAGAAAAAAAAGCTAACGAAATAATGGGGAAAATCCTTTTTAAAAAAGCAATACTTCCAATAGTAACAATGATTGCTGTAATAGTAATTTTTGCTGTATCAGGAATTAAAAACGGTGGCTGGTATGCATTTGCTGTAAATATTGCAATAGCTATTGGTACTTTCTTCTACATGAAAAACGAAAGTAAAAAATACCAAAACTTTAAGCCCTATGTAGGTAATTTAATTACTTTAGAGAAAAAAGGTAAAAAAGATTATGTTGCAATCATAAAACAAGGTAAAAAACCTATTAAATTACAAATTGCTTACGGCGGAGAAGATTTATCAACTGTTAAGAAAAATCAACTTATCCAAATTAGCTATAACCCAGAATACAAGATAGCTATATTAGTTACCAAGCAATAAGAAATATTAAAAAACTAATATTAATAATACATATAAAAAACTTCTACTTTTGTAGAAGTTTTTTATGTTTAATTATTATTTTTTAAGTACATACTCCTTATATACCTTAAGTGCCTTAGCCAACTGATCTGGACAAGAAGTTTTTTTATTTCTACAAGGTATATATTCTAATTCATTTATAATCTGGTCAATTTGTCTACCTTCAACAAAGTGTTTTAGAGCAATTAAAGAACCATCACATCCACCTTCAAATACCACATCTAACAATATATCTCCTTCTATATTTAATAATATGGATTTAGCACAAACTCCTTTAGTAATATATCTATACAAATGTTTCACCCCCATAATAACTTATGATTTAAAAAATGTTATAATGATATTATGATTGAGAAATTATATATATTAATTCCATGTTTAAAGAATATATTTGAAGTGAATAGTATTAGTATGACACTATCCAATCATAGAAAGGAGTATTTTATATTGAAAAAAGATAAATTTTTTGAATATGGTTTTAGAACCTTAACTCTATTATTTTGGCCAATAATAATTTATAAATGGATTTTCATTTCTAATTACTATCTAGAGCGAAATTTATTTATGGGATATTCATTTCTGGCAATTTTATACATATTAAATATTGGTATTTTACAAATAAAAAATAGTTTTTTTGAGAATATAATAATATACTATAGAGTCGGTACATTAATATCATTTATTCTAACTTTAGCTTCATTCTTGTTATTTCCTACGAATATAATACTTCTGTTGCTTAAAGTTTTGTCCATCTCTATTTATTTTTACATATCTTGCAAGAACGTTTTTACTTATCATATAGATGAATGTGTCGTGGGAATAATTAGTTCTATTTTATTGTTATCAATAAGTATATGTTATTAATTACCATAACATTCATATAGGAAATATTAGACATTATGGATATTTTTTGGTATTATTTATACTGAAAGTTATATTAAAATTTAAGGGTACAAAGGAGTAACTATAATATGGAAAAGAAAATATTAGCAAAAGTTGGCCAAAAAGAAATAAGTAACTTAGATCTTCAAAGTGCTATACAAGGATTAGATCCTTATCAAGCTCAACAGTTCCAAACTGAAGAAGGTCAAAAATATGTATTAGAAGATTTAATAAATCAAGAATTATTATACATGTATGCAAAAGATAACAAAATTGACCAAGACGAAGACTTTAGAGCTGAAATGAAAAAAGTTGAAGAAAACGTGTTAAAGCAATATGTTATAAACAAAATATTAACTAACGTTCAATTAACTGAAGAAGAAAAAAGAGCTTTCTTTGAATCTCAAAAACCAAACTTCTCTAAACCAGAAACTGCTTCAGCTAAGCATATATTAGTTGACACTGAAGAAAAAGCTTCTGAAATATTAAACAAAATAAATGCTGGTGAAGTTACATTTGAAGATGCTGCAGCTGCCCACTCTTCTTGCCCATCTAAAGATGCTGGTGGAGACTTAGGTAGTTTCGGTAGAGGACAAATGGTTCCTGAATTCGAAGAAGCAGTATTCAACATGAATAAAGGTGAAGTAAGCGCTCCTGTTAAAACTCAATTTGGATATCACTTAATCAAATTAGAAGAAAGAAATGAAGGTACTTTACCAGAATATGAAGAAGTTGCTGAAGAAGTAGGAAAAACTTTATTATATCAAAAACAAGGTGAAGTTTATCAACAAAAACTAAATGAAGTAAAAGAAAAATTCCCAAATGCTGTAGAGTACGTTAAATAATAATTAACTTATTTTATATTTAATCAATATAAAATACCCTTGAGTTTATACTCAAGGGTTGTTTTTACATTTATTTTAAATAAAAAGTCCATTACTTTTATACCTTTTTGTTATTAAGTTAAAATCCACTTCTATAACCCCATTTATATTGTAGATTCCTTCAAAAATAAAATTATTAAGTTCCATTAAGTCATCTACGTAACCATGGGCATGAATTTCATTTTTTCCTGTAGTTATATATACTGATTCTATTTGATTATGCTTGCATAATTCATTTGCTACAGAGTCAATATCACTTGGTTTAGCACTAACTTGTAAAAATATAGCTGTATTTAAACCAACTTTTGCAGAATTTAATTGTACTGTAAACTTTTCAATTATTCCATCTTCCGTCATCTTCATAACTCTTTCTCTAACTGCCATTCTAGATAAATGTACTTCTCGAGCTATTTCTGCGTAAGATATCCTACAATTTTCTGCTAGTAATTTTAGAATATCCTTGTCAATTTTATTAAGCTTCAAGCTAATTTGATTTAGGTCTATTGTTTCTTCTTTCATAAAATTACCCCCCTTTTTAGTAAATTATAGCAGTATATAACTTACATGTATATATTATTCGTCATAAAACAATTATATTTTGTATAATTTTTATCAATCTAAATAAGAGGTTTGTAATTTTATTTATATATTTATTTTTTATAAAATTTCATTATATTTTTTAGTTGAATTTGTATTTCATAAATAAATCAGAAATATTTTCACTTGTGTTTATAAGTTTATCTGCATCATAAACTAATATTTTTATCAGTATATCCTTATTATTCTTCTTATTTAAAAATAATAATTTTTTATATTTTGGGATAGCTTTATAAAGACACAAAAAAAGAAATAAATTATAAAATGATATACAATTCATTTTATAATTTATCTCTTAATATTTATTTAGATTTTAACACGTTCTGATTTATGTATTCTCGAGTAACAATACTCTATTATTTCTTTTCTCTTGATTATACCTATAAAAGTATTATGATCATCTATAACTGGTACGAAGTTTTGATTTCTAGCTTTTGAAATTAAATCTTCCATATTAGCCTCTACTGAAACAGGAGCATTATCCTTTCTTCTCTTTACTGATTTAATAGACATCTCCTCCATAATTTTAAAATCTAATGTTTTTTCCTGGAAATTATCTTTTATTGTCCATAGTAAGTCTCCCTCAGTTATAGTACCTACATATTTACCCTCACGTGTTAATATAGGTATCGAAGAGTATTTATGATACTCCATTTTCTCAAGGGTTTGCCTTAACGTATAATCTTCATAGATAAAAGCCACTTCACTTTTTGGTGTTAAGAAAAACAATATATTCATTAGTATTACACCTCCAAAATTAACTAGCTAATTCTTAAATATTTTATCCTATATTAATTTTATCATATTTACATCTTATTTCAAATTTTTATTTTAAAAAATAATCTTAGGGGTATATATATAACTATCACTTATAGGAGGATATAACTAATGATAAATTACGAATTAGAGTTAGAAAATTTACTAACTAAAATATATGATAAACAAATTTATGAAATGTTATTAAAAGAAGATATAAATACTTTAAATGACATAAGCGTAGAAGACATAAAAAACCTTATAAATTCAAAGGATTTTTATCTTGGTAATAATTTAAAAGACTATTTAGATAGAATTCTAGGGAAGGGAAAAGAATCCTATTTCTTTAGGGTCGAAATATCTAAAATCCATAATGTAACTTATCCAATACTTTTCAAAAAAAATGGCGATGCTGTGCAAAGTTATTCTTTTAGTAAATTTGCTATAACATTATGGGGAGATCATACTTCTGATTTGTTAGTTGAGGATATTAACTCGAGATTTAGTACAAATAATTTTTATAAATATGTAAATGAAAAACTAGATGTTATTTATAAAGAACTTATTAATTATGTAACTAAAATGAAAAATGAAAATGCTATAATTATTCCTTTTGAAAAAGAAAAATCATTAGTAGATACTTTTAAAGAAATGTTAATTGAAAGAAAATTAGATTATTCTTATGCTCTTACTACTGTTGATATGGATAAAATAAGAACTGCCATGGCTGATCAATCAATTCCAATAGATTACTATGATGAATTTGATAAATTAGAAGATGATTTAGAAGAATGTGTAAATAACTTCTTTAGGTATAATGAAGAAGAACTTATTGAAATTTTAACTAAAAAAGAGAATTTCAAAATAATAGATAATATAGGACTTGTGAAATAAAAATTCTCTTCACATGAGCCGCTGCGTGGTCGAAGTACTTCATGTCATAGATTATCCACAGATTTTGAAGCAATATAATCTCCTTACAAATAAAAAAGCCACTTAAAAAGTGGCTTTTTTTTCACATATTACTAGATATTACTAATATTTCTTTACTAGTTAGTACTAATATATATGAATTTTAATTATATTCTTGTTACATTAGCTGCTTGAGGACCTTTTGTTCCTTCAACTACGTCGAATTCTACATTTTGTCCTTCTTCTAATGATTTGTATCCATCACCTTGTATAGCTGAGAAATGTACGAAAACATCATCTCCACCTTCTATAGATATAAATCCAAATCCTTTTTCATTGTTAAACCATTTTACTACACCAGTCTTCATCTAATTAAATCCTCCTAAAAACACACTTATTATTTATTGAATGAAAATGCAATTCTATCCTAATTTTAACATATATGTATAGTTTTGTCAATTTCATTTTCTTCTATACTATTGTTATTAATCTTTTTATAATAATATACTAAAATTTTTATTTTTTTAATAATTAACTTTTATAAGATGAAATCTAATAGCTTTATCACTCCAACCTAAATCCCAAGGTACTAATAATCTATCTGTATTGTGACATGTTACTAATGGATATCCTCTTGAATCAAGACCTGTAACTGTAGAAACATGGGTTATTCTTCCTTTTTTCTCATATCCTACAAAATCTCCTGGTCTTAAGTCATATGCGTCTTTAAATACTTCCTCATAACTACCTTTTCCTATATAACTTCCCCTTCCACTATATACAATATAGTTTTTAAAACCTTGAGCATTTACCCAAGCCTTTGTTCCAGCTCCACTATCATAATTCCAAGTATCATTTTTCTTAAATCTTCCACTTTCATACATGATTTGAGATGCAAAATTTGCGCAATCTCCTCCATCGGAATTAAAGTCTTTATAATTAGAATTATATCTTAAACCATATTCTTCATCTGCTGCTGCTCCACAATATTTATGAGCATAATTTATAGCTTTTTGTGTTTGTGGAGTAAATTGTACATCTACAGCTTCATGATTAATTATATGTTTTTTTATATCATCTGACTTAATATTTTCTAAGTTTAATGAATCTGCAAATGGGTCTGTATACCATTCCTTCGTAATTATATACTTGTCATCTTTAATTTTCACATGTAAATAGTGATATGTACCAATTCTAAACATATTTTCTTTATTAGGTTGGTTTTCATAAGAATATTTGTATTCTGTAGAAACATCACAAATTATACCATAAAGATTTTTTTCCCTTTCTCTCATTTTTTTAATTTTAACTTTTGTTTTTATGTCTTTAAAATGTACACCTTGTTTAGCTGACCAGTTTTCTAAATATTTCATTTTTTTTACTTCATGTTCATAAGCCCAAAGTCCAAATTTTATATCTGTATCATATAAATCCTTTAGTATGTTTTCATCTTTTTCTAAGATTGCTTTATTTCTATAATCAAATAAATTTTCTAAAAGTATACCATACTGTTCATTCATTTCCTTGGAGTTTTCACCACTTTCTGAATAGACCTCTTTCATGATTTCTTTTTCTTTCATGCTTTTATTATTTGTAACTCCAATGAAAAAAATAAAGCTATAAGTACATATAAACGTTAAGGTTAATAACATATATTTAGCGCTGTTGCTTTTATATTTCTGCAATCATTACACCTCCCAAAAGAAAGTTCTTAAAATTAAATTTGTTCTTATTATATCCAATTTATGATAAATAATTTTATTAATTATATTTTGATTTTTGATGAAAATTGTATGAATACATTTTATCTTTTATAATTATTGTATAAATTCTTATTTTTTTCTAATTTTTATAGTAATATATTATAGTAGGAATAATAAGTGCATTATAAATGGAGGATTGTTATGTTAAAAAAAGTAGCTGCTATAAATGATTTGTCTGGTATAGGAAAATGTTCCCTTACTGTAGCTATTCCCATATTATCGGCTTTAAAGGTTCAATGTTGTCCTTTTCCAACTGCTATATTATCAAGCCAAACTGGATTTAGTCAGTATACATTCTTAGATTTGACAGATGAAATGAAAAAATACTCTACTGTATGGAAGAATTTAAGCTTAAAAATTGATACTATTTTCAGTGGGTTTTTAGGCTCTATAGATCAAATAGATGTTGTTTCCAGTTTTATAAAAGAAAATCCTAATTCAATGGTTATAGTAGACCCTGTTTTAGGTGATGATGGTTCTATGTATCCTATTTTTAATGAAAAAACTTGTGTTAAAATGAAGGAGTTAGTAAAGCTTTCTAGTCTAATTACACCTAATTTAACTGAGGCTTGTTTATTAACTAATAAAAAATATGATACTAATTTCAGTAATGAAAACTTAATAAATATAGCTAAAACCTTATGTGATTTAGGACCAAAAAAGGTTGTTATAACAGGGATTATAAGAGACGATATAATTTACAATTTATCTTATGATAAAGAAAAAAATACTCACTCTTTTTATGGACTAAAATATGACAAACGTTCTTATAGTGGAACTGGTGATATTTTTGTTTCTATAGTTTGTGGTCTTATTACTAATAATTACGATTTAGACTTTGCAGTTAAAACTGCCTCTGATTTTATTTATAAAGCTGTTGCTTTTACTACTCAGTACGAAAGTGATAGAAATCAAGGTGTTATGTTTGAAGTATTTTTAAATGATTTAACTTCAATACATAAAAATATATAAATATTTGAAGAAAATCTATTCTATATCCTCTCTTAAGTTTATAAAATATAATATAGGCTTTAAAGGAGGATATTTTATGGATATAAATCAAAAAGCTAAAGAACTTGCATATTATATAAAAAGCACAAATGAATTTAAAGAGATGAATAAATACAAAGAAGAGTTAGAAAGAGATAAATCCTTGAAAAAACATTTAGACACTTATGTAAGTAAAAAGAATCAAATTTATTCAAGACATAAGTTAGAAGATGCAAATAAAAGAGTTTCTAAATTAAATAAAGAGTATACTAATTTTTTCAGTAACTCTAATGTCTCAAATTATATGAATAGTACTAACGAGTTCAATTCTATGATGAAAAAAATCTATTCTACTATAGAAAATGAACTCCTAAAATAATATATTAATTAGCTAACATGAATCTCCCTTATTTATTTTAAGGGAGATTTTTTGATTTTCAAATTCTAAACCTTGATTTTTGTTTTCCTTAGAATTACCTATCTTCCACCAGAAGAAGTTGCAGCTATTTTCTTTGAACCTATAGCCGGTGATTGTGGTATTATAGTTCCTCCTAAAAAATATGTTCAAGGACTTTATAATTTGTGCCAACAACATGGAATATTATTTGTAGTAGATGAAATACAACAGGCTTTTGGTCGAGCTGGTAAATGGTTTTGTATAGAAAACTTTGAAATAGAACCAGACTTAATTGTATTAGGTAAATCCTGTGGAGCTGGTTTTCCCCTTGGAATTGTAGTAGGAAGAAGTGCTATTATGGAGTGTTTAGATGCACCTGCCCATGCTTTTACCTTAGCTGGCAATACTACTGCTTGTGTGGCAGCTTTAAAGATGATTGAAATATTTGAAAGAGATGATTTAATTAATAAATCTAAAAAGAAGGGTGAATGTTTAAGAAATAAATTATATGAATTAAAAAATAAGTATCCTCATGTTATTAAAGATATAAGAGGGCTTGGACTTTCTATTGGTGTAGATTTAGTTGACAAATATGCAACTAAAAAGATTTGTTATCAATGCATCCAGAATGGCTTATTATTAATATCTCTTGGCGAAAAGACTTTAAGAATTCAGCCTCCTTTAGTTATTACTTTTGAACAATTGGATAAATCCATCAACATACTAGAAAACTCAATTAATGATTATTTAAATAATAACATAAGCGATGAAGCCTTTGAATTTATTAAAGGATGGTAATTCTGTTATCTTCATTTTAATGTTAAGAAGATTATATGAATTATAAAATAAATCTAAAAGGAGCTGTTAACTTAAGCAGCTCCTTTTTACATTAAATATTTATTGTTATTATTTAATATATCTTCTTTGGAAAAACTTTACTGTTTCAACTATTGGAATTACAGTAAATGATATTAATAAGGCTATACCATATTCTGCCAATGAAATATGCTCAAATCCAAAAGCTGTAGAAACTCCTGGAGCATAAATTACAAAAGTTGTTAAGAAAAGTGATATTATCATAGCTCCCCATAAGAACTTATTTTGTTTTTTTATAGTAAATATGGAGTGTCTTCTTGATCTAAGGTTAAATGAATGGAATATTTCTGCCATGGACATTGTTAAAAATGCCATTGTCATTCCATCTTTACTAGTTACAAATTCCCATACTCCACTTTCCATATAGTGACCAACCACATATGCCACTATAGTTATTATGGCAATCATAAATCCTTGCCAAATTATATCCACACCAAGACCGCTTGAAAAAATACCTTCACTGGCATCACGAGGTTTTCTTCTCATAATATCATCTTCTTCTTTTTCAGTACCAAGAGCAAGAGCTGGAAAACAGTCTGTAATTAAATTTATCCATAATAAATGAACTGGTTTTAATATTACAAACCCTACAATTGTAGCAAAGAATATTGCTACAACTTCACTTAAATTTGAAGACAATAAAAATTGAATAGACTTACGAATATTATCATAAATCCTTCTACCTTCTTTAACTGCACATACTATAGTTGCAAAATTATCATCTGCTAAAACCATGTCTGCCACATTCTTAGTAACATCAGTTCCTGTTATCCCCATTCCTACTCCTATATCCGCATTTTTTATAGCAGGAGCATCATTTACACCATCTCCTGTCATGGCAGATATTTTCCCTTTTTTCTTCCACGTATTTACTATACGAACCTTGTGCTCTGGCTGTACCCTTGCATATACAGAATATTTTTCTATACTTTCATCAAAATCTTCATCACTTATTTCATTTAACATGGCTCCTGTTATTGCTTCATTTTTATCTTTTATAATTCCTAGTTCTTTGGCTATTGCTACAGCTGTATCTATATGATCTCCTGTAATCATTATAGGTCTAATACCTGCACTATTACATTCCTTAATAGCATCTTTTACTTCTTCCCTCACTGGATCTATCATCCCTACCAAACCTACAAATATCATATCTTCTTCTAAAGCTTCACTACTATAATCTTTAGGTTCCTCATTATATTCTTTCATAGCAGCACATAAAACACGAAGAGCTTCATCTGCCATATTTTTATTTTCTTTTAAAATCTTTCCTCTGTATTCTTCACTCATCTGCACAATTTCATCGTTAATTAATATTTTTGAACAATGTTTCAATACTTCATCAGGAGCACCCTTAGTGTATTGAATATTTTTATTATCCTTAGTTCTGTGTACAGTTGACATCATCTTGCGATTTGAATCGAAAGGTATTTCACCTATACGAGGATATTTTTTTACTAATTCATTTTTATCTAATCCTAATTTATATGCATAATTAACTAAGGCACATTCTGTAGGCTCTCCAACAGCTTCATTATTATCTAATTGTGCATCATTAGATAATGCCATTACAGTTGCTAGAAGTTTTTCATTTTCTCCATAATGCTTAGTAACTGTCATTTTATTTTGAGTTAAAGTCCCTGTTTTATCAGAACATATTATTTGAGCACAACCTAAGGTTTCCACAGCTGTTAACTTTCTTATAACAGCACTTTTTTTAGACATGTTAGTTACTCCAATAGATAAGACAATAGTTACTACTGTAGCTAATCCTTCTGGTATGGCTGCCACTGCTAAACTTACTGCCACCATGAAAGTATCAATAAATACTTTTCCTTCTATATTGGGATAAGCTTTCCCTAGTGAAAATAAAAAAATAAATACACATATTCCTATAACTAAATAACTTAATGTTTTACTAAGTTGAGTTAGTTTTTTCTGCAATGGTGTTTGACCTTCCTTTGTTTCTGACAGTGCCTTAGCTATTTTTCCCATTTCTGTATTCATTCCTGTTGATGTAATAACTACACGGCCACGTCCATAAACTACAGAGCTGCCCATGTAGACCATATTCTTTCTGTCGCCCAATGATATGTCTTTCTCGTTTTCAGATAAAGTTAAAGCATCTATTTTTTTATTTACAGGCACTGACTCTCCTGTAAGAGCAGCCTCTTCTATTTTTAAACTTGCACTTTCAATTACTCTTCCATCTGCAGGCACAGCATCCCCTGCTTCTAAAATCACTATATCTCCTGCTACTAATTCTTCACTTTTTATAACTATCTGTTTATTATTTCTAATAACTTTACAGGTTAAAGCCGTCATATCTTGAAGGGCTTTAATTGCCTTTTCTGATTTACTTTCTTGATATACACCTAATACTCCGTTGATTACAACTACTATAAATATGATAAACACATCAGCAAAGGATTCCTTGGCATAAGCAGCTGTTATACCTGATATAATAGCTGCTACAATTAATATAATAGTCATTGGATTTGTAAGCTCTTTTAAAAACTTATATAAAAGAGATACAGACTTTCCTTCATCTAACTTATTTTCACCATTATTCATAAGTCTTTTTTGTGACTCTTCCTCACTAAGTCCTTTTTCATTAGTATTAAGGTTTTGCAGTACTTCATTATAACTGGATAAATACTCTTTCATAATTAATCCTCCTTTAAAACTTCCTATAAATAAAAAATCCTTACAATTAATAAAAGACTTGTGTATAGGATTTCTATACACAAGTCTCATTCTTAAAGACAAACCAGACTGAATTTTTCAGTCAAGATGTTGATTTGCCACGCATTACTGCGGAATTACTCCCCTGTGAGGAATTATTCATTTATAAATTATATTATTATGTTACTACATTAATGATACATTTTTTATATATTTTACATAAT
>JAVXJA010000004.1:12553-132997 GCA_036648085.1 Terrisporobacter sp.
ATTATATTATTATGTTACTACATTAATGATACATTTTTTATATATTTTACATAATATTAACATTAGCTTTAATATCTTATTATTTAAATTCTATACATAAATATTTAATTATATCTATATTTAATTATATTATTGAGAAAAAAAGATAGAACATAAAGTTCTACCTTTTCTTATCTAAGCTTATTATTTATTTACTTGTTATATGGTGTTTGTTGCATCATTTGTTGCATATACATATAATAATTCATCCACATTTCGTTCATGTCTGAATATTCATCCATCATACATCCACATCCATCTTCTAATGATGGATATTTATTTTGCATATTCCCCATATTTTGCATAGGTGATAAATTGTACATTGGTGTTACATAAGAACTTGGTTTGCATCCACAATTATTATCCATGTCTACATAAATTATCTCTTCTTCACAAGAACAAGTCTTTTCAACTATTTTCTCAGATTTAGATGGTTTTTGTGTTGCGCATCCACAGCCACCATATGATTTTTCAACTGGAACATATTTTTTTGATATTCCTGCAGAAACACAATTTTTATGACAATCATTTAATTTATTATCACACTTGTTCATCATTTCTTCACATTTTTTAGATTTGCTCTCATATTCTTTTATCTTGTCCCCTGCTGTTTTGTAACATTGTAATGCTTTTTCGTCGTATTTTAAAGCTTGTTCATATAAACATTTTGCCTTTTCGTTAGTAGTTTCTGCCTTCTCATATAAACATTTTGCTTTTTCGCAATTTGATTGAGCTTCTTTTTCTATAGTACAAGCTTCTTTTTTAAGAGATTTAGCTCTTTGAGCTAATTCTTCAGCTTGTTGCATTAATTGTTTAGCCTTACACTCATCATATTTAGATTGATTTTCACATTTAGCAGAATTCTCTAATAAATTACATGCCTTTTGTGACATTAATTTAGCACTCTTTTCACAGTCCATTGCTTGAGTATAAGTGTCTGTTGCCTGAGCTTCATACTTACAAGCTTTAGTAAATAACTCTTCAGCTTTTTTAGCCAAATCAACACATTCATCACAGAAAGTTACCTCACAATCAGGAGGACATTCGCAGTAATAATCCAATTTTTGACTTGGACATGGCTTACATCCTGATATAGGTGTACATTCCACAGTTGTTTCACATGGTTTACAAACTATTTCACATGGTTTGCATTCTTTTTTACAAGAAACTTCTGTTTTTGATGGTTTACATTCAGTTTTACAAGCGTCACATTGAGGAGTGCAAGAACATGATTGTTTCTTCTTCTTTTTCATAATAGGTCAAACTCCTTTTGTTGTTTTTATTCCATAAGCAATAAAACTTATTTTGCTTAATATAATTATATGAAAGAGAATCAATGTGGTTACTTATAGTGGAAAAAAAGACAATATAAGGTTAATATCCTTCCATTGTCTTTTCTTACTTATCTATTATTTATTCAAAATATAAATCTGATGAAGATATATCAATTTTATATTCTACTTTTTCATCTTTATTGATTATAGTTTTTATTTCTTTTATATTCTCAGTTTCACTATTTTCATCTTCATTGTAATTATCATCTTTATTATGATTATCATTAATAATATTAGACATAAAGTCATTTAGCTCTATTCCATTGTATGCTTTTATATCAAATTTAAACTTAAATCTATCTAAAGGCAAGTTTAAATATACATCTGTCTTATATCCATTAATTATTAAGTTTTTACTTATTGGCATAGAAGAGTTTATACTAATGCTATCTTCACTCATATTATCTGCATTTATAGTGATTTTTTGTGGTAAATATTTTTCTATTTCTTCAAGATTATATTTATCACTAGAAATATTTGCACCACTACAGTTTATATTTATATTTTTTATTCCTAATAACTGTGCTAATTCAAGAGATACATGTGATTGTGAAGTAATATTCATTTTTTCTAATTTTTTAATTTCATTAGGTAATGATAATTGTCCAGCATTTGTTTTATAATTAAAATCATTTAAAAATAAATCATCTTCAATATTTATAATTCCTGCATCACTATTAATATTGAAGTCAACATCTTGTGGTATATAAATCATTATCATATTTCTGTTATTAGAAAAAGCATCTTCTATAAGTTTATTAACAAAATCATCAATACTTTTTATTTTATCAATCCTTTGATCCTTATACTCCTCTTTCACATATAAAGTTTTACCTTTTGTATTAACTTTTAACTGCGCTGATTCATTTAACCCACTTGTTTTTATTATTACATTGTCTGAATCACTTTTTGAAATAATTACACTACTATAATTAGTGTTTATATCTAATTTATTAATATTTATTTTTTCATCTAATACTATACTTTCTTTATTAATTTGCTCTTCATAACTTTGTAATTTATTCATAAAATAAGGCATAGAGAAAAATCCTGACCATATGGATCCTATAAGACCTATAATTATTAATACTATAGCAAATATAGATAATTTTTTATTCATTATTTTCCCCTCCTTCATCTTCATTTTTATTAAAATCTATTTCTTCTTTTAGCTTGCCTGCTTTTATATAAATTTTTCTAGTTTTTACCCAATTAGTATATCTTTTGTAAATTTTCTTCATAAATTTCATTACAAATACAAATATTTGCCATGCAAGTATCTGAAATCCAACAAATGCAATAGATAAAAATATAAAAAATAAAGCTATTTGTGGAGCATTCCAAGAGAAACTAACCATTAATGGTATTGTTATGAAAAATCCTATTAATAAACAAGCTAATACTCCTGCTATAGATGCCATTCCAATAATGAATATAAAAGCTGGAACAACTAAAACTAAAGATAATAAAAATAGTATTACTTTAATGGACTTAGAAGATAAACTTCCTTCTCCTCCTTGTAAATTTAAAGTTAACTTCTCATCTACAAATTCTTTACCCTTATGATAATATTCTTTTGTCTTAAATTTACCCTTCATATAAAAATCATTTATTTTGTCTTTATTATTTTCTATTCTTTCTTTTTCTTCTCTCTTAATTTGACTAGTAAGTTCCTTAGCTATGGATTTTGGTGAACCTAAAGATGCTATTGTTTCCAAATCACTTTTTCCTTCTAACTCACCATCTACAAAATATTCTTCATAGTCTCTTATAATATCATTTAACTCATCTTCTGAAAAATCTTTCTTAAGATAATCTCTTAATATATCTAAAAATTCTTTTCTATTCAAAATAATTACCTCCTTCATCATTTAATATAAGACTAACTGCACCAACAAAGTCATTCCATTCACTTATCATCTTTCCTAAATAATCTCTACCAAGAGTAGTGATTTTATAGTATTTTCTCGCTGGTCCTCCACTAGACTCTAGTATATATGCTTCAAAATATTCATCTTTTGTAAGTCTTCTTAAAATAGGATATATTGTTCCTTCATTTACGTTTATTACTTGGGATATACTTTGTACTATTTCATAGCCGTACATATCCTTTTTAGAAATTAGAGCTAAAACACATATTTCCAAAACGCCCTTTCTAAACTGCGTATTCATAGTAAATCTCCTTTCATTATTTATTTTTAAGTAATTTAACTTTCTATATTTTTATCATTTATGACAACTACTGTGTAATAAACAATACTATGTTAAACTTATTATGTATTAATAATAACACAGTACTGTGCGAAACACAATAGATGAGAAATTACGTTTTTCTTACGAAAATATTAAGTATTATTTCAACACAAATAAAGTTATGAGCAATATTAACTCATAACTTTATAATAAATATTTTAAATACAAACTATAACTAATATAGCAAATAGAAATTATAATTATATATCTTTCTATGCAAACTAAAAATATTTCTTTTAAATCCAATGGTATTATGGTTTTTCTAATAAAAGGTATTAAAAAACATATACTTATGCACTGTAAAGTGATAATTAAGCTAAGTACTAACTTGGTAAAATAATATGTATCCTTAGGGATTGCTTTTATTCCTAAAATACTATTAAAAAATGTAAAATTACTTATTTGAGCTATTTCTTGTGAGTTAGGTAATTTGAAAAATAAAAATAATGTATTTGTAAGATTAGTTAAATTGTCATTAAATAAGGGTACATTAAAAATTATATTTGCTAAGAAGAAAATAAAAATTATATTTGGTATTAAATCCATAAATATGTATATTACCTCATTTAGATAAGAGAAAGAATAAGATATAAATTTCTTATTCTTACTTATATTTAAATGTTTTTTTATTGCCACCTTCATTTTGTTTTTTTTGCAATTTATATCTTTATAACCTGATTTAATAAAATAACTTTGCTTCTTTTTCTTTAATGGATACATCCTGCAAATTATAATATTACAAAGTATAAGTGTAATCATCTCCATAATAAAAAATTTTAATGTACTTATATTTATCTTATTACACAAATCAGAAGTTAAAGAAAAAGATAGTATAGAGAAATTCAAAATAGTTATACAGGCTTCTCTTTCTCTTAATTTACCATCTTTATATAATCTGTAAGTAACAAAAACTCCACAAATATTATCTACAAAGAAATAAATTAAAAAATTCAAAAATACTTTTCCACTTACTTTAAATGATTTTTTCATTATTTTATGAGTGTAAGCTTCCACTATTTCTATAAGACCGTAATCTAGCAATAAAGGTAAAAATACCGCGCATACAGGTAACAGTATAACTATATTAGTAATAAGGTCTCTCATAATAAAAATTAATCTATCGTCACCTATAAATAATTCTTCTTTTTTAAATATAAAACTGACTAAAATAACTATACTAAATACCCTAAGAAATAAAGCTATATTACTTGAAACACTTTTTTCTTTTTCAAAAATTCCTTTTAAGGTTCCTAAGGCTACAAAAAATACTAAGGACATATCTATAAATGAAGATAATTCATTTTCTAAATAATAAGAAATATGATATATTACAGTTTCAACTTGATTATTAAGTTTTATTGGTATGAAAAAAATTAATATGCCTACAAATGATAAAATAAAAATCTTTAATACACTATAAGAATACTTACTGGATGAACTGTCTTTATTATAATTACTATTTTTAGTTTTTTCCATAATTTCACCTCTACATTTAATATTTCCTTTATAACTTGACTTTCCTTCTATATTCTTATAAATTTCACCTTTATTTTGTGTTGAATTTTAATCTCATTGATAATAATTAAATACAACGGTATAATACTATAAACAGAAACTTTATTTTTGAGGTGATACTTTGAATGAATTCAAGAGTAAAAAAACAATTTTAATACTAACGGCTCAATTTGGAGCAGGCCATGTTAGTGCGGCAAATGCAATAAAAGACTATATTATAGAAGAAAATTCAGACGTTGAGATAATAATTGAAAACTTTATAAGTGCTAGTGTTCCTCGTATTAATAAACCTATGGTTAAGATGTATGAGAATAATACAAAATATGTACCAGGACTATACAACTACTATTATTATTTGAAAAAATCTTTTGATTCTAAATATGATATTTCCTACAAAATATATACTCCTAAATTAGCTCAGTACATAAAAAAACTTAACCCAGACTTAATAATCTCCACATTCCCATGTGCAGCTGCCTGTGTTAATGATTTTAATACTAAAAATCCGCATAAAAAAATTCCATCAATTACAGTAATTACAGATGTAGTGGATAGCTTAGAATGGATTTTCCCAACTACTAATATGTATTTTGTACCATCTTATGAAATTAAAAATAGATATGTTCAAAAGGGATTAGACCCAGATATATTTAGAGTTACAGGAGTACCTGTAAATAAAAAATTCATCTGCAACGAAAAACTTATAAGCCAAAAGCTTAGATTGCTTCTACTTGGTGGTGGTAGAGGTTTATTCGACTTTGATGAAAACTTTATGCATTGGCTAGATGATTATTTAGTAATACATAACAATGTACTAGATGTTACCATTGTAACTGGAAGCAACAAAAAGTTATATGAAAATCTAACAATAAAAAAACCGCTGTATAACATAAATGCGTTAGGCTATGTAAATAACATGTTTGATTTATTAAAAGAATTTGATTTAATGTTAACAAAATCTGGTGGAGCTACTTTATTTGAAGCAATTAGTTCCAATACTCCTATTATTGTTAAAAATCCAAAAGTTGGTCAAGAAATTGAAAATGCTAAATTTATAAGAGATAAAGGTATTGGTATTTTATATGATAATGATGAAAATCTAAAGGAAATTATAGAATCTTTAATAAAAGGTGATTTAAGTTCAAGAATAGAATTTATGGATCATAATATTACTCATTTAAAACAAACAATACATCCTGATAAAATTGGTGAATATGTTTTTGAATTACTCAATAGATAATAATCTTCTTATCTATATTTTTCACAAAAAAAGAAATTATATTTAACATAAATATAATTTCTTTTTTTCGTTTATTTTATTTAATTTGTCCATTATTTTCTTATTTAAAATTATTAAAATTAATAATTTTACCTTTTCTATTATTATTATTGTTATTATTACTATTATTGTTGTTGCTACTCTTATTAATTTCTTTAATTTCCTTTGACTTACTTGATAATTTGGTAATTCTAAATATTACTACACATACTAAAATTATACCCATCAATCTACTTATAAAATTAACATATGACTCTGATAAACCATTAAAAATAATAATATTTACCATTCTTAATAATACTATTATTCCTAAATTAACTTCCACTATAGATGAAATCTTTTTAATCCCATCTATTATAGACTTTTTCTTTAATAATCTCATTATGGCTAAACTATTTTTGTTAAAAGCAACGAGTGCATCTTTCAATATAACTATACTTATATCTTTATTAAAAACTCTAAATGCTGGTATGATTAATACTATTGCTAATAATAAAGCTGTGTTATAAAAATAAGCATCTCTTGCTTCTACATTATGTGTTATTAAAGTACACGATACAAAAGTAATAAAAAACAATACTCCAGATGTATTTACTCTATTTTCTATATATCTAGTATAAGCTGTATAAATTATTGCTATAAAACCAGTTACTTGAGTAATAAAAGTTAAATCACTAATCTTCCCTATATTAAATAAAAATACAGGCAGTAAAATATATATTATCATATCCTTTACTACTTTACTTTTCATACTACCCCCTCCTACACCTTCACTTTAATAAGACTTATTATCCTACTTAATAAATTATATTAATAATATTTTCTATACATTAATAAATAAATCCTTTTTATTAATTTATAATTTTTTAAATTTTTCAAAAATTATAATAAGTCTAACAATTTACTACATTTTTTCCTTTTAAGACATTTTTCAAATCCATTTATATTACTTGTACATAAAAGTTATACATAATATTAAGACTAATATAATTTCCTAAGAATTAAAAAAAGACAGAGAATTATATCTCTGTCTCTTAGATTAAATATCTTTAGTAACTCCATCTAACGGATTTATTCTTTCATTATTAATAATAACTTCAAAATGTAGATGATTACCCGTTGAATTTCCTGTTGATCCAACTTTAGAAATTACCGTACCTTTTTTAACTATATCTCCTGATTTTACTACTATTGTATTATTATGAGCGTAAACTGTTACTTTCCCATCAAAATGTTTTATTTTAACTAAATTGCCATATCCATTTTTATAACTAGCAAAAGAAACTATACCATCATCACTAGCTAACACATTTGTGTTTTTAGGTGCTGGTATGTCAATTCCAGTATGAAAAGAAAGTCTCTTTGATATAGGATGTATTCTATATCCATAGGGAGAGCTTATATATGTTTCCTTCTCTAATGGCCATCCACCTTTTATATAAGATACATTACTTTCTTTTAAAGTTTGCAATCTTTCTTCTTCTACTTGTTTAATTAGTTCACTTCCATAATCTTTACATTTATTTAATTGAGATTTAAAAAAACTATTTAAAATTTTAATCTGAATCATCTTTAAATTATTAACATTTCCTTGTGTTTCCATAATATTGCTACTTAATAAATATTTACTACTATTACTTTCATTTTCAGAATCTAATATATAATTTAAAGTATTAATTTTCTCTTTTAAATATCCTTCTTTTTCTTGGTTAGATATTAAGGCTTCCATTTTATCGTAGCTCTGGCAATAAGAAATGTTATTTTGGAAACTAAATAATAAGCTCATAATTAACACAACATTTACAAATAACACTTTTGAAATTTTATTCATTTCTACCTCCTTGTCCTACAAAACTTATTATTAACAACTTTTATAATTTTTATAATTTATAAATTAATTAATCTAAATTGCTACTTAGATAAATAAAATATATTAAGCTGGCAAAGGAGGGGATTTTATGAATCTAGATGTTAAAGTTGTTTCGTTTATTTTTGTACTATTATTATCATTTTTCTATTGTTTACTATATCTACTAAGAGATTTGTATTATACAACAGAAAATTTCCAAATTAAAAAATTTATTAATAGGTTGTTACCTTTTTTTACTAAGTACAATGTTTTATTTTTAATATGTGCATTTATAGTATCTTTTATTTTTACCTTTTATAATAGAATTTTATATAATTACTTAGGTTTACTTATTATTTTTATCAACCTACTGCTTATTTATATATCACGAAAACAAATTATATCTAGCACTTACTTAAGATTACTATCTTATATATTAATTATTAGTTTAATATTAGCCCTACCTTAGATTAATACCCTATTGTAATAAAAAAACTGTGGAAGATATAAGCCTTCCACAGTTTTTTATTAGAATATATTTTTTTCATAATTTATATAAAGAGATTGTAATTCTTTCATATTATCACTAAGTTCTTTTTGAAGATTTGATGCAACTTCATAATCCTTAGCTTCTATAGCCTCTGTTATTTTTGTAAATAAACATTTGCTAGTTAAAGTATCTTTCATTATTTTGAATTTTAATTCTGATATGGCATTCCAATTTACTTCATCTAAAGCATCCATATTTTCTTTTGTGTGTAACTTTACATAACTTCTTAATCTATCCATATGGTCATGTATTATCCTAAATCTTAATTCTTTTTGCCACTTATCTATAGCCCCTATTTTAAATGAATTAATTATTTTATCTGTAAATACATTTCCATTCTTTAATGAATTAAGTTTCCCTGGATAATCATCAAAGTTTTTCATGTTTTCATACACTGTAGTTGGTGGTACTCCAAATCTTTCATTTCTTTCTTCATTGTTATAATGCTCAAACACATTATTTTCATCTCTATATACTCTATTTTTTTCTAAATAGAAACTTTCATCTCCAAAACCTTTTGATAATTCTTTTTCAAGTTCTTTAGTCGATAATTTACTTTTAGCACTTGCTATTATACCATCTAGCATTGTTTGATAACATGCAGCTATTACTAAATATGTGTTTGAAAGAGGATTCGGAGATCTTAATTCAAATCTTAATGATTTTGGATTTTTAGCATCTCTGATTAAACCAACTAAAACAGATCTATTTCTTGAAGGTACTTCATAAGTATGACCCACTGACGTAACTATACAGACTGGTGCTTCAAATCCTGGTACTAATCTTTCAAATCCATCATTTGAACATGTTACAATAGGACTTACTACTTCATAGTTATATAAAAGTCCCATTAGAGCTCCATACCCTATTTCATTTAGATAATCTTTTGTCATATCCTTAGGAGCAAATAAGTTTTGCATTTTTCCATTTTTAAGCTTAACACTAACACCAACATGTGTATGACCTCCACTACCTGCCACACCATAAATTGGCTTAGCTTTAAAAGTAACTTCTAAGCCGTTCATTGTAAATATATCTTCTATTATTTCTCTTACTAATAATTCATTATCTGCAGCTCTTAAAGGTGTATCAAATTTCCATGAAACTTCTAATTGCTCCATAGCATGATTTGTTTTACCTTCTATACTTATAGAACTTTGAATTCCTCCAACTTCTTTATGAGCCATTTCAGGACTTATACCAAGCTTTTGTAATTTAATAAGAGACTTTTCTAAACATGTTCTTATTATTCCATGAGTTCTTTTCCAATATTGCTCTTTTAAACTTTGAGATACTGCTAATTTTTCTAAATCAGCCTTATCTTCTGGTGTATTTACCCAAAACTCTAATTCTGTAGCAGATGTAAGAAGTATATCTTCTATATCATCCGTACTATTTATTCCTATATTTTTGATCATATGAGGGTATTCTTTAAATAATTCTATTAATGATTTTTTAAAGTTTTTCTCAGCCTTTTGTAAAATCCCCCTAGAACATACTTTTTTATTATCATGAATTAAAAAAGCAGGTATTTTTAATGTTCCTATGGGAAGATTTGTTTCCTTATCTATATGCTCTAAATTATAGTCCACATACCATTTAGAATTAGTATCAGGCATTAAATCTACCTTTGCATTATTTAATGTGGCTATATCATATAATTCAACACTAGATCCATCTGTTTGTATTGCAGATTTTAGAAAGGCATCTATATCATCTAAGAAAAGTTCTATAGGAATTTTTTCATCTGTAGAATTTCCCCCTAAATCAACACCTACTAAAGAAACAAATCGTATATTTTTATGATTTAACAATAAGCTCTTAAATTCTTCATCAGTGTAATCTTTTTTATTTACAAAGTATAACATATTATTGCTATGTTCCATGTCTAATTACCTCCAAGATTCCTCAATACATTCCCGTATTTTACTTTAACTTTTAAAAAATAAGATTCGCGTTTTTATTTATTTTATTATATATAATAGAAATAAAATTCGCAATACATATTTTTCATTTAATTAGTTTTTTTTTACATATATGTACAAATTCCGTTTTATTTTATATATTAATATAAGTATAACTTTTAAAAATGACATAAAAATAGATTTAAGTTATATAAAAAGTTTAACTTTTTATTAATAATAGGTTATACTTAAAAATAGATATTATTATTTAATTTCATATATTGAATTTAAATTATGATATTTTGCATAAATAATAGTTTAGGAGAAATTTTTATGGAGTATATAGTTTTTGATTTGGAATTTAATCAAGGATTTGATAGAAAACTTAATAAAACCGTTTCTGATGAAAAATGTCCTTTTGAGATTATCCAAATTGGTGCTGTTAAACTTAATTCAAAATTAGAAATTATCGATAGATTTAATACATTTATTAAACCTAGTATATACAAGGATGTTCATCCTTTTATAAAAAAAATGACTGGTATTTCTAATGATGATGTTAAGGATGCACCGTATTTTAGTGAAGCCTTTGATTTATTTAAAGCTTTTATGAAAAGTAAAAAAAATACAATATTATGTGTATGGGGAAATGGTGATTTAAAAGAATTATATAGAAATATTAAGTATTATGATTTATCTACAGATAATTTATCAAATACTTATATTAATGTTCAACAACATGCTTCTGTATATTTTAATAATCCTACTGGAAAAAGTATCGGATTACAAAACGCTATTACTCTACTTGAGCTAAATCAAGATAAATCTTATCATAATGCTTTAAATGATGCGTATTATACTTCTTTAGTTTTCAAAAAAATATACAGTGATAAAATAGAAACAAAATTTTATAGTTTCGATGTGGAAAATAAAAGTAAAAAGCCTACAGCAAAAAGAAAAATTAACTATGATAGTATTTTTAATGAATTCAAGAAAATTCTTAATCGGGATTTGAATAATGATGAAAAAAAGATAATACATCTAGCTTATAAAATGGGGCGAAAAAGTAAACCTACAAAAGATAAAACTGATATGAAAGAATAAAAAATCCTTCCATTTATATATTGGAAGGATTTTTCTAATTTATTTAATTACAAGTTCTACAGGGCAATGATCTGAACCTAAAACTTCTGTATGAATTTTTGCATCTACTAATCTATATTTTAATTTTTCCGAAACACAGAAATAATCTATTCTCCATCCAGCATTTTTATCTCTAGCTTTAAATCTATAAGACCACCAAGAATATATATTCTCCATATCTGGATAAAAATATCTAAATGTATCTATAAACCCTGCATCTAATAGTGATGTAAATTTATTTCTTTCTTCTTCAGTAAAACCAGCATTTTTTCTATTAGGTTTTGGATTTTTTAAATCTATCTCCTTATGAGCTACATTTAAGTCCCCACAAACTACAACAGGTTTAATATCATCTAACCTCTTTAAATAAATTCTAAAGTCATCTTCCCATGTCATTCTATAATCTAATCTCTTTAACTCACTTTGAGAATTCGGTGTATAAACTGTTATAAAATGAAAATCTTCAAATTCTAGAGTTATAACTCTACCTTCCTTATCATGTTCTTCGATTCCTATACCATAATTAACACTTATAGGCTCTTTTTTACTAAATATTGCAGTGCCAGAATATCCTTTCTTCTCTGCATAATTCCAGTATTGGTGATATCCTTCTAATTGTAAATCTATTTGATTTTCTTGTAATTTTGTTTCTTGTAAACAAAATATATCTGCATCAACTTCATTGAAAAATTCCATAAAATTTTTATTAACACAGGCTCTAATTCCATTTACATTCCATGATATAAACTTCATATATGTCTCCTTTTACTTAAATTTTAATTTTTTTATTATTTCTTCCACGTTGCCACAAGAAACATAGAATCCTGTACTCAATTCAAATCCACCTAAATTAAACTTCCTAGGTACTATGTGTATATGTATATTAAAAGTTTTTTTGTACATTTCTCCTTCATTCAATGGATGAGTGTGTATGTATATATTAAAAGGACAATTACCATTTTCTTTGTACATATTTTTGAAGTATGTTTCAAATATATATGATAGTTCTTTTAATTCATCATTCTTAATTTCTTCAAAGTACTTATTTTTTTTTAAAAGTATTATTGTTTCTCCTACAAATCTACTTACTTGAGGCATAAATACTAAAAATTCATCACTATTATAAATCACTCTTTTATCTTCTTTTATTTCTTGTGATATTATATGTTCATACATATTTATACCCATTTTTTCATAATAATCTCTACAAATTTCATATTCTCTTTCTAATTCTGGTGGAATTAAAGGTAAGGATATTATTTGAGAATGAGGATGCATTAATGATGCTCCTGCTTGTCTTAAGTAATTTTTAAATATACAAACGTATTTAATTCCTCTTTCATCCATAAGACTTTCATATCTATCTTTATACATAATAAACATATTATAAAATTCATTATTTTTCATATTATAAAAGTTTCCATCATGTCTATATGTCTCCACCATAACTTCATGTCTTCCATAAAGCTGATTTGAAATGTCATCATCTAAAATTGGATATTTATTAATTACTGATTTAGACACCCAATTATTATCTTCTTCGATAATAAATGTTTCCTCCGGTACCATAGACTCATTCCCTCTACAAAATGGACAATCTATATTATATTCACCTTGTACAATATTTTTAGATTCTCCACAAGAGTCCATAGGTTTATTGACTCTTTCCTTTGCAATTATTACTTTACTACCATTTAAAATATCTATACCAAGTTCATTCATTCCAAACTCCTCTTACCTATAATTTAAATCACATTTATTTAATATAAGTTCATAATAATCTTAAAATCATTATATTTTAATACTATTTTTTTGTAAATATTTTATATCTCTTCTCTTAATTATACTCATGTTTTTCATTAAATATAAACAAATAATATGTCTCTAAAAATACAAAGTATCTTTCTGTATTTTTTTGTATTATATTTTTTATAATAATGAATTTAAAATCTATCTGTGTTACCATAAAAGTATATTGAGTTAAAATTATCAATTGTACATGTTATTTAAGGGGGAATATTCAAATGAAATTTTCAAACAGACTTAGTTCTATGCAAGAATCACCAATAAGAAAATTAGCACCATTCGCTACAGCTGCAAAAGCTGAAGGAGTAAAAGTTTATCACTTAAACATAGGCCAACCAGATATAATTACACCAGTTGGATTCTTTGATGCAGTTAAAAACTTTGACAATAAAGTATTAGAGTATGCAGGTTCTCAAGGTATGCCTGAACTTATAGAAGCTATAAGAAAATACTACACTACTTATAATATGAACTTCGCTAGCGAAGATATAATCGTTACTAATGGTGGTAGTGAGGCTTTATTATTTGCTTTTATGGCAGCTTGTGATCCAGGAGACAACATATTAGTTCCAGAGCCATTCTACACTAACTATAATGGATTTGCTCAATGTTTAAATGTAGAAGTTAACTCAGTAACTACATTCGCTGAAAACGGTTTCCACTTACCATCTAAAGAAGAAATCGTTGCTAAAATAGATGATAAAACATCTGCTATCTTAGTTGTTAATCCAGGAAATCCAACTGGATGTGTTTACACTACAGAGGAAATTAAAATGATAGCTGAAATAGCTAAGGAAAACAATTTATGGATAATAGCTGATGAGGTTTACAGAGAGTTCGTTTATGAAGGACTTGAGTATACTAGTTTCGGAAATATAAAAGAAGTTGAAGACAGAGTTATAATAATAGATTCTGTTTCTAAGAGATATAGTGCCTGTGGTGCTAGAATAGGTTCTATAGCTTGTAAAAACAAACAATTTATGGCTGAAATTATGAAGGTTTGTCAAGGAAGACTTTGTGTTGCTACAATAGAACAATTAGGTGCTGCTGCTTTATACGAGACTCCAGCTTCTTACTTCAAAGAAGTTAATGATGAGTACAAAAAAAGAAGAGATGTTCTTTATACTGAATTAATGAAGGCTGATGGGGTAATATGTGAAAAACCTATGGGTGCTTTCTACATAGTTGCTAAATTACCAGTTGAAAATGCTGAAGATTTCGTGGCATGGACATTAAAAGAATTCCGTAGAGATGGTGAAACTGTTATGTGTACACCTGCTGAAGGATTCTACTCTACTGAAGGTCTTGGTAAAAATGAAGTTAGACTTGCTTATGTATTAAAAGAAGAAGATCTAAAAAAATCTGGCGAATTATTAAGAGAAGCTTTAGAAGAATATCGTGCTTTAGCTCACGCTTAATCACCTAAATTATGACTAATACAAAGGGGTTATCTTAGATAACCTCTTTTTTATATTTAAGGAATTCATAATTTCACAACAAAAAAGGATGAATTATTTAAAATTCATCCTTTAACTTTTATAGATTATTCTATATTTAACTTATTTTCCACTAAGAAAACTAGCTTAGTTCTTCTTTGTTTAATATGTATTGAAGAGTTTCTAAAGCTTCTTGATATTTCACTCTATCATTTTCTTCTAGTTTGAATAATTTTTCTTCTAGTTCATTACTTAACTTGTTAGTGAAGTCTACAGCAAGTTTATCCCCTGTCTCTGTTATAACTATCATATATTTTCTTCTATCAGCTAAATCTTTTTCCCTAAAAACATATCCTTTTTCAGTTAAATCGTCTATCATACTTGTTAGACTTCCCTTTTCAATGTTTAATTTAGCACATAATTCTGTCATACTTATACTACCATGATTTTTTATAAATACTAAAGCTCTTAATTGAGTTTTATTTACATTGTATAATGCCGAATATTTTTTTAAATAATCTAAGTATAAACTTGAATAAATTTTTGGAAACGTTTTAGATAAAAAACCTATTGTATTTGTTACTATACAGTTCATTTAATTCACCTCAGATGCTTAATTTATTGACCTTTTCCCACCATTATAGTTTACAATAAAACTTTTATCAGTACAATAGTTTTTACAAATATATCTATTTAAAATTACTTAATTCAAGAATAGGAAATTCATCCCACATGATATTTCAAAATACATACTATATCCTACTGCTTTAAAAATAGGGGTATAGTTTTATACTATACCCCTTTCTCTATTCTATTAACAACTTGTTATTAGTTTAATTGAAATTACATAACACTAGCTAATATAGCTTTTATTTCATCGTGAGTTGCTTTAATTGGATTTGTAGCTCCACAAGCATCCTTTAATGCATTAGTAGCTAGCATATCAAAGTCTTCAGCCTTAGCTGCTGCCTTAGCATTGAATTATCGAACTGATGGAAGTAATATTGCCTATTTTTTAAAATTAATATCATTTCATTATACTTAAAATAATTGTACGTAAAAAAAGTAGCTATTTGCTAAGTATTTTAGCAAACAACTACTTTATCAAACATTATTAAACTCTTAAATCTACTTCTAATCCAATAAATTCTTTATATTCTTCAATAGCTGGGTTTAAGTATTCTTCTACGAATTCCACAACTTGCTGAGGAGCTCTACCTACAAAATTAATAGGATCTAATATAGATAATATTTCTTCTTTATCTAACATTTTAAAGGCTTCATCCTCTATTATAAGATCAATTAAGTTATTATTTAAACCTTCATGTTTAACTCTATATGCAGCCTTCATAGATAGTTCTCTTATTACTTCATGTAATTCTTGTCTATCTCCACCTCTTTTTACAGCTTCCATAAGTATATTTTCTGTAGCCATAAATGGCAGTTCTTCGTTTATATGTTTTCTTATCATGTTTTCATATACTACTAATCCATCAGTTACGTTAATACCTATATCTAATATAGCATCTGCTGCCATAAATGCTTGAGGTATAGCAAGTCTTTTATTAGCAGAATCATCTAAACTTCTTTCTAACCACTGAGTAGCTTCTACTAAAGCTGGTGATATTGATTCAGCAATTATAAACTTAGATAATGAAGCTATTCTTTCACTTCTCATTGGATTTCTCTTATATGCCATTGCAGATGAACCTATTTGATTCTTTTCAAATGGCTCTTCTAATTCTTTTAAACTTTGTAATAATCTTATGTCGTTGGTCATTTTATGCATACTTTGAGCTATTCCTGATAATACGTTTAAAACCTGAGAATCTAATTTTCTTGTGTAAGTTTGTCCACTTACTTTGTATGATTCTTTATATCCCATTTTTTCACATACTAATTTATCTAACTCTTTTATTTTATCAACATCATTTTCAAATAAACTCATGAAACTTGCTTGAGTTCCAGTAGTTCCTTTTACTCCTCTTAATTTCATGTTATCAAGTCTATAATTTAAGTCTTCCAAGTCTATTATTAAGTCTTGAGCCCATAAAGTAGCTCTCTTCCCTACTGTTGTAAGCTGAGCTGCTTGGAAATGAGTAAATCCTAACGTTGGAACATCCTTATATTTTAAAGAAAAATCTTTAAGATTATCTATTAAGTTAACAATCTTTACTCTTATTAATTTTAAAGCTTCATCCATTTGTATAACATCAGTATTATCTCCCACATATGCTGATGTTGCACCTAAATGTATTATCCCCTTAGCTTTTGGACATTGAATTCCATAAGCTTTAACATGGCTCATTACATCATGTCTTACTTCTTTTTCTATTTTTCTTGCTTCTTCAAAATTTATGTCATCTATGTGAGCTTTTAACTCTTCTATTTGTTCCTCAGTAATATTTATTCCTAATTCTTTTTCTCCCTCTGCTAATGCAATCCATAGTTTTCTCCAAGTTGAAAATTTAAATTGTGGAGAAAATATATAACTCATATTTTTACTACAGTATCTCTCTGTTAAAGGATTTGAATATGTTGTGTATTTATTATCTATCATTTTTGCACCATCCCTAAATCTTTTTTATTCTACAATAAATATTATATATAATTTCACGAACAATAACAATATTTTTATTTAGTTTGTTCATATTATTTTTTATTGATTTTTAAATTATCTTTTCCAAGCATAAAATCAATACTTTCACTATCAACAAAGTTTAATACATGCTTATAACGTATAGCATAGTACTTGTCACTCCATCCTAATTGCTTTTTAATATCTTCTTTGTCTGCACCTAGCATTAAACTTATAGCTGCATAGGAATGTCTTAAATCTTTAGCTGAGTACTGAGAAAGTTTAGCCATATCAAAAGCCTTTCTTACAATTATCCTTACATTTCTATCTGTTATAGATTGGCTCTTTTGCGTTGTAAATATGTACTCATCACTAGGAATTATCATTTCACTTAATCCTGAGAAATACCTATAACTTTCTATTAATTTAAAACAATATGGATGTAGCTTAACTACCCTTTCTTTTTTTCCTTGCCCAAGTCTTACATAGAAACTATTCTCTTCATCTACTATAAGATCTTTCCATTTTACTTTTACTAGCTCATTTAATAAACATCCTGTTGTAACTAAAAATACCATTATAAGTCTATCTCTAGCACTTAGTTGATCTAAGGCATCTATTAATTGATTTATTTCTTGGATGCTTAATACATCTCTTTTTCCCTTTTCTCTAGTAACTATTGGCTTTTTTACAAAAGTAAAAGGATTAATTTCAATATACTTCTCTCTTTTCATATAAGCATAAAAACTATGTAAATAACTGAAAATCTTCTCACAAGTGGATTTTGCAAATTCTTCTTCTATGTAATTGATAAATTCTCTGCATTCTTCCTTTGTTGCATCTAATAAACTTTCAATTTTTGTAAAATCCTTAAATAATAAAACTTTACTTAAATAATCTTTTTTTGTTGAAGGCGTCATTTTTATTGAAAATATTTGAAAAATTTCATATTCTTCATTAGTTAATATATAATTTTTTTCCATAATTACTCCTTTCTATGTAGTATTACCTTTTATTAATCATATTTTATGTTAATATAATTATATTTTATTATATTTCTGTCCAAAGATGTTAATATTATTGAAAATAATGTTTTTTATGATATACTTTTATTTAGTGCAAAATTAAATAGGATTAAATTGGAGGTAAGTTAATATGGTAGAGATATTAAAAGCCATTGTTTTGGGTATCATTGAAGGTATAACAGAATGGCTTCCTATAAGTAGTACTGGACATATGATATTAGTTGACGAATTTTTAAAACTTGGTATGTCAGATGCTTTTAAAGAAATGTTCTTTGTTGTTATCCAATTAGGGGCAATTATGGCAGTAGTAGTTTTATATTGGAATAAAATTTTTCCTTTTTCATTTGACAAAAAACCTTTTGTTAAGAAAAATATAATTATTATGTGGATAAAGATAGTTATAGCTTGTATTCCTGCAGCTGTAATTGGATTAGCTTTTGATGATGAAATTAACGCATTATTTTATAATTTCCAAACAGTAGCTATAATGCTTATAGTATTTGGTATCTTATTTATAGTAGTTGAAAACTATAATAAAGGAAGAAGACCTAAAGTTTCAGATATGGATAATCTTACATATAAGATGGCAATAATTATAGGATTATTCCAATTAATAGCAGCTATCTTCCCTGGAACATCTCGTTCAGGAGCTACTATCTTAGGAGCATTATTAATAGGTGTTTCAAGAGAAGTTGCGGCAGAATTCACATTCTTCTTAGCAATACCAGTAATGTTTGGTGCTAGTTTACTTAAACTAGTGAAGTTTGGATTTGCTTTCACAAGTTATGAACTTCTTGTTTTAGGTGTAGGAATGGTTGTTGCATTCTTAGTATCTGTATGGTCAATCAAATTCCTTGTTGGGTATATTAAAAAACATGACTTCAAACCATTTGGTTATTATAGAATAGTACTTGGAATAATATTACTTGGATATTTCTTCTTTATTAAATAGATAAAATATGCTTAGATGCAAAAAAGAAGCCTTTATATGCTTCTTTTTTTTATGTTTACTATATAGTTGAGTCTACTAAGATTTTAATCAATTCACTAGAGTTTTCATTAAATGTAGTTATTATAGTTAAATATTCACATGCTCTGTTAATAGCCATATAAATTTTATTTAAATCACCGACAAAATCATTTATTTGATAATCTTGATCTTCTTCATTTATTGTTTGATTATATAACATTTCTAACTCACAAAATATTACTGCTTTATACTCCAAATTATTTATAAAGTATAAATTAGATATAGTAACTCCACTTCTATTAACATACTTCGTTAAATTCTCGTCTCCTTGAATATATGGAGTCCTTACATCATCCAAAGCTTTCTTTAATAAGTATTGGAAATATATAGTCTTACCATTTTTAAGTTTTTTCTTATTATAAGGATAAACTATGGCAATATCACTATATTCAAGACCTTTATTATTTATTAAATATTCAATTTCCCATAATATTGAATTAATTTGCTCTTCTAAATCATTTACTTTGACTATTTGAGTATTCATACCTACATCTAGCATATTTTCTGTGGATTTGAATATATCTCTATTAATATTTGGTCTTAATTTTTTTATATATCCATTTGCATTATTGATGAATACATTAGAGAAATCTATTATTTCTTTGCATTGTCTGTAATTCTTATTTAATGCTATATCTTCATCAAATTCTATATTGTGTATAGATTTTTTGAATATATTAACATTATTGTATATGTTCATACTTTCACAGTAAAACATATTAAATATATATTTCTTTTCATATAAAAACTCTTCTATAAACTCTATATTTTTATCATCAAATGCTTCACTTTCATCTATAAAAATACCCTTAAACATTCTTTTATTTTTTATAACATTTTTTGCTTGTTTTATTAAATTATTAAAAGTCTTTTCATAATCTTTCTTCAGTAAAGAGTAATCTAATATTAAATTATATTTTTTACTCAATTTAAATACAAAGGAAGATATAGTATGAACTTCTAAATTGTTATTATCCTTATATATTAACTTTATGCTTTCTCTTAATTCGTTACATAACTGTTTAGTATGAGTAAATATTATAAAATTATGGTGTGGATAAATACGAGCTAATTTTATTGCTCTGCTCATCATCAAAGCTGTTTTTCCAGTACCACTACCTCCTCTAAATAATGTTTTCCCATAATTAATAGAAATTGCTTTTTCTATTTGATCATCAGTTAACATGGTTGCACTATAATCATAATCACCTTGTGAAAAAATAATTTTCTTAAATTCTTTATTTATATGATATTGACCATTTAATACATAATATTCAGGACAAATATCTAAAAGATAAAGATTTAATTCTATTTCATTATTTACTTCACTTAAATATTTTTCTATGTGATTTTTATCTTTTATTATTTCTTGTAATTTAACCTTATCAATTACATTATTGCTTATAAAGTCTTGGAATCCATAATCTCCTTCAATTGTTACATATGGCATTATAAACACATATTTAAAACTAATATTATTATGATACTGAGCCATTTTTAATTTTAATAACTCATACTCTTCATTCATCACTTCTATTAATTCTTCATCAAGGATAGAAAATAAATCCTCAGATGTATCCATAAATTTAATAAAAAGTATCTTATTATCTTTAATATACAATAAATCTGTGTTTATTCCTCTAAAAGGAGTCACCTTTGGAATTATACTAGTATTTTCCGTGATATTTTCATAGAAAATTTTTTCCACTTCTTTTACCTTTAATGCATCTAATTGTGAGTTGATATTTATCTTTTGTCTCAATTTGCATTCCCCCTTTTATAGTAATTCTATCATCTATAAATATTTTTTACTATATTATCAATTATATACATTTTATCACATTATGTACGGTAAAATATTATTTAATTTGTATTTTTTTTCAATAAAAAAAGAGAGTTTTCACTTTTTAGTGTTGCATTAATATCCTTATCACCTACTTTATCTTTCGCAGATGAGAAATCAGCAATACGTATAAGTACAGCATACTCTTATGGTACAGAACTACTTCAAAACATAACTATTGTACATGCTAAAACAGGAGAAAGAAAATGTATTGATAAGTATGTTAATAACAAGAAATATATACACACTTTTGATAAAGGTTACAATGGATATGCATGGTTTAATGAACTGACATCTAATGGATTTATTTATCTCGCGATTAACAGCTAACGCTGTGACTGAGCAATATGAGTCGTTTGATACGGGTGAACAAAATCTTTATGATTTGACTGTGAATTTAGAAACTGACTATAGTAAAAATAGATTAAATTGTAAGTATTCAAAATTTGATATTTTACGAAAAATAAGAGTTAACTTATTTGAAACATACGAATTAAAGAATTTTTTAACAGAATGAATTATAATAAATGGATAATTTGAACTTCATTTCTTACAAGCTAATTTTGTCTATTTTAATATCCAAAATTAACCTCAAAAACATAAGAAAAGCATAAAAGGTAAGATTATTAAATAATCTTACCTTTTACTGTAAATTTAAATTTTATACAATTTAAATTTTGTATTTATGCAACACTAAAAAGTTTTCACTCTCTTTTTCATTATTTAGCATATTCTATTGCTCTTGTTTCTCTTATTATACTAACTTTTATTTGACCTGGGTATTCAAGCTCGTCTTCAATTTGTTTAGTCATCTTTCTAGCTAATAAATGAAGTTCTTCATCATTTATACTATCTGGCTTAACCATTATTCTAACTTCTCTACCAGCTTGTATTGCATAAGATTTTTCTACACCTTCATAAGAGTTAGTTATCTCTTCAAGCTTTTCTAATCTCTTAATGTAAGCTTCTAATGTTTCTCTTCTTGCTCCTGGTCTTGCTGCAGATATAGCATCTGCTGCCGTAACAAGTACTGCTTCTACTATCTGTGGCTCGTAATCTCCATGATGAGTACTCATTGCATGAATTACATCCTTAGATTCTTTATATCTTCTAAGTAAATCCATACCTATTTCAACATGAGTTCCTTCCATTTCATGATCCACTGCCTTACCTATATCATGTAATAAACCGGCTCTTTTAGCTAGTTTTATATCTGCTCCTATTTCAGCAGCCATAATTCCTGCAATATGAGCAACTTCTATTGAATGTTTTAATACATTTTGACCATAACTAGTTCTATAGTTTAATCTACCTAGTAATTTAACTAGCTCAGGATGTAATCCATGTACACCAGTTTCAAAAGTTGCTTGCTCACCATATTCTTTGATGATGTTTTCAACTTCTTTCTTAGATTTATCAACCATTTCTTCTATTCTTGCTGGATGTATTCTTCCATCAGAAATTAATTTTTCTAAAGCTATTCTCGCTACTTCCCTTCTAATAGGATCAAAACCTGATAAAATCACGGCTTCTGGAGTGTCATCAATTATAAGATCTATTCCTGTTAAGGTTTCTAGTGTTCTTATATTTCTTCCTTCTCTACCTATTATTCTCCCCTTCATTTCATCATTAGGTAAATTAACTACTGTAACAGTAGTTTCTGCAACATGATCTGCTGCACATTTTTGGATAGCATAGCCTATTATTTCTCTTGATTTCTTATCTGCCTCTTCTTTTGCTTGACTTTCAATTTCTTTTAACATTATAGACATTTCATGTCTTACTTCTCTTTCAGCATTTGTAAGAATTATTTCTTTCGCTTTATCAGATGTAATACCAGATATGTCTTCTAACTTTTCTAATTGTTTTACTTTTATTGATTCTACTTCATCTTCTTTTTTCTGTACTAATTTTAACTTTTCACTTAAGCTTGTCTCTTTATTTTCTAAGCTTTGTTGTTTTCTTTCTATTGTTTCTTCTTTTTGGAAAACTCTTCTTTCGTATTTTTGTACTTCATTACGTAATTGTCTTTGCTCTTTTTCAGCATCGGTTCTCCATTTGTGAATTTCTTCTTTTGCTTCTAATAATTTTTCTTTTTTAATCGTTTCTGAGTCTCTATTTGCTTTATCTATTATATCATTGGCTAAGGCGTTAGCTTCACCAATTTTAGTTTCAGATATATTTTTTCTTACAAAATATCCAACTATAATACCAATAGCTAAACCAAGTACACTGGCTATTATCTTCTCTATGACATCCACCTCCTTTGTTAATAATCCCAAAATATCAATATTACTCTTTAACGTCTTTTTAAATTATGCCCTTTTTTGACATAAGGCTCTAATTTTTAAAATATATAAAGTTTCTTTATCTATAATCTTGGAATACTTTAAATAAAATCATCTTAATTTAAAATATTTTATCCTCTTTTAATTTTATAATTTTTTCTATATCATGTCAAGTTATAGGAGGTGTGTATTCACTTTTATTATTCTGTTTCATGATTTTCTTCCACATTTTTTTTATCTAACTCGTAATGAGCTCTTACTTTTGCATTTATTTCATCTGTCAAGTCCATATTATCAGCTAAGAATTTTTTAACATTCTCTCTACCTTGACCAAGCTTTGTATCATTATAATTATACCAAGAACCTGATTTTTTAACTATATCTGCGTCAGCTGCTATATCAAGTAAGTCACCTATCTTAGATATTCCTTCACCATACATTATGTCAAACTCAGCTTGTTTGAATGGTGGAGCAACTTTATTTTTTACTACTTTTACTCTTGTTCTACTTCCTAAAACTCTGTCACCTTGTTTTATAGTATCTATTTTTCTAACATCAAGTCTAACAGATGAGTAAAATTTAAGTGCACGTCCACCTGTAGTAGTTTCTGGACTACCAAACATTATTCCAACTTTTTCTCTTAACTGGTTGATAAATATGGCAACACAGTTCGATTTTTTAATTGATCCTGTTAATTTTCTTAATGCTTGAGACATAAGTCTTGCTTGAAGACCTATATGAGAATCTCCCATCTCACCTTCAATTTCTGCTTTTGGTACTAAGGCAGCAACTGAGTCAACTACTATTATATCTATAGCACCACTTCTTATTAATGCTTCTGTTATTTCTAATGCTTGTTCACCTGTATCTGGTTGAGATATTATTAAATTATCTATATCTACACCTAATGCTTTAGCATATACTGGATCCAGAGCATGTTCTGCATCTATGAAAGCTGCTATACCACCAGCTTTTTGTGCTTCTGCTACTGAATGTAGAGCAACAGTAGTTTTACCTGAAGACTCTGGCCCGTATATTTCAACTATTCTTCCCTTAGGAAGTCCTCCTATACCAATTGCTATATCTAAACCTATTGCACCAGTAGGTATTGTATCGACTATCATTGATGTAGCTTCTCCAAGTCTCATTACTGATCCTTTTCCAAAATCTTTTTCTATTTTTCCTAAAGCCTGATTAAGGGCTTGCAGTTTTTCTTTTTCTATACTCATAATTTTCATCCTTTCTTTCAATCAAACACGCGTTCTATTCATTACATTCATTATATCCTATAAAACTTATGTCGTCAATTGGAAATACCCTTATTTCTAAAAACTCATATGATATTTAAATTTCAATACCAAGCAATGAGGTACACTTATATTTATAAACTTATCTGATATGTTTTATACGATTTTATTCATATTTTTTAATTATTTTTTCTATAAAAAAATCCTTCCGTAGTATTTTGTCGGAAGGATTTTCTATAATTATTTACTATTCATAAATAATTCTTTATTTTTATATAGATAATCTATACCTGAATATAAGGTAAATAAAGTTGCGATTAACATAAATATTGTTCCTACTTGTAATAACATATTGTTATTAAGATTAGCTCCTAATAATATAATTACTACAGATAGCATTTGACTTATAGTCTTTATTTTCCCACCACCACTTGCAGCTATTACTTTTCCATCTGCTGCAGCAATTGCTCTTAAAATACTTACTGTAAGCTCTCTTGCAACTATTATAATTACCATCCATCCTGCAACTAAATTAGATTCTATCATGCATATAAGAGCTGATATTACTAATAATTTATCTGCTAAAGGATCCATGAATTTTCCAAAATCAGTTACTAAATTATGTTTTCTTGCTATATGACCGTCTAGCGCATCAGTAATTGATGCTATTATAAATATTAAACAAGCTATTAAATAATGATTATTTATATCTAACATCATCATTATTATAAATACCGGAATTAACAAAATTCTTAATAATGTTAATTTATTTGGCAAGTTCATCTTCTACATCCCCCATTAAATCATACTCTAGTGCAGAAGTAATCTTAACATTTACAAAGTCTCCAGGATTTAATTCATTATGACTTTTTACGTATACTATACTATCAATTTCTTCTGCATCAAATTGAGTTCTACCTACATAAACATTATGTTCAATTTTTTCTTCTATTAGGACTTCATAAACATTACCTACTTTTTGAAGATTTATTTCTTCTGATATACCTTGCTGTATCATCATTATAATATCTCTTCTTTCTTCTTTTACTTCTTGTTCTAAATGATTAGGTAATTTATCAGCTGCAGTTCCTTCTTCTCTTGAATATGGGAATACACCTAACTTATCAAACTTAACTTCTTTAACAAATTCCACAAGTTCTTCAAAGTCTTTTTCGTCTTCACCTGGGAATCCTGTTATTAATGTCGTTCTAAGCACTGCATTTGGTATAGCAGTTCTAATCATATTTATTTTTGATAATAATTCTTCTCTTGTAGTTTGTCTGTTCATTAACTTTAATACTTTATTACTTGCATGTTGTATTGGCATATCGAAGTAAGAACATATATTATCATGTGTTTTTATAACGTTAACTAATTCTTCTGTAATTGATTCTGGATATGAGTACATTATTCTTATCCATTTTAACCCTTCTATTTTAGCTAGCTCTTCTAATAATTGTGGTAATCTAGCTTCACCATATATATCAGAACCGTACATAGTGCTATCTTGAGCTATAACTACAAGCTCTTTAACGCCACTTTTAGCTAAAGATTTAGCTTCTGCTACTATAGCTTCCACTTTTCTACTTTTTTGCTTTCCTCTTAATTTAGGAATTATACAGTAAGTACAATGTTTGTCGCAACCTTCACTTATTTTTAAATAAGCCATATATTCTGGTGTTGAAACATATCTAGGAAGTTCTTCATTGTAAACAACCTCTATATCACTTAAACTTACTATTTGTTTTTCTTTTTCTAACCCTGCTAATATTTCATCTATATTTTGATAACTTCCTGTACCAACTATAGCATCTATCTCAGGTATTTCTTCTTTTAATTCATCTGAATATCTTTGAGCTAGACAACCTGTTACAATAAGTAATTTTAAGTTCCCATTCTCCTTAAGATCTGCAAATTCGATTATTGTATTTATTGATTCTTGTTTTGCTGATTCAATAAATCCACATGTATTTACTAAAATCACATCTGCTTCCTCAAAATCGCCTGTTAACTTATATCCTTTTTTGTTTAATATACCCATCATTATTTCTGCGTCTACTAGATTTTTTGAACAACCTAATGACTCTAGTGCTATTTTTAACATTGTTTAACTCCTTCTAGTGCTGTCTTATGAAAGCTCATTAACTCTTTTATTGTCTTATCCATATGGTTGAATTCCATTGTTTCGTTATATTTATATTTGTCTATAGAATGTTCATATAGAGGATCATAATAAGAAACTAAATACTCCTCAACAAGTTCTTCGTATTTTTTATTATCTAACAATTTTAAATACTCTTCAATTTTTTCATTTCCTAATCTCTTTTTAAAAGTACTTATACAATTTTTTAAATCTTCAATATTTTTTTCGTCTCTATCGTAGATATAATCTTTGCAAAGTCGTTTTACTCTGTCTTCTATACTACATTCTATAAGAATATGATATCCATCCCTTATAATTCCTTCATATACGTCATTTGGAACTAATACATGGCCTACTCTTTTACTTTCACTTTCGATAAATATGTAATCAGTTTTCGAGAAGAAAAGTGATTCAAATATTCTAGTTTCAAAAGTTTTCTGAGAAGGTGGCTTTTCATCATAGGTGATAAAGCCAAAAACTGATCCAGTATTTCTCGCCATTTTTTCTAAATCTAATATATCAATATTATTTTTTTCTAGCTCAACTAATAACTCAGTTTTCCCAACTCCTGTTAATCCATGAAGTACTATAAATTGTTTTTTATCCATTATATTACTTAAATAATCTAGTACATAATTTCTATAAGATTTATATCCACCTTCTAGTTTATATAGATCTATGCCTATTGAGTTGAGAAGATTAGCTACAGAGCCACTTCTCATCCCTCCTCTGGCACAATAGATAACTACATGCTCATATTCTTTAGACAATTCTTTTACTAATTTATACATATCTTTTAACTTAGGTGATACAAATTCAAATCCTCTATCTATGGCTTCATTCTTACCTTCTTTTTTATATATGGTTCCTACTTCACAGTATTCATCATTATTAAATAAAGGTAAGTTATAAGCATTTAATATATGATCATCTAAATATTCTTTTTCTGTTCTAACGTCTATAAATATTGTTTTTTCTAATTTTAATGCATCTTCTATTTTTATTGTTTTCAAGATTTATTCACCTTCTAATTCTGCTAATTCTTCCTTAGTTATTAGTACCTTTCTAGGCTTACTGCCTTCACTAGGACCAACTATGCCTCTTTCTTCCATTGCATCTATTAGTCTAGCGGCTCTATTAAAGCCTATTTTATACTTTCTTTGTAGCATTGAAGATGATCCTTGCCCGCTTTGTACTACAAAAGCTATTGCTTCTTCTAAAAATTCATCTACCTCATTATTTTTTATGTTTGCTGTTTTTGAGATAGTTTGTATTATTTCTTCTTCATATTTTATTTCTTCTTTTACTTGTTCTTTTACAAAATTTATTACCTTATCAGAATCATTCTCTGAAATATATGCACCTTGTAATCTTACTGGTTTTGCAGCTCCAAGTGGATAAAATAACATATCACCTTTTCCAAGTAATTTCTCAGCTCCACCCATATCTAAAATTGTTCTAGAGTCTGTTTGTGATGATACTGCAAAAGCAATTCTTGAAGGAATATTTGCCTTAATTACACCTGTAATTACATCTACTGATGGTCTTTGTGTTGCTATAATTAAATGCATACCTGCTGCCCTTGCCATTTGTGCTAGCCTACAGATATAATCTTCTACTTCATTCGCGCAAGCCATCATTAAATCAGCAAGCTCATCTATTATTATTACTATCTTAGGAAGTTTCGTTTCACTTTTTTCATTATAACTTGTAATATCTTTTACACCAAGATCTGCAAAAGCTTTGTATCTTCTATTCATTTCCACAACGGCCCAATTTAATGCATTAGCTGCCTTTTTAGGATCAGTTACTACGGGTGAAAGTAAATGAGGTATTCCATTATAATGTGCTAACTCAACTACTTTAGGGTCAATAAGTAATAATTTAACTTCATCTGGAGTGGCTTTATATAAAACGCTATTAATTATAGTATTTATACAAACAGACTTTCCCGAGCCTGTAGCTCCTGCAACTAGTAAATGAGGCATTTTTCCTATATCTGCTATTACTGGATTACCACTTATATCTTTTCCAAGTCCTATAGAAAGTGTAGATGTATTATTGTTAAACTCTTTGCTTCCTAGTACTTCCCTAAGACTTACTACTTGTGGATCTTCATTAGGTACTTCTATTCCTATAGCACTTTTACCAGGAATAGGTGCTTCTATTCTTATACTTTTTGCAGCTAAACTAAGAGCTATATCATCTGATAAGTTAACTATTCTACTTACCTTAACTCCTGGATTAGGTTGTACTTCATATCTTGTAATAGTAGGTCCTAAAGTTACTTGACCCATTTTTGTATCCACGCCAAAATTAGATAATGTTTTAATTAATAAAGATGCATTTTCCAATGCTTTTCTTTTATCATTTTCATTACCTTTGCTACCTATTTTAGTTAATAAATCTAAACTTGGTTTTGTATAATTAACATAAGTTGATTGACTGTTTATTTGTAATTCACTAATCTTTTCTAATTTTCCATTTAATGGTGCAGTCTTATCTAAGTTCATAGTGTTTCTACTTGGATTCGTATTTTGAAGTTCTTTTAAAACATCTAGCTCTGGCATAGTACCAGTTCCTTCTAATATTTCTACGTAATCATCTTCACTCTTATTAAAGCCAACTATTTTTATAGTCTTATCACCATCATCAGAATTTAAATCATTGTTTATTACTGCTGTTTCTTCTATGTTATCTTTTTTATTAAGGAAGTTCTTTAATAATCCTTTTTTATTGCCATGCTGAGTAGCTTCATCAACTTCTTCAGTCATTAAATTAATAGCTGACTCTTTTAAGTTTGACATTTTATCTTTTACATTTATATTTCCATTTTTAACTTTAGAAGATTTTTCTTTTATACCTAAAATCAAATCTTTTAGTGATATATTAAATGAATACATAACCGTAATGAATAATATGAATAAACTAATTAACCAACCACCTGTCAATCCAAATGCTGCTTTTATGAAGTATGCTATTGTTGATGTTATTAATCCACATCCTGTACCATTAACACCTATTTCCATAACATCTCTATACATCGAAGCTTTTAGTGGATTTTCCACAGGTATTCTTCCTGGATTAATTAATCCATAAAAAACAAATAAAAATGCTATAAATACATAAATTGTCTTACTTTTCTTTATTCTATATACATATTCATTTCTTTCAAAAAATCCAAGCATTCCTATCATAATCACTAAAACTGGCACAATTATGGCAAGAGCCCCGAATAATCCTCTGAATGTTTCTTGAATAAATTGCCCAACAAGACCCATTGAACTTGAGTTTAAGCTATATAGTAAAAATACACCAATAAAAATAGTAACTAGGTTATTATATTCACCAGAAATAACAATTTTATCTTTGTTTTTCTTACTGCTCTTACCTCTAGCGCCTTTACTTTTTTTCTTCGCCACCAATCTCACCTCTTATTTTCTATACCTTTTCATTTCAAACTAAAAGTGTTAATGAGAGACATTAACACTTTTAATTATTAAATCATTATATCACATTTTACTTATTTTAAACAAATCTTATTTATTTACTTCATTTTGCTTGTTTTCTTTTATTAATTCTCTTAATTTGCCTAAAGCATCCCTGAGACCTCCAACTTCATCAATAAGTCCACAGTCCACAGCTTCTTTGCCTATTAATACACTTCCAACATCACTTACTAACTCGTCTTTTTCATGCATAAGTCTATTTAATTCATCTCTTTCTATATCTGATGTTCTTGTGATAAATGATACTATTCTCTCTTGCATCTTTTTGAAGTACTCAAAGGTTTCATTAACTCCTATTACAAGTCCATTAGTTCTAATAGGATGAACTATCATTGTAGCTGTAGGTGCTATATAAGAATAGTCTCCTGCTGTTGCTAGTGGCACTCCTATAGAGTGACTGCCTCCTAAAACAAGTGTTACAACCTTTTTAGAAATACTATTTATTAATTCTGCCATGGCAAGTCCTGCTTCCACATCTCCACCTACAGTATTTAATATTATTAGTATTCCTTTTATATCATTACTTTCTTCAACTGAATAAAGCATAGGAATTATATGTTCATACTTAGTAGATTTTTTTTGTGGATTTCCTACAAAATGTCCTTCTATTTCTCCTATTATAGTTATACATTGTATTTCTTTAGGTGAATTATTTGGCATATTAGGAACACCCATTTGTTTTATATCTTGAATTGGTTCATCACTACAATTATCATTTTCTTGCCCTTGACTACTATTTTTTTCCACTTTACTTTCTTCTTTGTCACCCTTATCCTCTAGGTTTGCATTTTTTAAATCAGTATTCTCAAATTGAATATAAGGAGAATTTTCCAAATCAAAATTATTATAATCGTTATTATTTATGTATTCATTAATATTATTTTCTTTTTTTATCATTTATTTCACCTCATTAAATGTATTTATTTTATATTTCCCAATGAATATGAAATAATTCTTGTCTTTAAAATTCAATATAATATACTAGGCATAAAACATCCTCCCAATATAAAAAAGCAAGATGTTATTTATCTTGCTTTTTTTACTTTACAAATTATAAAATTGATTATGTATAGCATGAACTGTTTCTATCATATCTTCTTCTTTTACAAGACAAGTAAGAGAAGTGTATGAATCTGACGATTGTAATAAAGTTATTCCAGCTCTAGATAAAGACCTTACAACTTTTGCTATTACACCTGGAGTTTCTGTAACCTTGGAACCTATCAAAGTAACTTTAGCACAATTTTTTCTTATTTCAAATTTCACCTTATATTTTTCTAAAATTTCTCCAACTAAATCAATATTGCCTTGGTCTAAGGCGAAGGCCTTTTCTTCTGTAAAGAAATTTATCATATCCAAATTTATTTGCTTATCTTCAAGTTCATTTAATATTTGTGAAAATAATTCTTCTGAAGATTTTACTTTTATTTGAGCTATATTATCTTTGTGAGCTACAGCTGTCATAAATCTATATGTATGATCCTCATATTCACAATTTTCTTTTAAACCCCTTGTAAGTCCTATTTTTGTACCTTTTGCACCTGGATTTAAAGTATTTTTTATTTCTAGTATTATATCTCCACTTTTAGCAAGTTCTACTGCTCTTGGATGAATTACTTTAGCACCTTTTTCTGCCATTTGGAACACTTCTTCATAGTCTACATAATCTAGTATTTTAGCATCTGGCTCAATACGTGGGTCTGCCGTCATAATTCCATCCACATCAGTATAAATTTGTACAGTTTCACATCCTAGGGCTTTTCCTAAGGCCACTGCACTAGTGTCACTTCCACCTCTGCCTAAAGTAGTAATCTCTCCATCTTCTGTCCCACCTTGGAACCCTGCAACTATAACTATTTTGCCTTCATCTATTTCTTTTACTATTCTGTTAGTATCTATTACTTTAATTTTAGAGTTTGAAAATGCTTTCGTTGTAGTAATTCCAGCTTGTATTCCAGTTAAAAATACAGCTGAAATACCTCTGGATTCTAACATGTTTGTTAAAATTGTTCCTGATATAATTTCACCACAAGACATTATTAAATCAAGCTCTCTTTTATTTGGCTTTTCATTAACATTAGCACATAAGTTTATCAGAGTATCAGTTGCATAGGGTTCACCTTTTCTTCCCATTGCAGAAACAACTATAACTAAATCATTATCTTTATTCTTATATTTTTCTATAATACTGCAAACTTCTTTCATTTTTTCAACTGATGCCACTGATGTACCACCAAATTTTTGTACTAATATCCCCATATTATCCTCCTAATAAACACCATCATATTCAATAATTATCATATCATTACCTATTTTTTTAATATTTCTCCAAGGAATCTCTAAGTCAACTTTATCTTTTTTTATACCAAAAAACCCTCTTTCTCTAGGTATTGATAATGCTAAAATACCCCCACTTTTTTCATCAATTATTAAATCACATTCCCCAATAACTCCTAGTCTTTCCCCAGTAACTATGTTTACAATTTCTTTTCCCGCTAATTCAGATAAATTCATATTTTCACCCCATATATTTAATATTATTTACTATATCTGAACATCTGCTACATCTTTTCCTACGATACATACACCTAAATTATCTAGATTAAATACTTTATCAATAATATCTTTTACTTGCTTCATATCAACGCTATTAATATGTTCTATAATTTCATCTTCTGATTTAATTTTATCATTAAGCAATATAGATTCTCCCATAGATAACATCTTTGAACTTATGCTTTCTAAACTTAATATATGATTTCCTTTTAATTGCTCTTTACTTTCTCTTAGTTCTTCTTCAGTTAAATAGTTTTCTTTTAAATCCTTAATCTCATCCATTATACATGCATATACTTCTTTTAAGTATTCTTCACTAGTGCTTGCAAATATGCCTAGCTCTCCACACTTTCTGAATAAAGTTTGTGATGAGTAAATAGAGTAAACTAATCCTTTGTCTTCACGAATATTTTGGAATAATCTTGAACTTGTACTACCACCAAAAATATTATTCACTACTGCTAAAGCATAAGTTTCTTCTTCATTTTCTTCTGGAATAGCTTTAAGGTTTATGGCTATATTAACTTGTTCACTTTCTTTATTTTTTCTTACAAAACATGAATTAAATTCTGCTTCTTTCACTTCTATATTTACTCCTTTTTCTTCCCATGATTTAAATTTTTCTTCTATAGTGTTTGCAATTTTATCAAAGTCAAAGTTTCCACATATTGATATAACTGAATTATTAGGTACATAATAAGTGTTGTAATAATCAAGCATTTGCTTTCTTGTAAGATTTTTAATTGTTTTTCTATTTCCAAGAATATTCATCCCTAGCCCATCATTAGGATAAATATTTTCTAATAATAAATCATAAGAAAGATCATCTAAAGAATCTTCATACATTTTTAATTCTTCTAAGATTACAAATCGCTCTTTCTTTATATCCTCTTTATCAAAATTAGAATTTAATATCATATCACTTAATACATCGATGCCTATATTAATATGTTCATCTAAAAGGTGAACATAATAGCATGTACATTCTTTATTTGTAAAAGCGTTAATTTGTCCTCCTAAGTTATCTATTTCTCTAGCTAAATCTTTAGCAGTTCTATTTTTACTCCCCTTAAAAAGCATATGCTCTATAAAGTGAGAAACCCCACTCTCATTAGCTTCTTCTATTCTTGAACCTGCATTTATCCAAACCCCTAGAGATACAGATTTAACATAAGGTATTTCTTCACCAACAATGGTAAGGCCATTGCTTAATGTTTTGTATTTATACATATTGTCCTCCAATATTTCGTTAATTAACTATTTTATATAATAATTTTTATAAATATAAAAAATATATAGTACTAATTATAGTTTAGTGTGAAAATTTATTCAATAAGAAACACATCCTCTAACCTTCCCGGTTTCAAGTTTTTATCTCTTATAATTTGTATTATATCATCTATACACTGAGTAGTTGCATCTGTTGGATGCATTAGAACTATACTTCCATCTACTATATTTTTCTTTTTAACTCTTTCAATTATTTTATCTGGATTATCTCTATCCTGCCAATCTATAGTGTCCACATCCCATTTAAAACATATATAGTTTACACTTTCTGCTGCTCTTACTGTATTCGCTCCAAATGACCCTGCTGGAGCTTGAAAAAATCTTGTTTTTTCTCCAATAATATCTTCTATTATTTTTTTAGATGTAGTTATTTGTTCTAAATTTTCCTCATATGAAAGTGTTGCATAATCTAAATGATTGTACCCATGATTTCCTATTTCATGCCCTTCCTTTTTTATCCTAAGTAATAAATCCTGGTTCTTTTCAGCCCATTTTCCTGTTACATTAAAAGTTATATGTACTTTCTCTTTCTTTAATGTATCTAAGATGGACTCAACGTACTCACTTTCCCATCCCAGGTCTATGTTGCAAGTTAATGCAACATAGCCACTATTATTTTTAGTTCCTTGGGTATAGGGTTCCTTAGCTAAATCTAAAATGTTTATAGTTGGATAAGTTTTATTATTTCTAATAGTTAATCCTATTCCTCCTCCTATAAATAAAATGATTAAGATAAATATTATTAGTTTTTTTAACTTCCGTTTATTCACTACTACCATTATCATATGAGTATCCTCCTAATATGTACAAACTCTTTCTAATTCATTTTATTATAAAAGGTTAGTTTTTATTCTTAGGATAGTATTTTAATGAAAAAAAAATCTAGTACTGATTTTTCAGTTCTAGATTTTATATTTCAACGTACTTTCATCCATAACTTTATTAGGTTTTGTTAGTCCACCAAGTATATTTAAAAGTGTAGATTTTCCTGAACCACTTCGACCTATTATAGCAATCATTTCACCTTGATTAACTGTTAAATACAGATTATTCAAAATGTCTACTTTATAGTTACCCTCGCCATATTTTTTGTATATTCCTTTTAAATTTATCTTCTCCACTAGCTCTTCTCCTTTATCATAGAAATTATATCCGTATCTGCAATTATTTTACTAGGTATAACCCCTCCTATTATAATAATAAACATACTTAAAATAACATTTATTATAGAGTAGCTTATATATTGGTTTGATAGTAAAGTAGTGAAAATGTAGGCTATTATATTCTAATAGCACTTAATGTAGTTCGTGTACCTCATACCAATGTTTCACCGTATCCATCTCACGATAAACACAATTTCCATTAGCTAGCGACCCCCTATCAATCCAACAACGTACTTACACCATCAAGTTATTGCCCATTCAAGGCACAAAAAAACGAGACAAAGTCTCGTTTCTCTATTTTAATAATATTAAATTATTTATTTTTTCTTTCTGGTCTAGGAAGTAATACTTTTCTAGATAAGTTTACTCTACCTTTTTCATCTATTTCAGTAACTTTAACTTCTACTACGTCTCCAACATTTAATACATCTTCAACTTTTTCTATTCTTTCGTGAGCTATATTTCCTATACGAAGTAATCCTTCTTTTCCTGGAAGTAATTCAACGAAAGCACCAAAGTTAACTACTCTAGTTACTTTCCCTGTGTATACAGCTCCTAATTCAAGTTCAGCAACTATATCATTTATTCTTTGTTGTGCAAGTCTTATCATATCTATATCAACACCAGCTATAAATACTTCGCCATCTTGCTCTATATCTATTTTAACGCCTGTTTCATCTATTATCTTAGTTATTACTTTTCCACCAGCACCTATAACGTCTCTTATTTTGTCTGGCTTAATTGACATAGTAACTATTTTTGGTGCATATTTAGATAATTCTTCATTAGGCTTATCTATAGTTTTTCTCATTTCGTTTAAGATATGAAGTCTACCTACTTTAGCTTGTGCTAAAGCTCTAGTTAATACTTCTTTATCTATACCATCTATTTTTATGTCCATTTGTATAGCTGTTATACCTTTTTCAGTACCAGCAACTTTAAAGTCCATATCTCCTAAATGATCTTCCATACCTTGTATATCTGAAAGTACTGCCATTTTTCCATCATGCTCTATAAGTCCCATTGCTATACCTGCAACCATATCTTTTAATGGTACACCAGCATCTAATAATGATAATGTAGAACCACATACAGAACCCTGAGATGTAGAACCATTTGAACTTAATACTTCAGACACAAGTCTTATAGCATAAGGGAAGTCTTCTTTAGAAGGTATTACTGGAAGTAATGCTCTCTCTGCTAAAGCTCCATGACCTATTTCTCTTCTTCCTGGGCCTCTTGATGGTCTAGCTTCACCTACTGAGTAAGCTGGGAAGTTGTAATGATGCATATATCTTTTATTTTCTTCTTCATCAAGTCCGTCTAATATTTGAACGTCACCTAAAGCTCCTAAAGTAGTGATTGTCATTACTTGAGTTTGTCCTCTTGTAAATAATCCTGAACCATGAGCTCTTGGTATAAATCCATTGTCACACCAGATTGGTCTTATTTCGTCAGTTTTTCTTGCATCAGGTCTTATACCTTCATGTACTATCATTTTTCTAACTTCTTCTTTGATTATAGCGTCTAAAGTAGCTAATACATCATTTCCGAATTCATTTAAAGTTTCATCATCAAAGCTATTTATAGTTTGCTCTTTTACAGCGTCCATAGCTTGTTGTCTTTCCATTTTCTCTATAACTTTAACAGCTGCTTTCATTCCTTCAGTAGCTATTCCTCTAACTTTTGCTTCTATTTCTGAATTTGGCTTCTTTTCAACAAATTCCATTTTTTCTTTTCCAACTTCAGCTTGAATATTTTCTATAAACTCAGCTATTTTCTTGATTTCTTCATGAGCTTTAAGTATGGCTTCTAACATTATTTGTTCTGGTACTTCTTCAGCCCCAGCTTCAACCATCATTACTGCTTCTTTAGTTCCTGACACTACTAAGTGTAATGAACTTTTTTCTCTTTCTTCTACTGTTGGGTTTACAACAAATGCTCCATCTACTAAACCTATACAAACAGAACCTGTTGGTCCATTGAAAGGTATTTCAGATATTGATAAAGCTACTGATGAACCTATCATAGCTACTATATCAGGTGTACAGTTTTGATCTACTGATAAAACTGTAGCAACTACTTGTACATCATTCCTAAAAGTTTTTGGGAATAAAGGTCTTATTGGTCTATCAATAAGTCTTGATGTAAGTACTGCCTTTTCTGATGGTTTACCTTCTCTTTTTAAGAATCCACCTGGTATTTTACCAACTGAATATAATTTTTCTTCATAATCAACACTTAATGGGAAAAAGTCAATTCCATCTCTTGGTTGAGATGATTTAGAACAGTTAACCATAACCATTGTTTCTCCATATCTAAGTATCGCACTCCCACTTGCAAGTTGAGATATTTTCCCTATTTCAACAGAAAGTTCTCTTCCTGCTAAATCCATTGTAAAAATTTTATGTTCAAACATTAATGCTTGTACCTCCTCTTATACTAAAACCACTATTTATTCTATGTACTATATTAACAAAATTACTACTAATTAACAATATAATTATGTTAAGTACAATTTAAGTGACTCAGTATATATCTTCTTAATTTATTAATTAGAAGAACTTATTGCTAAAATTTTTGGTCCAGTATGTGAACAAATACAAGAACCTCCCCTAGTAATATAGATCTTCTTTGCATTTATTCTTTTAGCAACCTCTTCTTTTAATTTCTCAAAATCTGATTCATTAGAACCATACCCTATTGTTATTATTTTTGATTCTAGTTCATTATCATTTGCTTCTAGAATCATGTCTACTAATCTAGTAGCAACATGTTTAGCTCCTCTTACTTTAGTAACTATTTTATTTTTACCATTTTCCATAGTACATATAGGTTTTATGTTTAACATATTTCCGACAAAAGATACTACACTTGGTAATCTTCCACTTTCTTTTAAGTACTCTAGAGTAAAAGGTACGAAAAATAAATTTACACTGTTTCTGATTTCTTCAAGTTTATTAATAATTTCACTGGCGCTTAAATCAGTTTCTTCTATTAATTCACAAGCTTTAATTATATATTGTCCACTTCCTAAAGATAAAAATAGTGAATCAAATAAGTATATATTTCCTTTAACATCATTTTTAGCTATAGTAGCACTTTGATATGTACCAGATGTTTTTGACGATCCTACTATACATATTATATCATAACCTTCTTTTACATATTTTTCAAAAACTTCTTTAAATTGAATATATGTAACTTGAGATGTCTTAGGTAATGTATCATTATCTTTTAAAACATTATAAAATTCTTCTTTAGTAAAATCTACACCGTCTTTATACTCGTTTCCATTAATATTAATAGTCAATGGAATCATTTCTAGATAATCTTTATATTTAATTTCATCAGGAATGTCGCACATGCTGTCATATAATACTTTAATCTTCATGGCTACTGCCCCCTTATATAAGTAATTAAATTTTCAATTTTTATATAATACAAAAAAAACAGGTACTATAGTATACCTGCTTTTAAATAAAGTACTAAGATTATTTTCTTAATCCTAATTTAGCTATTAATGCTCTGTAACCTTCTAAGTCTTTTTCTTTTAAGTAAGATAATAAGTTTCTTCTTCTACCAACCATCTTTAAAAGTCCTCTTCTTGAATGGTGGTCTTTTTTGTGCATTTTTAAATGCTCGTTTAATTCGTTTATTCTAGCTGTTAATAAAGCTATTTGAACTTCTGGAGAACCAGTGTCTCCTTCTTTTCTTCCGAATTCGCTTATTATTTGTGTTTTATTCATTTGATCTACCTCCAAAATTTTTAATATAATCGCCATTTACTAAGCATTGATTGGAGTATTCACATGCCGAGTAATGGTTACTTCGATTATTTTACCACAACTTAGTTACTTTTGCAAATATACTTTTTATATATATAATTAGTATCCATCTTCAATTGTATTTTTAGCCCGTTTAAATCCTTAAACTTCTTTTCATCTCTTATTCTTTCCAAAAACTCAAGTTTTATAGTTTCACCGTAAATATCTTTATTAAATTGTAATATATTTGTTTCTATAGATAGTCTTTCTCCATTTACAGTAGGGTTATATCCTACATTTGTAGCTCCTATATAAGTTTGTCCATCTATATATACTTTTGTAGCGTATATGCCTCTTTTAGGTATAACAAGATTTTCATTTAATTTAATATTGGCTGTGGGGAACCCAATAGTTCTTCCCAATTGTTTACAACAAATAACTTTTCCTTGTAACATGTAATTTCCACCTAGATAGTTTTTTATTTCCTCAACTTTTCCAGCATAAATTAAATCTTTAATATAAGTGCTACTAACTCTTACATTTCCAATTTTAACAGCATTTACTATTTCTACGAAAAATCCATACTTTTCTCCGAAATTTCTAATTACTTCCGGTGTACCTTCTCTATTTTTAGCAAAAACAAAATCATGACCTATTACTAATTTTTTTACATTTAGTTTATTCACTAAAATATTTGTAATAAAATCTTCTGCCGAAACATCTGCTACATTTTCGTCAAAAGGTATATATATAACAATATCTACGCCTAAAGACTTGAACTTATTCATTTTTTCTTCTTCTGTAATTATTTCTCTCGTTTTGATATGAGAAAAGTAACTTAAAGGACTATTTTTAAAAGTTAAAACTACACTTTTTATATTTTCTTTTTTTGCATAATTAATAGTTCTTTCTATAAGAACCTCATGCCCTTTATGTATACCATCATATTTGCCTATAGTGACAACACTCTTATCAAAATTTTCTATTTCATCTAAAGAATTTATAATAATCATGTCTTTTCCCCACTGATATAATATTTATTCTATAAAAAGTTTATCACTTTTTATACTAATAGTGTTATTATTTTTCAATAATTTCCCAGTCCCAATAAATTTATTTTCACAATATACTCTAACATATTCATCTTCAGTAGTAAGATTATCTGTTGTAAACCTTCTATTATCGATTGTGCCACCATTACTATAATATTTAAGAGCACTTTCAACTAATGAAACTGATTTAAAATTATCTAATACATAATCAATATCATATAAGTGATTTTGTAATGTCTTATTATTATAATATTCTTCTAGCTCTTCTAAAGTTATGACATTTTCTAAATCAAATTTACCTGAAGATGTTCTAAGTAAAAATGACATATGTCCTCCACAACCTAGAATTTCACCAATATCAAAACAAATACTTCTTACGTATGTTCCTTTAGTACATTTCACAAAAAATAAAATTTTATTATCAGTTATGCTTAGAATCTCATTTTTTAGTATTTTTATTTTTCTAGACTTTAGCTCTATTTTATCAGCTTTTCCTTTTCTAGCTAAATCACACATCTTTTGTCCATTTACTTTTAATGCTGAATAAACAGGAGGATATTGATCTATTTCTCCTCTTTGGCTTTCAAAGGCTTGGTAAATTTGCTCCTTAGTAATTTTAGAAGTATCTCCTTCTTTTAAAATTACTCCTGATGAATCATATGTATCTGTACTTGCTCCTAAAGTTAATTCACATATATAGGATTTCTCTTTATTTAAAATAAGTTCACTTACCTTAGTTGCTCTTCCTATGCATATTGGTAGTACTCCTGCTGCATCAGGATCTAGCGTACCTGTATGACCAACTTTCTTTATACTTAAAATTCTTCTTACTCTACTTACCACATCATGAGATGTCATTCCAGTAGGTTTTAGTATATTAACTATTTTATTCATTAATAATCATCCTTAAATTTCTTTTAAAGCCTCTTCTATTAGCTTTTGTTTTGCATTTTCTATGCTATCATATATGGTACATCCAGCAGCTCTTATATGGCCACCTCCACCAAATAATTTAGCAATTTTGCTTACATCCGCATAGGCTTTTGATCTTAAACTAACTTTAATCTCATTTTGTTCTTTTTCTTTAAGTAAAATTCCTATTTCTACATTTTCTATATCCCTTGCATATGGAGTAACAGCATCTATATCTTTGAAATCTATATTATTTCTTTTCATCATATCACCTGTTACGCTCATTGTAGCTATTTTTGTATTTATTATTTCTAGAGTATTTAAAGCCTCACCTAATAATTTATAGAAATTAAATGAATTACTTCCAAATACATGTTGAACTGCTATTTGAGTATCGGCTCCTATAGTTAACAAGTTTTTCGCCATGTCAAAACTACTTGGGTTAGTATTTGAATATGTAAACTTACCTGTATCAGTCATAAGTCCTGTATATAAAGCTGTTGCACTTTTTTTATCAATAATATTACTATTACTAATTTCATTGTACCTCATTAGTAAGTTATAAACTAATTCACTAGTTGATGATGCTTCTGCCACAACATAATTGAAATCACCATAAAAATCATTACTTGCATGATGATCAATACAGATTAACTTTTTACAATTATCTCTTATCTCGTTATCTAAACATATTCTATTTATATCTCCACAATCTAAAGTAATCAAATTATAATTTTGCAAATTTAATTCTTTAAACTCATGAGATTTTATTATATTTACATCTTCAACTAAAAATTGAAGGTTCAATGGAATACTATCGTCTAATACGTAGTAAACGTTTTTATTGATATTTTTTAAGAAATAATACATGGAAAGAGTTGAGCCTATATTGTCTCCATCAGGATTAACATGAGAAGTAACGATAAAATCGTTACTTCTTTGTATATAATCAATAATAATGTTTATATTACTCATTATCATCATTTTCCTCAATTGTAGGCTTTTGTTGTTCTTTTTCATTCACTTGCTTTATAAGGCTGTCCATGTACATACCTTTTAATAATGAATCATCAACTTTGAATATGATTTGTGGGATATGTCTAAGTTTTATACTTTTACCTATTTCTCTTCTGATGTAGCTTACTGCACTTCTTAAACCTTGTAAAGTAGATTCTTCATCTCCACCTAAAATACTTACGTATATATAAGCATAACTTAAGTCGTTCGTCACTTCTACATCCGTAACACTTACCATAGAATTAATTCTAGGGTCTTTTATTCCGCTTATAAGCATTGTGCTTACAATCTTCTTTATTTCTTCGCCTATTCTACGCGTTCTATTATATGATGCCATAGTATCAACCTTCTTTACTAATAGTTAATTTGCTTATTTCATTTTTCTTTCTATTTGCTTTGTAATATAACACTCTACTACGTCTCCAACTTTAAGGTCATTGTAGTTTGTGAAACTCATACCACATTCGTATCCGTTATTAACGTCTTTTACATCATCCTTAAATCTCTTAAGTGCTTGTATTTCACCTTCGTGGATGATTATTCCATCTCTTACTATTCTAACTTTACCACTTCTGAATATTTTACCTGAAGTAACATAACATCCTGAAACAGTTCCAACACCAGATATTTTGTAAACTTCTCTTATTTCAGCTTTACCTGTGTCTTCGTCTCTATATTCTGGATCAAGCATACCAGTCATAGCCGCTTGAACATCTTCTATAGCTTTATATATTATAGTGTATGTTCTAACATCTACACCTTCTTTTTTAGCAAGCATCTCAGCACTTGGAACTGGTCTTACATTAAATCCTATTATTATAGCATTAGATGCAGTTGCAAGCATTATATCTGATTCAGTTACAGCTCCAACACCACCATGTATTACTCTAACTGCAACTTCATCGTTAGATAATTTTTCTAGTGATTGCTTAACTGCCTGAACAGAACCTTGAACGTCAGCTTTTATAACTATATTAAGGTCTTTAACTTCAGCATCTCCCATTTGTGAGAAGAAATCATCAAGTGACATTCTTTGGTTAGATTTTAACATTTCTTCTCTAGCCATTTGTTGTCTCTTTTCAGATATTATTCTTGCAGCCTTATCATTTGGAACTGCAACAACTTGGTCTCCACCTTGTGGAACTTCTGATAATCCTAATATTTCTACAGCAGTAGATGGTCCAGCAGTTTTAACTCTTTTTCCTTTAGAGTTTATCATTGCTCTTATTTTACCACTTGCAACACCTGCTACTATTGGATCTCCTACTCTAAGAGTTCCTCCTTGAACAAGTATAGTAGCAACTGGTCCTCTACCTTTATCTAGTTCTGCTTCTATAACAGTACCTACAGCTCTTTTATTAGGGTTAGCTTTTAATTCTTCCATTTCAGCAACTAAAAGAACCATTTCAAGTAAAGTATCTATACCTTCTCTTTTTAAAGCTGATACTGGAACTGATATAACTTCTCCACCCCAGTCTTCAACTAATAATCCTTGATCAGCTAATTCTTGCTTAACTCTATCTTGGTTAGCTCCTGGCTTATCTATTTTGTTTATAGCTATTATTAAAGGAACATTAGCAGCTTTAGCATGGTTTATAGCTTCTATAGTTTGAGGCATTATACCATCATCTGCAGCAACAACTAATATAGCCATATCTGTAACTTGTGCTCCTCTTGCTCTCATTGAAGTGAATGCCTCATGTCCTGGAGTATCTAAGAATACTACTTTTTCTCCATTAACCATAACTTCAGAAGCACCTATATGTTGAGTTATTCCTCCTGCTTCACTTGAAGTTACATTAGTTTGTCTTATTGCATCAAGTAAAGATGTTTTACCATGGTCAACGTGTCCCATTACAGTTACAACTGGTGGTCTTTTTGCTAAATCTTCTTCTTTATCTTCTTCAATTTCTATTAAAGCATCTATTGCTTCTAACTCTTCTTCGTCATTAACAGATCCTTCAACTAATTCAAATCCATATTCACTTGCAACTAATGAGGCTATTTCAAAACTTACTTCTTGGTTCATTGATGCCATAGTTCCCATTTTCATAAGCTTCATAATTACTTCATTTGGTGATTTTCCTAATGTTTCTGCTAGGTTTTGTACTGTTAAACTGCCTTCAACAGATACTACATTTCCTTTTTCCTCATTAACTAAATCTAGTAATAATTCAACTTCTTCTGCATCTAATTCTGCTTGATCATCAGCTGCTTCAATTCCTAATTCATTTAATTTTGCTAGAACGTCCTCGTTTGACATTCCTTCTTGCTCCGCTATTTGGTAAACTCTTGTTTTATTCACAAGATCACCCCCTATTATTATTTGTTAATCCATTAATTGTTTAATTTTATTTGCAAATCCTGTATCTTTAATTCCTATGACTGCTCTAGAACCTTTACCAATGGATAATCCTAAACCTTCTTTTGTAGAATACTGAACGCATTCTATATGTCTGAAAGAAGATTTGTCGTTGAAAAGTTTCTTTGTGTTATTTGATGCATCTTCTGCCACAATAACTAAGTTTAACTTTCCTTTTTTTAAATCTAGCATTGTAGCATCTTCTCCAGATACTAATTTACTTGCTCTCATAGCAAGACCCAACAATGAGTGTATTTGTTCCATGTTATTTTTCATAAGATTCTAACTCCGATAATAATTTTTCATATACCTCATCTGGAACTTCTATTTTAAAAGCTCTATTTAAAGCTTTACTCTTTATTGCTTTTTTTAAACATTCAGAATCCTTGCATATGTATGCTCCTCTTCCATTTGCTTTTCCAGTTAAGTCTATAAAGATTTCGCCTTCTTTATTCTTTACGATTCTCATAAGCTCTTTTTTATTGTCTCTATCTTGACAAACAATACATTTTCTCTGAGGTACTTTTTTAATTTTTTTCAAAGTTATCCCTCCTTATTCCTGGTTTAATTGAGATTCGCTTTTTATATCTATCTTCCAGTTCGTAAGTTTTGCTGCAAGTCTTGCATTTTGCCCAGCTTTACCTATTGCTAAAGATAATTGGTAATCAGGAACTACAACTAAAGCTGATTTTTCACCCTCATTAACATCCACTTTAACAACTTTTGATGGACTAAGTGATGCTGATACATACTCTGCTGGGTTTTCACTATAGTTTATTATATCTATTTTTTCTCCGCCAAGTTCATCAACTACAAATTTAACTCTAGTTCCTTTTGGTCCTACACAAGCACCAATTGGATCTATTTTTTCATCTATTGAATGAACAGCCATTTTAGTTCTTGAACCTGCTTCTCTTGACACAGATTTAATTTGAACTATACCTTGGAATATTTCAGGTACTTCTGCTTCAAATAATCTTTTTACTAAACCTGGATGACTTCTAGATACAACTATTTGTGGTCCTTTATTAGTTTTCTTAACTTCTAATATATATACCTTTATTTTATCACCAGCTTTAAATTGTTCGCCAGGTATTTGTTCACTTTCAGGCATAGTAGCTTCGATTTTACCAAGTCTAACATAAACAATTTTCTTGTTGTCAGATACTCTAGCAACTTCACCTGTTACTAATTCACTTTCTTTTTCTATGAATTCATTATATATTATTTCTCTTTCAGCTTCTCTTATTCTTTGTACTACTACTTGTTTAGCTGTTTGAGCTGCTATTCTTCCAAAATCCCTTGGAGTTACTTCATTTTCTATTATATCACCTAATTCATATTTAGGATTAATTTGTCTTGCTTCATCTAATTCTATTTCTAAGAAATTGTCATATAAATCTGACTCATCAACTACTATTCTTTGTGAATAAACTTTAACTTCTCCTTTTTCTGGCATAAAATCTATTCTTACATTTTGAGCTGATCCAAAGTTTTTCTTGTATGCAGTTAAAAGTGCTTGTTCAATTGTATCTACAAGAACATCCTTGTCAATTCCTCTATCTTTTTCCAGTTCCTCTAGCGCTTCCATGAATTCATGGTTCATTATATTTTCCTCCTGTATTAATGTTACCACTAAAACTTAATAGCTAATCTGATAAGTGCAACATCTTTTTTATTAAATTCTATTTCTTCATTATCTATTATAACTTTAATATTATCTTCTTCAGTTAGTCCAACTAATTCTCCTTCATGTACTTTAGAACCATTAATTGGTTTATAAAGTTTTATCTCAACATCTCTTCCTTGATATCTGATAAAATCTTTTTCTTTTTTAAGTGGTCTATCAAGACCTGGAGATGATACTTCTAAAAAGTAATTATCCGTAATAGGATCCTTTTCATCTAGTATTGGATTTAATTCTCTACTTACTTCTTCACATTCATTTAAAGAGACTCCGCCATCTTTGTCAATGTAAATTCTAAGGAAGAATTCTCCACCTTCTTTAACATATTCAACATCTACTAATTCTAAGTTCTTGGCATCAGTTATTGGTAATACCATTTGTTCGATTACTGTAGCTATGTTCTTTTTCATATTTTTTACCTCCTATTCAGTTGTATTTATAGTATTTAAAATAAAAGAGTGAGCACAGCTGTCTCACTCTTAGTTTCTGCAAATATACTATTTTATATATCATAATATCATAAAAATGTTACATTTACAAGGTTTTCTCTATATTGTTTCCCTTTATTAGTTTATATAAGTTATAAAAATTAATAATGATTATTGCCAAATTGGCAAGAGCTACAGGATAAGCAGCAACATTTAATCCATAAATAACAAACATTAAACATCCTATTGAATTTATTATTCTTAATTTCATTATATCTGTCATCATTAGGGATATTGCTATTAAAATTGATGCACTATAACCTACAAGTTCAATATACTCAAAACTAAACATAATAACCCTCCTTGTTTTTATCATACTATTGCTATTATGTTTATTATTTTGTGTATTTTTATACCTTGATAATCAATTTTTATTTATTTATTCATTTATTTAAAATAAGGAAAGTTGATTTTTTTCACTCATTTTATCTAAAGATCCGTGGATTGAAAGTGTTTCAATAACAGTTTTAGATATCTTTGTTCTCTTTCTCAAATCTTCTTTAGATATAAACTCTCCATTATTTCTTTCTTTTTCTATATTTATAGCTGCATTTTCCCCCAAACCTTGTAATGCTATCATAGGAGGTAAAATTGTTTTGTCATCTATAACTTTAAATTCTGTTGCATGCGATTTATAGATATCTACAGGTATTATTTTCATATCTCTAGCATACATTTCATAGGCAACTTCTAAAACAGTAAGCATATTCTTTTCTTTTGCCGTTGAATCATTACCTAAAGCATGAATTTCTTCCATTTTACTTTTTATTACATCTAATCCTTTTACAATTAAATCTGCATCAAAATCTTCTGACTTAATTGTAAAGTAAGTTGCATAAAAGGCTGCTGGATAATGTACTTTATAATATGCAAGCCTAAAACTCATCATAACATAAGCTACTGCATGTGCCTTTGGGAACATGTATTTTATCTTTTGACATGAACCTATATACCAATCTGGAACATCATATTTTTTCATTTCTTCTATGAATTCAGGTTTAAGTCCTTTACCTTTTCTAACACTTTCCATTATGGTAAATGCCATTTTGGGTGGAAGTCCTTTAAATATAAGATAGTTCATTATATCATCACGAGTAGATATAACATCTTTAAACTCAACAGTACCTTCCACAACTAAATCCTGTGCATTATTTAACCAAACATCAGTACCATGAGATAATCCAGAAATACGTACAAGTTCTGCAAATGTTGTTGGTTTTGTATCAAGAAGCATTTGTCTAACGAACTTTGTCCCAAATTCTGGTATAGCAAGGCAACCTATAGGACAATCAATTTCCTCTGGTGTAACTCCTAAAGCCTTTGTTGAGGTAAATAATGACATAGTTTCCTTATCATCTAGAGGAATTTCTGTCGCTATCTTACCTGTAATATCTTCAATCATTCTGATGATGGTCGGAACGTCGTGTCCCAGTATATCAAGTTTTAATATCCTACCACTTATAGAATGATAGTCAAAGTGAGTAGTGATAACCCCACAGCTTGTATCGTTAGCTGGATATTGTATTGGTGTAACATCATAAACATCTATATAGTCTGGAATAACCATTATTCCTCCAGGATGTTGTCCAGACGTTCTTTTTACCCCAGTACATCCATTAGCCAGTCTAAGTACTTCTGCACTAGTAGTATTTATGTTATTTTCTTCCACAAATTTTTTAGCATAACCAAATGCTGTTTTTTCAGCTACAGTACCTATTGTCCCTGCCTTATAAGTATGGCCTTCTCCAAATAATTCTTCTGTATATTTATGAATTACTGATTGATAACTTCCTGAGAAATTAAGATCTATATCAGGCTCTTTATCTCCTTCAAATCCAAGGAAAACTTCAAAAGGTATATCATGTCCATCTTTTTTTAGTCTCTGACCACATTTAGGGCAATCTTTTTCCGGTAAATCTACTCCTGAGCCCCATTCCCCTATTTCATAAAAATAAGAATACTTACACTCTTCATTTTCACATACATAATGAGCTGGAAGAGGATTAACCTCTGTTATATCACTCATGGTTGCTGCAAGAGAAGAACCAACTGATCCCCTTGAACCAACTAAATATCCATCGGATAATGACTTCGCAACTAGTTTTTGAGCTATTATATACATAACTGCATATCCATTACTTATTATAGAATTTAATTCTCTATCAAGTCTTTTTCTTACTACATCTGGAAGAGGACTTCCATAAATTCTTTCTGCCTTTTCATTGCACATATCCCTAAGTTCTTTGTCTGAACCTTCTATAACTGGAGGGAAGGTTGCATTAGGTATCGGTAATATGTCTTCTATCAAATCTGCCACTTTATTAGTATTTGTAACTACAACTTCGTAAGCTAGGTCTTTACCTAAATACTTAAATTCTTCTAGCATCTCATCTGTTGTTCTAAAATGAAGATATGTTTCTTCATCATCTACTTTAAATCCTTGAGAGTTTTTTAATACATCTCTATATACAGCTTCATGTTTATCAATAAAATGAACATCTCCTGTTGCAACAGGTATTTTGCCAAATTTATTAGCTGCTTCTATAAGTCTTCTATTTAAATCTCTTAATTCTTCTTTATCTTCAACTTCACCTTTATCTATCATAAAGCGATTATTTTCTACAGGCATTATCTCTATATAGTCATATAAACTTATTATTTTTTCTAATTCTTCATCACTTTTATTTTGCTTTATAGCTTGGAAAACTTCTCCAGCTTCACAAGCAGAGCCCATAATTATACCTTCCTTATATTTTTCTAGTATACTTTTCAATATCCTTGGCGCTCTATAAAAATGATTTACATGGGCATCTGATACAATTTTATATAAATTTTTAATTCCAATTTGATTTTGTGCTATTAAAACTATATGATTGGTTCTTAACTTAGTATAATCCACATTTCCTAAAATTGAGTTTACATCACTAAGCTTCTCTCCACCTTTTTTAATTATCATTTCTAAGAATTTAATAAATATATGAGCAGTAGCTTCAGCATCATCTACAGCTCTATGGTGATTATATAGTGGCACTCCCAGCTCTTTAACTAAGTTATTTAATTTAAATCTCTTTAGGTGAGGTAATAATGTTCTAGCAAGAGTTAATGTATCTACACTATTATTATTAAACTCTATATTTTGTTCTCTACACTTTTGATTCATAAAACCCATATCAAAGGCTGCATTATGTGCTACTAACACACTATCACCTATAAAATCTACAAATTTAGGTAGTACTTCTTCTATTTTAGGTTTATCTTTAATTAAATCATTAGTTATACCTGTTAACTCTTGTACTTTATAGGAAATATCTTTTTCTGGATTTATAAGTTGACTAAATCTATCTATAACTTTAAAGTTTTCAATTTTTACTGCACCAATTTCAGTTATCTTATCATTTTTATTGGAAAATCCTGTAGTCTCTAAGTCAAATACAACAAATGTTTGAGATAAATTTAAATCATTGGAATTTTCAACTACAGGTAAGTTATCTTCTACTAAATATCCTTCTACTCCATAAAGTATTTTTATATTATTAGCTTTTCCTGCATCCATGGCTTCTGGGAAAGCTTGAACTACTCCATGATCTGTAATAGCTATGGCTTTGTGGCCCCAAGTAGCTGCTTGTTTAACTAATTTTTTAGTTGGACATAAAGCATCCATAGATGACATTTGAGTATGAGCATGTAGCTCTACTCTTTTTTCTTTAGCTGTATCTTCTCTTAAAGGTCTTTCTTCTTCTCTAATACCACTTATAGTCATAGTAAGCTCTCTTTGATATGTATCGTATAGTACATCTCCCTTAATTTTCACATAAGAGCCTTCTTCAACTTTGTCTAATACCTTATCTTTATTTAAATCGTTTAAGAATAATTTACAGTTAATAGAACTTGTATTATCTGTTATGGACATTATGGCAAGAATTTTTCCATTTCTTAATTCTTTAGTTTCCACATTAAATACTTCTCCCACAACAGCTATAGTTTTAGAATTTTGATTAATTTCTTTTATTGGAATAACAAAACTAAGTACATCTTCACCATAAATTAATTTGTCATCGTGCTCATCCTTAATTACATAAACTTCCTCTTCTACTTCTTCATTATCTTCACTTTCACCAAATTCTAAAGCTTTAATTATACTTTCTATTTCTTTATCTGCTTTTTCTATTAATTTCTTTGTATCTACTTTTTCACCTACAGCTTTTTCCAATTGAACATCTGTATCTATGCCTAACTCTTCTAAAAGTACATTTTTTATAATTTGTTCTATATTATTTTTCCTTAATTTTTCATAGAAAATTTCCTTAGGTATTTTTATTTTCAATACATTATCTAAGTACATATATTCAACTTGCTTTTTCCATCCTTCAATTGCAGGACAAATACTTTTTATTATATATAGTATGTTATGCCAATATCCCTTAATTATATCTTTGTCAGATTTTCTTCCAAATCCAATAAATTTAATTTTGAGTCTTATGTTTTTGAAATATTTTAACTTACTTAATAATTCTTCTCTTAATTCATCTAGAATCTCATGAGATATCATCTCTTTAGATGTTAAGTACATATAAATTGTTTTATCTTCTTTAAAGTAAACTACCTTCGTTACCTGTACCTCACTTAATTGTTTTTCCAGCTTATTATTATTTATTTCTAATTTTATCAAATAATCTTTTATATTATCCATGAGATTATCACTTCCTTTCCCAGATAAATAATTATATCACATCTGTAACTATATAATTGCATCAAGTGAATATAAATATAACTAATTTTTACATATATATTAATACTTTTATTTAATAAATTTAAATAGGATTAGCTTCAAATTTTATATCATTTAATATTATATACTATGACAACTATCAAATTAAGGCGGTGTTTTATATGGCATGTGATAATATCTTTGATATCAACAATTTATCAATATATTATGATAACCTAGGCGGAAAAAAGTTGTTTAAAAACTGCTTAAAAGACTTTAATGATAAAATTGATAAAAGAGTTTATCTATATTATTCAAAAAGAAAAGATACTCCCATATGTGCACTGCCAAGATTTAAAATGTTACTAGTTTCAAAGATTGGCTTTTTATCTTTTTGCTATAATTTCTATTTTTATGTAAACAACTTTAATTATTATAATATAACCATATCAGAAGAAAACTTAGAAATTATAGCAAAGTGCGTTTGCTCTCATGAGGTAGGGCATATTATGGACGATAGTATAAATAGTAACAGGTGGGAACATTCAAAAATACTTACAGATATAACAGAAAAAATGATTGATTATAATATTGATATTTCTGATGATAATTACAAAAAGAATAATCTACCCATAGATTTAGAGAAAAGTGTGATTATATTTAAAAGGAATTTAGTGGAAAGAGAATCTATTGCTTGGGAAATAGCTAAAGATATTGTTACTTTGAAAAATGATAAGGAGAGATTTATGTTTGATAAAATAAAAGAATATGCTTTAGCAACCTATAATTATGGAGATTTAAAAACTATAGTAAAAGAAAATAATTTAGATCTTTTTTTTAAATATAAGAGATATTTCGAATGAAGATTGTTTAAGCGTTATAATTTCTACAACAATAAAAAATCCCACTTATAAAAATAAGTAGGATTTTTTATTGTTGTAAATATTTCATAGTATCTTTATCATAAGATGATTTTATATAATTATTGGCTATCCATTTAGCTGATCCATCTAATGTCTTTTCCACATACTGACCTTGAGCTAAAGTTGATCTTCCATATCCAGTTTCAACCATGGTGTGAGCAACAAAATAGGCCAAGTCTATATTATGCTTCTTTGCTGCATTTATAAATGAAGCTCCTTGATTATAAAAAACATTACTTCCATTATAAGCTGGAGATAAACTATTTAAATAAGAGTTTATCTATGCTACACTTACGCCACCCTTATAGCTATCAATCTTTAATGATTGATTAAGACCTTTTTGACTACCTGTGAAATTATCTGGATTTAAATATTTATTTAAATCACTTTTAGTTGTATTCATATATCCACTACCAAATCCTGTTGATAGAGATGCATCTATTTTATTGCTACCTCCACGACTACTTACTATATTTGTATTTACTGTTTTTTTATCTGAATCTTTATTTTCTTCTCCACAAATTCCCCTCTTTTCATTTTATGATAATTTTCCTCATTTTTTTACATTTACACCCATAGTATTCTACCATAATTTACCTTATTTGACCTTGCATAAAATAATTATTATTAAAATTTCAATAAATTCAGTTTTTTTTGCATACTTATATTTATTTATGAGAATATTTGCTATTATAATATTATAAATATTATTTCAGGAGGTATCTATGTATGGAAAATAACATTGAAAAATTAAAGAAACTTATAGATAGTCATAATAATATTGTATTTTTCGGTGGTGCTGGTGTTTCAACAGAATCTAATATTCCTGATTTTAGAAGTTCAACTGGATTATTTAACAAGAAGCTAAACAGAAAATTCACACCTGAGCAACTAGTATCTCATACATTTTTTGTTAGATATCCACAAGAGTTCTTCAAATTCTATAAAAATAATTTAATTTATGAAAATGCAAAACCAAATGATGCTCATAAAGCATTAGCTTCTTTAGAGAAAATAGGAAAACTAAGTGCAGTAATCACTCAAAATATAGATGGATTACATCAAGCATCTGGTAGTGTAAATGTTTTAGAACTACATGGTTCTGTTTATAGAAATTATTGTACAAATTGTAATAAATTCTTCGATATGCAAGATATGTTAAATTTAGAAGGAGATATTCCCTATTGTGACTACTGTAATTCCATTATAAAACCAGATGTAGTATTATATGAAGAACCTTTAAATAACGCTGTTGTAAATCAAACTGTAGATGCTTTAAGTAAGGCTGATTTATTAATAATTGGTGGAACTTCTTTAGTTGTTTATCCTGCTGCAAGCTTTATTGATTATTTTAACGGTGACTCCATCGTATTAATTAATAAAAGCAATACAGGGTACGATAATAAAGCTTCATTGATAATTAATGATTCTATAGGTAAAGTACTATCTCAAGCTGTTTTAGAATAAAAATTAATTTTATCTACATATACAAAAAGAAAGAGAATAAAAATAAGGCAAGACAACTTACCCTATTTTTATTCTCTTTCTTTTTCATACACATCTTTATATATTAAAATAGCTTCATAATACGCTTCTTCTTCACTTATTCCCTTTTCTTCAGCTATTTTTTCCGCCGAGTCTTTTATTATACATGCAGCTTCAACTATGTTCATTCAAAACACCTTCCTGTAATTGTCATACTCCTTCTTAATATATATCATTCCCTAAAACAATTATATAATTACCTTAATTTATTAAATATTACATTAATCTCTCAAAATATATAAATTTTATTTATTATTTAATAAATTAACTAATTTTAGCTTATTATGTAAATTCTTATTTTTATACATAAAAATATACCCAAGATATGTACTTTCCTTTCACATTTTATCTTAACGGGTATATTTTTAATTATTTATAAATTCTATTTATCATCTTCATATATCATTTTTTTAGTCATTCCACCATCTACTATAATATTAGTTCCATTAACAAAATCATTTTCTTCATGAGTTAAAAATAAACAAGTATTTACAATATCTTTAGGTTTTCCTACTCTGCCTGAAGGATGTTGTTCATTATCTCTTTTAGATAATTTATAATCATCAACTTGTATCCAACCTGGACTAATAGCATTTACTGTTATAGCAGTATTAGAAAGAGATATAGCCATCGTATTTGTTAAAGATACTAAACCTCCCTTTGATGCTGCATAAGCTTCCCATCCAGCCTCATTTTGATTATATCTAGTAGATGCTATATTTACCTATTTTTCATCCTTGCTTACTTTTATATCTGCTTCTACTTTAATATCATCATCAAATCCCTTTTCAAATTTCACAGTACTTTTATCTGGATGAATGATTTTTTGAACTTTTTCAATAATTCTAGGAGTAATAGTAAGTATGTTATCTACTAAATTAACATTGTCTTCTAATGATATTAATCTAGTTTCTCCTTTTTCTACAACTACAAAAGCTACGGGAGATATAGTAATAGCTCCTCCACTACCTCCTGCAAAATTAGTATCACAATTTGCATTATTCTTATTATTTTTATTATATTCTCCACCACCTATACCAAAACCTACTGTTACTTTAGAAATAGGTACTATTACAGATGTTTCAGCTTCTATCGGGTTTCCCACTATAGTATTTGAATCTATGGAATTTTTAATTGTTTCCAGCGTTGTTGCCATAATGCTTTGTATGGAATTTGTAGCTGTCATTCAAATCACCTTCCTTTAAATGCCTCTTATTTTTTAAAACTCTAAATAATACAGGTATAATTTTAAACATTTTAATTAACCTAAACTTTATATGTATTCTTATAACTCCTTCAATCTTATTTTCCATAAAATCAGGAATAATATTTAAATATAACTTTTTACAATTTATTATGTTTGCTATATTAGCATAAATTACATTTATAAAAGCATCCATATATGCCGTTATATAAACATTAGTATTCCCAAATCCTATGTTAGAATATAACTCCATTATCTTTAGTTTTTTCATTATTGCAAATATGTTTTCCAACTCATCTTTTAGTAATTTCATCATATACAGGTTTTTCTTTTTCTTCTTATTTTTCTTTTTAGGTGGATAAATATTCAAATTGAATTTTATTAAATTAAAGATAATTTTCACCTTCAAAAAAACGTTAATCTTAGTGTTAGAAAAATTTATTGTAAATATTAGATGAGTACTACACAATAATATAATTATTAAAAATAAGAAAATAGATACTATAATTGGATGATTATGTAATAAATTAATATATTTCATATTTCATAGTATCTGCAAATAATTCCAAGTTATTCTTATATTTGGTAAGTTAAAAGCCACAGACTAAATTGTCTGTGGCTTTTTCTCTTTATCTTTTTGCTTTTGATTTTTTATTATTGCTCTTATTTGATGAATTTCTTCCCAATCTTTTTTCTTGTCTTTTATTCGTAGTGCTATTGTTGTATATACACATTCCCCAACATGCTACTGCAACCATGAATAAAATACCCCTTAATGTTTCACCTGCACTAAACATTTTAATACCAAATATAAAACTTAGTACTGCAAAGATAATATAAATGATCATTGCTAATTTACTATTCATTAGTACCCCCCCATTGTATAAGTAATTATTTAAAATAATATTATAATAAAAACTCTATTTGTTTTTATAATATTAGAATAGTTTATTTACTTGAATTACTATATACTTTCTTCATCATTTTCCAAATCATCTATAGAAGGTAAATCTTTCAAGCTTTCTATTTGTAATAATTTTAAAAACTCAGGTGTAGTTTTATATATAATAGGTTTTCCAATTTTATTCAATCTACCTGCTTCTCTAATTAGTTCATGATCAAGTAGTGTTTGAATAACCTTATCACACTTAACACCTCTAATATTTTCTATTTCAACCTTAGTTATAGGCTGTTTATATGCAATAATAGTTAAAGTTTCTAAAGTTGCTTGACTTAAAGATTTTCTTTTCTTAGGCTCTAATACCTTTTTAATATAATCAGCGTATTCTTTATTAGTACACATTTGATACTTATTTTCTAGCTTTATTATTTGAATTCCTCTATTATTTTCGCTATATTCATCCATTAATAAATTTAAAATTAATTCTATCTCTTTTGGAGAAAGCTCCTCATTAATAACAGCATTTAATTCTTTTATTGTAATTGGGTCTCCATATGCAAACATAATAGATTCTATTATGTACTTTATTTCTTCTCTATTCATTTTCATCTCCACGTTTTTTTATCAATATATCGTCAAAGAATTCATTTTGTACTACAATGATTAATTTTTCTTTTATTAGCTCAAGAATAGATAAAAATGTGGCTATTGTCTCATCTTTATCGTAGCTTTCAACTAATTTCACAAAACTAACGTCATCTTCTTTAGCCATTAGCTCTCTCATATATCTCATTTTCTCTTCTACTGAAACAACTCTATTTCTTACTATCATATCTAGTTCATCAACTTTGTCATGACCTTCTATTACTTTAGCTTTTAAAATAATAGGTAATATGCTTCTTATAGCTTCAATTGATATTTCATCTAAATCAATTTTATTATCTAAAATCACTTCTTCTTTTGCTCTGAAAAAAGTCTCACAAGTATAATGAACATTTTCTTTCATATTTAAAGAAGCCTCTTTGAATTTCTTGTATTCTTCTATTTGTCCAACTAATTCTAGTCTTGGATCTTCTTCATCTTCTTCATGATGTTGTTTATATAAAAGATATTTTGATTTTATTTCTAATAACTTAGATGCCATTATAATAAATTCACTGGCTACTTCTAAATCTAAATCATTTAGCATATCAATATATGCTAAATATTGACTAGTAATTTGTAAGATGGATATATCTTTTATATCTATTTTTTGTTTAGATATTAAATCACAAAGTAAATCCAATGGACCGTCATAAACATTTAAATGTATATTATATTTCATTTAATTACCTCTTATATAAATATACTTACTATCATTTGGAATACTCTCGATATTGGTGTTACCACAATAGAATACGTTCCTGTAAATAGCGCTATTAATAATATTCCGTATCCTACATTTTCATATTTATAAATAAACTCATTATATTTATAAGGTAAAAGACTAGATATTACTCCCCATCCATCTAATGGTGGTATTGGAAGAAGATTAAATGCACCAAACCAAATATTAATCCACATAGCATTTATGAAAATTAGATTTACTGCATATATATTTACATATTTAGCGATTAATCCACAAACTATAGCAGCTAGTAAGTTCCCTATAGCTCCTGATAAAGATACCATTATATTTCCCATTCTATAATTTTTAAAGTTATTAGGATTAACAGGAACTGGTTTAGCCCATCCAAAATGGAATATCAGTAACATAATTAAACCTACTGGATCTAAATGTTTCGCCGGATTCAATGTGAGTCTTCCATTATATTTTGCCGTATCATCTCCTAATAAATGAGCTGAGTATGCATGTCCAAATTCATGAACAGATATTGCTATAGCCATTCCAACCAATGATACTAATAATTCGCTTAGATAATTCATATATTTTTTTCTCCTACTTAAGTTTTTGTAATACTATTATTATATCAATTAATAAAATTATAAGCAAAATATTTATAAAATTTCGTTACACTCATGTCACCAACGATATATCTTTGCTACCGCTTTGAGCCACTGCGTGTATGAATCATTTTAGATATATCCGTTGCTCAAAAATCACTTGGATTTAAACAGTAAAAAACTATGAACTAAATTTGTTATCTAGTACATAGTTTTTTTAAAATTATATTATTGAGTCAATCATTCTTCTTAATATTTCACCATATGAAGCTTTATCTATATCTTCAGTAGTTACTATCTTGCTTTCACCAATCAACTCTTTACCTTTATAAACTTTTACTACACCTAATTCTGTATTTTTCTTAATTGGAAGAGATATATCTTCTTTAATCTCTACTTTTTTAGTAAAATCTTTTGATTCACCTTTTTTGATTAATATGCTTAAGTTATCCTTAGAAACTAAATCAACATTTTCCTTTGATCCTTTAGGAAACTTTACAGTTGTTATCTTTTCATTTGCATCACATACTTTAACGCTTTCGTAGTTAGCAAATCCGTAATTAAGAAGACTTGTAGCATCTTTAAATCTAATTGGTGAAGTTTCAGCACATAATGTAACTGCTATTAACTGTGTCCCATTTCTTAAAGCTGATGCTGAAAGACAATATTTAGCTTCTTGAGTAAAACCTGTTTTTACACCAGTTGCACCAGTATAATGTTTAACTAACTTATTAGTATTTGATATACCTATTTTAGCTTGTTTTTTTCCTACAACTACTTCATCCATCCATGTAGTTAAATATTTTGATATTTTTTCATGTCTAAGTAGTTCTTTTGACATTAGACCAATATCATAAGCAGATGTATAGTGATTGTCTACTGGCAGTCCATTTGTATTTACAAAGTTTGTGTCCTTCATTCCTAATTTTTTAGCTCTATTATTCATTAAACATACAAATTCTTCTACACTACCACCTACGTACTCTGCCATAGCTACACAAGCATCATTGGCAGATGCAACTGCTATGGATTTTAAAAGAGTATCAACTTTTTGTATCTCTCCTGGTTCTAAAAAAATTTGACTTCCGCCCATACTAGCTGCAGTCTCACTAATTTGAACGTCATCATTTTCTTTAATTTTTCCGCTTTCAATTGCTTCACAAATCAAAAGCATGGTCATTACTTTAGTTACACTTGCAGGTGGTAATTTCTCATGACTATTTTTTTCATAAAGAACTTTTCCACTAGCTGCATCCATCAGAACTGCTGATTTAGAGGCAATATCAAGGTTTATTTTATCATTTGCTGTGGCAAATATAATATTTCCTTGAGTTAATACAATAATAAGTGTAAGTATAAAGCTAATAATTTTTTTCATTTCGTCACCTCTTACTTGTCTTTAGTTTTATTAACTTATTCTTTTATCATTTCTCTTGTATTATTTTTTACCAATATTTCTAATTTATAATTAGTATCTTTTTCTTGTTATATTATTTGAAATTAGTAATTTATTATTTCATCATCAATATCTATTATTTCTGCCTCACAATTAGCTTCTATAAAGTTCAATATTTTTTCTTTTGAAGCATCACTGTCCTTATTATTTAGCTCTAATTTTACTAAGCCAATAGTAATTCTTTGATGTAAATCTTGATTATCAACTTCTCTAATACTAATATTAAATGTATTTTTCAATCTACTTGTTATACTTTTCACTATCATTCTTTTTTCTTTTAAAGAATGTACGTGAGCTGCCCTTAGATCAATAATCATAATTAATAATTTCATCTTTTGCTTCTCTCCTTATTGTTTATAGTCTTCTTTTATTGTTTGCGCAATTATCTTATTTATATTATCCATTAACAAATTAAATTTTTCCTCTGCTAGTAAATAATTGTATATTCTCTCGTTATATCTAATTTCTTTTTGTATTTCTTCCATTCTTCTCATGGATTTTTTATCTATTTTTTTATTATTCATAGTAGTATATTGAAGATTATATTGATTTTTTTTGTATTCACTTAATAGTTCTTCATCCTTCTTATTCTTTTTAATTTGATTCATATTTTTAACAAAGTCTTTATACTCTTTACTATTCCTAATTTCACTAGCTAGTTTAGTAGCTGTATCATATACACTCATAGTATCCTCCTCCTTTAGGTTATATATGTATATATGCAAATCCTAAGTACTTTTGTTTATAATTTCATAAAAAAATACCTCAGTATTTTTCATTCAAATACTGAGGTATTTCTATTTATACTTCCATTATTATTGGTAATATCATCGGATTTCTTTTTGTTTTTATATATAAATAATCCTTTAATTTATCTTTAATATTATTTTTTAAGTATGCCCACTCTTTAATATTTTTTTCTTCACAATCAATTAAAACTGTTTTAATTACATCTTTAGCTCCATCCATTAAATCTTCAGATTCTCTAACATAAACAAATCCTCTAGAAATTATATCTGGTCCTGCTAATACTTTTCCATCTTCTTTTGAAATAGTAACAACCACTATCATTAATCCATCTTCTGATAAATGTTTTCTATCTCTTAGAACTATATTTCCTACGTCTCCTACCCCAAGTCCATCAACTAATACATTTCCTGTTGGAACTGTTGTAGTTACTTTAGCGCTATTTCCATCTAATTCTAATACTTGACCAGTTTGCATAACAAATATGTTTTCTTCAGGCATTCCTAGTTCTTGTGCAAAATCAGCATGACGTTTTAACATTCTAAACTCACCATGAACTGGCATAAAGAATTTTGGTTTTGTCATTCTATTTATTAGTTTTAACTCTTCTTGAGCTGCATGACCTGAAACGTGTATATCTGCTATATCGTTGTAAACAACTTGTGCTCCCTTTTCAAATAATAAGTTAATTACTTTTGATATTAATTTTTCATTACCTGGTATTGGATGAGCTGAGATTATAACTAAATCTCCTCTTTTTATTTCTACTTTTTTATGATCATTACTTGCCATCCTTGCAAGTGCTGACATTGGTTCACCTTGAGTTCCTGTAGTAATTATTACTAACTCTTCATCTTTGTATTTAGATATATCATTTAATTCTACTAAAGTATCATCTTCCATATCTAAATATCCTAATTCCCTGGCTACACCTATAACATTTACCATAGATCTTCCCGAGATGGCAACTTTTCTATTAAATTTAACCGCCATATTTATTATTTGTTGTAACCTGTGAATATTAGAAGCAAAAGTAGCAACAATAATTCTGCTTGTATTTCCTTTTCTAAATAAATCATCAAGTCCTGCTCCCACAGTTCTTTCTGACATTGTAAAACCTGGTTTTTCTATGTTAGTACTATCTGCTAACAATAAAAGAACTCCTTGACTGCCTAATTCGCATATTCTGTGGATATCCATTACATCACCATCTATAGGAGTTAAGTCTATCTTAAAATCTCCTGTATGGTATATAACTCCATATTCTGTATGAATTGCTATAGAACATGCTCCTGGAATACTGTGGTTGTTTTTAATAAATTCAACGCTCAGATTACGAAGCTTTATAGTATCTTTAGGAGTAACTACATTTAATTTTACATTATTTAATTTATGTTCTTTTAACTTTACTTCTATTAAGCCTATACTTAATCTAGTCCCGTACACAGGTACATCAATTTTCTTAAGAATATACGGAAGAGCTCCTATATGGTCTTCATGTCCATGTGTTATAAATATACCTTTTATTTTATCCTTATTTTTCAATAAGTATGTGATATCAGGTATAACTATATCAACTCCAAGCATTTCATCTTCTGGGAAGCTTAACCCCGCATCAATTACTACGATTTCATCCTTATACTCTATTACGGTCATATTTTTACCGATCTCGTTAAGACCACCTAAAGCCATTACTTTAACCTTATTAGGATTTTTCTTAAACAATTGCATCATCTCCTCTGTCTATTCAATTTTCAATTTACTTTTGCATCTAAAAAAATAATATTAAATCACGCACTTTTACCAACTAATTGTATTGTATCATAAAACCTATAATATTTTAAGTAGATTTGAAAATTCATTTTTAAATTATTATATAACTCATTGATAATGAGTATTTTTAGTAACATAAACAATATAAAATCCTTGCAATAAAAAAAGATATAAGTCTACTTAGAACTTATATCTTTATTACAGTCTTCACACATTCCATAAAATTTAACATCATGGTCTAGTATCTTAAACTTATAAGCACTTTGTATTTCATTTTCCACACTATCCATTAAATCATCTTCTACTTCTATTATTTTTCCACACTTTTTACATATTAAATGGTGATGATTATGAGTTTCAGATTTATTTAAATTAATCTCATATCTTATGCATCCATCATCTAAATTAAGTTTTGATATTACCCCTATATCATCTAATAATTGCATAGTTCTATACACTGTTGCAAGACCTATTTCTGGACAATCTTCTCTAACTAAGTCATATATTTCCTCACTACTCAAATGTCTATTTTCATTATCTAATAATATATTTACTATAGCTCTTCTTTGGGGAGTAATTTTTAATCCTGATTCTTTTAATTTACTTTTTAAATTTTCCATTGTATTACACATAATACCACCCGTTTTCAATTGATAATCTTTTGTAAATATTGTAAAACATAACAAGGTTATTGTCAATGCTTTCACGTCATAAACCTATTCTCATTTGTTAATTAAAAATAAAATCATATGAAATCTATAGATTTTTTCCTTCCATATAATATCATATTGAGATTTTGATTTTATCATCTTCTCTATATTTATAATAAGGAAATTGTAACTGTTTTATTTTATAATTATATAAAGCATTTAATTTTAAAAGTAAATCAAATATTTTATCTGGAGAAATATTTACTTTTACATATTTTAATATTATTTGTACTAATTGTATCTATATGAAAACAATCGTCTATCTTTCTAAGTCTACTATAGGCCAAAGCTTGATATCCATTTAGTACTTGATTACTACTATTAATTATATATTCCATATTATTACCCTTATTTCCAACATTTAATCCATAACATGTATTTATTACTTTATTTAATCCCTTAATTTCTTTTTCTTCAACATTAATCTCTACACCATTCATTATATTTATAACCTTAATGAAGCCTTTAAAATCAATCACAATATAATCTTTTGTATCTAAGTCCAAATTATCATTTATTCTCCTTAGAAGCAAACCATATCCATTGTAATGGAATGTATGATTTAATTTACCATACTATCTTCTCTTGACGTAGATTCTCCATGACTATCAATTCCAAGAAATAATTTCTCTAAATTCATCTCCTCTATAATTTGACTTAGTAATCTCACAAAATCATCTTTTGGAATTATATAATCAATATTTAGTGGTAGTTTTAATTTATAATTATCTCCTAAAACGGTATAATCAATTTGTACAGTATTTTGTTTTTTCATACATCTATTGTACAATATCCCAAGTTGTTTTTAGCTTAGAATTTATTTTTTTGTATAAAAAAAAGGCATCGCACTATTTTTAGTGCGACAACCCCTTTTGTATTAGAATTCGTCGTCGTTTAGTCCTTCTTCGTCCATTAATGTGTTATATACATCAACAACTATTTCATATTCTTTGTCATCTTCTAAAGGAACTAACATTTCGCCTTCTTCATCTTGGTCTATTCTAAATACTAATGCTTCTTCACAATCTTCATCATTAACTGGCATTAATATAGCATATTCCTTATTATCTGCTTCTAAAGTTAAAATAACTTCGAATTCACTTTCTACTCCATTTTCATCCATTAAACTTATTATATTATCTTGCATATTAAGTCACCTCAAATTCTTTCTCTTTTTTTATATTATATATTATACTATAATAATTTCAAATATATTATTGAAATATAATTAGAAATTTCTTTGTGAATCTAAATATCCTTGTAAAATTATTGAAGCTGCAAGCATATCTATTACTTTTTTTCTATTTTCTCGTCTTACATTTCCTTCGATTAAACATCTTTCCGCTGCCACAGTAGATAATCTTTCATCCCAAAACGCTACAGGAAGATTTGTTTCTGATTTAATTAATTCACAGAACTTTTGAACCTTTTCTCCTTGTGGCCCAATTGTACCATTCATATTCTTAGGAAGACCTGAAACAATTTTATTCACTTGTCTTTCTTCTATAATCTTTTTAATTGCTTCTATATCCTTTTTCTTCCCTATTCTTTTTATAGTTGTTACACCTTGAGCAGTTATTCCCATAATGTCGCTTACAGCCACACCTATAGTCTTATCTCCTATATCTAGGCCCATAATTCTCCCATCTAGCATAGTTGTTCTCCTTATACTGCATATAATTAAAACTTTTTAATTATATTAGTCTCTGTTATCTCTTATTTATTATGTAAATTATTAAATACTTATATTATTATAACTTATTTTAGTTTATTAATACCACATTTTCTTAATTAAAATTCATAACATGTAAAAATTAGCCAGATTTTATTCTGGCTAATTTAAATTAACTATTCTTTTCCATTATCAAATATTATCATATTAATACTTATTATTAATATTGGAATAAGTATATATATGGATGCAGTAGCTGCTGCTACTATTCCTGAGTCATTTACTAATAATGTAATTATACATCCCACCATAGATGCTATAAATCCTTTAAATATCATAGGATACTTATTAGATATATTTTTCATATGTTTTGATGGTCTAAATATAAATATACCTATTACTGCAATTCCTACAAGTAAAATGTTAACCCATACTGAAGATTTTGCAAGTTTTATGTTCATTGATATTTTCCTAGCAAATGTTTGAATTATTGCTTGAGGTCCATTTTGTAATATCTGTTGAGTAAATGCTCCTAAATGAGATTCTGTTCCCATTATTAAATCTAATCCTGCAAATATTATAACTACTGCCAATGCAGATAATCCAAGAATTATAACTTTCTTAAAGTCCATTTTAACATCAAATATTAACATTATAAATAATAAATAAGCTATACATTCTGATATAGCTCCACCAACGTTAGCTCCCATAGAAGGTGCTGCACTAGTGATAAGTATTATCACAGATAATACTATAGTTAACCACTTAGGTATTTTCTTATAGTTTAATAAAACTGATAAAGCAAATACAGCAGATGCAATAGTAATTCCTTCATATTCATTACCTACACCATAATACCTTGCCCCAACAATAGCATCATAACTCATTATACAATTTTTCATAAAATAAGTTCCTATTACAGAATCTAATACAATAAGCATTATTGTTAATACGGCATAATATCCCATTTGCTTTAAGTCATTATTTTTAAATAATAATCTGCCAGATAAATATATTAGTATCGTGGCTATTATTACACCTATAGTTAATCCTACTTGGGTTTTAAAGTTAAATATAGGTGATATTAAGAATGTAAGTGGCATAATTAAACCTAGTTTAATTAACTCTTTTAACACTGTAAATACTTTTTCTTTCTGTGGTAACTTTTCTTTAATCATTAATGCAAGCATTGCAATTATCCATGATGCTGATACTATACCAACAAAAGTATTTACTACAGTTGATCTAATATTATTAATAGAAACAATCTTTATATACTCACTTTTTAAGAAAGTTAAATTATCATCTCTATCAACTGAATTTAAAGTTCTACCTATCATTATTTCGTTTTTTAAGTTAAATTCATTAAGAATATCCACACCTAAATCTAAATTACCAATTACACCATCTCTTCTAGTAGTTGCACTTTGTAACAATCCTTTGTTTTCACCTTTAAACTTTAAAACAGGTGATAAACGTCTTTTGTTATTGTAATCTAAAGTGCTTGGAAATTCACTAACAACATAAACAACATCATTTTGATTTACCATATTAAATACATCTTCTAAATATGTATTTATATTACTGTAAATTGAAGATTTCATTTTATTATATGATTTTTCATTCAAATTAGATTTATATTCATCTAATCTATATGTATCTCCTAATTCAACAAATAATGCATCACTATTTTCATAGTAAGTTTTTGTTTCTTTAGATAATTTATCATAATCGGTTCTCATACCATAAGGCATAGTATAGTCTTTCATATTGATATCATCAACATTTCCTGACTGTACCCTTCCTAAAGTATCCATACTGATTAATCCGGCATTCCTTATTTTTACTAATTCTCGATCTTTAACAATATCACTATTACCTAATAAAGCAACTTTTTTATTGTTATCACTTAATGTTTGACCTAATAATCCCAATGTCGAACCAAAACTACCTTTTTCCACATTATTATTTATAGATTCATTAATAAAAATATTATTTATTTCTTTTGGCGTATTACCTGTTGCAGCCTTGTATACTCTTCCATTTTCTTCAGTTAAATTTTCAAATGATATTACTTCATTGTCAGCAACATTAGCTCTACATCCAGCACCAATACTTGCATAAGACCTTTCATCATTAGTTCCTTGGTCTCCTTTTATGTTCATAAGAGCAATATATCCATTTTTACTTAATTTTTCTTTTAAAACTGGTATACGTTCTAGGTTGTCTAAGTTAGTTCTATTTATACTAATGTAAATAACCTTACCTTCATTCTCTGCTGCGAAGGAATCATTTGGAATAAATCCAACACATATCATTATTAACAGTAAAAATGATATTATTTTTTTCCTCATCAAATTGACCTACTTTCTATTTTGATAAATAAAACTTTAGAATTACTTCTAATAATTCATCTCTTTCATATTTTCTAATTACAGTTCTTGCATTTTTATGACTTGTTATGTAACTAGAATCACCAGAAAGAATGTATCCTATCATTTGATTGATAGGATCATATCCTTTCTCTTGTAGTGCATGATACACAAACATAATTGTTTCATCAATACTCATGCTTTTACTTTCATTGACACCTTCAAACTTCATAGTATAGTCTAAATTATTATCCAAAATAATTCCCCCTTTGAGTTAATATTACTTAACTTATGGTTATTTTATTTGGCTTTTTATAACCTCACTAGCATAGCTTAAAGCTTCATCTACTTTAGAAATATCAGTTGCTCCAGCTTGTGCCATGTTAGGTCTACCGCCACCTTTACCATTAGCTATTTTTGCAACTTCTCTTACTATATTACCAGAGTGAATTCCCTTTTTTATTACATCGTCAGTTGCAGTAACTACAAAGTTCACTTTATCATCTACTACATTTGAAAGAACTACTACACCGCTACCTACTTTATCTCTTAAAGTATCTGCAGTTTCTTTTAATGTGTTCATGTCAATTCCTTCAAATTTAGCACATAATACACTAACTCCATTTACCTCAACTTTTGAATCTAAAAGAGCATCTACTGATTGTAAATTTAATTTAGTTTTTGTTTCATGTAATTCCTTAGCTAAAGATTTATTTTCTTCCACTAAATGATTAGCCCTTTGAACTAAGTTATCTTCTTTTGTTTTTAAAGCTACACAAACATCATTTATCATGTTGTCTTTTACAGCTAAGTATTCATATACACTGTAACCTGTTATAGCTTCTATTCTTCTTACACCAGCTGCTACTCCACCTTCAGATAATATCTTGAATAATCCAACTTGAGAAGTATTGCTTAAATGAGTTCCTCCACAAAGTTCAACTGAATAGTCTCCCATAGAAACAACTCTAACCTCATTACCATACTTTTCGCCAAACAGAGCCATAGCTCCTTTTTCTTTAGCATCTTTTATATTCATAACTTCACAATTTACTTCTAAAGAATCAAATATAGCTTTATTTACTTTTGCTTCTACTATTTTTAATTCTTCTTTTGAAATTTGTTCAAAATGAGTTACGTCAAATCTTAATCTATCTGAGGTTACTAAAGATCCTGCTTGGTTAACATGATCACCTAAAACTTCTTTTAATGCTTCATGTAATAAGTGAGTAGCTGTATGGTTTCTTGCAGAAGCCATTCTTATTTCTTTATTAACTTTAGCTTCTAATTTATCATTTATACTTATTTTACCTTTTCTAACAAATCCTATGTGCTTTATTGTATTATTTGCACCTTTTCTAGTGTCAACAACTTCAAATATAGAATCCTCATCTTCTAAAGTACCTATATCTCCAGCTTGTCCTCCACCTTCTGCATAGAAAGCAGTTTCATTTAATACAACTACAGCTTTTTCACCTTCACATATAGTATCAACTATTTCATCTTCTTTTACTATAGCTGTTACATTACCACTTATGTTTAAGTTTTTATATCCCTCAAATGTTGAAGCTATACTTTCATCTAATGTTGATAATGGATCTTCTTTCCATCCTTCATCTTCCATATTTCCTCTATCTGCTCTAGCTCTTTGTCTTTGTGCTTCCATTTCTTTATGGAATCCTTCTTCATCTATTTCATAACCTTGTTCTTCAAGTATTTCACCCGTTAAATCAATAGGGAATCCGTAAGTATCGTATAATTTAAATGCTTTTTCTCCACTTAAAACTTTTTCATTATTAGCTTTTAACTCTGTTATATAAGAATTTAATATTTCAACACCTTGATCTAAAGTTTCGTTGAATTTTTCTTCTTCTATTTTTATAACTTTCTTAACATAGTTTTCTTTTTCAACTAATTCTGGATAAGCTTCTCCACTTACAGCTTTAACTCTGTCAAATAGTCTGTATAAGAAATCTTCTTTTATTCCTAATAATTTACCATGACGTGCTGCTCTTCTAAGTAATCTTCTAAGAACATACCCTCTTCCTTCATTTGAAGGTAATACACCATCAGCTATTAAGAAACTCATAGCTCTCATATGGTCAGTTATTATTCTTACAGATACATCTTTATTAGCATCTTCACCATATTTAATATTTGCTAATTCTTCTATTCCTTCTATGATATATCTTATAGTGTCTATTTCAAATATATTATCAACATCTTGCATTATACAAGCCATTCTTTCAAGACCCATACCAGTATCTATGTTTTTGTTAGCAAGTTCAGGATAAGTTCCATCCTCTTGTCTATCAAATTGAGTGAAAACTAAGTTCCAGAATTCTAAGTATCTATCACAATCACATCCTGGTTTACAGTCTGGGCTATCACAACCAAATTTTTCTCCTCTATCGAAGTAAAGCTCTGAACATGGTCCACATGGTCCAAGTCCTATTTCCCAGAAGTTATCATCTTTTCCTAATCTAACTAATCTTTCTTCTGGTACTCCTATTTCTTTTACCCAGTAATCATAAGCTTCATCATCATCTAAGTAAACTGTTGCCCATACTTTATCTTCTGGTATTTCTAAGTGCTTTGTTATAAACTCCCAAGCCCATGTTATAGCTTCCGGCTTGAAGTAATCTCCAAATGAGAAGTTACCCATCATTTCGAAGAATGTACCGTGTCTAGCAGTTTTACCTACGTTTTCTATATCACCTGTTCTTATACATTTTTGGCATGTAGACATTCTTTTATCTGGTGGCACTTCTACTCCTGAGAAGTAATTTTTAAGTGGTGCCATCCCTGAGTTTATAAGTAATAAACTTTTATCATTATGTGGTATTAAAGATGAACTTTTTCCAACATAATGTCCTTTTGATTCAAAGAACTCTAAGAATCTTTTTCTAATCTCGTTAGTTCCTAGTTTTTGCATATTATTTTCCTCCTATAATTATTAATTTCTTATTTTTTACAATTTTAGCAAAATATATTTTATTATAATTAAAAAACCTCGCACCTATATAAAACTATATAGGGGCGAGGCATATTCGCGGTACCACCCTAATTATCATATTAAATATGATATCTTCGGAAAACCTTAGTTATAACGTAACTATCGTCAATCTATACTTAATTTCCAGATTGATACTCCAAGACTGCTTCAAATATTTCATTCTAGGAGATCTCACCTATTCTCCTTCTCTGTGAAGACTTCAAATATTTTACTATTTCTTTTCATTGTATTTAAATTATTTGTAAAATTATATTTTCATATAGTAATTCTACTAAATTTTCAATTCATAATCAATACTTATTATAAACTTTTATCAATTACTCCTCCACCAACAACTTTATCACCTTGATACATTACTACAGATTGTCCTTTTGTAATTGCTCTTTGTGGTTCGTCAAATACTATTTTAACAGAGTTTTCTCCATTATTATAAACTGTAGCAGATGAAGGTTTTGCAGAATATCTAATTTTAGCTTCTACTCTAATTGGTTCTGTAATTTCATCTACTGTAATTAAATTAACATCCTTAGCTATTAATTCTTTACTGAATAAATCATCATTAGATCCTAGTATAACATTATTTGTTTTAGGGTCTATGTCTAAAACAAACATAGGCTTTCCAAAGGCTATTCCTAGTCCTTTTCTTTGTCCTATAGTATAGAATACTATTCCTCTATGTTTTCCTAAAATATTGCCTTTAGTATCTACAAAATTTCCTTCTTTGATACGTTTTTTAGAATGTCTTTTTACATAATTAGCATAATCATTATCTTTAACAAAACAAATTTCTTGACTATCTGGTTTATTATGAACATCCATACCAATTTCTTTTGCTATTTCTCTTACTTTATCTTTCTCGTAGTATCCTATAGGAAGAAGAGTATGCTCTAATTGATCTTGTGTCATATTGTAAAGTGCGTAAGTTTGGTCTTTCTTATCTGTAACTGATTTAACAAGTAAATGTCTACCAGTTTCTTCGTCCTTTTCAATTTTCGCATAATGACCAGTTGCCACATAATCACAACCTAGTTCTCTTGCTCTTCTATATAAATCTTCAAACTTTATATGTTTATTGCACGCTATACAAGGGTTTGGAGTTCTTCCTTCTAAATATTCCTCAATAAAATAATCTATTACCTTTTCTTTAAATACATCTTTAAAGTTTAGTACATAAAATGGTATTCCTAATTTATCTGCCACATGTCTAGCATCTTCTACTGCTTCTAAGGAACAACATCCTCCTTCATTTTCAATTAAATCATATTCTTCATCGTCTTGCCATAATTTCATGGTAACACCTATTACTTCATAACCTTGTTGTTTAAGTAAGTATGCAGCAACAGAACTATCCACTCCTCCACTCATACCTATCATTACTCTTTTGCTCATTTTATTAAATCACCTCATTCTCTATATTATATATACTTTTTCATTTTTTTAAAAGTAAATTTTTACTTTTCTAAATACATTATTCTTAATATTGTATAAGAGTTATACATAAAATTAGGTCTAATATACTTCCCTAGTAAGCAAAAAAATCTTTGGAGTTTTCTACCCCAAAGATTTTTATTATATTTTTTACTCTTCCTCTTCAATATCATGGTGATGATCATGATCATCATCTATAACTACACCATCTAATTCTGCTATATAAATGTTGTTTTTCTTAGCATAATCTATTAATGCAGCTTTTATAGCTTGTTCTGCTAAAACTGAACAGTGCATTTTAACTGGTGGTAGTCCATCTAATGCTTCTGCAACTGCTTTATTTGTTACATCTAATGCTTCATGTATAGTTTTTCCAATTACCATTTCTGTAGCCATTGATGATGAAGCTATGGCAGATCCACATCCAAATGTTTGGAATTTACAGTCTCTTATTATTTCACCCTCTATATCAAGGAATATTCTCATTATATCTCCACATTTAGCATTTCCTACTTCACCAACACCACTTGCATCTTCTATTTGTCCAACATTTCTTGGGTTTAAGAAATGATCCATTACTTTATCACTATATTGCATATTTTTTTCCTCCTAAACAATATGTTTTGCTCATTTTATTTTTTATATTTATTATCTAACTGTTTCTTTTTGTTTTTGTTCATTTAAATAAGTTTGGTATAAAGGTGATAATCCTCTAAGTCTAGCTATTACTCTTGGAAGATGTTCTAATATATAATCTATATCTTCATCTGTAGTAAAATCTCCTACAGTAAGTCTTAAAGAACCATGTGCCCATTCATGTGTTAATCCTATTGACATTAAAACATGTGATGGATCTAGTGAACCTGATGTACAAGCTGATCCACTTGATCCTGCTATACCAACTTGGTCTAATAATAATAGTATCCCTTCACCTTCTATAAATTCGAATGAGAAGTTAGCATTACCTGGTAATCTATCATTTCTATGACCATTAACTCTTGTAAAAGGTATTTTTTCTAATACACCATCTATTAATTTTTCTCTAAGTCTAGTAAGTTCTGATATATGGTGTTCCATATTTTCTTTTGCAATTTCTGCTGCCTTACCATAGCCAACTATTGAAGGTATGTTTTCAGTACCAGCTCTTTTTCTTTTTTCTTGAGCTCCACCATGAATAAGGTTGTGTATTCTTATTCCTTTTTTCATATACATTGAACCTATGCCTTTTGGTCCATATATTTTGTGACTTGACATACTCATTAAGTCTACGCCTAAGTCCTTAACATCTACTGGTATATTCCCCGCCGCTTGTACTGCATCCGTATGCATTAAAGCCCCGTGCTTATGAGCTATTTCAGTTATTTCTTTTATTGGTTGTATTGTACCTATTTCATTATTTGCGTACATTATACTAACTAATATAGTAGTATCTTTTATTTCTCTTTTTAATTGTTCTAAGTCAACTTTCCCATCAGCATCCACATCTAAATAAGTTACTTCAAATCCATGTACTTTTTGTAAGTATTCACAAGTGTGAAGTATGGCATGATGTTCTATTTTACTTGTTATTATATGATTACCTTTATCTCTTCTTGCAAAAGCCGTTCCTTCTAATGCCCAGTTATCACTTTCACTTCCACCGTTTGTAAAGTAAATTTCACTTTGATCTGCATTTACAAGTGATGCTATTTGCTTTCTTGATTTATCTAAAGCCGTTTTTGCTTCTCTTCCGAATAAGTGGAAACTTGATGCGTTGCCAAAATAATCTGTTAAGTATGGCATCATCTCATCTAATACTTCTTTTTTCACTGGTGTAGTTGCAGAATAGTCCATATATAATCTTCTTTTTTCCATAATAAATTCATCTCCTATTTTTTATTATTCATTAACTCTGTTATATCGAATTCTTTTATATTATCACTTCTACTGTTGTAATCATCAATCATGTCTTGTAGCGTAATAGAATTAAGTACATCTTCTATTCCTTTTTTTAGTTTTTCCCAAACTAATTTGGTAGAACAATCATTAGAATTTTCACAGCAACCTTCATCAATTATACATTGCGATAGAGCTACAGGACCTTCCAATACAGTAAGTACATCTCCAACTGTTATTTCTTTTGGATTTTTATTCATTAGATAGCCACCCTGGGCTCCTCTTACACTTCTTATTAATTTTGATTTTTTCAACGTAGAAAATATTTGTTCTAAATATTGCTCTGGTATTTTTTGCTTACTAGCAATTACATTTAAAGGCACAGGGCCTTCATCTACATGTAAAGCTAATTCAAATATTGCCTTAAGACCATATTTGCCTTTAGTTGATAATTTCATTTTTTATCACCCTCTGTATCTAATACAATTCATACTAAACTAGTATGAATTACTTTGATATCATTGTATTATTTCCGACTATTTTTGTCAAGATTATTTCCGACTATTTTTATCAGAATTAATTATTGATATCTTTACACTGTTTATATACCCATAATAAATAAAGATAACCAAAAATATCAGTTACCTTTATTTACCATATGCATCGTTATTTAAGCTCTATATATGCTCCAAAATCCTATTTCTTCAAATCCAAGTTTGTAATAAATTTTAGCAGCCGTTTCATTGTCACAAAACAAACAAGGTATCTTTTTTTCCTCTAATAACTCCTTACAAATTTGTACTACACAAATCGTAGCATATTGCTTATTTCTATAATTAGGATGAGTTCCCACACCAATAATCATTGCATTCTCTTTATTTTCTGCTGTACTCTTGGCCATGGATATTACTTTACCTTGCTTCTCTATACAATAGCCTCTACCCGTTTTTAAACTAGATTTAATGTTATCTATTGTTATATTTTCAAACTCTCCGATTTCTTCATATAGCTTTACTATTCTACTTAAGTTGCCAAATTTAATTTTTTTAAGTTTTACATATTTATTATTATCCTTATATTTATATAGCAAATTAGAATTCGTCAATTTAAATATATTAACTTTTCTATATCTGTGCAACTTAAGATAAGTCTCAAGTTTTTCAAGGGCTTCAGATTTACCACAAAGTTCTTCGCATGCTGTATTATTAATAAAGTCAGCAAATTCTTTTATATTAAACTCATCATATGAATAAAATATAATAAACTCAAAACATTTCAATAATATACCTTCAAGCTCTCCTTTTTCATTTATACCTCCATAGATACTAAAAAAATAGCTATCATATCCATATCGTTGTATATCCCCTATTAAAAATATATTTACTTCTTTTTCTCTTTTTAAATATTCCATAACTTTCTTATGATAATTAATATTAAGTTTTTGAATCATAAATATTCCCCCTGCAACAATTCCATCTATATTTTTATCTTAATATAGTATATTCTCTTAACTTTAATAATAATTCTCTCCCTATATTTAATCATATGTATATTTAATACTACGTGCAAGAACATAATTTAAATAATCCTAATAAAAAAATAGGCCGTAAATCTTACAAGTAAAATATAAAAAAATAAATATACTAAATAGTATATTTATTTTTTTATATTTTTCAAATTATTCCAATAAGTCTCAAAAGCTATTTCATTTTTATTTTTATTAGGAATATAATATTTTTTATCTTTTATGGCATCTGGTAGATATTGTTGCTCCACATAATTATAAGGATAGTTATGTGGATATTTATATTCTACACCTCTACCTAGTTTTTTAGCCCCTGCATAATGTGCATCTTTTAAATGAATAGGTATATCTCCTGTTTCTATGTTGTCTAAATCATTTAAAGCCATATCTATGGCTGTAATAACGGAATTGGATTTAGGACAAGTTGCTAAGTATATGGTAGCTTGAGCAAGTGGTATTCTTCCTTCAGGAAGTCCTAGTTGTAAAGCTGCTGATACACAAGCTTCTGTTATTGTTATTGCTTGTGGTACAGCAAGACCAATGTCTTCACTAGCAACACATAATAACCTTCTTGTAATTGCCTGAATATCTCCAGCCTTTATTAATCTGGCTAAATAATGTATAGCAGCATCTGCATCAGATCCTCTTAATGATTTATGAAATGCTGATAAAATAGAATAACCATCATCACCTTTTCTATCATAGTTTAACATTTTCACACCTGAACAATTTATAGCATTATCCAGTGTCATGTTTACAGAGTTAGATAATATATCTACTCCTAAATTAAACACTAATTCTAATTTATTTAAAGCACTTCTCATATCTCCATTACACGTATCTGCAATATATTCTAAAGCATCATCTTCCACATTTATATTTTCATATGTATATAATTCATAAAGTTTTTTTACAGCATTATTAAGTCCTTTTATTATATCTTTTCTCTCTATTGTTTTAAATTCAAATATAGTACTTCTACTTAGAATAGCTTTGTAAACAACAAAATAAGGATTATCAGCTGTACTTGCTATTAACGTTATGGAACCATCTTCTATTACTTCCAATAAAGATTGTTGTTGCTTACGATTTAATGCTTGAATTTCATCAAGCATTAATACTATTCCATTATATGAAAATAAATCTTGTCTACTAGAATCTATAGCGTCTTTTATTTCCTTAACACCACAATTAACAGCATTAAGTTTAATATATTTTTTATTAGTAATATTAGCAATAATATTAGCCAGGGTCGTTTTTCCCGTTCCTGGAGGTCCATATAAAATCATATTTGGTATAGTATTATTTTCTAATATTTTATTAATTATTTTTCCTTTTCCTATAATATGAGATTGTCCCACCATATCATTAATATCCTTTGGACGTAATCTATCTGCTAAAGGTTGCATTTTTCTCCTCCTTTGTTAAAGCATTATATATATTATTTATTAACTATTCTATATTATAATATAGAATAGTTAATAAATAATTGGAGATCCTCATGTTGCTAACAATCTGAAGGTCGGTTACTCCATTAATCAGTTGGCAATTAAATAGGAGCTACAAACAAAGATATGAAATCTTCTGTTTATAACCCCTATTAAAAATCATAAAAATTTAATAATATATTATAATTTCATTACTTTTTATATTTTGTATCTCTGTTTTCTTTTTTAACCTTTTTAAAATCTACAGCTACAAATTTTCCGTCTTTTAATTCCACTGGTTTCATATCTATTTTAAATTCTCTTTTATAATCTCTTATATTTGTTAAGTTTTGATTAGTTACTATGGATATACTAACCCCATCTTTGTTTCCTCTAGCACTTCTACCACATCTGTGTAAATATTCATTTTTACTAGGCGGGAAGTCTAAGTTAAATACATGACTAACTTCTGGTATATCAAGACCTCTAGCAGATAAATCTGAAGATACTAATATTGCTGATTTACCATTTCTAAATGCATCTAAGGCCTTTTTTCTATCTTCTTTTATCATCTTACCTGATATAGAAACTGTTTTGTAATTATGATAATTTAATTTTTCAGTTATAATTTCTATAGAATCTTCATCATTTACAAACACTATTGATTTCTTAGGGTTTGCAGCTGCCAAAGATTTTCTAAGTATTGTAAATTTTTCTCTTCTATCTCCATATAAATACAAATGCTCTATTTTAGGATTTATAGATATGCTCTCTTTTGTTCTAATTATTTCCATATCCTTCATTAGATAATCACATATACTTATAGTGTTTTCATCTAAGCTGGCACTAAATCCTAAAAGTTGTCTATCTCTTAAAGTTGTCTTTATTATATCTTCCACAACTTTATCATTTTTTGAACTAAGTAAACTATCCACTTCATCTAGTATAATGGTTTTTATATTATGCGCCTTTAGTTTTCTTTGTTTTATTAAATCTAAAACTCTACCACAAGTTCCTACTACTATGTGAGGTTTTACTGTTTTAATATTTTTTATTTGTTTTTGTATATTAACTTCACCTATCAAAGAAAGTGATGTTACTTCTACTCCTGAGTTATCAGCTAGCATTTTAGCTTGTCTAGCTATTTGCATAACCAATTCATGAGTTGGAGCAAGTATTAATACTTGTGTTTCTCGTTTAGTAGTATCTATTTTTTCAAACATAGGAAGAAGATATGCTAAAGTCTTTCCACTACCTGTATTTGAACTAATTAAAAGATCTTTATTATCTAATATCTCTTTCATAGTCATAGCTTGAACCCCTGTAGGTTCTGTTATATTTTGCTTTTTTAATCCATTTATAAGTTTTTCACTTAATTGTAATTTTTCAAATGTATTCATTATTAACTCCTTTTTATGTCCTAAATTGACATAAATCATGTGGTGTGTATTTATATTCTTATTATTTTACTCCTATAACAGTCTTTTTACAAGGAATAATACCTTCCATTATAATTTCCTGCGAATTGAAAAAAGGTATCTAAACAGATACCTTTATAATACTAATAATTACTTCTAACTTTTTTAAGTTCTGGAATAAGTTTATCATTTAATATTTTTATATGAGTTCCCTTCATTCCTAAAGATCTAGATTCTATAACTCCTGCACTTTCGAACTTTCTAAGTGCATTAACTATAACAGATCTTGTTATACCTACTCTGTCTGCTATTCTACTAGCAACGAGTAATCCTTCAGTACCTTCTAGCTCTTTGAATATATGTTCAACTGCTTCAAGTTCTGAATAAGAAAGTGTTCCTATTGCCATTTGTACAACAGCTTTTTTTCTCATTTCAACTTCCATTTCTTCACTTAAAGCTCTAAGTACTTCCATACCCATTACTGTAGCACTATATTCAGATATAACTAAATCATCATCGGTAAATATCTCATTATATCTAGATAAAACTAAAGTTCCTAGTCTTTGTCCACTTCCTAATATAGGTACTATTGTAGTATATTTTTCTAATCTTTCTTGTTCATAAGGAAATACTTCTAATACTTTTTCCCCAGTTAAGTTTTCTAATGTTTCACTTATTTTTAATACACTCTCTGTATAAACTTGTGGAAATACTTGAAGGTTAGTTTCTTCATCTTCTATAACTGAACTATCTTCTATATCTGTTAAGTAAAGTCCTATAACTTTTCCTTTTGCATTAATTACATAAACATTAGCCCCTAGTACATCACCAAGTGCTCCAGCTAATAAATCGAATGATACACTACTTCCTCCACTAGTTTGAAGGGTTTTATTAATTCTTCTTGTCTTTTGTAATACTTCGCTTGGCATTTAATCATCTCCTTGACAAAATTAAAGGTTACAAGAACTTATTTGCTGTAATAACCACTATTTCTTTGCACACTTTATCTTTTATTCTCTATTATTTTACCATAAAATTAAATGTTTCACAATAAATTGTTCACATTTTTCTTAATTTTCTGTCTTTTTGTAACTATTCTTCAATTGTTCTACCTTCAGCTTTACATTCTTTATTAGAACAAATTTCTTTAATTCCACTTTTATTTTGTTTTTCAACCATATAAGAGCCACATTCTTTACATATTTCACCTGTAGGTTTGTACCAACTTATAAAGTCACATTCTGGATAACCAGTACATCCATAAAAAGCTTTACCTTTTTTAGATTTTCTAAGTATTACGTCTCCCTCTTTACATTTAGGACATTTTACTCCTACTTTATTTACTAAAGGTTTCGTACTTTTACACTCTGGATAGTTTTTACAAGCCATAAATTTACCGAATCTGCCATATTTAATTACCATGTTAGATCCACATAATTCACAAATCTCGTCTGTTTCTTCATCCATATTTACTTTTTCTATATTTTCTATAGCTTGCTCTATAGCTTCTCTTAAAGGAGCATATACTTCAGAAACAACACTTTTCCATGCAATGTTTCCTTCTTCTATTTCATCTAGATTATTTTCCATTTGAGCTGTAAAATCAACATCAATGAATTTTTTGAAGTTCACATCTAATATATCTGTTACTATCTTACCTAGCTCTGTAGGATGAAGACTAGTACCTTGTTTTTCCACATATTCTCTATTTAATACAGTTGCAATTGTTGGAGCATAAGTACTAGGTCTACCTATTCCAAGTTCTTCTAAAGTTTTAACTAAACTTGCCTCTGTAAATCTTGCTGGTGGCATAGTAAAATGCTGATTAGGCACAAACTCATTTATTTCTAACTTATCTCCTTCATTTATATGGGGAAGTATTTTATCTTCTCTTTCTGTAAAGTTGTAGATTTTTGTGTAACCATCAAATTTCATTATAGAACCAGTCGCTCTAAATACTGCGTCACCAATTTTACAATCTACATTTAATACATCAAACACAGAGTCTTCCATTTGACTTGCAACAAATCTTCTCCAAATTAAGTTATATAACTTAAACTGCTCCTTACTAAGTGAACCTTTTATACTCATAGGACTTCTAAGTACTGAAGTTGGTCTTATTGCCTCATGGGCATCTTGAACTTTTTTCTTTTCCTTAATTTCTTTCTTTTCAATCTGTTCTTTGTAGTAAGTTTCTCCTAATTCATCTAGTATATATGATTTTGCTTTTTCTTTAGCTTCATCAGATATCCTCTTTGAATCTGTTCTTATGTATGAAATAAGACCTACAGTTCCTTCACCTTCAATATCTACACCTTCATATAACTCTTGAGCTATTATCATCGTCTTTTTAGTTGTAAAAGATAACTTATTAGCTGCATCTTGTTGTAACATACTTGTTGTAAAAGGCTTAGGTGCAGATTTTCTTCTATTTTTAGATTCTATTTTTTCTACTATAAGATTTTCATTTTTTATATTTTCTAAAATGTTGTTAACTTCTTCTTCATTATTTAAATCTATTTTTTCATTATTAAAGGAAACAAATTTGAAAATTATTTCTTCTCCATCTTTTGTTTTACCTTCTATATCTAATGACCAATATTCCTTTGGTATAAATGCTTCTATTTCTCTTTCTCTTTCACAAATTATTTTAGTAGTTACTGATTGTACCCTACCTGCACTTAATCCTTTTCTTACTTTTTGCCAAAGTATTGGACTTATTTGATATCCAAGAAGTCTATCTAGTACTCTTCTTGCTTGTTGGGCATCAACAAGTTTTAGATCTATATGTCTTGGATTTTTTATAGCTTTTTTTATTGCGTCTTTTGTTATTTCATTAAATTCAATTCTACATTCTTCGTGCTCATCAATTCCAAGTATAAAAGCTAAGTGCCAAGATATAGCTTCACCTTCTCTATCCGGGTCAGTTGCCAGATATACCTTTTTTGCTTTTTTTGCTTCTTTTTTTAATTCTTTTATCAGATCACCTTTACCTCTGATATTTATGTATCTAGGTTCAAAATCATTTTCTATATCAACACCTAAAGTACTTTTAGGTAAATCTCTCACATGACCAACTGAAGCCTTTACACTATAATGGCTTTTTCCTAAGAATTTTTCAATTGTTTTAGCTTTTGCAGGCGATTCCACAATTACCAATGTTTTCGCCATTTTCACACCCCCACCCTTTAATTTTTAATTTATGCTAAATGTTTTGTTATTCATTTCAATAAGTAAGTCTCTTAGTAATAGTTCATTTATTATTAAGTTAACATTTTTTATTTCAATACCAGTATTATCACAAATTTCATCAATTTGCAAGACACCTTGTCTTTTAATAAGCTCTATTATCTTTAATGCTTCATTACTTAAACCCTTAATATCATATTCTATACTAATTTTCTTATTATTAAAACTACTATTATTGTATTCATCTAAAATATCGTCAATATCTTCTATTAATTTAGCTCCGTCTTTGATTATTTTATGACATCCTTTGCTCATGGAAGAATTAATATTCCCTGGAACTGCAAAAACGTTTCTCCCTTGGTCTAAAGCTAAGTCAGCAGTAATTAAGGCTCCACTTTTTTCTCCAGCCTCTACAACTATAACTCCATCGCTAAGTCCACTTATAATTCTATTTCTACTTGGAAAATTTCCTCTCGTTACAATACTATCTATATTGTATTCAGATATAATAAGTCCACCATTAGATAATATTTCTTGAGCTAGAGGTGCATTACACTTTGGAAGTATATTATCTACAGAAGAGCCAAGTACTCCTATGGTTTTTCCAACACCAAGCATACATCCACTATGACAATAAGAATCAATTCCTATTGCTAGCCCACTAATTATATTAATTCCTCTTTGGGATAATTGGCAACTAATATTTTTTGCACAATTAATTCCGTAAGATGTAGGTTTTCTTGATCCAACCATAGCAATATTTAAATTATTGTTTATTATCGATAAATCGCCTTTAAAAAATAATAACAAAGGTGGATTATAAATATGTCTTAATTTATCTGGATATTCATTATCTTCTATACAAATATACTCTATAGCGTTTTCATATAATTTTTCCTTGATTTTATCTAAATTTAAACAACTTCTATATTTAACTATATTTTCTTTTATATTTAAATTTATACTTTTCAAATTATATATATCTTTTTCATTTAAATCAATGATATTTTCAATATTTCCTACTTCTTCTATTATTTTACCAATTGTTTTGGTAGTTATTCCATTTATTGATTTAAGCCATAAGTATGCATCTTTTTTATCCATAATTAACTCCTATCTAAAATAAGTATAATAAGCTTTCCTAAAAGAGAATGCCTCCATAATATGATTATAATCAATATTTTCTACACCCTCTAAATCTGCTATTGTTCTCGCCATTTTTATTAATTTTATATAACTTCGGTTACTTAATTTATATTTATTAAATAATTGATTTGTTAAATTCATAGACTTATTATCTAATTTGCAATATTTATCAATCATTTTAGATGTCATTTCATTATTATTTTTTATAATCTCATTTTCAAATCTTTTATTTTGCATTTGTCTAGCTTTTTCCACTCTTTGTCTTATGTCATATGAAGTTTCCCCTGTAGACACTTTATTCAATTCATCACAAGAAACTGGACTTACTTCAATAAATATATCAAATCTATCTAAAAGAGGCCCTGATAATTTATTTTTATATCTATCTATATCATAAACTCTACATCTACATTCTTGTTGTGACATATAATACCCACAAGGACAAGGGTTCATAGCTCCCACAACTAACATATTACTCGGATAATTCACACTATATTTAACCCTAGATATATTTACTTTTTTATCTTCCATAGGTTGTCTTAAACTTTCTAATATTCTTCTATCAAATTCAGGTATTTCATCTAAGAATAATACACCTCTATGAGATAAAACGACTTCTCCCGGCTTACATTTTGCTCCACCACCTATTAAGGATTGTATTGTTGTACTGTGATGTGGTGATCTAAAAGGTCGTTTTGAAACTATTCCATGCTCTTCTTCTATTAATCCTGAAATGCTGTATATTTTACTTATTTCTATAATTTCTTCTTTATCTAACTTGGGTAAAATTGTTCTTATACGTTTAGCTATCATGGTTTTGCCAGAGCCTGGAGGTCCAATAAGCAATAAGTTATGATTACCTGCTGCTGCAATTTCAGCACTTCTTTTAACAAAATAATTTCCTTTTACATCTTGAAAATCTTCATCATATGATGTTTCATAATTTTCTGTATTTAAATCTTTATAATAACTAATTATTTCATTATGACCATTTAAATAATTTATACATTCATTCAAGTTTTTCACAGGTATAATTTCTATACCATCTATAAAGTTACTTTCTTTAAAATTATCACAAGGTATAAATATTCTCTTGAAATTTTGCTCCTTAGCTCCTATTACAAGGGGCAAAATACCTTTTACTTTCCGAAGATGTCCATCTAAAGATACTTCTCCTACAAATACACACTCATCCATATAAAATTCATTTTTATTTATATATTTTCTAAGTATTCCTATACATATAGGTAAATCCAAAAAAGAGCCTTCCTTTTTCATATCAGCAGGAGATAAATTAACTACAATTCTAGAGTTTGGAAAATCGTAACCACTATTTATTATGGCTGATTTTACCCTTTCTCTAGCTTCTTTTATTTCCGTACTAGGAAGTCCTACTATATTAAAAGATGGTATACCTCTAGTTATATCTGTTTCCACCTTAACTATAAAACTTTCTATTCCTATTAAATTATTTGAATTAATTATACTTAACATTTTTCACCTTTCTAAAAAGCATTTACTATATGATTTATCTTTTTATCATTTAAATATATTTCTATTACATCAAATCTTATTGATATATTTTGTAAGCAATTTTCTAATATATAATATTTTGCTACATTAGTTATCTTCTTTCTTTTCTTGCAATTTACAGCTTCACAGGGATAACCATAATTAATATTACTTCTTGACTTTACCTCTACAAAAACTAACTCTCCGTTAATTTTTGCTATTAAGTCTATTTCTCCTATTTTAGTTCTATAATTTTTTTCAATTATTTTTCCACCTTTAGAAAGTAAGTACTTTAATGCAATTTCTTCACCTAAATTACCTTTTTCAATATTGTTCATATTTCCCACCTATTTTTTTTATTATCTGATTATTGTCAAGGTAATTACCATATATACAATTAATTTTTAATTGAAAAAATACAACTTTAGCTATATGATTGTAAATATATGTATTTTACATAAATTGGTATTGTTAAAGGAGGATAATTTATGTCAAATAATCAAAGAAGAAAAAGGAAGGTCAGAAAAAAAAGAAATACTCAAAAAAAGTTTTCTGGAATATTATTAGTTCTTTTAATTCTAATAATTGGGGGATTTGTAATTAGAGGAATAAACAAAAAAGATGATACAACAAAGGATAATAACATAGCTTCTGTATTTAACGGGAAGCCAGAAACTTATGAAGCATCCATATTAGCAGCTGGAGATGTGATGGTTCATGGACCACAATTAACTGCTCAATATGACTCATCAAGTAAAACTTATTCTTTTGACAATAATTTTAAACACGTAAAAAAATACATAGAAAAAGCTGATTATAGTTTAGCTAATTTAGAAACAACATTAGCAGGTAATGATGTGACACCCTATAGTTCATATCCTCTATTCAACTCTCCAGATGAGTTGGCTGATGCTTTAAAAAATGCTGGTTTTGATTTACTTTCTACTATTAATAATCACAGTTTTGACAAAGGTGACCTAGGTGTTAATAGAACACTCTCTACTCTTAAAGAAAAAGGGTTTGATACTGTGGGAACTAGGGAGAATACAAGTAATGAGGATTACATCATTAAAGACATTAACAATATTAATGTCGGAATTACTTCTTATTCTTATGGAGACGTAAAAGAGGATAATAAGTACTTAAATGGAATTAAAGTATCTGAAGAATGTGAAGATAAAATGAATATATTTCACTCTACAGATCCAGAAGAAGCTTTTCAAACTATTAATTCTACAGTGAAAAGAATGAATGATGCTGATATGCAAATAGTTGTAATTCACTGGGGTATTGAGTATACGAGAGATGAAATAAATTTCCAAAGTGAATTAGCTCAAAAACTGTGTGATGCTGGTGTAGACCTTATCATAGGCTCTCATCCTCATGTAGTTGAACCTGTTGAAACAATAAAATCTACAGATGGTGAAAATGAAACTGTAGTTATATATTCTTTAGGTAATTATTTATCTAATCAAGACAGAAATACTGTGGGACGATATAGCGAAGACGGTTTAATGGTTAATATTGATATTACTAAAGAAAGCAACAAAGAGGAAGCTAAGATAAGTAAAGTAACTTGTATTCCAACTTGGGTAAATAAATATGCAGCCAATGGAAAATATGTTTACGAGATAATTCCTATAGATGATGATACAGATTTAGATTCATTAAATTCTGTTGATCAATCTAATTTAATTCAATCATATAAAAATACATCTTCATTAGTTGATACTTCAGATTTAATTAATGTGGCAGAAAGTCCATTTAAATAAGTAAAAAGCCAGTCTTAACTTGATTTAGACTGACTTTTTACTTATTGGAATATATACTTAATTATGTAAAATTATAGATTTTTTAGTTGGGTGATTTTATTATAAATTCTGTTCCTTTATTTAATTCACTTTGTACAAATATTTGTCCACCATGAGTATCTACTATACTTTTAACTATAGCTAAACCTATACCAATTACTCCAGTTTCTTTGTCCCTCAAGTCAACCATATCATTTGCTATATCTACAGGGTTTAGTTGTAAAAAATACTCATTTAGCTCTAATATTTTTCTTTCTTCAATTAAATTATTTGTTACTTTTATTATATTAAATAAATATGGAGAACTTATGGAGAATAAAAAAATAGAAGCAAGTCTCCTCAGCTTCTATTTTTTATTTATATATATTATTGTATTTTTTTATAAGTATTCTCAATAAACTTCATAAATATACAATAAAAACTTTTAATTGATAACTTTTCCAATTACATTTATTATAAAACTATATGATAAATTTATAGGGGACACAACTTATGTTTAACAAAATATAAAGATACAAGAAAATTTCTTATCTGTTTTACTTTAACCTTGTTTATAATAGGAGTATTCTCCTTTAAAGGTATGACAAGAACTAATAGTATCTCAAAGTTTAATAAAGGAAAAGAAGCTTCCGTATTTACAACAAAAGATGATAATAATACTGCTTCAATATTAGCCGTAGAAGACGTTATGGTATATAACGCACAACTAACAGGTCAATATGATGTAACTACAGCTGCTTATAATTTTGATAATAATTTAAGGATTTACTTTAAATACTTTCTTGTCTAATATTTTCTATTATATTTTCTTTATTAATCTTCTTCATAGGTATATAAGCTGCTATAAAAGTTATTACAAATATACCTATTGCACATATTATAATTGAGCTCCAAGGCAGTACTAATCCAAATTGAATAACATCACCTAAAAGTACATTCATAAATACTACAAGTCCTATACCAAGAGGTACACCGTAAATTAAAGCTAATCCTCCATATAGTAAACTTTCAAGGTAGATCATCTTATTAAATCCTCCAGGAGTTACACCAATTGATTTAATAATAGATAATTCTCTTTTTCTTAAGTTAATATTAGTACTTACTGTGTTTACTATATTAGTCACACTTACTAAAGAAATTACTGTTATAAATCCATAAACAAACAGCTGCATTACTTTTAAAGTATCTTCCATATCTTTAGCTTGTTCTGTTTGATCATATACGTAATATCCATATTTATCACTTATTTCCCCAACTGTTTTTCTTGTATTTTCTTCTTTATCACTAACTATATACATAGAACCTTTCATAGGTTCTAGCCCTAATTCTTTTCCTACTTCATCATAAGTTATAAAATCTAATCCCATCTGGCTATACATAAAGTTTCCTGTTGGTAAATCATCTGTTATAGCTAAAATTTTAAAAGTAATATCTTCATGTATATCCTCTTGTTTTTCTTCATCATAGTCTATTGTAGATGCTTTTATAGTATCTCCTACCTTATAATTGCTTATTTCTATCTCACCTTTTTTGCCAGGTTCTTCATAATAAGTTTTATCTACAAGAATTACACCTTTTTCTTTTATGGCTTCTTTTTTATTAAAACTACCTTCTTTTAAATTAATATTCTTAATATCCTCATCACCAGGCAATTTAATAGCACTATTTCCTATTTCATAAACTGCTTCTTTTGTGTCTTTGTCTTTAGCGACGCTAGTTTCATAATAAGTTTTAACTATATCTTTATTTTTTTCATTTATATTTTTTTCAGCTAAATTCACATAAATACTATGGTTGCTATCAAAAGCAATTCTATCAATACCTTTTACTGCTTTTAATTCATCAACTATATTATTATCAACTTTGCCTGTATTATTATTTAATTGTATATCATAATTCATTTGACCCATTTGAACACTATTAGCTTTCATAAATAAATCCATAAATCCACTAAAGGAAATAAATATTACTACACTTACTATAAGTGAAAATAGAGTTATTCTAAATTTCTTTTTATTTCTTCTTAAATTTTTATAAGCAAGAACTCCTTCTGTTTTAAATAATAATCTTACTATTTTTGAATCTTTTACTTTTCCTATTTTTAAATTACTACTATTTTTTATAGCGTCTAGTGGCGATGTTTTTGACGCACTTATAGCTGGTAATATGGCAGAAATAAATATAGTTCCTAAAACTATAACTGCACTAATAATAATTACATAAGGACTATAAACTACTCTTAAGTTCATATCTGCTACAGAGGAGTTTGTAAATAGATTTTGTATTACTTTAAATACTATATCTATAGCAATTGTTCCTGATAATAGGCCAATTGGTATACCTATCACACTTACTATAAAGGCTTCTAAGAATACTAACTTCGTTGTTTGAGATCTTGTAGCTCCTATGGAATTTAATATTCCAAATTGCTTTCTACGCTCACTTATAGATATAGAAAAAGCATTATATACAGTTGCTATTGTACAAATAATAACTAAAGATGTAATTAGTATTATTATTTGATTCATGCTATCATTTATATTTCCATAAGCACTAGCTCCTTGAAGTCTTAATAGATGCTCATTAAATGTTAACTTTTCATAAAATACACCATTTTTATTGTTGTAATTAAAATTCTCTCCTGCACCTTCGCTATCTTCTATCTTTAATCCTAATTGTTTAGAGATAGCTGGAGCAATTTCATATATTTCCTCTGGATTATTAGCAAGTATAGATACATTTAAAGCAGACTTAGCATGTATTTTATTTATATCTAAATAAGTCATTCCATATATAATTTCTGTTCCATATTCATATCCTGGTTTATTTATTATACCAACTATTTTAAAATTTTTGCTTTTAGCATTTATTATTTTTTCGTCTTCTGATACCCATGTACCACTTAAATCTTCTTCATCTGCAGTTACTCTTTTTCCTATTTTAAGATTTATAGTATCCCCAATTTTTTTATTACTTAAATCTAGAAATGTTTCACTAAATACTATTTCATTGTCACTTGTAGGTAATTTACCTTCTTTTAAAGTAATATTATATGAGTCAAACATAGCTTTATCATATGATTTTACATCTATTAAATCATTCTGGTTATCATCTATCTTAGCGTAACCTAATTCATTGCTATAACCGTATTTAGAAAGACCTGCACTTTTAGTTATTAATTTTACATCTTCTTTTTCTATATCATTAAAAGTTGCATGAAAACTTCCAGATGATTCAACTGTTTTTCTTATTTGAAAATCCATTAAACTTTCAAATATATTACCTATACCACAAATTAATGCTGTTGATAAAATTATTCCAACTATTGTTACTATAGTCCTTTTTTTGTTTTCTTTTAAATATCTTAATGTTAATGATGAGTATAAATTCATTTATATCACCTCATCACTTTTTATGATTCCATCTTCTATAGTTATAACTCTATCTGCTTGAAGAGCAATACTTTGATCATGAGTTATCATTACTAAAGTTTGATTATATTTTTTTACTGATAATTTTAATAATTCTAATACTTCCTTTGAGTTTTTACTATCTAGATTTCCTGTTGGTTCATCAGCTAAAACTACTGCTGGTCTATTTATTAAAGCTCTTCCTATGGAAGTTCTTTGTTGTTGACCACCACTTAATTCATTTGGAAGATGATTTGCTCTTTCTTTAAGTCCTAAAGTTTTTAATAAATCATCTAAATATTCTTTATCTATTTTTCTATTATCTAATTCAGCAGGAAGAAGTATATTTTCCTTAGCACTAAGCACTGGAATTAAATTGTAAAACTGATATATAAGTCCCACATTTCTTCTTCTAAATATAGATAAGTCCTTTTCTTTTAAAGTATATATATCTACATCATTTATATAAACCTTACCTTCACTTGGCTTGTCTACTCCCCCAAGTAAATGTAGTAAAGTACTTTTACCACTACCACTTGGACCTACTATTGCTACAAATTCACCTTTATTTATAGATAGATTCACTTCTTTTAGTGCATCTACCTTTGCTTCACCTTTCCCGTAACTTTTTCTTAAGTTTTCTACTTTTAAAATTTCCATATTACCCTCCACATCTATTTTCTTTAATCTTATATTTATAGTCTAAAGATTCACCATTACAACAAAGTGAATAAAATGTGACATATTAGTCACCATAAGATTTATGGAAGATTATACGAAACTCTGTTCCTTTATTTTTTTCACTTTTTACAGAGATATCTCCATTTTGACTTTCTATTATGGATTTTGCCATAGCAAGTCCTATGCCTACACTATCATCCTTTGAAGTTTTTCCTTTATAAAATCTTTTAAAAATATGAGGTAGATCTTTTTTGTCTATACCTTCTCCAGTATCTTTTATAAGGATTTCTGAATATAGAGGATTTTCTTCATATTTAATATTAAGTTGTCCATCTTGTGGAGTATGCTCTACACAGTTTTTTATAATATTAACTAGCGCTTCACTACACCAATTAATATCACCCATATAACTAATTTCTTCATTTCCAATAATATTAAGTTCTATATTTTTTAGCTCCATAGGTATTAAACTTGGCTGAATTGCTCTATTTATTAATTGATTAATATATACTTGCTCTCTTTTAAAATCAATAACCTTAGCTTCCACTTTAGAAAGCTTTAACATACTTTTTATAAGCCATTCCATTCTACTTAATTGAGATTTTATCTTATCTAAAAACTCTATTTTAGTCTCTTTGGGTAAATCTTCATACATTAAATCATTCAATATTATCATTGATGTCATAGGCGTTTTTAACTGATGAGATATATCAGAAATAGTGTTATTTAAAAATATTTTTTCATTATTAAGTAGTTCTACTTTTTCTTTTAATATATTAGTCATCTTTAGAAGTTCTGTTTTTAAAAGTCCCATTTGACCTTCTTGATTTCTATTTTTCATTTCAAATTTTCTACCTTCAGAACTATGATACACATAATCTGTCAAATCTTTTATATCATCATAAATTTTCTTGAAATAATATAATGCTAAAGTTATTATTGATATAAAAATAAGTGCTATGAATATCCAGTTAATATTAAATACATTTCTTACACTTTCATATATCATTGGCTCATTTTGTAAGCTTATATTTTTATCATAATTATATTTACTTAATATCTCTTTTCCCAGTTCCAAATTTTCTTTTGATTTTCCTTGAGTAATTATATCTACTATTTCATCTTCCAATTGTGGATTTTTAAATAAGATCTCACCTAATATGGCTTGATTATTTTCAACTACTTTATCTTTTATAACATTTAAACTTAATGTTGTTACTACTCCACATAGAATAATAGCAATAAAAAATAAGGCTATAGAACGCCTTATAAAACTTTTTATCTCCACATTGTATCTAAGCATTATCGTCACTTCCATTCCACTTATAGCCTAGTCCTCTTACAGTGATAATATGTTTAGGATTACTAACTTCAGTTTCAATTTTTTCTCTAAGACGTCTTATATATACAGTTAAAGTATTATCATTTATAAAATCATAAGTTACATCCCATAGCTTCTCTAGTATTTGATTTCTACTTAAAACTATATTTTCATTTTGTATTAAAATTAATAATAATTTATATTCTACAGAAGTTAAATAAACTTCTTCACTACCTTTATAAACTCTAGCTTCTAAAGTATGTACACTTAAGTCTCCATATTTTAATACTTTTTTACTTTTATCTTCACCCTTATTTCTTCTAACTACAGCTTTTATTCTAGATATAAGCTCTCTTACTCTAAATGGCTTTGTTAAATAATCATCTCCACCTATATCTAACCCCATAACAATGTTCACTTCATCATCACAAGCTGTTAAGAAAATTATAGGAATATCTTTTATTTTTCTTATTTCTTTACAAAAATCATATCCATTTCCATCTGGAAGCATTACATCTAACAGAATTATGTCGTAGTTTTTCTCATTTATGCTTTTTCTACCACTTTCTAAGTCTTTGCATATTTCTATATTAAAGCCCTCTTGCTCTAGGGCGTATTTTACACCAAAGGCTATAGTACTATCATCTTCAACCATTAAAATATTTATCATGTTTCTCCTCCAAATTTTGTATTATCTATAATTATTATACAATAAGGTGGAAAATATAATAAGAGTACATAAAATTACATTTCAGTCACAATTTATTTAAATATAAAAAGCCAACTATAAATAGCTGGCTTAATAATCATTTTAAATTTTTATCAATCTTTTATTTATCCATTAGTAGGTATTACTATAGGTTTTCTAGTTTGAATCCAAATCTGTCCAGGACCTCTAAATCTAGCAACAAATCCTTCTCCACTAAATAATGATTTACCTATACCACCACCTGCTAATTCTGTAGAAAAATCCATATCATTTCCCCATAAAACTAGGTGAGTTGAATCTACAATATATTCTTCACCTACTCCTAAGTTTATCTTATGTATAGATCCACAAGAATTTACAAATAATGTTCCAGCTCCAGCAGTTCTTAGTCCAAATATACCTTCTCCACTACCAAAAATACCTTTGATTTTTGCTTTAGTTTCTAAAGTAATACCTTCGCTACAAGCTAAGAAATTACCGTTACTTATTCTATATTGATGTCTTCCATCCAATTCAACTTTTTCTATATCACCAGACATTGTAGGTGCTAATAATAACTCTCCATCATTAGTTGCTCTATATTCTTGAAGTAATGCAGATTCACCTGACATAACTCTACCAAACATTTTGCCAAGTCCCCCTGCCTTTACTTTAAGATCAAAAGTCGGTGTCATTGCCACCATAGAGCCTGCTTCTACTGTAAAGGCTTCTCCTCTATTTGCATTTATTTTTAAAATTCTACTATCACCTTGGCATAGTAGCTCAAATTTTTCTGTATTTTCGTTCATAAGTTTACCCCCGTTATTAGTAGTAATTTTATGATATCAGTTAAAATATATCCTAGCAATATAAACTGTTGTTTCTTACAACATTGTAAATTTATCTCTATAAACAAATAATCCATGTTACCAACCATATTCAATAACTACCTATTCACAAAATACCTTATTACCATAACTAGATAACTTGTTTCTTACCAAAATATTTTATTAAATATATTACAATTGGTATAGATACAACTACCAAACTTATTAATAGAGTTGAATATAACACTGGATTTCCAAAAATATCATAAGTACTAGGAAATACAAACATATTTTCAACTTTAATAGCTTCTGCTATATTTATTTCCTTAAAAATCTTAGACACTGTTTCTACAGGAATAAGATCGCCTATAAACTTTGGAACATAATATATTCCTAAACCTAATAAAAGTGATATCATATTATTTTTTACTACTAAAGATATTAGCATAATTACTAAAGCAAATAATATTGCACCTATAAAACTAATTCCCAGTCCTGTTAAATAGAAATCAATAATCCTCATATCAAAAGGAGTTGCTCTATAATATTTAAATAACTCTAAAGGCTTGTCCCATCCTACAAAATCATATCTTAATGCACTCATTAGATGTATGCTATGAATTATAGCAAATACTATGGTTGTAAATATTAGTCCCGTTAATATTTTAGATAAAACTAATTTATCTTTTCCTCTTCTACAACTTAACATTATCTGAGCACTATTACTTTGGTACTCATCACTAAACATAGGAGCTAGGCCTACTACTATTAATATGCTTATTAGTACTGCTATTACTTGAAAATCAGTAGTTCTATACCATCCAGCTTTAAAATAATATTTCGGTTCTTCTATATTTTTCACCTTTTTATATATATAACTAAGATTTTTATATTCATAGGTATTTGTTTTATTTTCTTTTTCTAAACTATTTATTTTATCTTTAATTTCATCTAGTTTCAGATATCGCTGATTATCCATTTTATACAAGGGATCTATATTCAACCTAGCATCATTTAAATAATTCATATAAACCGCTTCTTCTTTTGTAAGTTTTTTTCCACTACTTTGTTTTTTTTCTAAATCTTCTATAACCTTCTCTATGTTAGCTTGATCTTCTTGTGTCGTTACCTTGCCTTCATATTGTTTTATTATATTGTAAGCATCCCCTAGACTATCTAGTCCTTTAGACTTCATAACTATGCTTTCAGCAAAAACATAGAAAGTACTAAATAACACAATTAATAGTAAAGCTGCCCTTACTGATTTTTTAGAAAATATTTTATACAACTCAAATTTTATTAAATCTATCATTTCACATCCCCCTATTTATTAGCACTTTCATTAAAATAATATAAAAATACATCTTCTAAATTCGGCTCTTCTTCTATATATTTAAATTCTTTTTCACTAGGCTTTTTATCTCCTACTATTCTTACAGAAATATCATTGTTAGTCCTTATCATGCTAGATATTTTAAACTTATTTTGAACTTCTTCTAAATCTCTTTCACTAATGCTTAATGTATACACCTTACCTCTAACAGTGTCTAAAATATCTTCTAATGATGACTTTTCAACTAATCTTCCTTCTTTCATAACAAGTATTTCATTTGCTATAAATTCTATATCTGAAACTATATGAGTAGAAAGTATAACTACTTTATCTTTTGATAATTGTGCTATTAGGTTTTTAAATCTTATTCTTTCATTTGGATCAAGTCCTGCTGTAGGCTCATCTAGTATTAGTATTTTAGGATCATTTAAAAGAGCTTGTGCGATTCCTAATCTTTGCTTCATTCCTCCTGAGAATTTTCCTATTTTTCTTTTTCTATCTTGTTCTAAGTTTACAAACTTTAAAAGCTCATCAACTTTACTTTTTTCAATATTTTTATCTACACCTTTCAATGCTGCTACATAATATAGAAACTTTTCAGCATTAAAATTTTTATAAAAACCTATATTTTGAGGTACATATCCTATTAGATCTCTATACTTAGCTCCTAGCTTATTTTTACTTTGTCCATTTACTAAGATGTCTCCACTACTTGCATTAGATACATCTGCAAGTATTCTCATAAGAGTTGTTTTTCCTGAACCATTTGGTCCAAGTAATCCATATACTCCACTATTTAAAGTCACATTAAATTTATCTACTGCTACTTTATCTTTAAATTCCTTACTTATATTATCTATAATTAATTCCATTAAAATCTCCCCCTACAAATCAAATGTTAGATAGTCTATACTATTTATACTTTTTTTATAAAATAACTTTGAAGCTATTATTGTTCCTATTACTGATATTCCTAAGATTATAAGTGTATTTATATTACTTATGTCACATATTTTTTCATATAAACTAATACTCATTGCTCCTAATATCCATATAGATATACATAAAGCAATACTATTTATACTTCTATATAGGGAAGTAATTATTAAAGATATTGAACCTACTAAAAATACTGGAATTAGCCATATACTAATCATGTTAAGTAAGTTAATTTGTGAATAAGTATTATTTAAAGCAACACTCATAGCAATACTTAGTAATATAGAAACTGTATTTATAATTATTAATCTTGATAGCACAATTTCTCTTAAAGAATATTTATAACTAAGTTCCAACTCCCACACATTTTCTTCTCTTCCTTTTATAATTTCAAATATTCCCAGTAATATTGGTATAGGTGATACTATAAATGCACTTACATATATACTTAAATTTAATCTTGTTGTAGTTATAGTTCCTACTAATATTAATAATAAGGATGCTAATAAATATACTTTGCTAATTAAACTAAATTGAAACTTAACTAAATTTATATTGTTTTTCATTCTTTGTAAAAATGTTTCTTCATAAGTTATAGATTGTACTTCTTCTTTTGGCATATATGTTTTTAATATATCAATTGTAGAATCTATTCTAGCTTCATCAACTCTACTTACTACATAACTATCTAAAAAATTTTCTATATCCATTAAATCTGCTTCTAATAAATCTTCAAATTGTTCATCTTCTAAGTTTTCACATCTTAGCTTGTGTATGCTGTGACTCTTCTTCAAATAGATCACCTCCAAGTAATTTTTTTAGGTTTTTGATTCCGTTAAACAACCTTGATTTTATAGTACTTTCCTTATCTCCTGTAATTTTACTTATCTCTTTTATTTTTAAATCATTATAATACTTTAAAAATATTGCTTCTCTTTGAAGACTTGGTAAATTTTCTACAGCTTCTTTTATTTTTATTGATTCCTCTTTTTTAGAAATTATATCAATAACATTAAACTTATCTTCTATTTGATGATTTTCTATATCATAATTTTCAATTCTTTGTTTATATGTTTTACTTTTAAAATAATCTTTTGTTGTATTTACTGCTATTTTTAATAGCCAATTTTTAAATTTCCCATCATTTAAATTGTATTTATCTAGGTTCTTCATCATTTTTATAAATACGTCTTGAGTTATATCGTAGGCTATATTGTAGTCATTTGTAGTTCTATATATATAGCTATGTACAAGGTCGTAATACCTTTTTACCAGTATTTCCATTGCACTTTCATTTCCTTTTAGTATCTCTTTTATTAGATTTTCATCAGTCTGTGGCAACTTATCTCCCTCCTTTCACTTATATAACGACTTACGTTTATAAAAGGTTTTGTTTTTTTCAAATTTATTTTAATTATATACAAAGTCATAATATAATAATAGAATATATCATATTATAATAGGCTACATCAAATAATTTGATATAGCCTCTATTTATTACTCTAAGATTACTTTATATGTTGTTGCTATTTGTTTAAATGTTTGACTTGATCCACTTATTATAACTTGTGTTCCAATAGGCACTTTATTAAATAGCCATTCAACTTCTTTGTTGTGCATTCTTATACACCCACCTGACACGCTAGTTCCTATACTATTTTCATTATTATTTCCATGTATAGCATAAACACTTCCATAACTTAAGCCTACTTGTAATCCTAACCATCTTTTACCTAATGGATTTCGTGGATCCCCACCTGGTATATGGTCTTTATAATATGGTCTGTTAACTATTTTATTTACTATTTTAAATTTGCCTTTTGGCGTTGGAGTAGATTTTTTACCTGTGGCTACTCTATGCTGACTAACTAATTTTCCATCTTTATAGTATCCCATGGTATTATTTGATGTTTTAATTACTATATAGTGTCCTTTAGTTAATTTTTTGTTACTTTCATTGTTATTATTGCTTGAAGAGTTATCCGATACTAAATAGTCTCCACTACACCAGCCATAGCTATTTTTGTAGCTTATTTTATACCAAATTCCTGACTTCTCTATTACTTGAACTTTTGTTCCTCTTGATAGGCTACCTAGTTTTTTGCTACTTGTGGATGGACTACTTCTTACCTTTAAGCTACTTGTATTTACTTTCATATATTTTTTTTCTTGAGTGTTATTATTGTTGTTATTATTGCTTGAAGAATTATCACTTACTAAATAGTCTCCACTACACCAGCCATAGCTATTTTTGTAGCTTATCTTATACCATATTCCTGATTTTTGTATTATTTGGACTTTTGTTCCTCTTGATAGGCTACCTAGTTTTTTGCTGCTTGTGGATGGACCACTTCTTACGTTTAAACTACTTGTGTTTACTTTCATATATTTTTTATCTTGAGTATTTAAAGTTTGCCTTGTTATTTGAGTTGTTCCAGTTGATTCAATTTTTTGAGGTGTCTGAGTCATTTGAGTTATTTCATTTGTATTTGCAAATACCATTGTTATATTTGCTGTTGCTAATACTAATGTCATTAAGCCTGAAATTAAACGCTTAATTTTACTCACTTCCTTTGATATTAAAATTTACTTTATATATATCACTATATTAATATTTCATTAATTTGTTAATTTAAAGTAGGTATCAACTTTGTAATGTTTAAATCAATCCAAATATTTATCCATAAAATAGATAAAATATAATTTCCTAAGAATTAAAAAAATATTCCTATCTTATTGATACGGATAATCCTTTTCACACTCTTCTTTAGAAATTTTCAACAAACCCCCATAATTTTTATATTGTCACAATTTCCATATGTATATATCTTTACATCTATCATTATATATCATTGAAATATAAAATTATGCATGGTTAATAAGGGTTATTATTATGAATAATATAAACAAATAAACCACTAAGAGTTATTTACTTAGCGGTTATTTGTTTATATTATTTTTATCTATTAAGATACACTTTTTTTATATTATGCATTCTAGAATTTCATCTTTATTTATCTTATAAAAATATTTATCTATATCTATTTTACTTAAAATATTTTTAATATCTTCTTTATTGTATTTACAACCTAATAAAGAAGATGTTATATCACTTACTTCTCCTTCCCCAAAAAAATCTCCATTAATAACACAGTTTTGGATTATTCCTTTATTAACATCTATTTTAAATTCTACTTTACCACCATCGTATCTTTTCCATTTAGTTATATTAAACTTTGGAGAAGCTCCATAATTCCACTCCCAAGTTTCAAATTTTTCTTTTTTTATTTCATTTACTCTTTTAATATCTTCTTCATTTAATTTATATACACCTTGAGATTCTTTTAATAAACTATCTAACATAAGCTCTTTAAATTCTAGAGCATCCATTTTTTTATCTAAATGAGAAGACACATTAGTAACTCTTTCTTTTATAGACTTTATTCCCTTAGATATTATTTTTTCTTCTGCAACGGTTATACTTTTTACCATTGCTTCAATATTTGTATCAAATAATATGGAACCATGATGTAACCTACAGCCATCTTTTATACATTGTGCATTACCTGAGAACTTCTTTCCATTTATTAATAAATCATTTCTACTATTAAATCTAGCTTCTATATTTTGACTTTTAAGTGCATCTATTATAGGTTTAGTGAAAGTTGCAAAGTCTATTTCGCTACTTCTAGAATTTTTAGTAATAAAAGTAAATTGCCATCCATTTAAATCAGTGTAAATCGTTCCACCGCCTGTAATACGCCTTACTACATTTATTTGATTATCTTCCACATATTTTTGATTTATTTCTTCTATGGTGTTTTGAAATTTTCCTACCATTAAAGTAGGATTCGTCCTCCAAAACATAAATATTATATCATCTCCTAAGTCTTTTTCATTCATTAAATAATATTCTAGTGCAAAATTAAAATATGGATTTAAAGAGTTATTTTCTACATATATCATTAATTCTTCCCCCAATTTATATCATGATTATTATTTTATTGCTTCTTCTGCTTTATATGAACTCCTTACTAGAGGACTACTTGCTATATATTTAAATCCTTTTTTAATTCCCTTCACTCTGTATTCTTCAAATTTTTCAGGTGTTACATATTCTTTTATTTCAATATGAGCTTTAGATGGTCTTAAGTATTGTCCAATAGTAAAGATGTTACATCCTACTTCCAGGGCATCATCCATTACCTTATAAACTTCTTCATCACTTTCTCCTAAGCCTACCATTATTCCTGTCTTAGTAAGAATCTGGGGCGCTTTTTCTTTAACATATTTTATAACATCTATAGATCTTTCATATATCGCTTCTGGTCTTACCTCATCATATAATCTTTTTACAGTTTCTATATTATGATTTATTACTTCAGGTTTAGCCTCTATTACTATATCTAAATTTTCCTTTATGCCCTTTAAGTCAGGTATTAGTACCTCAACTGTAACATTGGGATTTATTTCTTTTACTGCCTTAATAGTTTTTGCAAAATGATTTGCTCCACAATCTTCTAAGTCATCCCTAGTTACACTAGTTATAACTGCATGGCTTAAATTTAATTCTTTTATAGCTTTTGCAACATTCATTGGTTCATTTTCATCAAGCTTTGTAGGTTCTCCATTTGTTACATTGCAAAATCTACAATTTCTAGTACATTGACTTCCCATTATCATAAATGTTGCTGTTCTTTTTTTATAACATTCACCCATATTAGGGCAATTTGCTTCTTTACATACTGTGTTTAAGGAAAGCTTATTTATCATTGTTGCTACTTCTTTTGTTGATTCTATATTGTGATTTACTCTTAACCACTCAGGCTTTCTTACATAATTATTTTTCCCCATTTTCTCCCCCTAATAAATTCTTATTTCTTCAATAATTAGACAAAAATCGCCTATTTCCTTTTTTATAACTAATTATTGAAGAAATTTATTCCAAAATAATAGAAAACCACTAAGTATTGTATACTTAGTGTTTTATTTACTATTATTTTTTATCTAGTTTTGAAAGTAGTCCATCAATTAATGATCTTTCTTGGGTGTACTCTTTTCTTTGCTCTGGTGTAATTGATGTATTTACTAGCCTTAAATATTCATCTTCCATTTCTTTGCTGTATTTATGTATTGATTTTTTTATTAAACTTATTTGATCGCTATCTAGTTTTAAAGTTTTCATTATCTTAATCTCCCTTAGATTTTAAATTGTTTATCTAATGTCATTTCATTAATGCATAACTTGTTAATCTAGTTGCTTTTGTTAATTTATATTAATTATAAGTTAATAAGGTACAATAATCTATTATTATTTTTCTAGTTTTCCTATCCTACTTTTTTCTATTTTTGTTACTCTGAAAAATACCCCCATTATTTAATTTATACATACTAACCTTTAACTATGTATTTTTACAGGTTCTTCATCTACATAATCTAGACTATCTTTAATATTATTTGAAATTTTCCTAGAAATTATAAACATTATAAGTTCACTAACAAGAGTTGACAGCCATATTCCTATACCACCGAATAAAATAATCATGACCATCAGTGTAATTGTTATTACAACCATTCCTCTACCTAAAGATACTATTCCTGCTTGAACTGGTTTATCTATTGATACACAAAATCCTGATGTTATAACATTATATCCCATTATTAAAAATGCTGGTGAGAATATTCTTAAAACAGTAACGGTGTAGCTGAATATTTCCTTATTTGTACTATTAATAAATAATAATACTAATTGATTAGTAAATATAAACACTATTAAAAAGGCTACTATTGATGCAATTTTTATGGTTTTTAATCCCATTTTCAAAATTGATAATACAACTTCCTTATCATTTTTTCCATAATAATAACTACAAATAGGCTGTATTCCTTGTGATATTCCCATCATAGTTGTCAAAACTAATGTATTTATGTAGCAAACCACACTATAACTCACTAATGCATTTTCACCAATTACTCTTAATATACTTTGATTAAATATTAGAATCACAACAGCTACACTTAATTCTGTTGTAGAATCAGGAATACCTATAAATATTACTTTTTTAATAACATTTAAATCAAAGTTGAATTTAGTAAATTTAAGTTTACCTTTTCTTTTTAAGAAGTGTACAAAGAAAAATGAGAAAGAAAATATCCTTGCTATTCCCGTTGCAAAAGCAGCTCCTTTCACTCCATATCCTAGTTCTATTACAAATATATAATCTAATACTATATTTGTAATAGCAGATATAACTACTCCTATTGTTGAAAGATGAGGATAACCATCACTTTTTATTAAAACTTCTAAATAGTATGAACCTAAATAGAATATAACAAATATCATAATTGTTCCCACATAGTCTTTTACATACACCTTAGTTGAGCTGGTTGCACCTAGAAATACTGCTATTTTTTCTAGATTTATTAAACTAATAAACATTATGATTGCACCTAAAACTACAATTACAACTAAGTTCAATGTAAAATACTCATTTGCTTTTTTATTATCACTACTTCCTAGTTTCATTGCAACTACAGTACTTGCACCTGTTGCAAACAAGATAGATATTGCAAATAACATATTTATATATGGTGTAGATATATTCACTGCTGCCAGTGCATCACTACCTACCCCTTTACTTACAAATATTCCATCTACCATTGAATATAATGAAAATACCCACATTGCTGCTACTGAAGGTATTACATATTTTTTAAATTGTTCTTTTAAACATGTTGTATTTTCCATATTATTCATCTCCCTTCTACATAGTAAACTATACACTGTAGTATAATACACAAGTCAATAACTTTTTAAATTTATTTAGGGGTGATTTTTTAATTCAAAAATTAAGCGATAAATTCGATGATAAATTTTATGTGTTAGGCAATAGTAATTTTGGGGCTGTATTTGATTTCCATAGTATTTCCAAAGGGATTTTTAATTATTATAAACATACATTTTGCTTAGTTGATGAAGATTCATCTGATTATAACTTTATTTTAGATGAGGGTTATTATGTTACCTACACATATAAAGGTGGGTATAACCAGTATAGACAAGTATTTGAAATGCTTTATAAGTTCATTAAAATCAATAAATATACTATTTTAGGTGACCCTATAGAAATTTATAAAATTGATGTTTATGAAACCGCTATAGAAGATGAGTATGTTACACAAGTTCAAGTTCCTGTTAAACTATTAAGCGGTCTTACTTTATAAAAGTAAGACCGCTTATTGTTGTATATATAAATTTATATTATATTGCTACTATTAACCCTACTACTAAAGCACTTAATACACTTACAAAGAATCCACCTAGCATTCCTCTAAATGCAAGTCTTGCTAATTGACTTCTTTTTTCTGGTGCAAACACAGATACTGCACTTATACACATACCCATACTAGATATATTCGCAAATCCTGTTAAAGATATAGCTATCATTAATCCTGTTCTATAATCTAAACTATTTATTATTACACCTAATTGTTCAAAAGCAACAAATTCATTTAGAACTAATTTACTTCCAAGTAACTGAGATGCTGTTAATATATTTTCTTGTGGTATACCCATGAAGAATCCTATAGGTGCAAATAAGTAAGATAATATCATTTCTAAAGATAAACCAAATATTCCTAAAGCACCATTTACTAATGCAACTAATGAAATTATAGCAATTAATGATGCACTTATACCAAGTACTAAATTAAGACCATCCATAGCTCCTTTTGATATGGCATCTATAAGATTTACATTATCACCTTTATTGTCTATAGATATATCATCTGTAGCATCATATGTAACTGCACACTCTAACTCTGCTAAAGAAGCACTTTGACCACCGTTAACATTAACATCTTGTTTTAACATTTCTTTTGGCAATTTTTCAGTTTCTGGAAGTATTAATTTTGATACTATTATACTCCCAAGAGGAACTAATGCTCCACCTATTAAAAGATATTCCATTGGTATTCCCATACCTACATATCCCATAATCACAGTTGCAGACATACTTCCCATACCTGATATTAAAACTAGCATTATTTCACTTTCACTCATCTTGCTTAAATATTTAGATACAAGTATTGGAGATTCTGATTGTCCTAAAAACATATTAGCAACAGCAACAAAACTCTCTACTTTACTAGTTCCTAGAACGTTACCAATTACTCCACCAATTAACTTTACAACAAAACCTATAACCCCTAGATAATATAGGGCAGCTACTAATGCTGATACAAATATCATATTACCAAGAACTTGTATTGCAAATATATATCCTGCTGGACCTGATGCATCTGCTAAAGGACCAAACATAAAGCTCATTCCTTCTGCTCCATAACTTAATATTGCTGTTATAAAATCTGAAGCCTTTTGTAATACAAATCTACCAATTGGAAACTTAACTAATAAAAACGCTAATATAAACTGTAAACCTATAGCCTTTAATATCATCTTTTTGTTAATATACTTTTTATCATATGATGTTATATATAAAACTCCTAATAAAATTATTATTCCTAATAAGTTTAATACTGTTTTCATCTCTTCACCCTCTATTTTTATATTCTGCTAATTATATTTTTTGCTAAATTCGAAAATTCTTTTTCTACTTTTTTAGTAGTTGTTATTACATCTTCATGACTTAAAGGTTTATCTACTACTCCTGATGCCATACATGGTATGCAAGATATACCTATAACTTTTAATCCACTATGGGCTGCAACTATTACTTCTGGCGCTGTAGACATTCCAACTGCATCTGCTCCCACTATTTGAGCCATTTTAACCTCTGCTGGTGTTTCAAATGTAGGCCCTATGAAATATGCATATACTCCTTCTTTTATATTTATATTAAGTTCTTTTGCACATTCTTTAGCTATTTCTATATATTCTGGAGTATAAGTTTTAGACATATCTATAAACCTATCTCCTAACCTTTCATCATTCTTTCCTATTAACGGACTATCTCCAGTAAAGTTTATATGATCTGTAATAATCATTAAATCTCCTGGATTGAAAGATTTGTTTGCTCCACCTGCTGCATTAGTTACAAACATAGTTTCTATACCTAAAGCTTTCATTACTCTTATTGGAAAAGTAATCTCTTGCATTGAGTATCCTTCATAATAATGAAATCTGCCTTGCATTGCTATTACATTCTTTCCATTTAATTTCCCTATAACAAGTTGCCCCTTATGACCCTCAACTGTTGATATAGGAAAATGTGGTATTTCTTTATATTCTATCTGTACTTTATCTTCTATTTCATCTGCTAGTGAACCTAACCCTGTTCCAAGTATAACACCTACGCTTGGTTTTATATCAACCTTAGATTTTATATAACTTGACGCCTCTTGTATTTTATCGAATAAATTATTCATACTCTCCACCTCTTAAATTTTTTAGTTTTGAATAACGTTTTCCCACCATATAAATAAATCAAAATTTATAAATAGCATATTTTTGTTTTTAGTATTTTGTATACTTATTTGATTTAATCCAATTTTCTAATGATTCGTGTGTTGACGGTATTATTATTTCTTTGTTTATTATAGATTTTTTTATATCTTCAGTAATATCAATTATGTCATTGCTTATATTCACATTTGATCCTTCTCTTGTATATCCAATAACATTATCCTTTAATCCTAATTCTTTACGTCCTGATGTCCATGTATTATTTACAATAGACTCGATTTCTTCATAAATTATTTTATTTGCATATTTTGTTGCTGTAGATACAATATAATCAGGATCCAACAAATTTTGATTTCCATCTACTCCAAATGCATATTTATCAACTTCTTTGGCTGCTGCAAATACCCCTAGACCAGATTCTCCTGCTATATGTTGAATATAACTTACTCCCTTACTGTACATTAATAATGAAATTTCTTTTGCTTTTGCAGGATTTGAAAAATCATCTACTACTGCAGTTATTGTTTTAATCTTTGGGTTTATATATCTAACTCCTGCTTCAAATCCAACTGCTCCTTGTTTAAGATAATCAAGATCTTTTCCCAGTACTATACCAACAGAATCATCAACCCTGCCTTTTTGTTTTGATATAGCTAGTCCAGCTATAACTCCATTTAGAAAAGTTTGCTCTGAATGTTTTGTACTTATAGAACTTACATTAGATAGTTCTAATTTAGAATCTATAATTGTAAATTTTTGATTTGTAAACTCTTTTGCAACTTTCTTTATTGAATCTTCTTCTTCTCCACTTACAGCAATTATAAGATCGTATTCATTTGTTTTCGCATACTCTCTACACAATGTTTCATATTCTTTACTTGTATTAGACTGTGCATAATCAAATTCAATATTTAATTCTTCTTGAGATTTTAATGCTCCATCATAACATAGATCATTAAATGATTTATCCCCAAGTCCTGATTTATTAAAAACAATTGCAATTTTTATCAAGTTATTATTTTGATTATTTTCTTTATTTGTATTAATTTTTAATACATAACTTACTCCTGCAGATAACATCAAAATAATTATTAATATCATTATTTTACCTTTGCTTTCTTTCATATTTCCTCCCATTTCAATTCACTTTTAGTAAAACATATAATATATTAATCACTTGATTTATAACTTTAATAATATTATATTTTTTTTAATACTTTCATTACATAGATTTTATTGATTAATGATGCAACAATGTTGACATTTTTATAATTAACCTCTAGTTTTATAGAACATTTTTGACATTCTTGAATTATATTGACATTTTCTTTGTACCATTAATATCTATCTTCATATGGAGACACTCCCCTATATTTTTTATAACTTTTAGAGAAATAACTTGGATTTACATATCCAACTTCTAAAGATACAGCACTTATTTTCATATCTGTATTTTTTATAAGATATTCAGCTTTTTTCATTCTATAATTAGTAAGATAAGTACTAAAATTTTCGCCTACTTCTTCTTTAAATAATCTTGAAAAGTATTCATTCGATAAATATACATATCTTGATATATCATTAAGAGAAATCTGCTCTTTATATTTCAAGTCTATATATTCTAATGCTCTTTTTATAGATTGAGAATAATTATCTTTTACTTTATTGCAATCTATAGTATTTAGTTTTTCTTCATTACTTTCAAAGCTTTTATTATTTTCTATATTTAATTTTTCTTTATCATTTATAGTTTTAGATATTTTGTTAAGTATCTCATATAAATCTTTCTGTCTTATATCCGACTTTATTAAATACTCGTATATTCCACAACTTATTGCTTCTTTTGCATAAGAAAATTCTGCATAATTAGTTAATAAAACTATATATATATCTGGATTAATTTTTTTTATTTCTTTTGTAAATTCTATACCATCCATTATAGGCATTTTTATATCACTTATAATTACCTGTGGTTTTAATTTTATTGCTAGTTGATAACCTTCCTTACCATTTGATGCGCTGCATAACACATTAAACTCTTTTGATAAATTAGAAATAGTATATACTATCCATTCTCTTATTGGTGCTTCATCTTCAATTATTAATATATCTAACATAATGACCTTCCTCTATTTAGGTAATATAAACGTAACTTTCGTTCCTATTTGTTCTATACTATCAATTTGTAATCCATAATCAGGACCATAAATTAATTGTATTCTTTCATGTACATTTATAACTCCGATTCTATTTATACTTGCTTCTTTTTTTAATACGGTATTTACTTTATCTTTGGACATACCTATTCCGTTATCTTCTACGATTATTCTTATTCCATCTTCATTTTCATATGCAATTACACTTATGATTCCTTTATTATTTTCTTTTTCCATACTATATAAAATAGCATTTTCTACAATTGGCTGTAAAATAAAAGAAGGCACTTTAAATTCATATATATTTTCATCTATATTATAAATAATTTCAAATGAACCAGGATATCTCATTAGTTGAAGATCTGAGTAGTTTTTAATATTTTCAATTTCTTCTTCCAAATTAATCATTTCACTGGATTTAGGTAATATACTTCTTAATAATTTTGTAAATTTATAAAGCATATCCTCAGCTTGTTCATTTTTGTTCATAGATATTAAAAACCTTATTCCACTTAATGTATTATAAAGAAAATGTGGATTTATTTGCGCTTGTAAAAAACTTAATTCTGCTATTCTCTTTTGTTCTTCATATATTTTAATTTCCTCAATAGATGATTCCAATCTACTTACCATACTATTGAAAGATGTTTGAAGTTCTCCAATTTCATCATTACTATCTACATGAACTTGAGCTTTTAAGTTTCCTTGCATTACTTCATTCATTTTATTTTTTATCTTAATTATTGGATTTGTAATGGACACTGAAAGTTTATAAGTTATTATTACAGCTATTAAACTTATTACTACTATCAAAACTAATGACTTTTTTATTATACGGTTTGATATCTGCATCATTATATTTAAAGGTATTTCTTGTACCATACTCCATCCAAATTCATCAATACTGGATGTGATTTTAATATATTTTGTATCTAATTTTTCCTTATTAGTATCCTTTGATATAATCTTATCGTAATTTTTACCTATAATTCTTTTATCTTTACTTGAAATTATTTTTCCCTTAGAGTCTACAATATAAATTGACCCTCCAACTTCTAATAACTCAGAATATCTATCATATAGCATAGTTTCACTCACATCTATTATTAATACTCCTAGAATTTCTTTCGTTATCAAATCTTTTATAAGTCTTCCCATTTTAAATATATTTTTATATGGTCCCACTCCATTTTCATCTTTATATGTGTTTATTAACACTGTATCTCCATCTGCTTTTACAATTTCCTCATACCATGATTCATTCTTAATTTTATCTATATCATATTTAGTTTTTGAATAAGTACTATATGTTAATCCATTTTCACCTATTATATATAGTTCAGGCTTCATGTTGAATTTCCCATATTTCCAGATTTCATCGCTTAGCATACCCTCTACATAAGAACTCATTTCTTTAGTTACTTTTTTATCAGTATATATTTCTTCTGTAGAAGTTCCTAATATTCTCATCAATTTACTGTCTACTACAATCGTATTCCCGATAGTTTCTACGTTTGATAATAATATTGATATATTATTTGCTACTTCATCTAGAACTTGACTTCTCATTATATACATTTCTTTTTGTATTGTTTTATTTGTATCTTTAATCATAAAACCTAACATTAATCCTGATATTAGTAATATAAGCATAAATATTAGCAAAAATAATTTAACAGTAATACTGCCTCTTATTCTTTTAATATTCATCACCTCTCAACATAATTTATTATTTTATTTACAATTTATTAGTTTAAGCTATAAATATTATTAAATCAATTATTAATAATATGTAAAATAAAACTACTAAGCCATAAACTTAGTAGTTTTTTGTGAATTATGCACTTTGGGTTATTAATTCTTAGTTGCATACTTTATATAATATTTCCTCAGCTTCTTTTTTACTATAGTAATAAGGTACAGGATAAGTTCCGTGACACTCCTTAAATCCAGCTTAACACATTTCAGATACAGCATTTTTGTCAATTTTTTCTAATCTTTCGCTCCAAATTTTCCACCTATATTATGAGCAAAAGCATGAACATAACCTACAGAAGTACGGGTAAATGCCATTCCTACATAAAAAGATGTAACTAGCATATCTTCTCTTAATTTAGTATCTTTAGGATTTTCATATAATTTTTCTATTGAATCATATATTAATTTTATTGCTATTTCTGAATACTTATCTGTTTCATCAGTAGCATAAGTTGACACATATGCTTCTAATGCATGAGTTAGAGTATCTTAAACAACTGATACTAATGTAGTTTCAGACCCTGTTCCGGCTGTTGTTGGAACTGCTATAAAAGGTAAGCCATGTCTTTTAGCTTTTAATAAACCTTCTAATTCCTTTTATTGTTTATTATTTGTATAAGCTACAGATACAACCTTTGTTAAATATTATTCAACATGGCCTCTATAAACTATTTTATTGGCTTTTAATCTTATTTAATAATCCATCTTCTAAATAAATCTCTAGCGCACATCCTACCATCGCCTTTACAGATTTATGAAGTTTATCATAAGCTTCTTTAGAATTTGCATAATTTAAAAACTCACTTTCATGAACATATACCATAGGATTTAACTCTAGCGCAATTTCCGTATACATAGTAGGACAAACTTGGCTTACATTACCTATATCTGTGGATCCTACTGGCCCTTCTTTTCCATCTAATATATCCGTTATACCAACTTGTACTAAATTCTTTTTAGTAATATCTTGAAGTATTCTGTTATTGATTATATTATCAAATGAATTTTCAAAATATCTATAAGTTAATTTTGCTCCTGTCATCAATTCTGCACCTTTTGCACAATTTATAACCTTCTCAGTAACTTCATTTAAATATTTTCTCTCACTTGCTCTTATATAAAATTTACAAGCTGATTTTTCTGGAACTATGTTTGGAGCTTCTCCTTCATCTGAAACTATACCATGTATTCTAACATCACTTGTTACATGTTGTCTTAGTGCATTTATTCCTGCAAAAGTAAGTTGTACTGCATCCAAAGCATTAACTCCCATATGAGGATGACTAGCTGCATGAGCTGCTACACCTTCAAAACTAAATTCTAATGAATCCATTGCTAAAGCTTTACAATTTACATTATTGAATGCTTCTATATGCATTTGATAAGCTACATCCACATCATCAAAAGCACCTGATTTAACTAGATCACATTTCCCTCCTGTACTTTCTTCTGCTGGAGTTCCTATTAATACAATTTTCCCTTTGAAATTTTCTTTTAACTTGCTAAGTACTATACAAGCACCTAAAGTAGATGCGCAATCCAGTTATGTCCACAAGCATGAGCTGGTTCTTTATCTTCTCCATATCCAGGTAATGCATCATACTCAGCTAAAAATGCTATGGTTGGTCCTTCTTCATCTCCTAATTCTGCTCTAAATGCAGTATCTAGATTACAGTATGGATAAGTTGTTTCAAATCCATATTCTTTTATTTTATCTACTAAGTATTTAGATGATATAAATTCTTCATCTCCTAGTTCTGGATTGTTAAATATAAAATCACATACTGCTTCTATTTCTTTCCCTAATTCATTTTCTATTTCATAAGCTCTTTGCTTTATATTTTCTATCATAAAATTTCCCCCTATATTAGAACCCTATATATAACCCTATTGTCAAAAATGTCATTGTAGTAAGTATTAATACTACAAGTAAAGGCATTGTAAATCTAAGCCATTTTGACCAAGGAATATTAGCTAGTGCTAGTGCTCCCATTAAAACTCCTGATGTAGGTGTTATAAAATTAGTTACCCCTATACCAAATTGATAAGCTGTAACTATCATTTGTCTAGATACATCAACTAAATCCCCTAGTGGAGAAAGAACAGGTACTGTAAGTGATGCCAGTCCTGATGCTGATGGTATTAAAAATGCTATTAGTCCTTCTATTAAGAAAGTTAAATTTATAAATATTGCTTTTGGTAATCCATTTAATATATTTGCTGCAGAGTTTAATATGGTATCTATGATATATCCATTTTCCGCTATTATTACTATTCCACGGGCAAATGCTATGCATAATCCTGCGGACATTAAATCTTTTGATCCACCTATAAATGAATCCACTATTTCATCTTGCTTAAGTCCTGCTGCTATCCCTGATATTATTCCAATAGCTGTAAATATCATTGCAATTTCATTTATGTACCAACCTTGTTCTAGAACACCATATATCATAGTTGCCATACCTAATACGAAAATTGTTATTACCATGGCTTCTCTTTTTGTAAACTCTTTTATATTTGTATCTTCGCTATCTATTGCTAGTTCATCTAAAGATATATTTCTAACTAAAGACTTTGAAGGATCTTTTTTAACTTTGTTAGCATACATCATAACAAATCCTATGCATATTGCCATATATATTATAAACATAATTATCCTATATTCTATACCAGATCCTGGTGATATATGTGAAAGAGCTTGTGCTATTCCCACAGAAAAAGGATTAGTAGTAGATGCTGCAAATCCAGCTGCGGCTCCTATAAACACCGTTGCCACTGCTGTCAAGGAATCATATCCCATACTAGTCATAAGTGGAATAAATATCATATAAAAAGGTAATGTTTCTTCACTCATTCCAAAAGTTGTTCCACCTAGTCCAAATAAAATCATTGAAATAGGTATTATTAAGAATTGAAATTTTTTCATTCTATTTACAGTGTGAGCTATCATTGCTTCTATAGCCCCAGTTTTGTTAACTATTCCAAATGCTCCTCCAACTATTAAAACAAATCCAACTACTTCAGCAGCATCTATAAATCCACTTATAGGTGCTGTAAATACTTCAGTAATTCCTTGTGGATTTGATGCCACTTTTTCATAAGTTCCAGCTACAACTACCATTCTTTCGTCTATCTCTTGTCTTTCAAAACTTCCACTTGGTACTATCCATGTAAGTACTGCCATTACTACTATCAATAAAAATATAATAGATAGTGTGTTTGGCATAGTAAATTTTCTTTTTCTTAAATTGTTCATTTTCAATCTCCTCATATTTTAGTCATTTTTTAAGTTTTCCCTTTTACTATCTAGTCTGGAGAATTGTTGGTATTAAAAAAACTCAACACGAATGCATGTTGAGTTTAAGGTTCTATTTACAACATACCTACATCTTCCCTTTATCTTACTTAAGATAGCTCTCCATCAAAATTGGGGATAATTTTGATGACAGTCCTGTACTTATTCAATACAGTCCCAGCACCAGCTTTGGACACTAGCACTTCGGCACTCACTCCTTTTATATTGATTCATTGGCTTCCGACCTCTTCAATACTACTCTTAGTAAATGCGACCTCTACCTCAATCTTTTTTTAGATGAGGTATTTAATATTTATTTTTATTTGTAATTTATTGTATCATAGTGGATTAAGTTTGTAAATATTGTAAATTTATTAATCATATCGTATGTTATAAAATTTTACCTAATTTCTCAACTAGTTCACCTATTGCTTTTACATACTGATATATTCATGTCTTTCGCATATTTTTATTATCTCATTAATAATTGTTATATCCAAAACATATATTCTAAGCCTTCTTCTACCATTGATTTTAAACGTTTATACTCCTCACTTAATGACTCATAACCTTCTTCAGTTATTATATAACTTCTCTTTCTACCCTCTACTGCTGTTTCTCTAATTAGACCTGAACTTTCAAACTTGCCAAGTAAAGTATATAAAGTTCCTGGTCCCACAGAAATTCTTCCTTTAGAAATATTCTCTACTTTTTTCATAATATCTACACCACAACACTCTTCTGTTAAGGCTAGTAATATATAGTACATTGGCTCTGATAATGTCTGAAATTTTTTTCTAGCCATTTTATACCTCCATATCGGTTCTAATAAAACTTATTTATGCTCTATTTATTTTAATCACTTTATATACACTTGTAATAACACCTAATATTAAGGCAAATATATATATCCACCAACTATATTCATATGTATATTCATTTCCAAAATGTAAACCTGCGCTACTAATAAGTACAATTATAAAAGCATACATATATAACTTCATATAAATGTTCTTTATCTTAAGGCTTTTTAATGTTTTATATCTTATTTTACTTCCTGATTTAATATTAATTTGAATCTTAACATACCATTAGGTATCTGTGATTACTTCAGTGACTAGAAATGATGTAAATATAAGTACAAGAATCAAAATAAATAAATTCTCTGTTTTATAAACTTCTCCCATTATAAAACCCTTTCTAATTATATTAATAAAATTTAATACAAGCATAATCGTAAGTAATAAATATGCCATTATTGATTTTCTTATCTTTTTCAAAACTAATTCTTCATCTGTTTGTATAGGAATTGTATTTTCATCAACAGTCGTAAATATTAAATATCTACCTGTACAGCATAAATAATTCCATCCACTTGCCTCACAATACTCTCTATATTCTGCAAAATTTAAATCATCAAAAATATCTACTGCAAATCTACAATAAGTAGGCTGAACTTTTTTGAATGAAAAAAATCCAAGGTTTATCTCTTCTAGCATCCACCCCTGAGCTGCCTTTTCTGCTAAGTATTCTTCCATGGCCTTACATTCATTTTCTCTGAAAAATATTAACTCTGTAAGTTTCTTTCTCTCTTTCATCATAATAACATATCTCCTTTATTATATTAAAAATTTACACCCCTTCAATAAATATATCGATACACGATATTCTTAAGTGAATTGTAACATCGTGTATCGATATTGTAAACAAATATTATTTATTTTACACATAAAATAAAACCCCCTAGAAATTAATCTAAAGGGTTACTGTACTTATTCTTCAATATTTAATATTAAATTATTTTCATATATAATATTAATAGTAAAATACAAGTGCGTACGTGTATATGCGCGTGTAAGGGTACCCATTGGAACACACTTTGAAACGGCACAAAAGTTTAGCCCTTAAGCCATTTTAATGCATTTTTTAATTTTATTGGATTTCCGTACATTAATGTTGCCATTCTATATATTTTAGATACACATACTCCTGCTACTAGATTTGATAATACAAGTATCAATGCAGATAGGATAAATTCCATTGATGTAACATATCCTCCTGAAACTCTTGCTATCATTGTCATAGGAGATGCAAATGGTATATACGAGCAAACTTTCATTAATGTACTATCTCCATTTCTAAGTCCTATCATACTTACCATGAATACCACTATAAATATCATCAATACGGGACCAAGACTAGTTCCTAAGTCTTCTGTTTTTGATACTAATGCTCCTAGAGCTGCAAACATAAATGAATAGAATAGATAACCTAATATTCCAAATACAGCAAATGTAATTAATAATTCTGATGGTATTTTAAATATATTATCTAATAATCCATTCCAAACTTCACTATTTAATTTGTACGAAATAAGTGCACTTGACATTATTACTCCAACTTGAACTATACTTGCTATTGCACCTGCAATAACTTTACCAAAAATCAAATTATTAGTATTTGTACTTGTAACTAATACCTCAATTGCTCTATTACTTTTTTCTGTTGTTATGCTAGTTGCAATTAGTTGACCATACATTGCAATCATAATATATATAACAAATATTAATATATATCCATACCCGAAATTATTCGCACTATCTTTACCAAGTATTTCAACATTAGAAACTACTTGAGTATTATAAATAGCATCTACTTTGTTAGCATCTATTCCTTCACTTGAGACTTTTATGTTAACATAGATCTTTTTCAAAAGTTCATTAAATATTTGATTATTTGTATCACTAATACTAGTGTTTTCAACAATATAATCATACTGTGTCAAACTTTTCACATTGAAAGCTGCTTCTACTTTTTTATTTTGTACTAACTTATTTAACTCCTTTTGATTTTTTACGATTTTCCAGTTTGAGTTTTCAAAATAAACATTTAATATACTTTTATCTGATATTATATTTTTTTCATCATATATTGCTAAGTTTATTTTTTCTTCATCCTTAACATCTTCTACCTTGGTTTTATTACTATCTCCAACGGGTAATATGGACGACATATCTATAAAATTAGGTAATGACAATCCAACTACCATTACTAGTGAAATTATCACTGTGCTTAATATAAAGGATTTCTTTTTAAAGTAATTTCCAAGTTCAAATTTTAATACAGTAAGAAATTTCCCCATTATTTTTCCCCTACTTTCTTTACAAATATATCTTCTAAGCCTGGTTCATACATAGAAAACTTAGCTATATCTATATCTTCTTTTAATAATTTTTCTAAAAGTTCTTTCTTTGTTATATTCTCAAATAACTCTAGAACTAAATAATCTCTTTTTACTTCATTTATACTTACTAAGTGTTTAAATTTGTTGTCTAGTATAGATTTTAGATTGTCTATTGATAAATCATTTGCACTTAGTATTAATCTATTTCTTCCAAATTCTTTTTTTATATTTTTAAGACTTCCACTTAATACTATTTCACCTTTATTTATTATAGCTATCTCTTCACAAAATTCTTCAACATAGCTCATTTGGTGACTAGAGAATATAACTAGTTTGTTTTGATTTATTAAATCTCTTACAGTATCCTTAAGTACTTGTGAATTAACTGGATCTAGCCCACTAAATGGTTCATCTAGTATAACTATTTCTGGATTACAAACTAAAGTTTGAGCTAATTGCACCTTTTGTTGATTTCCTTTTGATAAACTATCTAAAGTTCTATTTGTATATTCTGTTATACCTAGTCTCTCAAGCCATATCTTTGTACTACCCTTGGCTTCTTTTGCTGACATTCCTCTTAACTGTGCTAAATAAATTATCTGCTCTGCAACTTTCTTTTTCGGATATAGGCCTCTTTCTTCTGGTAAGTATCCTATTTGATAATCCATTGGATTGAATTTTTTATCATTGATTAATATCTCACCACTATCAGCTTTGAACACATCCATTAATATACGAATTGTTGTGGTTTTTCCTGCTCCATTTCTTCCTAGTAAACCAAGTGCTTTTCCACTTTCAACAGAAAATGATATTCCATGTAATACTTCATTTCCTGAAAAACTTTTTCTTATATTTTTAACTTCTAACTTCATATTTCCCCCTATTTTAGTTGTTTTTAATATGATTATGCTTATTTTATTTTTGACTGCTTAATTGATTCTAAACTATATGAAATTGTTAAAACTAGCCATATAATAGTTACCATTACTAATGGTGTTATTCCAAAATCCCATAGTATAAATCCTACGATACAAAATAACCAAAGTATAGTACATGTTGTAGATGTAGCTATGTATGACTTATAAGAAGATTTGTATATAGATAACCTTATGGATTCATCACAGCTATTAAGCCATTTTTGCCCAAATTTGCTGTCATATACACTTCCTTTTAACAATGGATTTATCTCTTTTTCTAAGTTGACTACTTTCTTTTGAATTAATATAGAAGATGATACACATAATATAAATCCTACAAGTAACCATAAAACTTTTATATTATTATTGTCCGAAATCATATTGCCTGCAACAAATAATTTAATTCCAGCTCCCATAAAGAAGAAAGCAAATATATTATTCACAGATGTTGCTATTAGTAAATATGATAAATTTTCTTCAATTTTATCTATGCTATCATCATCTTGCCCTCTTTGTTTCCAAAGTTCATATCCTTTTCGTGATTTAGTGTATATTATTTTACTTACTATAATCATCACTATAGAAATAACAAAACTTACATATGGTGTGATTTGTTCAAGAATGTTCATTAAGAAATCAGCTAAATTCTCTCCCAAAACTTCTTTTAAATTACCACTTACTTGGCTAAAAACAGCCCCAGCAATTCCTGATACTATCAATATACATAAAAATCCTTTAAAGGCTTTTTTATCTTCTTTTTTAATTTCACTTACACGACTATCATTCATTAACCTATTCCTCCTCATAACTAAAAATGTCTTCCACACTTACATTAAAAACCTTAGCTATCTTTAATGCTAAAGTAACTGATGGAGAGTAATCCCCACGTTCAATTTGACTTATGGTTTGTCTAGATACTCCAATCATCATCCCCATTTCAGTTTGATTCACATTAATTTTAGCTCTATATTCTTTTAAACGATTATTTAATGGCATTTAATCCCTCCTGACTATTTTCATTGTCGCTTTGACAATCATTCTTGTCATAATTAATAATACTCTATGACAAGAATGATTGTCAAGTTCTATATAATATATAATTTACAAAAAAAATAGAAGGATTTTATCCTTCCATCTAAATTCAATAATTAAAGAAACATTTTTAAAAACATATCTAAAAACATATTAAGTTTTAGTGCTAAAAATTTTTACTAACAACTGCTATCTATTTTTTAACTTTATCTATGGGTTGTTGTTGTGTTACACAGTGAATCATTCCACCGTCTTTGTACAGCTGTCTTATATCTATTCCTTTTACTTCTTTATCAGGATACAAATCTTGTATAATCTCATTTGCAATTTTATCATTTTCATCATTGTAATTTGGAACTAATACAACTTCATTGCCTATATAAAAGTTCATATATGAACCTTGATAACCTAAGTTCTTTCCATTTTTTAATTTAACATTATTTTTCGTAAGTGGTAGATATACATGCTCATACTTTTCTCCATTTATATTTGTTGAGTTCAGTAGTGTGTTAATATCTTTTGTCTTCAATCCCCAATCTATAAGACCCCTTTTATCTAGTGTTATAATTGTTGATTCATCATAAAACTTAGCAAATCCATCTATATGAAAGTCTGTTATATCTAGTCCAACTACACCATCTAACCATATAAATTTTTCTACGTCATAATACTTACTTATATAATCTTCTATTTCTTTTTGGCTTAAATTTTTATTTCTATTGTTATTTATTATAGAACTCTTAGTTGCTAAAAATGTACTATTACCATCAAGTTCCATAGCTCCACCTTCTAGCACTACTTCATCTAAGCTTATATTTTTAACTTCTAAATCCTCACTTATTTTCTTTGGGACTTGATTAGATTTTTTATATGGTTCCTTTTTTCCCCAACCATTAAATCCCCAATCTAATATAACAAGTTCATCATTTTCATCATATACAAATATAGGACCATTATCTCTTATCCACACATCATCATTTTCATAAACATAAAAATCTACATAATTCATATCAACATTTTCTTTTTTCAATAGTTTCTCTATTTTATCTCTTTCTTTATTGTTATATGCTACTATGTGAACATTTTCTCCTTTGACTAAAGACTTAGTCATTTTTATCCATATGTCTTCTATATTATTTTGATATGATTTTCCATAAGTGTAACTATGAGGCCATTGTAGCCAAGTACCTTCATGTTCTTCATCTTCTAGTGGCATATAGTATATTTGTTCATCTTCTTTAGTCATACCTTGTGCCTCATATGCCTTGCTAAATTTCATCATTGTTAATATTACTGGTAATGATAATCCTATTGTTAGTATTTTTTTCTTCATAATATACCTCCCTTATTCTTATAACTCAAGTATAAAGGTTGTCATAATGTGAATGTCAACTAAGCTTTGCAAACTTTTATAGATACTTCTGTTATAAAGTCAACACTATATGAACTTATTGATGAATCTATAAAGTATTTTTCAATAAAATTTCCTTTAATTTTAAATTCATTATTTTCAGTCCATTTATATAAAGCAGCATATGCCTTACTTATTTTTGAATAAGTTCCATAATGAATTGTACTAATATATGTAGCCTCTTCAATTGTCTTAGTGTCAAAATTATTTATTTCTTCATTATTTACAATAGGTTGATAATATTCTATATCACATATATTCTCATCCAAATTTTCATTATCATAAAACATAATATAATAATAACCTAATTTAGTAATTCTTTTTTGTGAAACTACACTATAACAGCTTTCTATAAATTTATCTATTTCGTCATAATTTATAAGTACTCTTTTACATAAGGTTTGAACTGATTGTTTTTCACAAAAATTAATATCATAATTATTTATTATTATATTTTTATTTTTTATGTCTTTTTCTTCTTCTATTTCTGAAATTAAGTCACCGTATTTATTCATATTATGAGTTAATTCTTTAATTTTGTTAATATATATGTGTTTATCTTCGTATTTATTATTATCCAATATGATTTTTATTTCTTCATAAGTAAAGTCATATCTTCTTAAAATCTTTATTTTTGATATTATACTAATATCCTTGTCTGTATAATATCTATATCCGTTATCTTTTATACAACTAGGCTTCAATATATTTTCTTTATCATAATATCTAAGCATTCTAGTTGATATTTTAGTTATTTTTGAAGTTTCACCTATTTTGTACATTTAAACACCTTCTTTATTTTACATAAAAAGCTGATTTAATAAACTTTTTATAAATTATCCATTATACCCTTCTTGCTAGGCTTGTATAAAATAATAGTGGCCAATACAAACCCTACACTTGCCACTATAAAAGCAGCTACAATAGACCATGCATTCATAATAATTCCAGACATGACAGTTCCAACCATTATTCCAAGTAGCATTAAAGTAGAAGTAAGTCCATTAACTTTACCTAGATACTCTTGATCTGTAATTTTAGTAATAACAGCCATCACATATCCGCTTAAAATTCCTCCTATTATATTATCTACAAACTGAAGTGCTATAGTAAGAGCAGGTATAGTAGAGTATCCCTCAAAGAATACTGTAAAAGCAAATACTGACATAAGAATATATAAAATTCTTGCATCCTTTAGTTTTTTTGCTATTACCATGTAAATTAATCCGCCAACAATCATCCCAACTCCTGCTATACCTGAGAAGAATTGATAAAATTCTTCTTTAAGACCAAGCCTTTGAGTTACTAAAAATATATCAAGATTATTAGCTATACCTAATGAAAATGATATAACAAATAATACTTTTGTAAATACAATTAGCTGTGGTTTACTTTTTAAATATTCAAAAGTAAGTTTAGTATCTTCTATTAATCCTCCACTAGGTAGCACATCAAATTTCTTGTTTGGCAAAGTAAGTATAAGTAGTATAGAAACTAAAAATAAGCTTGCTACTATAAAAATGGTTTTGTCCATGCCAAAATTAAAGTAAAAATATGAACCTAAAAAAGGACCAATTATAGCAAACCCTGAACTTAAAAGTTGAGATATTCCTATTGCCTCTTCTATCATATCTTCTTGTACATATTCCTTAAAATATTTTTGTGATGCTGGATAAGAAAACTGAGTAACTATGGCAGATACAAGAGTTGCCATAAATATAGCTATTATTACACCATCTTTCACAAAAAATCCTAATATAACAAAGGAAACAAAACTAAAGAAATCTCCAATAAGCATTAATCTCTTTGGATTATACTTATCTGCAATTATTCCACCTATAAAAGTGAGTAGAAACATTGGCAAGTACTCTATTAGATTTAATAGTGATATAGTAATTGGGTTTGAATTTGATATTTTCATAACAAAAAACATAATTGCTATATTTCTTATCCATATTGCTCCTTGCTGTATTATGTCTGTTGCAAGTATTGTCATAAATACTCTGTTTTTAATTAAATTCATTTAAAACCTCCTAAAACTTCTGTCACTTATTATTCTAAACAATGGACTTACTCCACAGTCAAGTTTTATTTATCAATTATTAAATTTATATTTACATAGTACTTATGATTATGGTCTTTTTTAGGCAAAGAAAAATCATAACTAACATATGCTGCATTATCTTTATTGTTTTTAAAAAATTTATTTAATTCAATTATATAATTAGTAATTTCTTTTTCATTTCCAAAGAAATATGTCATTATCATTTTTTTATCAATCCTAATTGTTTCTGATTTAAGATTAAACATTTGTAAATATTTTTTCACTATATTTGCATTATTTTTACTTTCTCTAATAAATAATAATTTTTCATCTTCAACTATCTCTTTATTATTTATAATTTTCCATTTATATAAAAAATGATTCTTCCCTTCTGCTTCTATAGAAGCTACCAATTCATTTTCAATTTCATGTAAATCATCTGTGTTAATAATAATGTTAAGCATTTCTTTTATGTTTAAAATATGCAGGTTAAAACTTTCTTTCTTCATTTTTATTTTTTCAAAATTAAATTCATTTTTAAAATTCATAATTTCATTTATAACTTTTTTACCTTCTTTTATTTCTATCTTAAGATTTTCCATTTCTTTTATCTTGTTGTCAATTATTTCTTCTTGTTTTTCTATTAAGCCCATA